>CACJTU010000006.1 GCA_902596375.1 uncultured Pelagibacteraceae bacterium
AGATGGTGATTTTCCTCCCAACTTAATACCAATTGGTCCATTTATTTTTTCTAATTCTATTTTTTTAAAACCAGCTTCCATCAATCTCGAGCATCTTTTTTCATGTGTTTTCTTACTTCCTAGGGCACCAATATAAAAAAATTTATTTTTTAATGCATACTGTAATGCAGGATCATCAATTTTTGAATCGTGAGTTAATGTAACCAAAGCCGTCTTTGAATTAGTTTCTATTTCATCAAAAGCTTCTTTGGGCCATTTATTAATAATTTTTGTATTTGGAAACCTATCTTTTGATGCAAAATATCCTCTTGGGTCAATAATAATAATCTCAAAATTTAAATTTTTAGCAAAATCAATTAAATATATTGAAATATCAACAGCTCCTACGACGATTACTTTAATTGGATTTTTATATGTTTGGATAAATATTTCTGAATTTTCAATTATACCACTTTTATTTAAGTTAAATATTTTTTCAATTTCCTCTGAATACTTTGAAAAAATTCCACTTAGATTATTACCAGGAAAAAATATTTCACTTTCTCCATTAGTTAAATTTGTTAAAAGTGCAAATTCTTTTTTTAAAGATTTATTTTTTAGAGTTTGTCTAATTGTTTCTATTTTCATTGTTTAATTTCTTCAATATAAATTGAAATATCACCCCCACAGGCTAATCCTATTTCCCATGCATTTTCATTCGAGACATTAAAATCAATTTTTTTACAAATTTTTTTATTTTTCATTAAAGATATACATTCTTCAACAACTTTAGCTTCTATACAGCCTCCGGAAACAGATCCTAAAAAATTTCCATCTTCATTTACTACCATTCTGCTACCAATTCCTAGTGGTGATGAACCCCATGTTAGGATAACTGTTGCTAATGAAACTTTTTTATTATTTTTTATCCAATTATCTGCTTCTTCAAATATTTTTTTTTCAGGAAAATTATTCATTTTTCAAATATTCTTTTAAAGTTTATTCTTAGAACTAGTAAAACTGTTATTAACACAAAGTAAAATAAAGGTTTAAAATAAATAGTTTTAGACAACCAAATAAAATGTAAAGAACCTAAAATTGCAATTGCATATATTAGTTTGTGCAATTTTTTCCAATTTTGTTTAAGCAATAACATCATTTTTTGTGAAGAAGTTATTGTTAGTGGTATTAACAAAACCCAAGCAGCAAAACCAACAAAAATATATTTTTTTTTCACAATATCATCAAAAATTGGTTGCCAACTAAATCTATAGTCTATGCCAACGTAAGTAAATAAATGCAATGAGGCATAAAAAAAAACAAACAATCCCAACATTCTTCTAATTTTTACCCAATAGTTCAAATTAGTTAATTTTTTTAACGGACTCATCGACAAGGTTAAACATATGAAAATTAAAGTCCATTCTCCTGTAAAATGAGTTATTTCTTTAACTGGTTCTGGTCCTAATTTATTAAAAAAAATTTTATAAGTTATAAGTAGAAATGGAATTATACTTAATATGAAAATACTTAACTTAAAATACTTTATCATCAAAAGTACTTTTTTAAATCCATACCAGTATATAAACTTGCTACTTCATCACCATAACCGTTAAACATAGTTGTTGGAATTCGAGGGCTAATTATACCTTCGCCAATAACCCTTTCTGTTGCTTGAGACCATCTAGGATGATCAACTCTGGGATTTACATTTGAATAAAACCCATATTCATTTGGAGAAGCTTTCATCCATGATGAGATAGGCATTTTTTCAACTAATTTGATATTTACAATCGCTTTAGAGCTTTTAAATCCATATTTCCAAGGAACCATTAATCTTAAAGGTGAACCATTTTGATTAGGTAATTTTTTTCCATACAAACCTGTAACCAAAATAGTCAGATCATGCATAGCTTCATCAATTCTAAGACCTTCTTTATAAGGCCAATCTAAAATTGGGAATCTTTGCCCAATCATTTGCTCTGGATCAAGTATAGAAGTAAATTTTACAAATTTCCCTTTACTAGTTGGTACAGCTTTTTTTAAAATTTTATTTAATGGAAATCCAAGCCATGGGATGACCATTGACCATCCTTCAACACATCTTAATTTATAAACTCTTTCCTCTGAAGGAAACATTTTAGTTAGTTCTTCAATTGATAGTTTTATAGGATTTTCTACCTCTCCATCTATTACTACTTCCCAAGGTTTAGTTTTAAATTTTTCTGATCTTTCTGCTGGATCAGACTTGCCTGTCCCAAATTCATAATAATTATTATAAGTTGTAACGTACCTATACTCGGTTAATTTTAAATCCTCTTTCTTTGGAGCTGCGTTTGCAGATAAATTTAAATTTTGACTCAAAAAAACAGAACCTGCGGCAAGTCCAAATTTTTTAATAAATTTTCTCCTATTTTTATAAATATTTTCTGGAGTTATTTCTGAATATTTAATTTTTTTCATGAACTATAGGGTTACCGTTTAACCAATCACTTTGATTGTCTGTGTAGTGTTCTTTTTTCCATATAGGAGACCTCTTTTTTATTTCTTCTATAATATACCTAGATAATACATATGCTTGATCTCTGTGTTTGCATGCAACAGCAATTATAATACTCATTTCTCCAAGATTTAAATAGCCTTTAGCGTGTTCTATAAAAACAGCTTTATCCTGAATATTAAGTTTTTCATCAGCTTCCTTATATATTTCCTCAAAACTTTTTATTACTAGATCATCATGACTATCGTAAGTAATGCCAATCACGCTTTTGTTATTATTTTGATTTCGTACTGTGCCAGTAAAAAATATTGATGCTCCAAATTCGACAGAAGATATAAATTTTTCTGCATCATTTATTGATAGTTTTTTATCTTTACTGTCTACAATTTTTGTATGAAGCATTAACCCCCTCCTATGGGAGGTATGATACAGATTTTTTCGTTATTTGTTATTTTATAATTGTCGCTAACAATATTATTTTTCTCCGAACAAAAAGCAGAGGAATTAACAATTTTTTTGTAGTTTTCATTGCCATTAAATTTTTTATCTAAATATTGAATTATTTTTTTTCGAATATCTTTAATTGTTGATTTTTGCTCTAAATCTAATTCTAGCAAATTTTGTTCACAAAAATCTCTTGCAGCACCAAATAACACAATTTTTACTTTCATTATATTTTTAAAATAAATCTTTTAAAAAATCTGGAAGACCATCAGGGTTCTTCCATAACCCGTTTTTTCCACCCTCTTTAATTAATAATTTTATATTATCTATCTTGAGATGTGGATTAATTATTTTGCTTAAATCGTAAATTGTGATTAGAGCAGCGTTAACTCCCATGATTGCTTCCATTTCAACTCCAGTTTTTGCATGTGTTGAAACAACACAAAAAACTTCCAGAGATTTATCCTCTTCATTCATGATAATTTTTGTTGCAGTATGGTCAATTGTTATAGGATGGCAAAGTGGAATTAATTCACTTGTTTTTTTTACACCTAAAACTGCAGAGACTTCCGCCAAGGTTATTGGGTCTCCTTTTGGCATTCCTTTATTTTTTATTAGCTCAAAAACATCGTTACCGACATAAATTTTTCCAGAAGCCAAAGCTCTTCTAAATGTCTCTTTTTTTTTCGAAACATCAATCATTTTAAAAGAATTTTTTTTAAAAATTTCTTTTGCCCAATCTTTTAAATCATCATCACTAATAATTTTTAAATTTTTCATACTATCCACCAGTTTTTGATAAATTTATTGTTGATCCAGTTTCACCCAATTCTAAATAATGAGATTCTTTTTTAAACTGCATTTGTTTCATTATTAAATCTTTTAATTCATTTAACTGATCATCCTTTTGCAAAAGATGTCTTAAATTAATTCCAGTATTTCCAAATAGACAAAGTCTTAAATCACCTCTTGATGTAACTCTTAGTCTATTACATGATTTACAAAAATCTTCTGAATATGGTGCAATGATACCAAACCTACCTTCGTATTTAGGGTTGATATAATTTAAAGAGGGTCCTGCATCTTTACCAAATGTTTGATATATCCATTTATTTTCCTTCAGATATTCTTTAAAAATTTTTGATGAAACATGGTATTTTTTAAAATAATCTAAATTATCACCAGTTCTCATTAATTCTATATATCTTAAATCAATTTTATTTTTCTCTATAAATTTAGCCCAATTATTAAAATCTTTTATCGATGAATTTATTCCATTTAAAAGTACAGCATTAATTTTAATATTTTCAAAACCTATACTTTGTAAACTTTCTATACCATTCAAAATTTCTGGTAACCTGTCATGACCAGTAATATTTTTAAATATTTCTCTATCTAAACTATCAATACTTATGTTGATACCGGTAAGCCCGCTGTTAACTAATTGCTCTGCTTTTTTATCTAATTTATAACCATTAGTAGTAATAGATACATTTTGAATTCCTGATTCAAATTTTAATACTTTTATAATATCAAAAAAATCTTTTCTTACCGTTGGTTCTCCACCTGTAATTCTGATCTTATTTACGCCCAGTTCAGAAAAACAATTTGCAAGTCGCTTTATCTCGTCTAAATGAAGAAACTTTCTATTATCGTTTTTGTCTACTTGGTAACCATTGGGCAAACAATATCCACATTTAAAATTACAAACATCAGAAATTGATAATCTAATGTATGGAAATTTTCTACCAAAAGTGTCTTTAAGAATATTCATAAAGGTTAATTTATATTATATTCTTATAATAATAATATGAACAAAATTCTTTCAAATGATGAAATAAAAAGATTTAAAGAGGAAGGTGCTGTTTTTCTTAAAAATAAATTTGATATCCAGTGGATTAATAAACTCCAAAAAGGAATTGAAAGAGATATTAAAAATCCTAGTCCAAGATTTAAATCTCACACTGTAGAAAAAGGTGTTCCAGCATATATAGAGGATTATTGGACATGGCATTTAGTGCCTGAATTTAAAGATTTTGTTTATAATTCTCCATATGCTCAAATAGCATCTGAGCTAATGTCAGCTAGCAAAATCAATTTGGTAATGGACAATTGGTTTCTTAGAGAAGCAGGATCTAAATCATCAACCCCATTCCATCATGACATAAGTTATTTTGATATGGATGGCACTATGTGTGTTTTATGGTTACCTCTGCAACCCACAAAAAAAGATGAGGGAGTTGTTTGGGTAAAAGGATCACATTTATGGAATAAATTGTTTTTAAGAGTTTTATTTAAAGATGGACATAAAATTGAAGGTGATGAGTGCGTTGTAAATGGAAAAAAATATGAGCTACCTCCTGATATTTTAGGCAATAAAAACAAATATGAATTTTTGCAGTGGGATTGTGAATTAGGTGATGCAGTTGTTTTTGATATGAGAACTCTTCACGGAAGCTTAGGAGAAACAATTCCTCAAAAAACTTTAAGCCGTTATACTCTTAGAGTAGCTAAAGAAGGCTCAAAAATAAGTTATGATGGTGATTGGACTAGTTTTAATTATCGAAAAGCAATGCAAGATGCAGGATATAAAAATGGAGATCCTGTAGATGGCAAAATGTTTCCAACCCTTTATGAAATAATTTAACTATTAAGTCTGTTCATTTCTTCTAGTTCAACCTCAAGCTTATCAAGCTCTTCTCCACCTGCCATCATCCCTAAAAGTTCTTCTCTACTGATATCTTTTTTATTAAATGTTCCTAAACTTTTACCTCTGTTTAACACTGTAAAACTATTTCCAACTGGATAAGCATGGTGAACATTATGAGTAATTAAAATTACTGCTAGTCCTTGTGAAGCAGCTTTAACAACATATTTTAAAACCATTGAAGCTTGATGAACACCTAATGCAGAAGTTGGTTCATCCAAAACTAAAACTTTTGCACCAAAATATATAGCTCTCGATATTGCTAAACACTGTCTTTCACCACCAGACATTGTTCCAACTGCTTGAGACGGATCTCTTACGTCAATTCCTATTTGACCCATTCTTTCAGCAGCGATTTGATTTGCTTTTTCAATATCAAAAGTTTTTAAAAAAGGAGGTCCTTTTAATGGCTCTCTTCCCATGAAAAAGTTTCTTGTAACACTCATTAATGGAACTAATGCTAAGTCTTGGTAAACAGTTCCAATTCCCATGTCCAAAGCATCCTTTGGAGAGTCAAAAATAGTTTTTTTACCTTCAATTACTATTTCACCTTCATCAGGTTTATGAACACCCGCTAAAGTTTTAATTAATGTGGATTTTCCTGCTCCATTATCACCAAGTAAACACATGATCTCACCTTTTTTTAATTTCATAGTGACATCTTTAAGAGCAATTACTTTTCCAAAAAATTTACTAATGTTGTTAAATTCAATTAAATTTTCTGTCATTATTTACTCTCTGTTACTCTTTTTCTAATGTAATTATTAAACACTACAGCAATTAACATCATTGCCCCCAAAAACACTTTAAACCAATCAGTATCAACATCTGTATAAAATATTCCCATAGATACAGTTCCAAAAATTAAAGCTCCGAAAGCTGCACCAATTGCTGAACCATATCCTCCAGTCAATAAACAACCTCCAACAACTGCTGCTGCAATTGCTTCTAATTCTTTTAAATTTCCTCGCATAGTATCTGCTGAACCTGCATCTAAAACTTGAATAGTAGCAAAAATTGTAGCTGCGACTGCAGTTCCAATAAATAAACTTATTTTAACTCTTCCAACAGGCACACCAACATTTGTTGCACCGTTCTTGTCTCCTCCTGATGCAAAAATCCAGTTACCATATCTAGTTTTCATCAATATCCATGTTGCAAAAAGTGTAGCTGCAATAAACCATATTACTGAAGGAGGAATACCGGTAGCTAATGGAGTTCCATCAGTTCTTAATGCGATTAAATTCATTGAACCTAACCATGTAAACAACCATTTGAAAGTATCAGTTGCAAACATCCACGCGATTGGATCATTCTCAATTAAAACTCTTAAGCCTGGAACTTGTGTTCTTCCTGTAATTAATCTTGTAATTGCTAATGTTGCTCCTCTTAAAATAAACAACATTGCAAGAGTTACTATAAAAGATGGAAGTCCAGTTCTAACAACAAGGATACCATTGAAGTATCCAACTAGTACCGCCATCGCAAAAGCAAAAATAATACTTACCCATAAAGGCCAACCCCAATAAATTGCAGGTATTGCTATACAAATTCCTGCAAAACCAATCATTGATCCAATTGATAAATCAAATTCACCACCAATCATTAGCATTGCTGCTGCTATTGCAATGATTCCTAAGTTTGCAGAAACATCTAAAAAGTTAAGAGTTCCATATGCACTGAACATTCCAGTGTCACCTGCAACTATTCCAAAAAATATGAATACTAAAATTGCACCACCAACAGCGCCTAATTCAGGTCTATTTAAAAGCAATCTTAGTTTTGATACTTCTTTAAGTCTTTCGTCTTGACCTGAAGTTTTTTTTGATGCGATACTTTTTGCTTTGTCAGACATTTTGTTTTGAATTTTGTTTAGAAAAAAGGCCTAACTAAAAGTTAGCTAGGCCTTTTAAAGTATTTTTATCTGTAACCTTGAGCTGCCCACTTAATTACTTTAGCAGCATTGTCAGGAGTTACGAAACCAGGACCAGTCATAACTACACCAGCCGGCATAGTTCCATATCTCATGTACTGACCAAAAATTGCTATTGGTAAGTAACCTTGTAGGTATTGTTGTTGGTCAATTAAAAACTCTACTTTACCTGCAGCAGCAGCTTTTAACATTCCTGGTGACATATCGAATGTACCTAGTTTAACAGAACCAACTTTTCCTGCAGCTTCTAAAGCTTTAAGAGCAGCTTCACCTGCAAGACCAGCACCTAAAGTTAGGATAGTGTCATATCCACCACCTAATTTAGCAGCAACAGCTTTTTGAATTTCTGTTGGGTCATTAGAAGTTCCTAAGATGTCAACTGATCCACCAAAACCTTTTTTGAATCCAGCACATCTTCTATCTAGTGCAACGTTTCCAACTTCGTGGTTAACACATAATGCTTTTTTACCACCAGCAGCTTTCATTTTTTGTCCACCACCTACACCAGCTTCAAACTCAGTTTGTCCGACGTGAGCACTGATACCTAGTGATGCAAAGTCATCTGAACCAGAGTTCATTGAAATTACTGGGATACCAGCAGCGATAGCAGCTTTAACAGATTTTCCTAAAGCAGCAGCATCTGGAAGAGTAATCACAATACCTTTTGGTTTTTGTGAAACTGCGTTGTCAATTAATTTAGCCATTTCAACCATGTCGAAAGTAGCAGGCGCAGTGTACTTGCAAGATATTCCCATATCAGCACATCCTTTATCTACACCATTCTTAGCAACAGACCAAAACGGGTCGTTAGCTTGTCCGTGAGATACAACGATCACATCTACTGCTAAAGCAGAGACTGAAAGCATAACCCAAGCAACAAAAGCTAATAATGATTTATATAATGTTTTCATTTATTTCCCTCTCGTTTAAATAAAAGTTAACTTTTTATGCGCGGACGTTAACATAAAAAAAAGTAGGTTGTAAAGGTGCCATGGACAATATGTATAAAAAATATACATATCTTAGAATAATTATAATTTAGAATTAAAACTTAATTTTTATTTGTTTTCTTTGTTTTAGGGACTGTGACGCGGCGTTAGCAATAATCAAAGCTCTTCTTCCATCCTCAAAACTTGAAATTGGGGATTTTTTTTTTCTTGAATATAAAGCTAATTCATCAAGTTGAAGCCTGTATGCATCAACATATCTATCTATAAAAAAATTTAAAAGTGGTTTTTTCTGTGATGTGTTGTTTTTTGTAAAAATCTCTGTTTCATTCTCGCTTTTATTCCCAGATATTAACATTCCTTTTGAACCAAATAACTCTACTCTTTGATCATACCCAAAGCTACAGTGTCTAGAATTTGTAATTATACACTGCACACCTTGTTTTGATTTCAAAAGACATGAAGCTAGTTCATAATCTTTAATTTTATCAAATCTTTTATCTGAAATATTACTAGCTGTAGTAAAAATATTTTCTATCTCATCTTTTTCCAAATAAAATCTTAACAAATCAAAGTCATGAATCATCATATCTTTAAATATGCCACCGGATACTTTTAAATAATTTAATGAAGGTGGGGCAGGATCCCGGCTGGTGATAATTATTTTTTCTAGTTTTCCAATTTTTCCTTTTCTTAATTCTTGTTTTATTGAACTATGTCCTGGGTCGTACCTTCTGTTAAAACCTAATTGAATTTTAGGTTTATACTTTTTGATCTTTTTTGAACATTTATTAACCTTATCAATGTTTAAATCTAAAGGTTTTTCACAAAAGACTACTTTTTTATGTTTTGCTGCCTCTTTTATAAATTTAATATGAGTAGAAGTACTAGATGCAATAAATATTAAATCTATATTCTTATCTCTAAAAGCTTTTTCTGGGGTACTAATATCAACTGTATTAAATTTTCTTGAAATTTTTTTTGCTAACTTCTTGCTGATATCAAAAGTATATTTTAATTTGAAACTTTTATGATTTATTAAGTTTTTAGCATGCATTTGACCTATTCTACCTAGACCAAGTAATGCTACGTTTATTTGATTTTTACCCATTTTTTACTTTTTGATGAGGCCTTACATGCATTAATAAATTTAGCAGTTTCAAATCCTTCATCTTCATCAGGATAAAAATATCGCTTATTTGATTTACTTTTTAACGATTGTGCAAATTCTTTATATATATTTGCAAACGCATCTAAATATCCTTCTGGATGTCCAAATTTAATTCTAGAAAAATTCTTTGAAAAATCTGCATTATGAAAACCTCTTTCTAAAAGCTTTACCGCACCTTTGGAAGGATTTAACTTTAAGTATCCAGGATCATTTTGAACCCATTCCAAACTTCCTTTGTCACCATAGACTCTTATTCTTAATCCATAAACTCCTCCTCTAGACATTACGCTAGTCCAAAACATACCTTTTGCACCGTTCGTAAAATTAATCATAACTTGAGCATTATCATCCATTTTTATCTTTGGAGAAATTTGCTTTATATCAGCAAAAACATTTGTTCCTTTCAAACCAGATATATACATAGCTAAATGATAAGCATGAGATCCAATTTCATTTAATACTGCAGAAGAACCAACAATATTTTTATCAAGTTTCCACTTTAATTTCTTTTTTGCATTTCTGCTGTTGATAGATGATCCATCAGACCAATCCTGCACGTACTCAACATTTATCATTCTTACTTTTCCTATCTTACCTCTCTCAACAAGAATTTTTGCCTGTCTAACCATTGGATAAGCTGAGTAGTTATGTGTAAGTGCATACTTAATTTTTTTATTTTTTTTAATTGATTTGAAAAGTTTTTTTGCTTGTTCTAAATTTCCAGCGAAAGGTTTATCAGAAATTATATTTACATTTTTTGAAATAAATTTTTCAGCAATAATTTGATGACTTGATGGAGGTGTCATTATAGCAACTACATTAATTCCATCTTTTCTCTTAGATTCTTTTTCAGCCATTTCTTTATAATTTGAGTAACATCTGTCAGGTGAAATACCTATGCTCTTTCCAAACTTAGTAGAAATTTTTACATTTCTAGAAAAAACACCAGCTACTATTTCGTACTGATCATCAAATCGAGATGAAATTCTATGAACATGACCAATCCAGGATCCAGGACCACCACCAACAATTCCTAAACTTAATTTTTTAGTTTTATTTGATTTAAACATTGAATATATCTTAGCAAAAAAAATATTTATGTCAGTAAAATTAGGAATAGCACCAATAGCATGGAGCAATGATGACATGCCAGAACTTGGGGGCGATACTTCTTTGGAACAATGCTTATCAGAAGCTAGTCAAGCAGGATTTATTGGAATTGAGTCTGGAGGTAAATTTCCTAAAAACTCTGAAGAATTAATTCCTAAATTAAAAGAGTTTAGCTTAAATCTTTGTTCAGGATGGTATGGTGCAAATTTAAGAAAAAATACCGTTAATGAGGAAAAAAATTTAATTCAAGCTCAGTTAAAATTATTCAAAGATTGTAACTCTCCCTGCATGGTTTTTGCAGAGGTTTCAGGTTCAATTCAAGGAGATCCAACCAGAAAACTTTCTACAAGGCCAAAAATGAGTCTTGATGAAGCCAAAGAATACTATGCAAAAATTTCAGAGATGGGAAAATATTTAGAAGATGAAGGAATGCCTCTTGCTTACCATCATCACATGGGAACTGTTATAGAAACTGAGGAAGATACCATAAGATTGTTAGAAAATACCGATGATAGTGTTAAACTTACTTTAGACACTGGCCATATGTTATTTGCTCAGGGTAATTCTCTAAAAATTTTAAAAGATTTCAGTGAAAGACTTATTCATATGCACTGCAAAGATATTAGAAAAAATGTTTTAGACAAATCATTAAAAGAAGATTTAAGTTTTAGAGGCGCATTTTTAGAGGGTGCTTTTACAGTACCTGGAGATGGTTGTATTGATTACAAACCATTATTTGATGTATTAAAAGAAAAAAAATATTCAGGCTGGCTGGTAGTTGAAGCTGAGCAAGATCCAGCAAAAGCAAATCCTTTTGAATATGCAAAGATTGGTTATAAATATTTAACCGAAACCTTAAATAGCAGCAATATAGAGATCTATAAAAATTAATTATCTATAAATAGAAGTAAGTTCGTTATTTCCTGCTGCAACACAAGGAGATTTGAAGCAAGTACCAACAATCCATTCAGAACCAGGATCAGGCAAAAAATTTGAGGACATAACAAAGATCACCCCCATCTCAACTGATTGACCAGCTTTACCTTCAGCTTTTATTCTTGGATCAGGATCAGTTTTCACTTTTGAGTCATCAGAAAATGGATTTTCTATTTTTAAATTTTCATTGATATAATTAACAACTTTATCAGCTATCCATTCACCATTACATGGATCACCCCAAACAGTGAATTTACCTTCATCGTTATTACCACATTTATTAATTTCATCATTAATTAGATCAACGACTTTGTTGTGATTTTCTTTTACTAAATTAGCTTTAGCTTCAACAGCTGGTCTTGTACTTGCTGTCCAAATTAACATACCAACTACAAAGATTGCAGACGCTGATACTAAAAATTCTAAAAATCCAAAATTTTTGAAATTAATTTTCATATTAAAGTTTTACAATTTTAGATTTTTCTAACTTTTCCTCAAAAAAATCAATAATATTTTGAATTGTCTCTTTACCCATTCTTGTCATACATTCATCGGTAAAAGCTGCAGTATGTGGACTTAAGTAAACTTTTTCATTTTTGAGAAGTGGATTATTATCATCAGGTGGTTCTTTTTTAAAAACATCAATACCAGCTCCAAAAATTAAATTTTCATTGAGCGCTTTATCAAGATCTTCTTCATGAATAATCCCACCTCTTGCTGCATTAATGATAATGCAAGTCTTTTTCATTGTTTTTAATAAATCATAATTAATTAAATTTTCAGTTTTATCCGTTAAAGGCATATGGAGCGAAATAACATCCATAGTTTTTACTGCTTCAGCTAGATCATCTACTTTTTTTCCTCCTAATTCTTCAATTTTATCTTTGTCTACAAATGGATCGTAGACAAATACATTCATTTCGAAACCTAGACATCTTTTGATTAAAGCTTTTCCTATTCTTCCAAACCCCATTATTAAAAAATTTTTTTTCCAAACTTCTATTGTTTTTGGTAATTTATTTCTGTCTTTAAAGTTTCCATCTCTTACTGTTTTGTCAAATAAGTCTTTTCTTTTTGCAATATTTAACAAAACGAACATTACATGTTCTGCAACTGTAACAGCATTAGCATTAGCTGTTATTACTATTTTTATATCTTTTTCTTTAGCTTTTTTTAAATCGATATTGTCATAACCTACACCATGTCTTGAAATAATTTTTAAATTTTTTGCTTCTTCAAAGGTTTCACCAGGAAGTTTTGCAATTCTTATTGATGCACCATCGCAATCTTTTAATTTTGATTTTAAATTTTCTATTGAAGTGTCATCAGTTACTTCAACATCAAAATTAGGATGGTTATTTATTAATTCCATACCTTTTTCATGGACTTTTTGAATAATTAATATCTTTTTTTTATTACTCATAATTATATATCAATTTTTTAGAGAGCATTTTTAATACGAGAATTATTCTATAAAGTAAATTAGTTTTTTGATTAAAGTTGTATTTATTAAATATTTAAAATAAATTTAGCTGTGAATTTGACAATTAACATTCTCCTATCTTTTTTTAAGACCCTTGAGAAAATAAATACTTTTTTTTTAAGAATTGGAAGACAGTTTGCATGGATAGCAATACTTTTGATGGTGATTGTTATCTTGGTGCAAGTATTTTTTAGATATGTATTAAATAATGCACTGCCATGGCCTGATGAGGTTGCTAGATTTTTGATGTTATGGATGACAGGATTGATTGCACCATCTGCGTATAGATGGGGTGGATTTGTTTCTATTGATTTATTAGAGAGATTTTTACCAAAACTTATCTCCACATTATTAACTTTATTTTTATTAATCGTTTCTCTTTTCGTCTTAGTAATAGGTTTGGAATTAGGATTTAAACATATTAATGCTGGATGGATATTTAATTCTTCATCGATAAAGATTCCTTTTCATTTAATTGGTGGTAAAGCAGAACCAATAAAATTAGCTTGGATGTATATGTCATTACCTGTGGGAATTATTTTTTTAATTTCTGTGAATATAGAGTTAATTTTAAGAAATATTCTTACTAATTTTACAAAGTTAGACTTGCCTGAAGATTACGATAAACAAAAGTTGGAGACGCAATAATGTTAGTTTGGTTTCTTCCTTTATTTTTATTATTTTTGTTAATTGGTTTACCTGTATTTTTTGGATTGTTAGCAGCACCAGGAATTTTGCTTTGGCTAAATGATCAAGCTAGAGATGGAGCTATGCTTTATAGAAATATTTATAATGGAATAGATAGCTTCCCTTTGATGGCAATACCATTTTTTATGTTAGCAGGAGAGTTAATGAACAGAGGAGGAATAACTCATCGACTAGTTGAATTTAGTCAGGCGATGATGGGCCACTTAAAAGGTGGATTGGCTCATGTCAATGTACTGACTTCAATGTTGTTTGCAGGTTTATCTGGTTCAGCTGTAGCTGATACATCAGCAATTGGATCAATGCTTATTCCTGCAATGGAAAAGCAAGGCTATACAAAAAAATTTGCTGCTGCAATTACAGCAGCGAGTTCTGTAATTGGACCTATAATTCCACCTTCTGGAATAATGATTATTTATGCATATGTAATGGGTGAGAGTGTTGCTGCATTATTTTTAGCAGGAATTGTACCTGGTATTTTAGTAGGAGTTAGTTTGATGGTCACAATAAAATTTATGGCCAAGAGATATAATTTTCCAGCAGTAACCGAAAAAACAACTTGGAGCCAAAGAGGCAAAGCATCTCTTAAAGCTTTTTTCCCTTTAATGACACCTGTAATAATTTTAGGAGGTATTCTTGGTGGGATTTTCACCCCAACAGAAGCATCAGCTGTTGCAGCTGCTTACGCAATGTTTATTGGTCTATTTGTTTTGAAATCATTAAAATGGAAAGATGTTCCTAAAGTCATGACAAAAGCAGCAATGGTATCTTCAGTGGTTCTTCTTTTAGTTGGTGCCGCAATGGCTTTTAAAACAGTTGTAAGTTTATCACATGCACCTGAGCATCTTGCTGCGTTCGTTTTAGGATTAACTGATAATCCATATGTTTTATTATTTCTTATAAATATTTTATTATTTATTGTTGGAATGTTTTTAGATGCAGGTCCAGCTATAATTATTTTAGGACCAATTCTCGGTCCAGTTTTTGTTGAACTTGGAGTTCATCCTGTGCACTTTGCAATTATAATGTCGGTTAATTTAACAGTTGGTTTAGCAACTCCACCAATGGGTCTTGTCTTATTTGTTGCATCTTCTGTATCTGGGGAAAGAGTTGAAACAATAGCAAAAGCTATATTGCCATTCTTAGCAGTAGAGGCTATAGTTATATTTTTAATAACATATTTTCCGTCAATTTCGATGACGATTCCTTTGCTTACTGGATTCGCTAAATAAATTTAATTATTTTTTTTACTAGTCGATAGACTCTCTAATTCAATTTAAGTATAGTTTTCATACATAAATATTTAATGAGAGGGAAATAATTATGAGTAAATTAATAAAATCATTTTTTTCATTATTATTCTTAATTAGTTTTACTGCATCTGTTTCAGCTGCGGATTACAACTTAAGAATGACAATGAACTCTAATGATCAAGATGAAGATTATGATGGTGCTGTAGTATTTAAAAACTATGTAGAAGCAGCTTCAAATGGAAAAATAGCTGTAGAATTATTTGTAGGTACGCAGCTTTGTTCAAAGGGTGCTGAATGTTTACAAGGTGTATCTGATGGAAGTATAGATATTTATATTTCTACTTCTGGAGGTGCTGCAGGTGTATTTCCATATGTTCAAGTTTTAGACTTACCTTATCTAATGGCTGATGACAGAATTGCTGAAGATGTAATGCAAGGTGATTTTGTAAGAACAATGAGAAAAATGGCTCTAAAAGATTCTAATGACTCAATTAGATTGATGACAATTGGAAATACTGGAGGATGGAGAAATTTTGCTAATACAAAAAGAAGAGTTGCAAATCCATCTGACATGAAAGGTTTAAAAATCAGAACAGTTGTAGCTGATTTACCTCAGGAACTTGTAAGAGCATTAGGTGCATCTCCAACTCCTATTCCATGGCCGGAATTGTTTACATCATTTCAAACTGGTGTAGTTGAAGGATCTAAAAATGGAATAACTGACATTATGAACATGAAGTTTCCTGATGCAGGTCTAAAATACGTTACTTTAGACGGTCATGCATACATGGGCGCATTATGGTGGATGAATAATGCAAAATATCAATCGATGTCAACAGATCTTAAAAAAGTTGTGACTGATGGTTTCTATGCTTTGCAACAAGCAACTTTTGCTTCTCCTAAGAGAAAATCAATCAAAGCTTACGAGGACTTTGTAGCAGGTGGTGGAGATTTATATGTTCCTACGCCTGATCAAAAAGCTAGTTTTAAAAAAGAAGCTAGCCCAGTGTATGATTGGTTTAAAGCTAATGTTAAAGGTGGAAAAGAAATTTTCAACGCTTTAACTAAAGCGGTAGCTAAAGCAGAGAAAAAAGCATCGAGCGCATACAAAAAAGATTTGTAATTTCAAATTAATATAATGGGGCGGATTTTAGTTCGCCTCATTATCTAAAAGGATATATCCAAGATTTATAATCTTTTATGAGAATATGAGCTTTTTCAATTTGTTCAGGAGTCATTTTTTTAATAACTTCTTCCTGAGAAATTGCAGCATCAGGATCTCCACCAATAGCAGACAAACCATACCACATATAAGCTCTAATAAGATCGGGAGCAGGAAGTCCTCTACCAATTTCGTAATACCACCCAACACCAGATTGAGCACCAGGATGACCTTTCATAGAAGATCTGAGATACCATTCAAAAGCTCTAACATCATCTCTTTCAACACCAAGACCCATAGCGTACATAATTCCAATAAGCTCTTCAGCATCAGCATTACCAGACCTAGCTGCTGGCATAAGTTCTTCCATAGCTTCTTTAAATTTTCCTTCTTCCATCAAATCTCGAGCATTTTCTATTTCTGCAAAAACTACGGATGGAAGAAACAACAGTATAAAAAAATATTTAATCATTTAAAAATAATAATATTTATAATTCCATTTTTAATTTCAGTAAATAAATCTTACGCAATTGATTTACCAAAACCATTAAAGAGCGAAGATTTTCATGAAGTTGAGATAGAAAAAGTTAAAATTGGAAGACTTTTATTTCATGATAAAATTTTATCTGCAAATCGAAACATTGCTTGCGCAACCTGCCATAGTCATGATCTAGGTGGTTCAGATGGACTTTCATTAGGAATTGGTGAAGGAGGACATGGTATTGGATTAGAAAGAACAGCTGGAACAGGAGATGATAAAATTAAAAAACGTATTCCTAGAAATGCTTTAGCATTATGGAATTTAGGATTTAAAGATATTACAACATTACTTCATGACGGAAGAGTGACTCAATCTGATATATTTGGTAATGGTTTTAATACCCCAGCGCAAGAACTACTTCCAAAAGGGCTTGATAATATAGTTGCAGTACAAGCTTTATTTCCAATGACAAGACAATTTGAAATGGCTGGAAATCCAGGTGAAAATGAAATTATAGGACTTGTTTCAAAAGTTGGTAAAGACAGTATGAGAATAGATAGAGTTTGGCCTGTAATTACTCATAGAATAAGAGGAATTCCTGAATATGTTGAAATGTTTAAAAATGCTTTCGATGATGTTAATAATGCTTTAGATATAAATATTACACATATAGTAAATTCAATTGCAGCTTTTGAAATTCATGAATGGACCTCTTTTGACTCTCCATTTGATGAATATTTAAATGGAAATAAATCAGCTTTAAATTCAAATCAGATTGCAGGTATGAATTTATTCTATGGCAAAGCTAATTGTAGCTCATGTCATTCCGGGTCTTTATTGTCTGATCAAAAATTTCATTCAATAGGTATTCCACAATTCGGACCAGGCAGAACTAGACCTTTTGATCCTTATGCACGTGATGTTGGACGGATGGTTGAAACAGATGATTTGGATGACATGTATAAATTTAAAACACCTGCACTTAGAAATGTTTCTTTAACTGCACCTTACGGTCATAATGGTGCTTATCCAACACTTAAAGGCATAATTAAACATCATTTAAATCCAGTAGCCATGAATAGAAATTGGAAACCTAAATATGCAAATTTACCTAGTGCTCCATGGTTAGAGCAAATAGATTTTGTAACTTTTTCTGACAAAAGAGAACAGGATAGAATTATTTCGAGTATAGACATTAAACCAATAGATTTAAGTGAAAAAGAAATTGATCAATTGGTATCTTTTTTAAAATCTCTAACTGGAAAAAGTGGAAATCAAAGACCCCTCGGTAAACCAGAAAAAGTACCAAGTGGATTAACAATTGATTAAACTTATTTAATTAAATTGATAAATAATAAATATGGAAAAAATTAAATATGGAATAATTGGAGCTGGCACAATGGCTCAAGAACATATTTTAAATTTATCTTTAATAGATGAAGCTCAAGTAGTTGCTCTTTCAGATCCTCACGAAGAGTCTTTGAAACAGTGCCAAGAATTACTCAAATCAGAAGTTGTTTGCTTTAAAAATCATAAAGATCTGATCAAAGAAAATTTAGTTGATGTTTATATAATTTCATCTCCTAATTTTACTCATATTCAAATTTTAAAAGATGTAATTAAAACCAAGAAACATATTTTGGTTGAAAAACCTTTGTGCACTAAGACAAAAGATTGTTTAGAAATAGAAAAACTTACTAAAAATTACCCTTCAGTTTTTTGGACTGCAATGGAATATAGGTACATGCCTCCTGTTTCAAAATTTATTAAAGAAATTCACAACAAAACAATTGGTGACCTAAAAACATTAACAATAAGAGAACACAGATTTCCTTTCTTAAAAAAAGTAAATGATTGGAACAGATTTGAAAAAAATACTGGAGGAACTTTAGTTGAAAAGTGTTGTCATTTTTTTGATTTGATGCGTTTTATTGTTAAGAGTGAGCCCGTAAGTGTTTATGCGAGTGGGGGACAAGATGTAAATCATTTAGATGAAGAATATGATGGTAAAAAACCAGATATTATTGATAACGCTTATGTAATTGTTAATTTTGAGAATGGCTCAAGAAGTATGCTTGAGCTTTGTATGTTTGCTGAAAATTCTGAAATGCAAGAAGAGTTAACCGCAACAGGAAATATTGGTAAAATTGAAACTTCAGTTCCTTCAAACGAGTCTGGGAAAACTACTTCTGATGTAAGAATTGGTATTAGAGACGGAAAAACTAAACAAGAAAGTGTTAGTGTGGATCCAAAAATACTTGAAGCAGGACATCATCATGGTTCAACTTATTATGAACATTTAGCCTTTATAAATGCAGTAAAAAATAAATTAAAGCCAGAGGTATCTTTGAATGATGGGTTAATTGCAGTTGCAGTTGGAGAAGCTGCTGAAACATCAATTAAACTTGGAAGAGTAGTTAAGTTAAACGAGATAATTACTTAAAAAAATCTATCGCTTTTTTAACTATAAAATTACTAACTCTTGTATTTGACTCTGTTGTAACACCTGAAATATGAGGTGTTAAAATACAATTCATTTCAGATGTTATTCTTTCGTATAAATCTTTTTTAATAGGTTCATTTTCAAAAACATCTAATGCAAATCCTGAAATTAGATTTTGATCATAAGCATCTATAAGATCATTCTCATTTACAACACTACCTCTTGAAGTATTTATTATTATTGGCTGTTTTTGCATTTTAGAGAATGAAGATTTGTTTATTAGATTTTTTGTCTCTTCGGTTAATGGTAAGTGTAAAGAAATAATATCTGCATCTTTAAATACATTTTCTAATGAAGATAATTTATAATTTTTCTTATTTTCATCTAATTTTTTAATGTAAGGATCATAAGCTAAAACATTTAGGCCATTTTTCAAACTATAGTCCGCAACCTTTCTACCGATGGTCCCAAAACCTACTATTCCAATACATTTTCCATTTATTTCAGCAGATTTAATTGTAGTTCTAGGCCAATTACCTTTGACTGTTTCATTATGAAACATAGGAATTTTTTTTATCAAAGACATCGAGGATGAAATTACATACTCTGCCACAGAATCTGCATTCATACCAGTTGCTGGTTGGACATGAATATTTTTGCTTTTACAAAATTCAGTATCAATATTATCCAAACCAACACCCAATCTTCCAATAAATTTTAAATTTTTTGCGTTAGATAAAATATTTTTATTAACCTGAGTTTTGTTTCTAACAATTAAACCATCATAATCTTTAATTATCTCTAAAAGTTTCTCTTCTTTTTCCCAGAGCTTTTCATCAAATTTGATTTCAAAATTATTATTTAAGTCGTCTAAACTATTCTTATTAATAAATTCAGTTATCAAAATTTTCATAATTAATAATTGATATTTTAAATTAGTTTAGACAAATCCCTTTTATTTGTTTTAAAAGTAGGAAGAGGATATTTAAAAGCATATTTACGTGGAATACACTTTTCTTTTGCTTTTTCCCAGAGTGCTAACCATTGTTTAAAATTCTGAATTTTGAGATTTTTTTTATTTTTACTTCTTACATAGAAATTCGGTAGCGGATCTCTTCCAGAAGGTTGGCCAGCTACATTATATCTAAGGTCCGCACTTATTCTAAAATCATTTGATCTGTTCGGTAGAGAACAATGAATTGAATGTTTGTGTAAAAGAATTACATCCCCAACATCTGCTTCTAAGTGAATATGATGCATTTTATCCAGTAATTTGCTGTCTTTAATTTCTACTTGCCCTCTATATCCAGCAATATGATTTAATAATCCCATTTTATTAATTTTCTTAACAGTAATCATGCAACCATTTTTTTTAGTAGTTTTTGTAAAAGGTATCCATACAGTAACCATGTCGGTTAATTTTTGTCCTTTAGTATTGAGAACAGCGGCATCCTGATGCCAGGGCGTTCGTCCACTTAAACCATCAAAAACAGAACCTTTTGGTAATTTTTTTTCAGGCTGTTTAATTCTAGTATTTTGTACTGGATTAGACATGATTTCTTTACCCAAAATTTTTTCAACAACATCTAAAATGTTTTTATTAGTAATTAAATTCCATAAAGATTGAGTAGCAAAATAATCACTATCTTTCTTAACGTGATCTCTTGGTAATCTAGTATTAAAATACTGATCTAAATCATCAATTTTTAATTTTGATATATAAGAATATTTTTTTTTAAAATCTAAATTATGAACTTTTTTTACATCTTCTTTTTTTGCAAATTTTTGAATTAAACAATCCATTACAAATTCCATATCATTAAGGATTGGCTTTAAATCTCTTTGAAAGTTAAGCACGTTTTTTACTTTCAAATACCCTTGTTCAAATAATTTGTTTTTAAGATTATTTACCATTAATAGAAACTAGTAGAATTTAGTGACAATATCAATTCTTAGGAGCAGTTGTTAAATAGTTTGCGTCATGAAAAGAAGTTAACATTCTTTTCTGGGTACTGATAATGTGCGGATAGTAAGCTGTTCCTTTATAATTCCAAATAACTGGTTTATTGAGTGCATAACTTCCATAAATAAAAAATCTTTTTGGACAGTTTTTTTCTATAAAACGTTTAACTCCATGATAGGAATTTGGTGTAGATTGAAAAAATACCACAGTTCCTTTCTTTGGTGTGAAAGCTTTGACTACTTCCAATTCACTCATTTTTGGAAACCTTCTGAAACTTTTTCTTAAATTTTTTTTAGATTTTTTTCTATAAATTGTAAGCGATCCTCCATTTTTTTTTGGGATATCAGTTAGATAAATTAAGAAATTATACAATCTCGTAATATCATCTCTATGAGGACGTAATCTGTATCCTCCTTTAGAAACCGAAAAATCAATATCTAAATTAACTTTTGGGTTAGTGTAATTGTTTCCTAATAATTTTTTTAATTCACTTGAATTTAATTTCTTTTTAATAGTAAATTTTTTTTGATTAAATATTTTTGGTTTGTGAGTGTTTGTCCAAGTTCCATCTTTAAAATTTTTAGAAAAAAGAGTTTCAATTTTTTTATAAAATGTTTTGCTATTAAAAAGTTTAAATAGTTTTGCAGAATTATTTGAAGATTTAATATAGTTATTAAAATTTTTTGAGCCTTTGTTAATTCTGCTTCGACCACCCATAATCATGTCGTCAAAGGCTTTAGATGTACTAATCTCATCAATTAATAAATTACAAGTATTTTTCTCAATAACTTTATCTCCAACCAATACAGGAAAATTACTTTTAATTTTTTTTAATCGATTGATTTTAAGCATCAACTATACATACCTTCTTTAACCTTAATCATTTTATACATCAGGTCATTTAAAGGTGTTTTTACTCCATGTTTTTTTCCTATTTTAGAAACTGCTCCACTAATAAAATCAATTTCAGTTTTTCTTTTGTACTGAACATCAAAAGCCATTGAAGATTTGTTAGTTTGCATAGAATCTACAATTTTATTAAACATAAATAGACATTCATCTTCAGAAACATTAACTCCATCAGCAAGTGCCACTTCTCTTGTCTCTAAAATGATTTCTTTACCAAGTCCTCTTGAAACATCATTAGCCTTATTATTTACGTAAAGATCAGTGTGATGTAGATCAAATATAGCTGAAAGAGGACCTATTGCTGTTAGAGCAAAAAGCTTCATCCATTTTCTTTTTTTTACATCTTCAGCTGCAATCATTTCAAGATTATGTGCAGTAAAAGTATCAGCTATTTCCGTAATTCTCTCTGTTATTCCTCCTTCATATTCACCAATCCATGAAGGTAATGCGCCATGGTTCATTATATGACCTGGTCCTAAAATATTAGAAGCTTGTGTTGTTGTTCCACCGATTACTTTTTCATTTCCAACAATACTTTGAATTATTGCCTCATGGCCAATCCCATTTTGAAAGGACATGAAAACTGTCTTTTCACCAATAATATTTTTAATACTATTTAGAGCTGGTTCCAATGCAGTTGCTTTACACATAACAATCACTGCATCCATTTTATTTAACGATGATGGATCAGAAGTAGCATTAACCTTAATTATACGATCTCCACCATGACCATCCATTTTCAAACCATCTTTGTTAATTGCATCCACATGTTCTTTCCAAACGTCAATTAAAGTTACATTCAAACCTTTTTCAGCTAGCAATCCTCCAAATAGACATCCCATAGCACCTGCGCCTAATACAGCTACTTTTAAATCTTTATTTATCATCGTTACCTTATTTAAAATTATTTATGTATAGAAATTATATATATTATCTATAGACAATATGCAAAATAAATTATAGCTTATTATCGTCATGCAATTAAAAATAGAAAAAGGAACTTTTAAAGATTATCCATTAGAGGATATTTCAGATGCGTTAAGAAAAGGATTGTCTGAAAATTTCAAAAACGTAGAGGTAGAAGTGGTAGATTGCCCAAATCTAAGAGATTGGGATTGTCCATCAGAAGGAATAAGTGGAAATCAAAAAATAATAGATGTTGGTGGAGAGCCATATATGCATGATCCAAAATTTATTGGTGCAGAATTTGACTATGAAGAAATATCTAAAATGATTGATTCTGAAAAATCTTATGCTTTAGGAGCTGGATCAGGTGCAATGTCATGTTTAAATGGTCATTGTGGAGAATTAGTTATTAATGAAAACTTAATAACTGATGAGTCTAAATCAATAATAGCAAGAGTAAGTCCAGAAAAAAAATGTATTGTTGAAAAGTATTCAGCAAAAAAACATGGTGGACTTGGAAACATTTATTATACAGACGGTAAACAGGGAAAAGTTATTAAAATAAAAATCAAAGGTAGAAATGGAGAACAAGGTTCTTTGCCTCAAGCAATGAGGTCTTCTTTATCAAAAAATTTAAAAATTAAAGATAATGAACATTTGTCTCTTGCTGGCGTATTTAGAGTATTAAATGGAAAAATAAGATCACATGTGCAACCTGATTATAAAGATATTAAACACGAGTATTACGATCCAAATCAAATGAAATGTGTAAAAGATTTTCTTCAATTTTATGAACCGGTTGGACCAAAATTACAATGTTATTCTATTCTTTGGACTGGTGATCCTACTGGAGGAGAATTAAATCTAAGAGAGTCTGGTGAACATACTCATTTTCATTCTTACGAACATGAAAAAGATGCAGGACATTATCATTTTGACGTCACACCCGAAGAAATAGAATATGAAGGTTATTTTAATACTGCAACAGAAGTACATAGAGTTAATAACATTTATAAAGAACTATTAAGTAAAAATAGTATTGAATAGAAAACTCAATGAGTTTAAATTTATTTAGATGAAAAGACAGTTCAAGTATCCTAAGCACTTCGAAGAACAAAAAAAAATTCCAAAACTTACTCAAAAAAGAATTCAATTAGCAGAAATATCACTTGGAGATTTTGAAGGAAGATTAGCTAATGAATTATTAAATTGGTTTTCCTTAACCCCACAACATTGGATAATGTTACATATGGTTATGCTTGCTTATTATAAAAATAAATCAATTACTAAAAATCAATTACTTAAAGTAATCGAGAAATCATATTTGACCTCAAACGTTTATATCGATACAGCAATTAAAAAAGGTTATTTTAGAATTATAAGAAACGAGAGAGACAAAAGATCTATATTTATTTTACCTTCAGTAATTACCATTAAAACTTTTGAGGAATTTATTGATAGGAGAGATATTCTTTACAAAGGGGTTAAATGAAGAATATCTATACTTGGGCTGCAAAACCAGCAAAAAGAACTTTGACTGTTGGGGATTTAAAAGCAGCAAAAGGAAAAAGAAAATTTACACAAGTTACAGCGAATACTGTTGAAGAAGCCGATGCAGCTGAAAAGGCAGACTTTGACATGATTATATCAAATGCAAAAAACGTTATTCCTGTAAGAGAAGGTTCAAAAAATTTATTTTTAACAGCTGCTTTGGTGTTGAATGAGTTTGTAACTGCAGAAGATATTATGCGTGGAGCTTTTAAAGCATTAGAGAATGGTGCTGATGCAGTTATGACACCAAGAAGTATGGACATAGTTGAAATGCTGGCTAAGGAAGATGTTCCTGTAATGGGACATTTAGGTTTAGTTCCAAGAAAATCTACTTGGATAGGTGGACTAAGAGCAGTTGGTAAAACAGCAAATGAAGCTTATGAGTTATTTCAAAAATTTAAAAGGCTAGAAGATGCAGGAGCTTTTTCTGCTGAGTGTGAAGTAATACCTGAAAACGTAATGGGAGAAATTTCTAAACGAACAGATATTGTTACCGTCTCTTTAGGATCTGGAAGAAATGCAGATGTGATGTATTTATTTATGGAAGATATTTGTGGTGATACTGAAAATCCACCAAGACATTCCAAAGCTTATGGAAACTTATTAAAACTAAGAAATGAAATTAAAGTTGAAAGAGTTAAAGCGCTTAAAGCATTTAAAAAAGATTCGATGTCTGGAAAGTTTCCAGGTAAGAAAGAATCTTCTAATTTAGATAAAAATCAGTTCAAAGAATTTTTAAATCAACTTGATTAATAAGTAGCGTCGTCGTCTTTTTTAGACAAAGAACCTTTCATCTTATCTACAGTTGCTTTTGCGCCAGCGCTTAAAGCTCTCAAATCAGATGCTATTGTAACAAAATCAAAACCTTTTTTGATCATTTTAGTGGCATATTCTGTAGTACCGTTATGAATTCCTGCGAAAATATTATTTTTCTTTGCATGTTCTAAAATTCTCAAAATTTCAGAATAAGCTTTTGTTGTTTCAGCTCTATCAAATCCAGGTTTTTCACCTATTGCTAAACTTAAATCTGCTGGTCCAATATAAATACCATCGACACCTGGTGTAGACATAATCTCATCAAGATTATCTAAAGATTCTTTTGTTTCTATCATTGCTAATTTTAGTATTTCTTCATTAGCGTGATCCGCATAATCAGCTCCACCATAAATTAAACCTCTAATAGGACCAAAACTTCTGTAACCGTCAGGTGGATACATGCACGCTTGAACAAAATTCTCTGCCTCTTTTTTATTACTTACCATCGGACAAACAATTCCATAACATCCAGCATCTAAAATTTTCATAATTTGACCTGGTTCATTCCAATTAACTCTAGCTAAAGGAGTTACATCTGTTGTTGATATTGTTTGAAGCATAGGAAGCGCATTACTGTAGTCAACTAATCCATGTTGCATATCAATAGTTAAAGAGTCCCAACCTTGATGAGCCATTGCTTCAACTGAGGCTGTACTTGGAATAGCACACCAGCCGTTAATAACAGGTTTACCTTCCTTCATCATTTGTTTGATTTTATTTTTTCTCATTTTCTAGATTTTTAAACCCATGTGAGTGTATTTCACATTTAGATAATCTTTTATGGCACCTGAACCACCTTCACGTCCATAACCAGTTTGTTTTATTCCTCCAAAAGGTGCCTCAGCAATAGCAACAACTCCAGTGTTAACTGCAACACAACCAGACTCTAATTTTTCAGATCCAATGTGAGCTTTATCCATAGAGTTAGTGTATAAATAACTACATAATCCTAAGTCATTATCATTTGCTCTTTCAATTACTTCATCAAAAGTTTTAAAAGTTAAAATTGGTACTAGTGGACCAAAAGGCTCTTCTTTCATGATTGTAAAATTGTCTTTAACATCATCAAAGACTGTTGGTTCATAATAGTATCCTTTGTTGAAACCAGAAGGTCTTTGTCCACCCATTAATACTTTTGCTCCTTCTTTTTTAGTAGTTTCAACTAGTTTTTCTATTTCTTCCAATCTTTTAGCGGTAGTTAAAGGTCCAAGATCTACACCTTCGTCCATACCGTTTCCAATTTTTAATTTTTTTGCCCTTTCAATAAAGGCATTAACAAAATCCTCTTTTCTATTTTCTTGGATATAAAATCTATTAGGTGAAATACAGACCTGACCGTTATTTCTAAATTTTCCAGTTATTGCTATATCAGCTACTTTGTTCATATCTACATCTTCACATACAATAAAAGGTGAGTGTCCGCTTAGCTCCATAGTAACTCTTTGAACTTTATCAGCTGCTTTTTTTAAAATAATTTTACCAACTCTAGTCGATCCAGTAACTGAAA
Organism: uncultured Pelagibacteraceae bacterium; assembly: GCA_902596375.1. Taxonomy (GTDB): domain Bacteria; phylum Pseudomonadota; class Alphaproteobacteria; order Pelagibacterales; family Pelagibacteraceae; genus Pelagibacter. Next base: position 26,907 of record CACJTU010000006.1, read on the forward strand.
CTTTTTTAATTATATCCGATTCCATTAATTCATTTGATATTTCAGCGGGATCACCTGACAAAAGACTAACAACACCATCAGGTACTCCAGCTTCTTTGCAAATGTTTACTAATTCCATTACAGCACCAGGGGTAATTACGTCAGGCTTACAAATTACAGAACATCCTGCAGCTAGGGCAGTAGAAATTTTTCTAGATGCTAAAACTATTGGGAAATTCCAAGGAACTAAAGCTGCAACAACTCCCACGGGTTGATAATAAACATGGACTCTAGTATCTGGAAATCTACTTTGTTGTGTTTGACCATAAATTCTTTTTGTTTCTTCAGCATTCCACTCAAAAATATCAGCTCCACCACCAACTTCACCAACTGCTTCTGCAAGAGGCTTTCCAACTTCAAGAGTTAACCATTTTGCTATAACATCTTTTTTTTCTCTCATCATGTCTGCAATTTTTCTAAGCACGTAAGCTCTTTGCCATGGTGCAGTGTTTTTCCAAACTTCCAAACCTTTTTCTGCAGACTTTAATGCTTTTTGTACTTCAATAGATGAAGCTTTTGATGCTTTTCCAATTACTTCTTCTGTTGCAGGGTTGATTACGTCGTAAGTTTCTTTTTTTTCAGCTTGTTGCCATTTACCGTCAATGAATTGTCCAAATTTTTCGTACATAGAATTTATTTTTAAGTTTACTTAATTAGGTTTTTTAATTTATAAATAGAATTATATATAAACACTATACATATTAAAAGATAAACATATTTATGAAAAAAATTACCCTCACATGTGCTCATGCGATAGTTAAATATTTAATTGCTCAGAAAATATTAATTAACGGTAAAAAAGAACCTTTATTTCCAGGTGTCTTTGGAATTTTTGGACATGGAAATGTAGCGTGTCTAGGTCAAGCACTAGAGGAAAATCAAAAAGAACTTCCAACTTATAGAGGACACCATGAACAAAATATGGCTCTTACAGGAATTGGCTATGCTAGAGCAAAAAGAAGACAACAAATTTTTGTAGCAACATCCTCTGTTGGACCTGGGGCAACAAATATGGTTACAGCTGCTGCAGTTGCTATGAGTAACAGATTACCAATTTTATTTTTACCTGGAGACACTTATGCAAATAGAATGCCTGACCCAGTATTGCAACAAGTTGAGCATTTTAATAACCCTGGAATTACAGCTAATGATGCATTTAAACCAGTTACAAGATATTTTGATAGAATAACAAGACCAGAGCAGATTATTCAATCATTCCCGGCAGCTGTTCAAACAATGTTAGATCCTGCAGATTGTGGTCCTGCATGTATCGCTTTAAGTCAAGATATACAAGGTCAAACTTTTGATTATCCTGAGGAATTTTTTAAGGAAAGAGTCCACGCGATCAGAAGACCAAGACCAGATGAATTTCAAATCAAAGAGGCAGCAGAAAAAATTAAATTATCAAAAAATCCAATTATAATTTCTGGTGGTGGAGTTTTTTACTCAGATGCAATGGATGAGTTAAGTCAATTTGCGATTAAACATAATATACCAGTCACTCAAACTGTAATGGGATATTCTACAATGAAAAGAGATCATTCTCATTTTGCAGGCCAGATTGGCGGTTTAGGCGGAAAAAATACAAATACATTAGCAAAAGAAACAGATTTAGCAATTGCAGTTGGAACTAAACTTGCAGATTTTACAACTGGATCATGGGCAAATTTTGAAAACAAAGATTTTAAACTAGTTTCAATAAATGTATCAAGATTTGATGCTAACAAACATTTAGCACAAGCTGTCATTGGAGATGCTAAAGTTTCATTAACAGAGCTTTCACTAGCATTAGGCAGTTGGAAAGCTGGAGAAGAATGGAATAAAAAATCTCAAACTGAACTCAAATCTTGGAATGAACATATAGATAAAGAGAGTGCGCCAACAAATCAAGAAGTTCCAAGTTATGTTCAGGTAATTGGTGCAATTTATAGAAACTCTGACCCAACAGATATAGCTGTTACTGCAGCAGGAGGTTTGGTTGGTGAAGTTGTTCAAGTTTGGAGACCTAGAGAATTAAATACTCATGAAACAGAGTGGGGTTTTAGTTGTATGAGTTATGAAATTTCAGGAGCACTTGGAATAAAAATGGCTAATCCTGATAAAGAAGTAATTTCTTTTGTAGGAGATGGTTCTTATCTTCTAAATAATACAGATATTTATTCATCAGTTATTACAAAAAACAAATTGATAATTATAGTTTGTGATAATGGAGGGTTTGCAGTTATCAATCGACTTCAACTATTTAAAGGTGGTAAAGAATATAATAACTTATTAAAGAGCTCTAATACTCCAGGATTAGTTGATGTTGATTTTGCAAAACATGCAGAAAGTATGGGAGCTAAATCTGAACATGTTAATTCAATTTCAGATCTTGAAGCTGCATTTAAGAGAGCAAAAGCATCTGATGTAACATACGTTATTTCAATAAAAACTCATGCTTATAAGTGGGTTGAGGGTTCAGCTTTTTGGGATAGCCCAACACTTGAAATTCCTAAAACTAAAGAAAATGAAGAGGCTTTAAAACTTTATAAAGAAGGAAAAGGCAAACAAAGACAAGGTGTATAAACCTTTATGAGTAAAATTTTTAAAGTCGGTCTAATTGGCTGTGGTCATATTTCTGAAACCTATTTTAGAGCCCAGGAGTACTTTAATAATATAAGAATAGTCAAATGTGCAGATATAAACATGGATGCTGCTAAAAAATGTGCAATTCACTACAATATTGAGGCTGTAACGGTTGATGAGCTTTTAAAAGATAAAGAAATTGAAATAATCTTAAATTTAACAATACCAGGTGCACATTATCAAGTTTCTAAATTGGCTCTTGAAAATGGAAAACATTCTTATGCCGAAAAACCATTAGCAGTTAATTTTGAAGATGGAAAAAATTTAGTTGAACTTGCTAATAAAAAAAATCTTTACATAGGAAACGCGCCAGATACCTTTTTGGGTGGTGGTATTCAAAAAACTAGAGAGCTAATTGATAATGGTGTCATTGGGGATATTAAATTAGGTAATGCTATATTTGCTTTTCCAGGTGTACAATCTTATCATCCAAATCCAGAGTCTTGGTTTGCGGAAAATGAAGGTGGACCAGTTATTGATATGGGGCCGTACTATTTGACAGCACTAGTAAATTTAATTGGTCCAGCAAAACAGGTTCAAGGAAGGTGTACAAAAGTTTTTGAAGAAAGAGAAATTGGAATTGGTCCAAAAAAAGGTCAAAAATTTAAAGTTGAAACACCAACAACTTACTTAGCAACTATACAATTTGAAAATGATTGCATAATTCAAATAACTTTATCTTTTGATGTTGTAGCTCATCAAAGAAATCATATTGAGCTTTATGGAAACAAAGGGTCAATAATTGTTCCTGATCCAAACATGTTTGGTGGATCTGCTTTTGTTTCAGTGACAGCTGGAGGTAATTGGGGAGAGCACAAAACAGACATGATGCCTTTAGGTAAGATTAATATAAAGAGTCAAAGTTCTAGAGCAAATGAGTCACCTACCAATGCAAATTATAGAGGAGCTGGTTTATCAGAAATGGCTTATGCAATTGAAAATAATTTAGAGCACAGATGTAATGGAGAGCTATCTCTTCATGTTTTAGATATAATAGATTCTACTATGAGAGCTTCACAAACTGGTATCCCACAAGAAATAAAAACAACATGCAAGAAACCAAAACCATTTACGTTAGAAGAAATTAAAAAAATAATGAATTAATAAGTTTGTTATACAATTAATGAAAAAACCAATTGTTATATCTGATCCTTTCCCAAGAACATTAGATCTTATTTTTACTAAAAAAAAATTAAAAGAATTAAAATCAAAATATAAGGTTTTAATAGCTCCTAACAAAAACAAAAGACAATTTTATGAAAAATATATTGATAATGTTACTTTTATTATGGGTCAACCAGATTTAGATAAAAAAATTTTGTCAAAAGCAAAAAAATTAAAAGCAATAATAAATGTTGAAAGTAATTTTATGAATAACGTTGATTATGCTTATTGTGCTAAAAAAGGAATTCATGTTATCGCAACTTCTCCAGTATTTTCAAAGCCTGTTGCTGAAATTGCATTAGGAATGACACTTTCTCTATTAAGGAATATTCATAATGCTCATTTTGATTTTCTAAAAGGACTGGAAAAATATGGATTAGAAAGTAATTTAAAAGCGTCGTTATTATCAGGAAAAAAAATTGGATTACTGGGTTTTGGTGATTTGGCTAAATCTTTATATCCAATGTTACTACCATTTACTAAAGATATAAATGTTTATGACCCCTGGCTATCAAATAATAAAATTAAAAGTTTCGGATTTAAACCTGTTAGTTTAAATCAAATGTTTAAAACATGTGAAATTATTTATATTTTAGCAGCTGTAACAACTAAGAATAAAAATTTAGTAAATAAAAATTTAATTAACAAAATGAAACCGAACTCATTAATCATATTGATGAGTCGAGCAGCGGTTGTAAATTTTAAAGATTTAATCAAGAGAGTTAAAAGGGGAGATATATATGTAGCTACAGATGTGTTTCCTGAAGAGCCAGTGAGAAAAAATGACCCAATTAGGAAAGTTAAAAACATTTTGTTTTCTGCGCATAGAGCAGGAGCTTTAACAGAGGCCTTTTATAGTATGGGGGATATAGTTTTAAAGGACATGCATCTAATTTCAAAAAATTTAAAACCAAAATTTTGCAAACAAGCTCAATTAAAAACAGTAGGGTTATTGGCCTCAAAACCAGTTGCAATTAATTGATATTTTAATAATTTTATAAATTATGTCGTCAACTAGCAATCCACTCTTAGAAGCTAAAGGAATAACAAAATATTTTGGAACTATTACTGCATTAGAAAATGTTAACCTAAAGGTTCATGCTGGAGAATGTTTGGGTGTAGTTGGAGATAACGGAGCAGGAAAATCAACTTTAATGAAAGTTTTGTCGGGACTTTATAAACCAAGCGCAGGTTCTTTATTTTTCCAAGGCAAAGAAGAAATATTAGAAAGTCCAAGAGACTCTCAAAATTTAGGTTTAGAAATGGTTTATCAAGATCTCGCTTTAGCAGGTAATTTACCTATTGGTGAAAATATTTTTTTAGGAAGAGAGCCAACAAAAAATTTAGGAATTTTAAAACTATTAGACTTTAATAAAATTAAAGAGTTAACAAATGCTCATTTAGATAAGTTAAAAATAAATGTAAAAAGTGCTGATCAAAAAGTAGAGGAACTTTCAGGTGGTCAAAGACAAGCTGTGGCAATCGCAAGATCAACAGCCTTTAATGCTAAAGTAGTAATTATGGATGAACCGACTGCAGCATTAGCAATCAAAGAAGTTGGTAAAGTTTTAGATCTTATTAATAGTTTAAAAAAAACAGGTGTTGGAGTGATTGTAATAAGTCATAGAATGGACGATATTTTTACAGTTTGTGATCGTGTTATGGCTTTATTCCAAGGAACTAATTTTGCAGAAGCTAGCCTTTCAAATACTTCAAGAGACGAAGTTATTGGATGGATCATGGGTAAAAAATAATATGGAAGATAAAGATAAAAAAATAGAAAGTTTGCACTTAAAATTAATTCCATACTTTGAAAAGTATGGAATACTTCTTTTGTTAGTTCTTATGATTCTGGTAATGCACATTTTACAACCAGATGTGTTTCTTTCATGGAGAAATGTAACCAATGTTTTTAAACAAATATCCTGGCAATCAATGCTAGCTCTAGGAGTATTTATGGTAATTGTAACAGCAGGAATTGATCTTTCTGTTGGCTCTATAATGATGTTATCTCTTATGATTTTAGCTGTCGTTGCAAAAGCAGGAGCCCCTTGGTTCATTGTAGTGCTTACACCATTGATTGCAGGTTTTTTATGCGGGTTATTTAATGGTTTAGGTATTACTTTATTACGGATGCCTCATCCCTTTATAATGACTTTGGGTACACTTTATATATTTAGAGGTGCAGGAAATTTAATTTCAGGTGGTACTCCTATTAGTGGTTTTACAGATGAAGTTAGATATTTGGGACATGGAAGAATTGATCTTCAGTGGTTAGGGTTAGAAAAATCTCAATATTTACCTGTAAGTTTAGTATTAATTGCAATTGTTTATATAATTTTTTGGATTTTTTTAAATAAGAGTAAAACTGGTAAATGGATCTATGCAATTGGAGGCAATCCAAATGCAGCTAGAGCTTCAGGAATAAATGTAAATAAAATTTTGATTATTGTTTATTCTTTGTGTGGTTTTTTATCTGGTATTGGTGCTTTGATTTTAGCTGGAAGAACTGATTCAGGATATCCAAATGCTGGTCTTCAGTCAGAACTCGATGCGATTGCTGCTTGTATTATTGGTGGAGCAAGTTTTTTTGGAGGAAGAGGAACTGTGCTTGGAGTTTTTGCTGGTGTTATGATTATGGGTATTCTTCGTAATGGATTGAACTTAATGGATGTAAGTTCATTTTGGCAACAAGTGTTAATTGGCTCAATTATAGTTTTAGCTGTTTATATTGATGTACTAAGAAGAGATATTGGTACAAGAAAATAATTTACACGTATTAGTTGTTTTTATCTTATTTAGAACTGTTCTTATTAACAGTTGAATTTTTTTTAAAATTTCGATTAAATTTAATTTTAAAAAACAACTAAAGGAAAATATATGAAAAACTTAACAAAAATAATTAGTGTAATTATTACTTCTGTTTTTCTATTAGCAAGTTTTTCAACAGGGGCATTTGCTGGAAAAAAAATATTATTCAGCATTAAAGGACCTGGATCAGGTAATCCTTTTTGGGCATCTGTAGAAAAAGGAGCTAAAGAAGAAGCAGCAAAATTAGGTGTTGATTTAGTTTTGGTTGCACCACCACAAGAAGGTGATGTACAAGCTCAGATTAACCAAGTAGAGGATCAGCTTGCAAAAGGTGTTGATGCAATAGCTTTAGCGCCAGGAGATCCAAATGCTTTTGCTCCAATCGTAGATGATGCTATTAAAAGTGGTGTTCCAGTTGTATTCGTGGATACAAAAGGAATTAATGAAGGAGTTACTTTTATTGGAACGAACAACATGAATGGTGCAGAGTTAGCTGCTAAATTTATTTGTGATAAAACTCCAAAAGGTTCAGATGTAGCAATTTTAACTGGTATTGAATCTCAATCAACAGCTTTGCTTAGAAGAGATGGTGCAATTAAAGGTTTCAAAAATTGTGGTCTAAATATTGTAGCAACTCAAACTGCTGAGTGGGATACTGCAAAAGGAAGATCTGTAACTGAGTCAATCATCTTAAAAAATCCAAACATCAAAGCAATATTTGCATCAAACGATAATATGGGCTTAGGCGCTATGCAAGCTCTTAAAGATGCAGATATGAATAATGTTATTGTTGTAGGTTTTGATGCTACTCCAGATGCAGCTACGAGTATCTTAAAAGGAGAAATGACAGCAACAATTGCACAGTTTTCTTACAACATGGGTGCATATGGAGTTAAATATGCTCTAGAATTAGCTAACGGTGGAAGTATTGATCCGAACATTGATACAGGAACACAATTAGTAACAAAAGAAAACGCTAACGATTTTAAATAATCGATAGATATAAGCTTTAAAAAAAAGGGTGGAATTTAATTCCACCCTTTTTTTTTATGTAATATAATAATTTATGCTTATTAAAATTGATCCAGTTTTAAGCCCTGATTTGCTTTTTCATTTAAGATCTATGGGTCATGGAGAAAAGTTAATATTAGCTGATGCGAATTTTCCTGCAAATACAACAAATGAAAAAGTAATTAGATTAGATGGAGTAGGGATTAAAGAAGCAGCATCTGCCATACTTTCAGTTTTTCCACTTGATAGTTTTATAAATTCAAAGGGAGGGTCTCCAGCTTTAAGGATGGAAGTAGATGACAAACCTGAAGAGTTAACAGAAACTCATAAAGAATTTATTGATATTGTAAAAAAAGTCTCTGGCGAAAATTGGAATGTAGGATCAATTTCAAGACAAGAATTTTATGAAGAGGCCAAGAAAGCTTATTGTATAGTTACCACAACAGATGCAAGACCGTTTGGATGTTTCATACTTACCAAAGGAGTCATTTTACCTGACGGAAACGTTTGGACTTAAAAAATGAAAACTATATCAGTGTTTGGTGTATTTGTAGCAGACCTTTGCTTTATAGCTAATGCGATCCCTGAAAAAGGTCAAACAATTCTAGGTTCACAACACATTGTTGGACCAGGTGGAAAAGGATCAAATCAAGCAATAGCTGCAGCTAAATTAAACGGCAAAGTAAATTTTATAACAAAAATAGGTAATGACAAAAATGGTGAGATGGCTTTAAATTTATACAAATCATTTGGCATGGATATTGCTTCTATTATTCAAGATAAAAATCACTCAACTGGAGTTGCAGGAATAATGGTCAATGAAAAAACAGGACACAACGCAATAAATATTATACCAGGTGCTGCTGGAACACTAACCAATGATGATATTGAAAAAAATTTAAATTATATTGCAAATACAGATATATTTTTAACACAACTAGAAACGCCATATGAGGTTACGAAATATGCATTGAAGAAAGCTAAAGAAAATAAATTGACCACAATATTAAATCCAGCACCCGCATGCCAAATTAATGATGATGATTTTAAATTAATTGATTTTTTTACACCTAATGAAACTGAGGCTGAATTTTATTTAAATAAAAAAATTGAAACTGAAAAAGATATAAAAATTGCCTCAGAGGAATTTTTAAAAAAAGGTATTAAAAACATAGTTATTACTTTAGGTGAAAAAGGATGTTATTTTGCAAATGATAAAGAAAATTTTTTCATGAATGCATTTAAACTTAAACAACCAGTCGTTGATACTACTGGTGCAGGAGATGCTTTCAACGGTGCTTTAGCTGTTGGGTTATCAAAAGATTTAGAAATTAAAGAAGTACTCACTTTTGCGAATAAGGTAGGAGCAATTTCAACTACAAAACAAGGCGCAGCAGCTTCAATGCCATCAATGGAAGATTTAAATAATTATTAATACTATTTCCAAAAATGAAAACTGAATATTTTGATCTTAAAAATAAAAGAGCTTTAGTTTCAGGTGGAGCTTCAGGAATTGGATCATCAATTGTTGAACATCTTTGTGAGCAAGGAGTTGAAGTATATTTTTTTGATATTAATAAAAATGAAGCAAAAAAAACTATAAATAAAATTAAAAAGAAAAAATTTAAAACCCCTTCATTTGTAGAATGTAACATTAAAAATATTAAAAAATATAAATCATCAATTTTAAACATTATTAAAAAACAGGGTCCTATTGACATTTTAGTTAATAATGCCTCTAACGACCAAAGACATAGTTTAGAGAAAATTACAGAAAAATATTGGGATGATAGAATGGCGATTAATTTAAAGCATTATTTGTTTGCAATACAGTCAGTTAAAAAAAGTATGATAAAAAACAAAGGTGGATCAATAATAAATTTAGGTTCTGTTAGTTGGGTTAGAGGAGCAGTAATGTTCCCAGCATATAGTACTGCAAAAGCAGGAATTCATGGATTGACCAGATCTTTGGCAAGAGATTTAGGAAAACATAATATAAGAATTAACTCGATTTCACCTGGTTCAATCGCAACAGCAAGACAATCCAAATTGTGGCTCAATTCAAAATTTAAAAAGGAAATATTAAAAAATCAGGCTTTAAAAAAACAATTATTACCTGAAGATGTTTCAAAAATGGTTTTATTCTTAGCATCTGATGTTTCATCAGGATGTACAAAACAAAACTTTACAGTGGACGCAGGATTAATTTAGTTTTTTTTATTTTGCGACATCGACAAAGCAATTTTAAAAGAATTTAAAATTGGATCTAAGTTAGCCTCATTTTTTCCTGCAATAGCAAATGCAGACCCATGAGCAGTAGTCGTTACTGGCACGGTTAATCCACCCTGAACTGTTACTCCTCTATCAAAACCAAATGCCTTAAGACCGGATTGTAATGCATCATGATACATTCCAACCATACAATCATGATTTTTATTTTTGTAAGCTACAACAAATGATGTATCACATGGTAACGGACCATCAACATTGTAACCAAGTTTTTTTGCTTCCTCAATCGCAGGAATAATTTCATCTTTTTCTTCTGTGCCAAACTCTGCATGAGGATTAAGTGCTTGAATAGCAATTCGAGGATTTTTTACACCATTTAGCTCCATAACCTCATTTATTAATTTAATAGGCTTCATTATATTTTCTTTAGTAATGTGTTGAGCAACTTCTTTAATCGGAATATGAGATGTTACTCTTGCCGTCCAAAAATTATCTATTACATTAAACTCGCAACAAAAACTACTTACTTCAAGTTTTTCAGCCATTAACTGTAATTCATCTGAATGTTTGTTGCCTCCAAGTTTTAAACTTGTCTTATTCATAGGCGCAAAATTAATTGCATCTATTTTTTTTTCCTTAGCAAGAGTTAAAGCTAAATCTAAAGCTTGTAATACGCTTTCTCCAGATTCTTTTGATGGTTCCGCTAATTTATATTTATGATTTTTTCCTTTAGAAATATCTAATAAAAATCTATTTGCTTTATCAAAATTTACCTCATCAAAATTTTCTACAACATCTATATTATGTGAAATTCCTGTAATACTATTTCCACTTTCAAATACTTGCTTTTCACCAATTATGACAATGTTTGCTTTTTTTGTCATCTCATCATTTAAAAGCTTTGAAATTAATTCTGGTCCAATCCCAGCTGGATCACCAAGTAGAAGAGCAATGTTAGATTTATTTTCAGTCATTTTTTTCTTTACGTCTTGTAGCAGATTATGTTTAAATTATTAAATATAAATTAACTAAAGAGGGAAATAATGAAAAAAAGCTTTAAACTATTTTTAGCAGCTGCTTTTCTAGTAACTGAATTTTTTGTTGTAGCTCTTCCATTAATGATCACATCAGCTAAAGCTGATGGTCACCCAATACAAGCGATTACACACGCTGGTTTTGGCGGTGGAACTGACGTTACTACTAGAATGATGTTATTAAGAGCAAGAAGAGTCCTTAAGCAAGACATGCAATTAGTAAACAAAAAAGGTGGTGGTGGGGCCGCATCTATGGATTATATGATGTCTTTACCAGCTGATGGAAATCACACTTTAACTTGGACAACAGGTCATGCTGTTTCTATGGCTTTAGGAAAAACTAAAGTTAAGTTAAGCGATATGCAACCACTTGCTAGAGGAACAGATGACCCTCAGTTATTTGTTGTAAATTGTAAAAACGACATCAAAGATGCAAAAAAATTTATTAGCACTCAAAAATCAAAATCATTAAAATATGGAACTACTCACACTGGTGGTATTGATGATGTTAGTGCAATAGCATTTACAAAAAAAGGTGGACTAAAAGATCCAACTATAGTTGCTTACAAAGGTGTTGCGCCAATTAAAACTAACCTAATCAAAGGAGATATAGACGTAGGTGTTTTAAACTTAGGTGAAGCATTGACTGAAATTAATGAAGGTAAACTTTGTGTTTCAGTTGTATTGGCAAACAATAGAATGGCTAAAATTGGAGACTCTCCAACAGCAAAAGAACTAGGTATACCTGTTTCTTTATCTACTGTTAGAGGTTTCGTAACTAAAAAAGGTGCTCCAGCAGACAGAGTAAAACAATTAGAAGCTGGAATGATGAAAGCTATGAGCCACAATTACTATAAAAATTTCTTAACAGAAATTGGTCTTGATGAGACAAGTGTAGTAGGTGCAGATGAATGGGGTAAGCAAATGGAAGAAATGCTTGCTGAGATGACTGCGCAGCTTAAAGCTTTAGGTTACATTAACTAATCTAATCAAAAGTACATTTGAATATGAAAAATGTACAAAAACAAAAAAGGGCAAACAAAAGTTTGCCCTTTTTTTTTAGAGATGAGTTTAGAGTTTCTCTTGTAATTATTTTAGTATCTGTAGCGTTATTAATCACAACTTTTACTTTTGATATTGTTCCTCCTATTTTAAATAGAGGAATACAGCCAGCAACATTTCCAAAAGCACTTTTGGTCTTAATAATAGTAATGACATTGTTAATCTATTATTTGGCAACTAAAAATCCTTGGAAAGTTGAAAAAAAATTACCAGGATCATTTTTTCTAACTTTATCAAGTTTTGTTATTTTTGTAGTAGTTTCTAAAACACTTGATTTCTTTTTAGCAATCTCAGCTTTATCTATCTTTGTTTCTTATTGTTGGGGAGAAAAAAGATTATTTTATTTATTACTAGTTGGGATTATTTTCCCAATTATTGTTTTTATATTTTTTGAAACTATTTTAGGTTTAAGATTTCCTCCAGGACTAATTACTAACATTTACTATAGTTAAATGGATAATTTATTATTAATGCTGGCACCACTTTTCAGTTCTAAACTATTATTAGTTTTATTTTTTGGAACTTTATTTGGTTTGATATTAGGTGTGTTGCCAGGGTTAGGACCAACAACAGGTGGAGCATTGATCTTACCTTTCACAATGACTCTAGATCCATTATCTGCAATTGTTTTATTAACTTCCATTTATTGTGCAGGAACCTATGGTGGTGCAATAACTGCTGTACTTATTAATACACCGGGGACCCCAGCTGCTGCTGCCACTTGTTTAGATGGCTATCCTTTAGCACAAAAAGGCGAAGCTGGAAGAGCTTTAGGTATGGCAACAGTTTCAAGTACTGTTGGAGGTATTTTTAGTGTTGTTATATTAGTTTTCTTTGCTCCTATACTAGCACAACTTGCTTATGAGTTTGGTCAGCCAGAATATTTTGCATTAGCAATATTTGGTTTAACGATGCTTGCTTCAATAGGTGAAGGTAGTCCAATTAAAAATTTAATCGCAGGTGCATTTGGAATATTGATTTCTACAGTAGGTAAAGATTTTATGACTTCAATTGATCGTTTTACTTTTGGGATCAATGAATTAACTGAAGGAATAGGATTTATACCAGTAGTGGTTGGACTTTTTGCAATGAGTGAAATGTTAACTCAATCAACTTTAATCAATCAAGTGTTTAACAGAATAGCTTTAAAAGCAATTAAGCTTCCTAGCAAAGATGATTATAAGAAAACTTGGAAAACAATACTACGATCAAGTGGGATTGGATCATTTATTGGAGTTCTTCCTGCAGAAGGTGGAACAGTTGCATCCTTAATCGGTTATTCTGAAGCAAAGAGATTTTCAAAAAATCCAGAAGAATTTGGAAAAGGATCTATTGAAGGTATTGCTGGAGCAGAAGCGGCAAATAATGCAGCAACAGGAGGTGCGATGGTTCCAACCTTAGCTCTTGGTATTCCTGGTAGTGCAACAACAGCAGTTATTCTAACTGGATTAATTATCCATGGTGTTAGACCTGGTCCAGATTTATTTAGAGAACAACCAGATTTCTTATACGGAATATTTGGTGCCATGTTGATTGCGAATATTCTATTTTTTATTTTTGGATTTTTTGGAGCAAAAATATTTGCAAGAATAACTTTAGTTCCAAATAAAATTTTATGGCCAATGATATTTGCAGTTTCAGTATGCGGAACTTATTCTTTAAATCAATCCATAATAGATGTTTGGATAATGTTATTCTTTGGAGTGCTAGGTTTCTTTATGAGAAGATATGGCTTTTCAGTAGTACCAGTTATTATTGGATTAATTTTGGGTGAGTTAGTTGAAGGAACTTTAAGACAATCTCTAGTTATATTTGATGGTAATTGGCTGATGTTTTTCACAAGACCAATTGCTTTAACATTCTTTATTTTGTCTTTAATTGCTTTGGCTTTTCCTTTAATAAGATCGAGGAAAATAAAAAAAAAACAATGATTAAGTACGATTTAAATGATCGAGTGGCAGTTGTTACTGGTGGAGCCCAAGGTTTTGGTCTAGCAATAACTGAAAGATTTATTGAAGCAGGAGCTAAAGTTGTAATTTGGGATATTGATGAGAATGCCGCTAAAGAAGCGATTGATAAAGTTAAATCAGAAAACCTAAGTTATCAGGTAGTAGACGTAACTAATTTTGAAATAGTAAATAAAAATTTAGGAGAAGTGGAGAAAAAATATGGAAAAATAGATATTTTTGTCAATAACGCAGGTATTGCAGGTATGAATACTACTGTCGCTGAATATCCATTAGATGAATGGAAAAAAGTAATGAACTTAAATTTAAATTCAGTTTTCTATTGTTGTAAAGCAGTTGTTCCGTTCATGTTAAAAAATGACTACGGTAGAATAGTAAACATCGCATCTATTGCAGGAAAAGAGGGCAATCCTAATGCGAGTGCATATAGTACTTCTAAGGCTGGTGTTATCGGTTTAACAAAATCTCTAGGTAAAGAACTTGCCCAAAAAAATATAGCTGTAAATTGCGTAACTCCAGCAGCAGCTAAAACAAGAATTTTTGATCAAATGACTGAAGAACATATAAATTATATGTTATCAAAAATTCCAAGAAACAAATTTGCAAAAGTTGAAGAATTAGCTTCATTAGTAACTTGGTTAGCTAGTGAAGAAAATTCATTTTCGACAGCTGCAGTTTTTGATTTAAGTGGTGGAAGAGCTACATATTAGTTATGCAAGTAGGTATTGATGTAGGTGCAACTAAAATTGAGAGTGTTGTACTTGAAGATAATGGGAATGAAAAACACAGATCAAGAATATCGTGTCCAAAGGAGTACACTCAAATTGTAACTGCGATTAGAGATATCCACAGAAAATTAGAACAAGATTTTAAACAAGAACTTCCAATTGGTGTTTGTCATCCAGGAGTTCATTCTCCTCAAACTGGATTAGTAAAAAATGCTCCAAATATAACTTGGTTAGAAAAAAAACCATTTCAAAGCGATCTGCGTAAAGCTCTTGGAAAAGAAGTGTTTTGTGAAAATGACGCTAATTGTTTTGCTTTATCTGAAGCAATAGATGGAGCTGGTACACATTATAAAATCGTTTATGGAATTATATTAGGTTCAGGAGTTGGAGGTGGCTTAGTAATAGATAAAAAAATTATTACTGGCTCGAATGGAGTAGCAGGGGAATGGGGACACAATCAAATTCCATATTTTGCAGCTAAGAAAGAAAATTTTGACTCAAGTAACGCAAGGGAAGCAGAGATTGAAAGTTTTTTATCTGGTTTAAGTTTAGCAAAAAGATTTAAGAAACTTTATGGAAAAAATTTAAAAACAAATGAAATTTTTGAATTAAATAGAAAACATGATTTAGATGCTGAAAGATTTATAGATGATTTTAAAGTAAATTTAGCAATGTCTCTTTCAAGCATCATAAATATTTTAGATCCTGATGCTTTTATATTTGGAGGAGGAGTTTCAAACGAAATTGATTTTTTACATGAAATAGATTCATTGGTTAGAAAATTTGTTATTGGAAGAGAATATGAAGGTGTTTTTTTAAAACCTAGATACGGAGATGCTAGTGGAGTTAGAGGCGCTGCTAGATTAGGAAGAAGCGCGACATATTAGAACTTCAACTAAAAGTAGAATCAAAAAAAAAAAATTTTTTTATAATTAAAAAAAACATTACTAAATAAGAAAAAAAATCAATATCAACTTATAGTTGAATAACATTTTTTTAGTTATCAATTGAGAATTATTCTACTTATAGTTTCGTTTTAAAAAAAATAGTTAACTAAATAAAAAAAAAGAGGAAGAGAAGATATGAAAAAACTAATGATCGCTTTAATTACTTTAGCGTTCACATCTACTTCATCAATTGCAGGACCTAAGATTGAGGTATTGCACTGGTGGACGTCTGGTGGTGAAGCTGCTGCACTTAAAGTTTTAAAAGATGATTTCGCTGCAAACGGTGGTGAATGGATGGACATGCCTGTAACAGGCGGTGGTGGAGACGCTGCTAACGTTGCATTAAAAGCAAGAATCGTTGCTGGAGATCCTCCATCAGCATCACAAATCAAAGGACCTACAATTCAAGAGTATGATCAAGAAGGTGTTGTAGCTCCATATAACATTGATGAAGTTGCTAAAGCAGAAGGTTGGGACAATTTATTAGACCCAATGATTGCAGCAATTCACAAGTGTGAAAATAATAGCGGACCTTATTGTGCTGCTCCAGTAAATATTCACAGAATTGACTGGATGTGGGCAAACAAAGCTGTATTTGATGCAAACGGTATTTCAGTTCCAACTACTTGGGATGAGTTAAATGCTGCTGCTGAAAAATTACAAGCTGCTGGTATCATTCCATTTGCACATGGTGGTCAAGCTTGGCAAGATGCTACAGTATTTGAAGCAGTTGCTATGGGTATTGGAGGAAATAACTATTACAAAAATTGTTATGTAGATCTTAAAGAAAGCTGTTTAAGAAGTGAAACAACAGTTAAAGTTTTTGATCAAATGAGAAAACTACAAGGGTTTACTGACGAAGGTAGTCCAGGAAGAGACTGGAACGTTGCTACTGGTATGGTAATTGAAGGAAAAGCTGGTTTCCAAATTATGGGTGACTGGGCAAAAGGTGAATTTACAGCTGCAGGAAAAGTTCCAGGTGTAGATTACTACTGTGCTGCCACTCCTTCAAATAATGGATACTTATATAACGTAGATAGTTTTATCTTTTACAAATCTAGCGATCCAGATAAACAAGCTGGCCAAAAGTTATTAGCTAAGCTTATGATGGGTAAAAACTTTCAAAAAGTTTTCAACCTATACAAAGGTTCTATCCCTGCACGTTTAGACGTATCAATGGATGAATTTGATAAGTGTGCGAAAACATCTAATGCAGATATTAAAACTGCAGGTGCAAGCGGTGGATTAGTTCCAAGTTTTGCTCACGGTATGGCTCAAGGTAATACTATGAAAGCTGCCCTACAAGATATCATTACAGAGCACTTTAACTCTGATATGTCATCTGTAGATGCTGCTAACGCTTTAGCTGACTCAGTTTTAGCTAATATGTAGTACATAAAAATTAAAAGGCCACTTTTGATAAAGTGGCCTTTTTTTTTAAATCTAAAAATAAAAAATATTTATAATGTTCAAGTGGTTAGAAAAAAATTTACCTAAAATTGTAATGGCCCCAGCTGTTGGTTTGATTGGCTGGTTTGTCTATGGATTTGTACTTTGGACTTTATATATATCTTTTACCAATTCTAAAATTCTACCAAAGTATGAACTTTGGGGATTTGGACAGTATGAAAAACTTTGGGCATCAAGAAAATGGCTAATTGCAGTAGATAATTTGCTTATTTTTACAGCACTATTTTTAATCTTCTGTGTTGTTATAGGAATAATTCTTGCAATTTTTTTAGACCAAAAAATCAGAGCAGAGGGTTTGCTAAGAACGATTTATTTATATCCAATGGCGCTATCTTTTATCGTCACAGGAACCGCATGGAAATGGATATTAAATCCAACTTTAGGTATCCAAAAAATGTTTAGAGACTGGGGCTTCGAGAACTTCACCTTTGATTGGTTAGTAGATAGGGAGATGGCCATTTATACTATAGTTATTGCAGGTGTTTGGCAATCTGCAGGGTTTGTGATGGCGCTATTTTTAGCTGGATTAAGGTCAGTAGAAGATGAAATTATTAAGGCAGCAAAAATAGATGGTGCAAGTTTATTTACGGTTTACTGGAAGATTTTACTTCCAATGATGAGACCTGTATTTTTTACAAGTTTTGTAATTTTAGTTCATATATCTATAAAAAGTTATGATCTTATCGTAGCACTTACACAAGGTGGGCCAGGCATCTCAACAACTATGCCCGCTTTATACATGACTCAAACTGCATTTCATAAAAGCCAAGTTGGTTTATCTGCAGCGAGTGCGATGATGATGTTTATGGCTGTAGCTGCTGTGATTATCCCATATTTATATTCAGAATTAAGGAGAGAAAATGCAAGATAGTTTGAAATCTTCTTCTTATCAGCAATTAGAACAAAAATCTAAATATACAAATATGTTTTTAAGATGGTTTTTATATTTTATTTTAATTGTTTTTGCTTCTTATTTTATTTTTCCACTTTATGTAATGGTTGTTACTTCGTTAAAAACAATGGAAGAGATTCGTCAAGGAACACTTTTATCTTGGCCAAGTGGATTAAATTTAGAATCTTGGGCTGTAGCGTGGGGAGGTCGAGGATATGGAGCTGGTGATACTTTTTTAAAACCCTATTTTTGGAATTCAATCAAGATGGTTGTACCAGCAGTATTTTTTTCAACATTCATTGGAGCGATGACAGGATATGTTTTAACTAAATGGAGATTTAAAGGAGATCAGTGGGTTTTCCTTTTTTTATTATTTGGATGTTTTATACCTTTTCAAGCAATATTGTTACCAATGGCTAGAACTCTTGGAGTGTTAGGAATATCAAATTCTGTTGTTGGGTTAGTATTAGTGCATACAGTTTATGGAATTCCTTTTACCACATTATTTTTTAGAAATTATTATGTTTCTGTACCAACAGAATTAGTTAAAGCTGCAAGAATTGATGGAGCAGGTTTCTTTAAAATATTTTTCAAAATTTTACTTCCAATATCTGCACCGATTATTGTTGTAACTGTAATTTGGCAATTTACACAAATATGGAATGATTTTTTATTTGGATCAACTTTCTCTTTCGGAGAGGCAGCACCAATTCAGGTTGCTTTAAATAATATGGTTTTATCTAGTACAAGTGTGAAAGAATACAATGTAGATATGGCCTCAGCTATTATAGCCGGGATTCCAACGCTTATAGTTTATGTACTGGCAGGTAAATATTTTATTAGAGGATTAACTTCAGGAGCAGTGAAAGGATAACAATGAAAACTTTAAAAATTGAAGAATTATCAAAAAACTTTGGATCTACTGAGGTTTTAAGAAAAATTAACTTAGAGATAGATGAAGGAAATTTTTTGGTTCTATTAGGACCTTCTGGTTGTGGAAAATCAACATTACTTAATATTATCGCTGGTTTAGAGACTATTAATGAGGGAAATGTTTTTATTGATGATTATAATGTAAGTAAAGTTGAGCCAAAAGACCGAAATATTGCGATGGTTTTTCAATCTTACGCTTTATATCCATCAATGAATGTTAGAGAAAATATGATATTTGGTCTTAAACAAGCAAAAACATCTAAAGATAAAATAGAAGAACAATTAGAAAAAGTATCTAAATTTTTACAAGTTGATCAATTATTAGAGAGAAAACCTTCTCAATTATCTGGTGGTCAAAGACAACGTGTTGCAATTGGTAGAGCTCTTGTTAGGGAACCAAGAATATTTTTATTTGATGAACCTTTATCTAACTTGGATGCAAAATTAAGAGTTGAGATGAGAAGAGAAATCAAAAAACTTCACCAACAATTGAAAACAACAGTTGTGTATGTAACTCATGATCAAACTGAAGCAATGAGTCTAGGAACAAGAATTGCGATTATGAACCATGGTGTTATTCAACAAAATGATACACCTGAAAATATTTATAACAAACCAAGCAACACATTTGTAGCTGACTTTATTGGATCACCATCCATGAATTTAATTAAGGGAACATTAAAAGAAACTTCAGGTGAAATATCTTTTACAGCAAGTGGTTCTAATGTTGAAATTCCTGTAAAAGGCTATGAATTTAAAGATAAATCTAATTTAAACAATAAAGAAGTTTACTTTGGTATAAGGCCTGAGCATGTTTATTTCAAAAAATCTAATGAAAGTGATTTTGAAATCAATTTAAGAGCAGATCTAAGTGAGTATATCGGTCATGAACAGATAATGACATTTGATTATGCTAATCAAGAACTCTTAGCTAAATTTCCTTCAATAATTAAAATTGAATTAGCAAAAGAAACAAAATTATTTTTTGATTTAACTCAAACATCATTATTTGACGCTCAAACAGAGGAAAGAATATAATATGAAAGTAAAATATTCAGATTTAAAAAATAAAAGAATATTTATAACTGGCGGAGGTTCAGGAATTGGGGCATCAATCGTTGAGCATTTTTGTGATCAAGGAAGTGAAGTTTATTTTGTAGATATTGATTTAAAAGAAACAAAAAAACTTTTAAACAAAATTAAGAAAAAAAAATTTAGAACACCAACATTCATTGAATGTAATTTGTTAGATATCAATAAATTAGAAAAAATAATTAAAAATATTATTGCAAAAAATGGTCCAATACATGCTTTAATTAATAACGCCGCCAATGATGATAGACACACAACAGATCAGGTGGATGAAAAATATTGGGAAAATAGAATGGCAATAAACTTAAAACATTATTTTTTTGCAGCTAAAGCTGTGGTTAAATCTATGAAAAAAATAAAAGCTGGCTCGATTGTAAATTTAAGTTCAGTTTCGTGGATGCTAGGTGAAGGTGATAAAGTTGTTTATGAAACCGCAAAATCTGCAGTAGTAGGTCTAACTAGATCTTTTGCACAAGAATATGGAAAATATAATATCAGAACCAATTCAGTAGTCCCTGGATCTATAGCTACTGAAAGACAAATAAAACATTGGTTAACACCAAAGTATAAGAAGCTTATTTTAGACAGTCAGGCTTTAAAAAGACAATTAAAACCTAATGATGTTGCTCAAATGGTAATGTTCTTAGCATCAGATCAATCATCTGGATGCACAAAACAAAGCTTTATTGTTGATGGTGGTATAACTTGATCTAGGTGAAAGTTGATAGCTCTATAATTCAAAATAAATTTCTAAGAGTTCAAACTCTTAATTATGGGGCCAGTCTTTTTGAAGTTTATCACAAGAAAAACAAAATAAATTTAATTTTAAATTTAGGATCAAAAGAAAACTATCGGTACAAACATCCAAGTGTTGGATCTACTTGTGGAAGATATGCAGGAAGAATTTCCAATGCAAAATTTAAGATTGGGAATAAAAAATTTAATTTAAATGCAAATGAGGGAAAAAATATACTTCATGGTGGTAAAGTTGGTTTCTCAATTCTCCCATGGAAAAAATTAAATCAAACAAAAGATCAAATAGTATATCAAATTCATTCAAAAGATAACGATCAAGGCTTTCCTGGAAATTTAGTTGTCAATTGTACTTATCAACTAAGGAAAAAATTTTTGATAATAAAATATGAATATAAATCCAATAAAAGTACCCATGTTAATTTAACTAATCATAGCTATTGGAATTTAGAAAAAAATAAAAATAAGATGATTTATAATCATGAGCTAAAATTAAACTCAGCTAAATATCTTCAAATAAATAAAAATTTAATCCCAACTGGTAGATTTAAAAATATAAAAAAATCTATTTACGATTTTTCAAATTTTGAAAATATTGGAAAAAAATTAGATTATTTTAAAAATAAAAAGCTTAATATTAAATTTAAAGGTTTTGACACGACTTTTGTTGTAAAGAAAAATACTAGAAATTTAGTCGGAACTTTAAAAAATAATAATACTAACATTCAAGTTGATTTTTTTTCAAATTTACCTGGTGCTCAGCTTTATTCAGCACAAAATCTAAATTACAAAAAAAAATTATTTCCATACCAAGGCATTTGTTTAGAAACACAATACTTTCCTGATGCACCTAATAAAAAAAATTTTCCAAGCACTTTAATTAAACCCAATAAAAGGTATACATGTTTTACAAAAATTAAAATTAGTTAATTTATGAGTAAAAAAATTAATATTTCTATAGTTGGAACAGGTTTAATGGGTTTACAACACATAAAAGCTATTCAAAAATCAAAGAAAGCAAATCTTCATTCAATAGTAGATATTAGTAATAATGCTAAAAATTTGTCAAAAAAATATAAAATCCCATTATATTCAAATGTATCAGAGCTTTTAAATTCAAAAAAACTTGATGCTGTAATAGTTGCTACCCCCAATCAATTGCATGAAAAACATACAGTAAGTTTTTTAAAAAATAAAATACCTGTTCTGTTAGAAAAACCTATTTCAGATAACATTCAATCTGCAAAAAAAATTATAAGTAGTGCTAATAAGAATAAAACACCATTATTGATTGGATATCATCGTCGGCACAATTCTATAGTCTCTAAAGTAAAAGATATTATTAACAAAGGTAAATTAGGCAACATCGTTTCTGCAAATGTTTTGTGTTGGTTGTACAAACACAAAGCTTATTACAATGAAAAATGGAGAGTTAGGAAAGGTGGAGGGCCCTTAGGTATTAATTTAGTGCATGACATTGATATGATTTGTTATTTATTGGGTTCAATAAAATATGTGCAAGCATTTACAACAAATAAAACTAGAAAATTCCAAGTGGAGGATACAGCTACAATTAGCTTGATTTTTAATTCAGGAGCGCTTTGTACGCTAAATTTGTCAGATACAATTGTTGCACCGTGGAGTTATGAATTAACTGCTGGAGAAAATCCTGCATACCCAATTACCAACCAATCTGCTTACATGATTGGGGGTACCAAAGGTTCTTTACAGTTTCCAAATCTTAAATATTGGTTTTATAAAAAAGAAAGAAGTTGGTGGAATAAAATTTTTGTTAATGAAGATAAAAACAAAAAAGATGATAATACATTAGTAAATCAAATTGATCATTTTGCTGATGTTGTCGCAAAAAAAGCTAAACCAAAAGTAAATGGAAATGATGGTTTAATTTCTCTTAAAATTTTTGCTGCTATAACTAAAAGTGCAAAAACTGGAAAGAAAATTAAAATTTAAAGATTAGCTAAAATCGAATTAGAAGATTTAATGGTATCAGCATCACCCCCTAAATCTTTAGTTCTGTTACTTTTATCACTTAAAGATTTTTCAATTGCTTCAACTATTGAATTAGATGCTTCTTTTTCTCCTAAATAATCTAGCATCATTGCTCCAGACCAAATTTGTCCTACAGGATTTGCAATTCCTTTTCCTGCAATATCAGGGGCAGAACCGTGAACTGGTTCAAACAAAGATGGAAATTTATTTTCTGGATTAATATTTCCAGAGGGAGCAATTCCAATTGTTCCTGTGCAAGCAGGCCCTAAGTCTGAAAGAATATCTCCAAATAAATTTGATGCTACTACAACATCAAACCATTCAGGATTGAGCACAAATCTAGCAACTAAAATATCAATATGAAATTGATCTGTTTCAATTTCAGGATAATTTTTTTTCATTTCATTAAAACGTTCATCCCAAAAAGGCATAGTAATTGAAATTCCATTTGATTTTGTTGCATTAGTTAGTTTCCCCCTTTTTCTTTGTTTGGCTAATTCAAAGGCAAATTTTTGAACTCTGTCTATTCCATGGGCAGACATGATAGTTTCTTGAATTGCAATTTCTCTATCGGTATTTTTATACATTCTTCCGCCTACAGTAGAATATTCTCCCTCTGTATTTTCTCTAACAATCAACATATCGATATCACCAGGTTTTTTATTGGCTAGAGGAGGATTAATACCTGGGAAAAGTTTTACAGGTCTAAGATTTATGTATTGATCAAATTCTCTTCTAAACTGAAGCAAGGAACCCCATAAAGAAATATGATCCGGTACTCTATCTGGCATACCGACTGCTCCAAAAAATATAGCATCATGTTTTTCTAATTTTTCTTTCCAGTCATCAGGAAGCATTTTTCCATGTTTTTCGTAATAATCACAGGAAGCAAAATCATATTCTGTAAAATTTATTTTAAATTGATGTTTTAAAGCAACATCTTTTAAAACTTTTAAGCCTTCAGGTAACACCTCTTTACCAATCCCGTCACCAGCTATTGAAGCAATGTTATATTCTTTCATTAGTTGATTTTTATACTGCAAAATATGAATAAATTACATTGTTAAATTAATATTAAATTTTAAACCTTCATTGTTTTGACATATTTTTTTTGCTAACTTTGCTTATGAAAAAAATAATCTTCCTTGCTTTATTTAGTTTGTTATTTTTCACAAATTCAAATGCTGCATGTGATGATCCTTTAACAGAAGGTGTTGATTATTCTAATTGTAGATTTTCAGACTCACAAGATTTACAAGGAAGTTATCTTCCAAATTCAAATCTTTCTTTTGCAAGTTTTATTCAAGTGAACTTTGATAAAAGCATTATGATGACTTCAAATCTATCGTTTGGTACTTTTCCAGAGTCTACCTTTGTAAGAGCCAATCTTTATGAATCTGTTTCTATAGGGGCAAATTTTGAAAAAACTAATTTTACTGGTGCTAATTTAACTAGAGTTGATTTTATGGGAGCAACCTTAATTGAAGCAAATTTTCAGAACTCTAATTTAATGGAAGCTAACTTTACCTCTTCTAACATCACAAATGCTAATTTTGATGGAGCTAATTTAACTGGAGCAACGTGGACTAATGGTCAAACTTGTGGTCCAGAGTCTATTGGTACCTGTAAACAATAATTAATGAATACTTCAGTAAATACTGATGATGTTATCTTTAATTTTTTTAAACAAATTTGTGATGAAAAAGATGATAAAAAATGTGTTGAACTTGGAAACGAGTGGATAAAGGCAATGGAAACTAATTTGTCTGAAATGGAAAAAAACCTAAATGGAGCTGATTATATTAAGCATAAAGATGACATTCAAAGTAACAGAAATCACCTGGATAGCCTGAAGAATAAAACATCATCTGAGTGGAGAGAGTACGCAACTCAATGCATGATTGAAATAATGAATCATAAGAGTCAAAAATAATTTAAGAAATAAATTTTAAATCGCTAGCTATATCGATTAATATAATATAAAGATTACTTAAAGGGGTGTCTTAACAGACTGAGATCATACCCTAAGAACCTGTCCGGTAATTCAGAAAGGGATAAAATGGATAAAACATATTTTTTAACTCAATCAACATCATTAATATTAGTAATCGCTATCAGTTTAATATTTGCTTTTTTAGGAATTCTTCATTCTAAAAAATTTCCAGGAATTAATAATTATTTAACTGCAAATAGAAACATTAGTTTATTTTCGCTTACAACAAGTATTGTAGCATCAGCTTTAGGTGCTTGGATATTATTTGGTCCAGTAGCGGCTGCAACATGGGGCGGATTAGGTGCCGTTATTGGTTATGCATTAGGCACAGCTTTTCCAATGATTTTATTAATTTATTTTGGAAAAAAAATTAGAAATGAGTTTCCAAAAGGATCTTCTTTAGTTGAGTTTATGAGAAAGAAGTTTGGAAAAAGTCTATTTAAGTTAATTTTGTTAATGACAATCTTTTATATGTTCATTTTTCTTTGCGCCGAAGTAACGGCAGTTGCTTTATTAATTAATTATATATCTGGAACAGAATTGTGGATTACAGCATTAATAGTCTTGGTAGCTACCTTAAGCTATACCCTTTATGGTGGATTAAGAGCGTCAATATTTACTGATAATATTCAAATGATTGTAATAGGTGTTTTATTATTTATTTTGATTTCAATTATTAGTTCATCTTCAGGAGATAATTTTTCTTTTTCTTTAATTAATGAGAAAAACCCTCAACTATTAAGTTCAAACTATATTCCTGGATATACTGCTGGATTAACTTTCTTTATTGCAGTTGCAGCAACAAATTTATTTCATCAAGGAAATTGGCAAAGAGTGTATGCAGCAAAAGATTATCAAACATTAAAAACTGGTTTGATAATTTCTTTCTTCATTATTATTCCAATAGTTTTTTTAATGGGTTTTATTGGAATGGTTTCATTTTCAATTGATCCATCCGTTAGACCTGATTTAGGTTTTTTTAGTTTATTATTAAAAGATCAAACTGAAATTTTATCCTTATTGATTATTATTCTTGGTCTTGCATTAACAGTTTCTACTGTTGATACTTTGGTTAATGCTATTTCTAGTTTATTTGTAGTTGATGGCAAAGCAACTTTTAACTTAGATAAAAAAACTGATTACTTAAAAATATCTAAATATTTCATTTTAATCTTGTCTGTAATTGCTTTTGGAGTTGCTTCAAAAGGATTTGATATTTTATATTTATTCTTACTTGCAGATTTATTTTGTTGTGCATTTGTAGTGACTGTTTTTTATAGCTTCTATAATAAAGTGGATGAAAAAACCGCTTATGTTTCAATTATAATTGGTTTAGTTGCTGGATTTTTAATGTTTCCATTTCCAGATTTTTCTAAAAGTTTATTAGTGGGAGTATTTTTGTCTAAAGACCTGTTTTCACCATTTATAGCTCAATCTTTATTATTTTTATCTTTTTTGATTGCAACATTCTTGCCTGCAATAATCTTAAAAATTAAATTTAGATAGAGGATTTTAAAGCATCATAAATAAGTTCTTTAGTGGTCTCACCAATGCTTCTGTAAACTTCTTTATTATCTTTAAAAATTAAAAGTGTTGTTTGATATTGAACGTTAAAAAATTGAGCAATTTCTTTATTTGTTACATCAAAAGCAAAGTAATCCATATTATCAAAATCATTTTTTGCTTTTTCAAGAACTTTCATTTGGCTAGCACAAGAAGTACAATATTTAATCCAAGAACTAACCACCACAACTTTTCCTTCTGATAGAGCTTTATCAAACAACTCTTTACTATAAGTGGTTTCTTTTCCAATTGCCTTGGTGCTAAATGCTAATACAAAACAGATAAATACTAAAAATTTTTTCATTAAATCAAAATTAAGGTAAATTTTAATTTATTGTAATACTATAAATTGTCTCTATATATGCCTAACCACATGTCAAACGAGCAAATAAGCATAAATAACCTGTCAAAAGTGTACGACAATGGTTTTGAGGCATTAAAAAAAATAAACCTAAATATTAAAAAGGGTGAAATTTTTGCAATGCTAGGACCAAATGGTGCAGGAAAAACTACGCTTATAAGTATTATCTGCGGGATAGTAAGACCATCTTCTGGGAAAGTTACAGTAGATGAATTTGATATTATTGATGATTATAGAGAAACAAGATCTAGAATTGGATTAGTTCCTCAAGAGTTAACTTTAGAGCAATTTGAAACTGTATTTAACAACGTTTCATATTCTAGAGGTTTGTACGGGAAAAAACCTGACCCTAAACATATTGAGAAAGTTTTAAAAGATCTAAGTCTATGGGATAAAAAAGATTTAAGGCTTAGACAATTATCTGGGGGAATGAAAAGAAGAGTTTTGATTGCAAAAGCATTATCTCATGAGCCAACCATTTTATTTTTAGATGAACCAACTGCTGGTGTTGATGTTGAGTTAAGGCAAGATATGTGGAAAGTTGTTGAGAGTTTAAGAAAAACTGGTGTTACAATAATTTTAACAACACACTACATAGAGGAAGCTGAAGCTATTGCAGATAGAGTAGGGGTAATCAATCAAGGAGAAATAATAGTGGTTGATGAAACAAAAGAATTATTAAAGAAAATGGGCCACAAGAAACTCACTGTGGACTTGCAAGAAGAAGTTAAAGAATTACCAAGCAGTTTAGAAAAATATAATCTTGAAATTGGTAAAGATAAAATGTCAATTGATTACACCTATAATGTTCAAGCAAAACAAACAGGGATTACAAATTTACTTCAAGATTTAAAAGATGCAGGTTTAAAATTAAAAGATTTAAAAACAGAACAAAGCACATTAGAAAAAATATTTGTCAGTTTAGTAAAGGAAAATAATGAAATTTAATTATTACGCTTTTAAAGCAATTTATCTACATGAGATGGATAGATTTAAACGAACATTGATGCAATCTTTGTTATCGCCAGTTTTATCTACCTCATTATATTTTATTGTTTTTGGATCAGTAATTGGAGGCTATGTAGAAAATATTGATGGGATTAGTTATGGATCATATATTGTTCCAGGTTTATTGATGCTTACTCTTTTAACTCAATCAATCAGTAACACATCCTTTGGTATATTTTTTCCTAAATTTAATGGAACTATTTATGAAATCTTGGCAGCTCCCATATCAACATTAGAAATTGTTCTTGCTTTTGTTGGTGCTGGAGCAACAAAAACTTTAATTGTAGGTTTTGTAATTTTTATAACAGCAACATTTTTTGTAGAGGTAGATGTAAAATATCCTTTATTAATGATATTTTTATTAGTTTTAGTTGCTTTTACTTTTGCCTTGTTTGGTTTTTTAATCGGATTGATGAGTTCTAACTTTGAGCAAATGTCAATTATACCAACACTAGTTATTACTCCGATGGTATTTTTAGGTGGAAGTTTATATTCTTTAGATATGCTGCCAGAATTTTGGCAGATGGTTACTTATTTTAATCCAGTAGTTTATCTAATAAATGGATTAAGATTTTCATTTTATGGAGTATCAGATTTTAATATTTGGGTTAGCATCATTTCTATGGTTGCTTTTTTATTAGGATGCATCACGATTGTTACTATTTTGCTTAAAAAAGGCTATAATATTAAGTCTTAATCACACAATTAAAAAAATAGCCCTGTTAAGGGCTACTAAAAAAATGGAGAGGGAAGTTATTTTTTTAAAACTGTTCTGACTCTGTAGATCCAGCCATTGCCGTAGTTGAGCTTTGACCGCTACTAATAGTATTTGATACTGCATCAAAATAAGATGTACCAACTTCTCTTTGGTGTTTAACACTAGTATAGCCATCTTTTTCTCGAGCAAATTCTTGTTGTTGAATTCTAGAGTATGCAGCCATACCTTCTTTTCTATATTTTTCAGCTAGTTCAAAGATTGCAATATTTTGAGTATGAAAACCTGCAAGAGTAATAAATTGAAATTTATATCCCATTTTTGCAATTTCTTGTTGGAATGAAGCAATTTCATCATCGCTTAAATGTTTTTTCCAATTAAAAGAAGGTGAACAATTATAAGCTAAAAGTTTTCCAGGAAATTTTTCATGTACTGCATCAGCAAACTTTTTAGCTTCTGCTAAATTAGGCGTTGCTGTTTCACACCAAATTAAATCAGCATAAGGAGCATAAGCCAAACCTCTAGAGATAGCTTGTTCAATTCCATCTTTTACATAATGAAAACCTTCAGGAGATCTTTCACCTGTTAAAAATGGTTTATCATTTTCATCAAAATCATTTGTAATTAATTTTGCAGCATTCGCATCAGTTCTAGCCAAAATAATTAATGGAACTTCTGCAATATCAGCAGCTAATCTTGCAGCTTTTAGATTTTTTACCATTGTTCCTGTTGGTACCAAAACTTTACCACCCATGTGACCACATTTTTTTTCACTAGCTAGCTGATCTTCAAAGTGTACACCTGCAGCACCTGCTCTTATAAATTTTTTAGTTAATTCAAACACATTTAATGGACCACCAAATCCAGCTTCACCATCAGCAATAATAGGCAACATATAATCTGTTCTATCCTCTTTTTTCATATCACCGTCTTTCATTTCCATATGTTGAATTTGATCAGCTCTTATTAAAGAATTATTCATGGACTCAACTAATTTTGGTGCACTGTCATAAGGATATAGAGATTGATCTGGGTACATTTCACCAGCTGTATTAGCATCAGCAGCAACTTGCCATCCGCTTAAATAAATTGCTTTTAAACCAGCTTTTGCATGTTGAACTGCTTGATTACCTGACAAAGAGCCAAGCGTGTTCACGTATGGCTCAGAATTTAATAGTTTCCAAAGTTTTTGAGATTGGTTTTTACACAAAGAATACTCAATTTTAATTGAGCCTCTTAATCTTTCAACTTCTTCTTCCGTATAGTCTCTTTTTATTCCAGCAAATCTTTTTAAGTCGTATGAGATTTTTTCTGCACTCATTTTTTAGTTTCCTTTGTGTTTTAATTTAGAAAATTGAATAAGAAGAACGAACTAGTTGCTATCGTCTAAGGCTTTGATTAGCTCACTCATTCCACTTGAACCCCAATCACAATGATCATCTCTCATATAGATTCCTCTACTGTTGTGCTGATCTAAGTCCTCTTTTTTAATGATTTGAGCTTCATTTTCTGTGTTTTTTAAATTTTTATCCATGTAAATTATATATTTTACAGAATTTACAAAATCTATAAAAAACGTTAAAAAGCTTTGTAAATGGGGAAAAAATATTGTAAAAATAAATTTACAAAATTTACAAATAGTAAATATGAGTCAAATAGATTTAAAAATAGGGCCTAAAATCAAGTCTTTTAGAAGGCAGCTTGGTCTTCAAGCTAACAAGTTAGCAGAAGATTTAAACATTTCTCCAAGCTATTTAAATCTTATTGAAAGTGGAAAAAGAAAAATTGATGGCGATTTACTATTAAACTTATGTGAAAAATTAAATATTCAATTATCAGATCTTACATCAAAAAAAGATATTAATCTTCAAAATACAATTTCTGAAATTTTAGATGATAGTTTGTTTGAGGATTTAGATATTTTAGGACCTGAAGTAAAAGATTTAGTTAGTACCAATCCAAAAATTGGAAAAGCAATTGTAAGACTTGGAGATATTTTAAAAAAAAAAGATCACGAGCTAATTAATAAGATAGAAAAAATTTCTGGTAAAATTGTTGATAATAGAAAAAATTCTTTTCCAGGAGAAGTTATTTCAGACTTTTTACAAGAAAATAAAAATTACTTTCCTAAGTTAGAAGAATTTGCAAATAAGGTTTTTGATAAAATTCAAAAAAATAATCGTACAAGATACATTGCTTTATGTGAATATCTATATTCGGAATATTCAATTACTGTAAAAGATGTTATTCCTGATGAAAGCAAACCATTTTCAAAAATTTATAATAAAAATAAAAAAGAGTTATTGCTTAGTGATTATAGTTCACTAGAAACAAAAAAATTACATGCAGCTGCACAAATAGCACAAGAAGGTGCAAATAAAGAAATTGATGACTATCTTTCAAAATTTAGTTTTCCATCTGAGGAGTCAAAAAAGTTAACTAAAGTTGCTTTACTAAATTATTGTGGAGCAGCTATTTTAATGCCTTATAAATTATTTCATTCTGAGTGTAAAAAGCTAAAATATGATTTAGAGTTACTTCAAAATACTTTTGCAACATCTTTTGAACAAGTGGCACACAGAGTAACTTGCTTGCAGGATCCAAAACTTCCTGGAATTCCTTTTCATTTTTTAAGAGTTGATATGGCAGGCAATATTTCTAAAAGATTTTCTTTATCAGGTATAGATATACCAAGATATGGTGGTGCTTGCCCACGATGGAATGTTTATTCTGCTTTTACTAGACCAGGTGTTATTCAAGCAGCTGTAAGTAAAATGAATAATGGTGAAAAATACGTTTGTATTGCAAGAACCGTTGAAAAAGGTATTGGACGATTTGGTCAAGCCAAAAGTGTTTTATCTATAGGACTTGGTTGTGATGCAAAATATGCAAAAGATTTTGTTTATACTGAAAACGTAAATATAAATGATAAATCGACTGAAATTCCAATTGGAGTTTCTTGCAGAACCTGTGACAGATTAGATTGTTCACAAAGAGCATTCCCCCCATTACATAAAAAATTTGATGTTGATTTAAATACAAGAGGTGTTTCGGTTTATGTCAGCGATGATAAAGCCTAATTATGATTAAATATATACTGCCAGCTATAATTATTTTTTTAATAGTGTTATTTTGGGAAAAAATTACAGAGTTCGTAGAAAAAAAATTCAATATTAAGCTTAATTATATTGTTGTTAGCTCCATTATTGCTGGAATAGCGGTTATCCTTTTACTCCTAAATTACTAGGTTTCATGAACAGTCTGGAAGTTTCAAATTTTAAAATTGAGGAAACTGAGGGAGTTTTTACCTTTAAAAACAAAAATACAACAATAGGCTTTGTTAGATTTAATGAAAAAGGTGAGATAGAGTATATTTTTGTTAATCCAATTTTTAGAAAACAAGGGTTAGCAACTAAACTATTACAATTAGTAAAACAAAAAACTGGAAAAGAAATAGTACTTCAAGAACCAATTAGCCCTTTAGGGTCGAAATTATTGAAATCATTAAATAAATGGAAATAAACTTATTATTTTTTTTTACAGTTGTTCCAGCCATAATTTTATATGGAATTGCAAAATCAGGCCTAGGTGGTTCCATGACTTTAATTTCAGTTCCCTTAATGACTATAGTGATGCCACTAAATCAAGCTTTAGGAATTATTTTACCAATTTTAATATTTTCAGATTTTATTGCTGTTTATAAATATAGAAAAGAATTTGATTTAGGAACTTTGAAATTAATGGTTCCATTTGCAGCTATTGGTATAATTATTGGATCTTTAACTTTTTCATATTTTTCAGAAGATTTGTTAAAATTTATAATTGGAGTAATGGGTTTTTTGTTTGCAGGTCATTATTTCTTTTTTAAAAAAGACAAAGAAAAAAAATCTGAGAAAAATTTTTTAAAAGGTGGAACATGTTCAGTGGTTGCAGGTTTTACAAGTTTTTGTGTCCATGCTGGAGGAACTCCAACCAGTCTTTACTTACTTCCACTTAGAATGAAAAAAGAAACCTATGTTGGAACAAGAATATTTTTTTTCACTTTTGTGAATTTAATTAAACTTCCTTTGTATATTAATTTATCTATGACAAATCTAGAATCTTTTAAACATTCAGCAATATTATTTCCAGTTGCATTATTAGGAATATTGATTGGATATAAATTACTTAAAATTATTGAAGAAAAATTATTTTACAATTTTATATATGCTCTAATTTTAGTATCAAGCACAAAGCTATTATATGATTATCTAATATGATTTTTTTACACATACTAAATTTAAAATAAATGTTTAAATTTATTTAAATTATGAAAAAAAAATTTAATCCAAGAATTAAAGCTAGATTAAGAAAAAATCGACAAGTCTTAAGTAAAAATATTGATAATTTTTTTGGTTGGGTTAAAGGTGCAAAACTTGTTGAGCTTAAAGAATGCAATACAGATGAAGATCCTGTAAGACCAGAGTTAGATAATAAGTTTAGAACGGGATATGGAAGAAAAATTTTTGGAGTTGAATACAAAGGAGAAATTCATGCTGTCATGTGTTTTGCTTATACAAATGAAATTCCAAAAAGTGTTGAAGAGTTAGAAAAACTTAGTACTGACGCATTTTTACAAACTGCTATGCGAGATCAGACTGGGGGTCAAATAGCAATTGCTTACACTGTATGGTCTAAAAAAAAGGGTGGAGGGAAATTAATAGTAAAAGAAGTATTCAAAAAAATTAAAAAATCTAATCATTTAAATAGATTGGTAACCCTTTCGCCTCTAACAGAAATGGCAACAAATTTTCATGAGAGAAATGGCGCTAAATTAATTCAAATTAATGAAACTACACAAAATTTTGAATATAAAGTTATATAATAATGAAAATTATTAAACTTTATTTTATAGTATTTTGTACTTTATTTATTTTACCTTATTCTATGGTTATGGCTTATGAAGAAGCAAATTATGAAGTTGTCTCTAAAAATGAAGTTTATGAGATTAGAAAATATTCAGATCGTTTAGCAGTTGAAACAATGACATCTGGAATAGATAGTAATTTTAGAAAGTTATTTAATTACATTTCAGGCAGAAACGATACCCAAGAGAAAATTAAAATGACAACTCCAGTTACTCAAGTTGAGAAAAATGGAAATATGAGTATGCAATTTTATTTACCATCTAAATTTAACTCAGAAAATGCACCAAATCCAAGCAGAGAAGACGTTAAAATAGTTAATATTGAAGGAGGATACTACGCGGTGCTGAGATATTCTGGACGAGCTTCAGATGGAAATTTTCTTAAGCATAAAAAAATTTTAGAAA
Source organism: uncultured Pelagibacteraceae bacterium (assembly GCA_902596375.1). Taxonomy (GTDB): domain Bacteria; phylum Pseudomonadota; class Alphaproteobacteria; order Pelagibacterales; family Pelagibacteraceae; genus Pelagibacter. The sequence continues at coordinate 60,625 of CACJTU010000006.1, forward strand.
AAGAGTTACAAAAAAATAATATATCAATTATAAGCCCACCTATTAGAGCAACCTATGATAGCCCATTTACCCTTCCAATGAATAGAAGAAATGAGGCTATGTTTAAAGTAGAATTAAATTGATGAAATCAAAATTTAAAGCAATGGTGTTATCTTGTATGGATCCAAGATTTCAACATTTAGTACATAATCATTTAAGGAAAAAAAAATTAACAGGAAAATACAGTGCATTCACAATTGCAGGCGCAGCTATTGGTGTTACACATAATAAATTCAAAAAATGGCATAAAACGTTTTATGATAATTTAGGAACCTCTATTCAATTACATAAAATAGAAAAATTAATTGTAATCAATCATAAAGATTGTGGCGCAGCTAAAATTGCTAATGGAAATAAAGAATTTAGTCTGGTAAATGAAAAAAAAATTCATAAAGAGTCTTTCTCTAAAATTAAAAAACAAATAAAAAAAAGATTTCCAAAATTGAAAGTAGAATTAAATCTAATTTCTTTGGATAGTAAAATTACTAAATTCTAATTATTGATTTCTTATAAGAGGATAAACTTTAGGATTTAGATATTTTAAGTTTGTTAGCAATATTAAAATTAAAGTAACAAAGCCAATTGAAAATCCTAAATAGATTAAAACTTTAAAGTCAAACATCCACACTAGCTCAAAAATATTTTCCATAATAAATTTTGAACCAATCACTGCAAAAAATATTGCAATTAAAATTACAGATTTAAAAATAATAATGAATTCAATTAACGATGAAAAAACAATTTGTTTTTTTGAAAAACCTAAAATTTTAAAGACTAAATTTTGATATTCTTTTACTTTTCCTTGAACCATAATTGCGCTTGAAATTACAATTAAACCAATAACAATAGTAACTGCTGAAATTAAAGTAACTGCAATAAATACTTTATTTAAAACAGCCGTAACTTTAGATAAATAATCTGCAATTTTTATCATTGATAAACTTGGCATGATTTCAAGCATTTTAGTTTCATCAAATTTATTTGAATTAAATTTGGCAGTAGCCAAATATTCGTGTGGAATATTTTTTGCAAATTGAGGATTAAATAACATTGCAAAATTGATGCTTAAATCTCGATAATCTACTTCTCTAAAATTAATGACCTTTCCTTCAATTTCACGTCCATAAATATTTAAAGTGAAAATATCACCTAACTGAATATTAAAATCTTTAGCGACTTTTGCATCTAGAGATATTTGAAGTTGATCTGGGTTTGATAAATCCCACCATTTACCTTCTAAAATTGGATTATCTTCAGGTATATTTTCCACCCATGAAGATCTTCGTTCGCTACCAATTACCCAATAACTATCATTATCTGGTTTAATATAAGTGTTAGGATCTACACCATTAATTTTAACAATTCCAGAGGATACCATTGGCACAATTTCAATAGATGCATTGGGGTCCATATTTAAAATACCTTGCTCAAATTTCTCTCTTTCTCCTTTTTGAATACCGACGAAGAAATAATCAGGTGCAATATTTGGAATAGATTTAGCTATTTCTCTTTGAAAATTTGTACCAACTAAAGCCAATGTTAATAATAAAGTAACCCCTAAGCCAAGAGACATAACTGTAATGGGAGTTATACTTTTTGTTTGGGTAATATTTTTAATTGAAACTTTTAAAGAAATTATTGAACTAGATTTGAATTTTTTTAGGAAAAAAATGATTAATTTTGAAAGTAAGAAAAATACAATTAAACATACAAAAAAAGCAGCAAAGTAGCCCAAGCTATAAGAAGGTTGTTCAGACCCAATTGTGAATAATAAAATTAAGATAGATAACAAAACAAAGCTAAGAACAACTGATCTTTTAGAATAATAAAATTGAAGATTTTGAAATACGTTTCTAAATAAATTAGAGGCTTTTACTTGATCAATAGAACTGATTGTTGGGATAGAAAAAATTACTAGAACTAATAATCCCACTAAAAATATTTTTAAAAAATTTAGTAAAGAAAACACTGGATAAACATTCAATCCTAATCCGTCAGATAAATATTTATCTGCTATTGGTACAATTAAAAAACTCGATCCATAAGCAACAACAGTGATAATAAATAAAAGTATAAATAACTGCAGATAATATAGTGTTTTAATATTACCTGAATAAAAGCCAACTGCTTTTCGTACAGCTATCGACATATTGTTTTGATTAATAAAGGAAAGCAAAGTATTTGCTATTCCAATACCTGCTATCAACATTGCACTGATAGATACGAGAGATAAAAATTGAGAAAAATTATTAATAATTCTCTTTATACCACTTGCAGAATTTTCAGGATATCTAAGTTTAACTTTTTGATCTTCTTTAAATATTTCTTCAATTCGTTTCTCAATTTCTTCAGGCTTATCATTGTCATTAAACTTTACTTTATATTCATAGTTTAAAAAGCTTCCAATACCGTTTAGTTTTAAAATTTCTAAAGTTTGTTTTCCTGCTAAAGCCCAATCGCCAAATGCAACAAATCCACTTACATCTGGTACTGATTTAATAATTCCAATTACTGTAAAATTTTGATCTTGAACTTTTACTGTTTCATTAATTTTTATATTAAGAGTTTTTGATAAACTTTCATTAATCAGGATAGTGTTAGGTTCTTTTTGCATTTTTTCATAAGCACCAATTGGTTCATAAACAACATTTCCGTATAAAGGATATTTTTCATCCACAGTTTTAATTCTAGTAAATAATGATTTATTTTTTTCTCTGCCAGTAGTTGAAAGCATAGTGCTGAACTCAATCATTTTAGAAACAGTCGCAAATTCTTTTACTTGGTTAACTAGATCTAAATTTCCTTGATTACGATTGTAATCAATCTCTAAATCTCCACCCAAAAGAGCTTTGGCATTATCATTAAGTTCTTTTTTAAGACTATCTTCAATTGTGAAAATAGCACTTAAGATAAAAAGACTTATAAATAGCGTAACAATAATACTAGAAATTTTATGATAATTTCTGCTTAAGTCTTTCAAAGCGTATTTAAATATCAAACTAAATTCTGAAGGATTATTTAATTTTTCCATCTTTAATTTTTATTTTTCTTTTAGCCTTGTCAGCAAGTTTAGGGTCATGAGTTACCATTATTAAAGAAGAACCTTCTTCTTTTACATATTTAAATAAAATATTTGCAATCATGATAGAATTTTCAGTATCTAAGTTTCCTGTTGGTTCATCTGCTAAGATTAGTTCTGGTTTCATCGCAATTGCTCTAGCGATAGCAACCCGTTGCTGTTCACCACCTGATAATTGACTTGGTAAATTATTAAAACGATGTTTCAAACCAAAACGATCTAATAAAATCTTTGCTTCTTTTTCTGGATTTTTAAAATTATTAAGTTCAAGTGTTAAAGCAACATTTTCAACTGCTGTGTAATTAGGAATTAAATAAAACGACTGAAATATTATTCCAATATTTTTCTTTCTTATCTCAGATACTTCATCTTCACTAAGGCCAGTAATTTCTTGATCATTAAAAATTATTTTACCAGATGTTGGTTTTTCTAAGCCTCCAATTAACATTATTAAACTTGTTTTCCCTGAGCCACTTTCTCCAACTACTGAAACAGTTTCTTTTTTCTTAATATTTAAATCAATATTCTTTAAAACATTGATACTATCTTTGCCAGTTTGGTATTTGAGATTTATTTTTTTTAATTTAAGAAGAGTACTCATGAACAAAAGTTTGTTTACAAAAATTTTGATAATCTTTCTAGTGCACATAAACGCAAGTGCAATAGAAAAGGTAGTATTATTTGGTGATAGTTTGATGGCCGGTTATGGATTACCTAAAGAACAGCATTTATCAATAGTTTTAGAAAACAATCTTAAGCAAGCTGGGTTAAATATTAAAGTCATTAATGGAAGTGTTTCAGGAAGTACTTCGTCAGGTGGATTAAATAGAGCTGCTTGGAGTTTATCAGAGCCAGGCATTGATTTAATTATTTTAGGATTAGGAGCCAATGATATGCTTAGAGGAATTCAACCAGAGGAAACAGAAAAAAATTTAGAAAAAATAATAAATGTTGCCCAAAATAAAAAAATTAAAATTATTTTAGCTGGAATGATGGCACCAGATACTCATGGAGAAAAATATAAAAAAGAGTTTGATGCTATTTATCCAAAGTTATCAAAAAAATATAATTTAGCGTTAATCCCATTTCTTCTTGAAGGTGTGGCACTTAATCCAAGTTTGAATCAACAAGACGGTATACACCCCAATAAAAATGGAACAATTAAAGTAAGTGAAACAATAAAAAAAAGTATTATTAATATAATTAATTAAATGAAAATCTTTCTATCAATATTTAGCTTATTATGTTGTTTTAGTACTGCTCAAGCTCAAAATACAAATATTACTCTAAATTCTGATTTAAACTTAAGTTGTAAATTTGAAAAAGTAATTTTAAAAAATCCAGACTATAACTTTGAGTCTTTCACAAAAGATCAAATTAAAAGAAAAGATATTAATAAGTTAATAATCGAGTCTAAAATACCAGACGTTCTAAATGTTAAAAACTTATCAGAATTTTTTAATAAAATTGATTTAGAGGTTAAAATTTCTAATAAGGATATATTCTTAATTCAAGCATTCGATAAAGAGAGGAATTATTCTGAGTCTGCAGTCTATACTAGAAAAACAGGCGAACTTATTCACGAAATCACAAGCAATATAAAACTAGAGGAAAAAGAAAAAGATATTTCTTTTTATAGTTGTAAAAATAACAATAAAGACACTTAAGACCAAAGACTCTAATTCTAATATTTGATAATATCCCAATATGAAGAAGTTATTCTTAGTAATTTTGTTTTATTTATTTTCACAAGTTAGTTCTTTAGCAAACGAAAGAGATACTAGACTGAACCAATTATTTAATGAGTTAAAAGCAAATAAATCAAAAGTAGCTTTTATAATTGAACAAGAAATTTGGGCCTTGTGGAGCACTCATCCAACAGATGAAAAACTTACTGCAAGATTAGAGGAGGGTTCTCAATTTGTGAGAGATCAAAACTATATAAAAGCAAAAGATATTTTTACTGAGGTTATTAATCTAGATCAAAGTTGGGCTGAAGCTTGGAATAAAAGAGCAACTGTACTTTATATGCTAGGAGAATTTGAAAAATCTCAAAATGATATAGATCAAGTATTAGCCTTAGAACAAAGACACTTTGGAGCTTTAGCAGGGCAGGGTTTAGTAAATATTCAGCTAAAGAACTATGAAAAAGCAATAAGAAGTTATGAGCGAGCTCAAGAAATTTACCCTGCTATGAGATCACCAAAAATAATGATTAAGCAAATAGAAGAATTAATGAAACAACAAACAATATAATGTGTGGAAGATACGTAGTAAAAAACCCCGTAACAAAAACAAATAAATTAGTAAAATCTGCAATTCAGGTTGAAGATACTGAAAACTATAACGCTCATCCTTATCAAAAACTGCCTGTAATAAAAAAATATAAAAATGGGAATACTTTAGAAAATCTAAAATGGGGTTTAGTTCCAGGATGGGCTAAAGACAAAGATTATAAAGCTTTGATTAATGCAAGACTTGAGACCATTGATGAAAAGGTTTCATTTAAAAAATTGATAAAAAACAACCGATGTGTTGCAGTTGCAGATGGTTTTTATGAGTGGAAAAGAGAAGAAAAAGAAAAAACTCCTCATTATTTTACCCGTGAAGATACTAATCCCATTTATTTTGCTGGCATCTTTGAAAATGATCAGTTCTGTTTGATTACAGAGGAAGCAAAAGAAAATATAAATGAAATTCATCACAGACAACCAGTTATTTTAAATCAAGCTGATATTAATCGTTATTTAAATATAGAATTACAAGGTTCTACATTTTTAAAGGAACGTAAAATTCCTAATTTAATTTTTCATGAAGTTTCAAAAGATGTAAATAAGCCTACAAATAATAGCGCATCCTTAATTCAAAAAGTTTAATTAGTCTCTAAAATTAACAAAATCAACTGGAAGCCCAATATCAATTGCTTTGATTGCAGCGATAGTTTCTTGAAGAGCATCTTTTTTTTTGCCATCTACTCTTAATTCATCGCCTTGGATTTTAATTTGAATTTTAAGTTTTAGTTTTTTGATATCAGCAATAACTTTTTTAGCATTTTCTTGGCTAATTCCCTCTTTTAATTCACTGACTTGTCTAATAGATCCCCCTGACGCTCCTTCAGAACTTTTAACTTCTAAAACCCTTGGATCTACTTTTCTTCTAACTAAATGGGTTTGTAATAATTCATTTACTTGCTTTAATTTTAATTCATCAGGTGCATTGGTAGTCACCGTTTTATCTTTTCGTTCAATTGAAATATGAAGTCCTTTAAAATCATAACGGTTACTGATTTCTCTTAAACAATTAGCTAAAGCATTGTCAAATTCTTGATAATTTATTTTACTAATTACATCGAATGATGGCATATTTATATTATACAGTATTAATGATCAAAATTTAAACTAAAATATAAATTCTAGCAATAATAAGGCATTTTAGCTTATTGAGTTAATTGTAAATAATAATATATTTAATACATGCTTAGTTATATCATTCCATTTTTAATACTTATCTTAGTAGTCGTTTTTATACATGAATATGGACACTACTATTTTGCAAGAAAATATGGAGTAGGTGTTACAGATTTTTCAATTGGTTTTGGTAAAGAGTTATTTGGTTGGAATGATAAATCAGGCACAAGATGGAAAATATGTGCAATTCCTTTAGGTGGATATGTAAAATTTTTTGGAGATAGGAATGTTTATTCACAAGCTGATCATCAAGAAATATTAGAAAAATATAATGAAGAGGAAAGGGAAAAATTATTTATTTTAAAACCTTTATACCAGAGAGTTTTAATCGTATTCGGCGGACCTTTGGCTAATTTTTTATTAGCTTTAGTAATTTTTTTTTCAATCTATACCTTTATAGGTAAAGATTTTACTCCTGCAGTCATTAATGAAGTTCAGAAAGATAGTCCAGCAATGGTAGGAGGGCTAAAAGCTGAGGATATAATTTTAGAAATAGATGGTAATGAAGTTAAAAGTATTATGGAAGTTTCTAAGTTTATCACCATGTCTACTGGTGATTTTATAGACTTTAAAGTTAAGCGTTCTTATGATGAATTAATACTAAAAGTAAAACCCAATATTGTTGAAGGTGATGATGGGTTAGGGAATAAAATAAATAAAAGAATGGTAGGTATTAAGCTTGGTGCCTATAATAATAAAGTTAACCATGTTAAATTAGGACCTGCTCAGGCTTTATATCATGCCGGTTATGAAGTTTATTTTGTAAGCGTTTCCTCACTTAAATACATTGGAGGAATGATTTTAGGTAAAGCAGATACTTCTCAATTGGGAGGTCCGATTAGGATTGCAAAAATTTCAGGACAAGTTGCAACCTTTGGAGTGTTGGCATTTATTAGTATGATGGCCTATATTTCAATAAGTTTAGGACTGATTAATTTATTTCCAATACCAATGTTAGATGGAGGACATTTAATGTTTTATGCATTTGAGAAAGTTTTAGGCCGACCTTTATCTCAAAAAACTCAAGAAGGTTTTTTTCGAATCGGATTGTTTTTGTTGCTATCATTGATGTTTTTCACCACATTTAATGATTTAAAAGACCTAGGTTTATTTAGATAATTCACATTCTAAAACGTTTAAAAAGTCAATAAATCCAACGTTAATTTAAGTTTTTACAATATATTGTGTGTTTTAAAAAACTAAACACTAAAAAAAAGCTTGATTTATCAACGTTTATGACAAGTATAAATATTAACCAACAAAACCGGAGCTAAAATGAACAAAAAACAACTAATTGCTAAGCTTTCTGGCTCATTAAATTTGAGCAAAGCAGATGCTGAGCGAACTTTTGATACAATTACCAACACTATTTTAGATGCTCTAAAAGGTGATGACTCAGTAAAAATTGCTGGGTTTGGTACGTATAAAGTTGCTAAAAGAAAAGCAAGAGTTGGAAGAAACCCAAGAACGGGTGAGCAGATTCAAATCGCTGCTTCTCAAAAAGTAAAATTCTTACCAGCTAAAGCTTTAAAAGAAGTATTCAACAGATAATATTTTTTTTTAACAGCCCTAACGTTTTAAAAACACGTTCAGGGCTGTTACTATATGCAAAAACTGCATAGCCAATTTTCCTAATCAGCGTTAGTTTTAAAAATTAATAAAACTATAAGACACCACTTAAACAAGTGGAGGTCTAATGACTAAAATAATAAAAAAAATATCAGCACCGCTTCTTAGTTTAATATTTTTATTAAACATGAGTAGTGCAGGTATGGCAGAGACAACTGTCTCTGGAGAAGTTCAAGCGATATTTAACTCGCTTCTATTTTTAATTTGTGGTTTCCTTGTCATGTTCATGGCAGCAGGTTTTGCGATGCTAGAATCTGGTATGGTAACTTCAAAAAGTGTATCAGTAATTTGTGCTAAAAATATAGGTCTATATTCAATCGCCGGAATTATGTTTTGGCTTTTTGGTTATAATTTAGCTTATGGAATTCCTGAAGGAGGATACATTGGAACATTTACACCTTGGTCAGATGCAAGTGCAGTTGATACAGGTTATGCTGATGGATCAGACTGGTTCTTCCAAATGGTATTCTGTGCAACAACAGTTTCAATTTGTTCAGGTGCTATGGCTGAAAGAATTAAGCTATGGCCATTTTTCTTATTTGCAGCTCTTTTAGCTGGAGTAATTTATCCAATCGTTATGGGTTGGCAATGGGGCGGAGGCTGGTTAGCTGAACTAGGCTTCTCTGATTTTGCTGGTTCGACATTAGTACACTCAACAGGTGGTGCAGCTGCTTTAGCAGGTATCATGTTGTTAGGTGCTAGATATGGAAGATTTGATAGCAAAGGTGAGGCGAAAGCAATTAAACCTTTTGCTGCTTCTTCAATTCCATTAGTAACTGTTGGAGTATTTATATTATGGTTAGGTTGGTTTGGATTCAATGGTGGATCTCAACTAGCTATTGGAACATTTGATGATGCAGTTGCTGTATCAAGTATATTTATTAATACTAATCTTGCTGCTTGTGGTGGTGTTATGGCTGCTGCAATAATTACAAGATTAATGTTCGGTAAAACAGATGTAATTCAAATGTTAAACGGAGCAATTGGTGGTCTTGTAGCTGTTACAGCTGAGCCATTAGCGCCATCACCTTTAGCAGCTATTTTCATTGGAGCTGTTGGTGGATTGATCGTAGTATTTGGAACTAAATTATTATTCAGTTTCAAACTTGACGATGTTGTAGGTGCAATTCCAGCTCACATGTTTGCTGGTATTTGGGGAACATTAGCAGTACCATTAACAAACACTGATGCATCGTTTAGTGCACAATTAATTGGTGTACTTTCAATTAACATTTTTGTGTTTGCTGTGTCCTATGTAATCTGGTCAATAATGAAAGCTACGTTTGGAATTAGATTAAGTAAAGAAGCTGAAACCAAAGGTACTGACGTTACAGAAACAGGAGTAATAGCTTACGCAATACGTGACTAATTGCATGCAACGCAATATAGAGGCTCTTCGATCTCCATGTCGTTATCTCATTGAAGAGCCTCTGTAAAACAAAATTAACTAAAATCTCTCTCTCAAGTTAGTTAACTAAAGGCCTCAGAAATGGGGCCTTTTTATTTTATACATGCTTAAAAAGCATAACTCTTTTGCCCTATAAGCAATTCTTTATTTAAAAAATTTTTATAATAACACTCTCTAACAAGGAGAGATAATGACTCAAATTCTAAAAACTTTAATTATAAGTTTAATATCTTTATTAAGCTTATCTAACTTTGCTTCAGCAGAAACAACAATGTCAGCTGAAGGACAATATATTTTTAACTCACTTGGATTTTATCTAGGTGGTGTATTGGTTGCTTTTATGGCTGCAGGTTTTTGTATGCTTGAAAGTGGATTAGTAACAACAAAAAGTGTATCAACAATTGCAGCCAAAAATATTGGTAAATTTGCAATTTGTTCATTAATATTTTTTCTATGTGGCTATAACTTAGCTTACGGTATTCCAGAAGGTGGTTTTGTTGGATCTTTTTCAATGTGGAGTGACTCTTCTGATTTAGCCACTGGTTATTCAGATTATTCAGACTGGTTCTTTCAAACAATGTTTGTTTGTGCGACTGCTTCTATTGTTTCTGGAGCTGTAGCTGAAAGAATTAAAATTTGGCCTTTTTTTATTTTTGCTGCAATCATGGCTGGAATAATTTATCCAATTTCAATGGGTTGGCAATGGGGAGGAGGTTGGTTAGCTACTTCAGGCTTTTCTGATTTTGCTGGATCAACTTTAGTTCATGCTTGTGGTGGTGCTGCTGCATTAGCAGGAGTTATAGTGTTAGGAGCAAGAGAAGGAAGATTTTCAAAATCAGGTGAAACTAAATCTTTAGTACCGTTTGCTGCATCTTCAATTCCACTAGTAACACTTGGAACATTTCTACTCTGGTTTGGTTGGTTTGGTTTTAATGGTTTTAGTCAATTAGCTATGGGAACTTTTGATGATGTAAATGCAATTAGTAAAATTGCGGTGAACACTCATTTAGCAGGTGCGGCTGGCACAGTTGCAGCAGCAGTTGTAACAAGATTACTTGGTGGAAAAACTGATATCGTTATGATGTTAAATGGTGCATTAGCTGGATTAGTTGCAATCACAGCTGAACCTTTAACCCCAAGTCCTGTATTAGCAATTGTAATTGGAGCTATTGGATCATTAATTATGTACTTTGGTACAAAATTTTTAGAAAGTAAAAAAATTGACGATGTAGTAGGTGCTATACCTGTTCATATGTTTGCAGGTATATTTGGAACTTTAGTTGTTCCAATAAGCAATCCAGATACTAATTTTGGAACTCAGCTAACAGGTGTAATTGCAGTATGTTTATTTAGCTTCATACTTTCTTACATAACTTTTAGAGTTCTTAAACAAACGATTGGTCTTAGAATTAGCGCCCAAGCAGAAAAACTTGGAACTGATGTTGCAGAAGTCGGAGTTAAAGCTTATGCAATAAGAGACTAAAATAATTCTCTATAATATATAAAGGCTCCTTAGAAATAAGGGGCCTTTTTTTATTTTTTTACAATATTTTGAAGAGTTTCTAATACTTCTTTCGCATGGTTTTTTACTTTAACATTATCCCAAACCTTAAGTATTTTGCCTTTTTTATCGATTAAATAAGTTGATCTAATTGTTCCCATAAATTCACGGCCCATAAATTTTTTCTTTCCCCAAACTTTATATTTTTTAAGTACTTTTATTTCTTCATCAGCAAGTAAGTCAAATTTGATTTTATATTTATCTCTAAATTTATCATGACTTTTTAAACTATCTTTTGAAACCCCATATACTTCACAATCTAACTTTTTAAATTTAGAAAGAAGTTTATTAAAATCATTAGTTTCAATAGTACATCCAGGCGTATCATCTTTAGGGTAGAAGTACAAAACAACATATTTCCCAATTGAATCTTTTAATGAGTATTTATTATTTGTTGTAGAACGTACTACAAATGCTGGAGCTTTAGAGTTAATTTTTAACATAATTTTATAGCAATATAATCTTTTTGAGGTAATTTAAAATAAAATTATGACTATTAAAACAATTCAAAATTTAGTTTCCGAAGCTATGGGTGAAATTAAAACAATTGATGCTGATGAAGCTTATCAAATGTTACAAAATAAAAATTGTAATCTTATTGATATAAGAGAAAGTAATGAGCTAGAAAACACTGGTAGTGTTGAAGGAGCAAACCATATTCCAAGAGGAATGCTTGAAGTATATTTAGATCCTAACAGCCCAATATTTCAAAATGGTCAACTAGACCAAAATAAAGAATTTGTTTTATTTTGTGCAGGAGGTGTAAGATCAGCTTTGGCTGTAAAATCATTAAAAGACATGGGATATCAAAAAGTATCACATATTGATGGTGGGTTTGGCTCTATAGCTAGCAGTAAATTTAAAATAATTTAATTAGTACCAAATTCTTCTAAAGCATATTCAAGTCTATCTTGTCCCCAAAAAATTTTATTATTAACTATGAAGGTCGGAGTTCCAAAAACTTCTTTTTGAAAAGCATCATTAGTTAATTTAATCAATTGATCTTTAACCGATTGTTTTTTTATAGATTGAAAAAATTCATCGCTATCAATATTTAAATCCTTTATTAATTTAGACATATTCTCAGCATTCGATAAATCACGATTATCTTTCCAATAAGCATCAAAAAAACAATTTAAGTAATCATTTTGCTTATCTTTACTAACACCAATATACCCCCTCATTATATTTAAAGAATTTATTGGAAAATTAGAATTCCATTTGAATTCAATGTTATTTTTTTCAGATACTAAATTGCAATCATTAATATTATTTTTCAATTTGTATTTATTAAATGCAGGAGAATCAATACCAGCTAGCTTATGAAGACCACCTAAATAGACTGGTTTATAATTAAATATGATATTTTTATGTTTAAGAATTTTTTTGTGTGCAATATATGCATATGGGCTAATTATATCAAAATAGAAATCTATATGATTACTCATATAAACTAATTCTTTTCGCGTAAAAAATTCTTATTATCCAGTATAAAAACAAACCTATTGGACCAAGCAAATAAGTAACAATTAATGGCAAAGCCATCAAAACTTTATTTATAGAAAACTTTTGAGAGTCTTTAACAATCCAACCACCAATAAAAAAATTTATTGCTATAAAGTGTGTCCAAAATATCATTATATATAAATGATCTTCAAATAATCTAGATAACTCGTTTAGACCTAAGTAAAGAGTGAAATTTCCATCAAAATCGTAACCAATTAAATAAGATTTATATAAAATGAAGATATAAACACCACTTAATATAAAAAAGGGAAAAATTGATGTTACAAAAATTCTACTTAAATGTGATTGAGGAAACACTATCAAGATAAACCAAAAAGGTAAAACACCAAGGTTGATCCACATGTAAAGTGTCTCAATTGTGAAATAAGTATAAATTTGTTCAATCATTTAGATATATTATATTAAATCTAACAATGATTCCTATAAGAAATAGAAAAAAAACGCTTCAAGTAACTGTTGATGAAATGCGTAATTTTGCCTTTGCCTATGTTGAAAAGTATGCTCCTTCAAAACAACAACTCAAAATTTATTTATTAAAAAAATACATGAAACTATCAGCGTCTGATGTAAGAAAAAAAGATGTAAATAAATTGATTGATATTGTTTTGTCCGACTTAGAAAAAAACAGATTTATAAATGATCAATTTTATTCTGAAAGTAAAGCTAAAAGCATGATCCAAAGAGGAAACTCAATTAATAAGATTAGAAATTATTTAATTGGAAAAGGAATTAACGAAACATTTATTAAAGATACAGTCGATAAAATAAAAGAAGATAATTCGGATCAAGATTTTTTTTCTGCAATAAAATTATGTAAAAAGAAAAGAATTGGTCCAGCTAGAGCAGAGGACAATAGAACTTTATTTTATAAAAAAGATATATCCTTACTTGCAAGAAATGGTTTTGATTTTGAAACATCAAAAAAAGTAATGGATATAGAAAAAAATGAATATCTAAAAATAATTAATCTACTTTGACTTTTTATCTTTTTCCTCTTTCACAAGTAGATTTATTTTATTTCTTATGTAATTTTTTACAAAAACAAATACCAATAATCCAAAAATTGAAACAGAAACAATAATTATTAGTATTATTCTTAATTGTTCATCCATTATAAAATATTTTTATTTTTCAAAATTATACTTGGATTTTTTAAATCTTTTTTACCATACAAAATTTCATTTCCTTCAAAATCACTTACAGTTCCACCCGCATGTTCTAAAATTGCATGACCAGCTGCTATATCCCACTCATACGCTCTAGGTTCTGCAACATAACCATCATATTCACCAGCAGCAACGACACAGAATTTCAAAGAACTTTTCATTCTAATATTTTCTTTTACTCCTAAATCATCATAAATTTTTTGAATTTCAGGCTTTATTTTAGTTGAGTATGAAATAAATTTTAAATTTTCTGATTTCTTGCTAGGTAAATTGCTTAAGTTTATTTTTTTACCGTTTGTAAATTCAAAAGCATTACCTTTTTCATATGAGTAAAACATTCTTTTTTTTGCAGGCGCATTTATTAATCCTGCAACAGGTTTATTATTGATTATCAAACCAGCATTAATGGTAAATTCTTCTAAATTATTAATATAATCATAAGTTCCATCTATAGGATCAACAAGCCAGAAATCCTTTAAATTTTGGCTATCTTTATTTTCAGAGGTTTCTTCTGAAATGATAGGTAAATTAGGAGTAACCTCAGAAATTTTTTTTGATATAAATTTATTTACTTCTAAATCACCATTACTAACTGGAGTATTGTCTGATTTTATTTTTTTCACCAACCCCTTTTCTCTTAATTGAATAGATAAATTTCCAGCTTCTAAAAAACTTTCAATTAAGCTTTCTACAATCTCTTTTAAGTTCACCTTCATTCACCTAGTTTTTTTAATTCAACATTTTTTGCGTTAATTACTTTTTTTCCAACATTTTCAAAATTAACTGTCACTTTATTGTTAATTATAGATTGCACTTGCCCAATTCCCCATTCTTTTTTTTGAGGATTAGTGACTTTGTCGCCTGGTTCATAATCTAAAATCATTTAATTTAACTTATATTGTAAATCAGTATAAATACCACCTTATGAATAAAGATTTAAATTCTATCGGTTTAGATAAAAAACCTTCAGATACCACTGTTGTTGTTGCAATGTCTGGTGGGGTAGATTCTTCGACAGTGGCAGGTATCATGAAAAAAGAAGGTTATAACGTAATTGGAATAACTTTAAAACTTTATGACGATGGCAAAGAAGTAGCTGCATCAAAACAATGTTGTTCAGGTCAAGATATAATGGACGCTAAACGTGTAGCACATAAGTTAGGTATAGAGCATAAAATTTTATATTATCAAGACAAGTTTAAACAAGGTGTTATAGACAATTTTGTTGCGAGTTACTTAAAAGGTGAAACTCCAATTCCATGTGTTCAATGTAATCAAACTGTTAAATTTAAAGATTTATTTGAAGTTTCAAAAGAACTCAAAGCTGATGCATTAGTTACTGGTCATTATGTAAAAAGTATTACAGAAAATAAAACTACAAATATGTATAGAGCAATAGATGAAAATAGGGACCAAAGTTATTTTTTATTCAACACAACTAGAGAACAATTGGATTATTTAAGATTTCCCTTAGGTGGAATGTTAAAAGACAAAACTAGAGAAATTGCAAAAAATCTAGATTTAAACGTTGCTGATAAACCCGATAGCCAAGACATCTGTTTTGTACCAAATGGTGACTATGCTTCTGTAATACAAAAGTTTAGACCAGACTCTTTTCAGAAAGGAAATATAAAAAATTTGGACGGTGATGTAATCGGTGTTCATGATGGAATTATTAATTTTACAATTGGACAAAGAAAAGGAATTAAAGTTTCTGATAAAGAGGCTCTATATGTATTAAAAATAAATTCTGATAAAAATGAAATAATAGTTGGACCTAAAGAAAAACTAGGGAAAAAAACAATTTCTTTAAAGGAAATAAATTTATTAACTAACAAAGAGGATTTAGATCAAAATTTATTTGTAAAAGTTAGATCTACTGGAAGTCTTCTAGAAGCAAAAGTTGATCTTATAGGTAACAATAATGCTAAAGTTAATTTAATAATTCCTGAAGATGGTATTTCACCTGGTCAGGCATGTGTTTTTTATCGTAAAGACCAGTTTGGCCACAAAGTGCTTGGTGGTGGTTGGATTAAAGAATAGCAGAAGAATTATTTCTTCTTATTTTTTCTTTTAGCTCTTCTTTTTTTAGACCCTTGTTTTCTTCGGCCTCTATGTTTCTTTGGGTAACTCATTTAGTCCTATTTTAATTTTATTGACGTTTTTCATGGGATATAGCATTGTCTTAGTAACATATCAAATTTATTATGGGTAATTCCTTTAAGACTTTTCTGAAACATACAGCTAAAGATTTTCATAATCAGTCAGTAAATCCTCCTGTGGTTAGAGCTTCTACTATTATTTTTAAATCTATGCAGGATATTAAAAAAACTCAGAATAAATATTTGAAAGATCCAGTAAGTGGAAATTTTGATTATGGTCGACAGGGAACATCCACAACATATGCTTTGCAACAAATTTTAAGAAAAATTGAAGAATGTTATAAGGTTTATCTAACCCCTACAGGTTTTGGTGCAATATTTCTTGGTGTGTTAAGCGTTGTGAAACCAGATGATGAAATACTTATTACAGACTCAGTTTACTCGCCATCAAGACTTTTAACAGAAACATACCTTAAAAAATTTAATATCAGAGCAATATTTTATAATCCAAATGACTTTAATGATCTAAAAAATAAGATTACAAAAAAAACAAAGCTTATTTTTGTTGAAAATCCTGGAAGCAACACTTTTGAATTCCAAGATTTATCTAAAATAGTTGCATTGGCAAAAAAAAATAAAATTTATACAGCTATAGATAACACTTGGGGAACACCTTATTTTCTGAAACCAATAAAGCTAGGTTTTGATATGTCGATTGTCTCTGCAACAAAATATTATTCTGGTCACTCAGATGTAATGGGTGGTAGTTTAGCCATAAGTAAAAGAGTTTTTAAATTAGTCGAAGCAACAAATAAAGTTTCAGGATTAAGATTAGGTCCAGATGACGCATATTTAATCTTAAGAGGAATAAGAACTTTAGATGTAAGATTGGAAAAACATCAGGAAAATGCACTTAAAGTCTCCAATTTTTTATCAAAACAGAAAAAAATAATTAAAGTTTTTTATCCATATAAAAAAGGTAGTCAAAATTATAAATTATGGAAAAAATATTACTCTGGAGCATCGGGTTTATTAGGATTTAAAATAAAATCAAAAAATAAAAACTCAGTATTAAAATTTGTTAATTCTTTAAAACTTTTTGGGTATGGATTTAGTTGGGGAGGTTTCGAAAGCTTAGCACTTTATCAAACACACCAAGCACTAGGTAAGAGACAATTTACACATATAAATAAAGATGAACATATAATAAGGATGCATATTGGACTTGAAGATCCTAAAGACATAATAAATGATATAAAACAAGCATTAAAATTTATTAAATGAGTTCAGAAAGTTTTACTATTAGCAAAAAAGCACTAATCACTTTAGTTGCTGCTTCTATTGTTGTAATTATTTCTTTAGGAATAAGACAGACCTTTGGGTTATTTTATTTTGATTTTAATACTGACTTAGATATTTCCATTTCTCATTTTGGTTTTGTTATGGGATTGCAGTTATTACTTTGGGGAGTATTCAGTCCGTTGTTTGGTGTAATTACTGATAAATATGGAGGAGCAGTTGCAATATTTATTGGTTTTGTTTTTTATTTAGTTGGGGTTTTGCTTTTTTATTCTGGCTATAATACTGGAGGTTATTTTACTTTAACTATAGGAGTGATGATTGGAATAGGCTTGGGCTCCACTGCAATAGGTATCCCGGTATCAGTAGTAGCTAAACATTTTCCAGCATCTAATAGAACTATTGCAACAGGAATTGTTACATGTGCAGGTTCATTTGGATATTTTGTATCACCTTTACTTGTAAGATATTCCTTAGTTGAAACAGGCTGGGAGAATACTCTTTTATATTTTTCTCTTCTTTTAGGATTAGGATTAGTGGTAGCTTTGTTTGTTAGTACTCCAAAAATACCTGTAGGAGTTAATCAAGATAACAATCAAACAGCAAGAGATGCTCTAAAAGAGGCGTTCGCAAACAAAAGTTTTATTTATCTCACTTTAGGTTTTTTTGTTTGTGGTTGGCATATTGCTTTAGTAGCAACACATATTCCAACTTATATGGCAGATAAAGGTTTGCCTGACTGGACGCCTGCAATGGTTTTAGCTTTGATTGGCGTATTTAATATGGCTGGTACGATTACCAGCGGTTATTTAGCAACAAGGTATAGTAAGAAAAAAATTTTAAGTGCCATTTATCTATTAAGAGGAGTTTCTATAATTTATTTTATTTTCTTACCACCAAGTATATTTAACTCGGTAGTTTTTGGAGTTACTTTTGGTTTTTTATGGCTATCCACAGTTCCTCCAACAAATGGAATTGTTGCACATATATTTGGTACAAAATATGTTGGACTTTTATATGGAATAGTTTTTGTAAGCCATCAAATTGGTTCTTTCCTAGGAGCATATCTAGGTGGTGTATTTTATGAGTTAAATGGAAATTTTGATTATGCATGGTACGGATCTATCGCATTATCAATTTTTGCAGGTCTGATACATTTACCTATAGTAGAGAAAGCAATTGAAAGAACTCAGCCAGCATAAGTTTAAATTTAATCCTTATTTAGAGGATCTGTATCAATCAGATAAACCTTTAATTATTTATAAAGTAGATGATGGGTATAATATTTACACTGATTTTTCAAAAAAAATTGTTTTAACAAAAAAAAATATACAAAAATT
>CACJTU010000007.1 GCA_902596375.1 uncultured Pelagibacteraceae bacterium
GGTAAAATTACCAAAAAAATATCAAAATAAAAGTTTTATAGTTATGGATGGTGAATTTGCATGCCTAGATCCTTATTTAGGTACCAATTATCATCTATTGAGTGATGTTAAAAATTCTAAAATTGAAATTTTGAATTCAAAATTTCCAAATTTCAAAAATAAAATGAAAAATTTATTAAAAAAAAACTTAGATAAAAGAATTAATCAATCTAATTTTTATAAATTTAAAAAAAACTGCTTAAAATATTTCCCTTTTTTGGAAAAAATTAAATTTATTGGATCATTTAAAGTAATAAGAACTTTATCTTTAAACAATAAATCTAAGAAAAATGACGAAAGACTATCCTACATTACAATTCATTCAAAAAAAATTATTTCAATTTTAGCGGGTAAATGGAATACAAGTATTTATATCGCCAAAAAGTTAGGTGAGATCATTGAAAAATAAAAAAATTTTAATTCTTGGTCATACTGGTTTTGTTGGTAAAGAATTATCAAAAAAATTTTATTCTTATAAAATTAATCATGATTGTTTTTCAAAAAGTCAAATTATATTTAATGGAAATTCTAAAAATAACAAAGATAAAAATAAATTATTACGTGAAATGATTTTAAAAAATGATGTGATAATTAATTGTGTAGGTGAAAATATAAATAAAAAATACATGAACTCAAGAAATTACATTTTTGTAAAAAAAATTTTAGACGCAATAAGAAAAACAAGGAAAAAGAAACATTTAATTCATTTGAGCAGTTGTGCTGTTTATGGAAAATATTTTCATTATAAAAATTATATAATTGATGAAAAAACTGTGCCTCAACCAATTTCTAAATACGCAAAAACAAAACTGAAGGGTGAAAAGATTATTGTCAATAACAATATTAAAAATTTGAATTATACAATCATCAGACCTTCACAAGTTGTGGGTAAAAATATGAATGCCCTAGGTTTTATTAATTTATCTAAATTTGTAAAAAAAAAAATATTTGTATATGTATCAACTATTCATGCCGTTAGAAATTACGTTAATTCTGATGATCTGACAAATTTAATTTTTAGAATTTGTAATAAAAATAAAGATAAAAATACTATTTATATCATATCTAGATATTCAAGACTTGAAAGTATAATTAAATTTATAGAAAAAAGACAAAAAATTAACTCTTACTTTAAATTGATAATTCCAAAACCTTTTATTATTACAGTAGTAAATATCATAAGATTTTTCTATAAAGATTTTCCAGTTAACAAAGAAATTATTGAAGGTTTGAGCATTACAACAAAAATTAGGTCCAATATATTTAAGGACTTTAAGAATTTTAATTTGAGAAATATAAATAATTATTTACAAACCATAACTAGATAAAATTTTAATATTCCTAAATTAATATTAAAATAAAATTAATGATTTCGATTATACTATATTGTATTAAAATTAAATGAAGAGTCACAAAATTACTAATTTAAAAAATAAAAGCATGATTAAAGTATTAATATTAGGTGGAAATGGTTACCTTGGAACTGTTTTTATTAATAATTTTAAAAAGAAAATTAAATTAGACAGTCCACAAAGAAGAAAACTAAATTTATTCTCAATAAAACAAATCGATAAATTCTTTAGTAAGAATGATTTAAATTATAACATTATTATAAATTTTTGTGTCTATCAACAAACAGGGCCCTATTTAGTTAAAAATGCAAAGCAGGTAAAAGATTTAAATAATTTATTAAACAAAAATATTTTATACTTATGGAAAAAATATTTACCAAATAGCAAGATGATATCTATAGGTGCAAGCTGTGCATATAGTCCGTATCGTAAAGGATTTTCATACACAAAGGGAAAACTTTTTGGGGGCACAAAAGATTTTGCACTATCAAAAAGAATTTTTGCAAAAGGTTGCGATGCTTTATTTAAAAAATTTAAAATGAAATATATTATTTTAGTACCAGGTACTTTAATAGGTCCAGGAGAACAGTTAAATGCAAAAAAAATGCATTTTTTTAATGGTGGTTTGCTTAGAGCAGCTTTATATAAAAATAAAATTAAAAAAAACTTTCGCTTCATTATGAACAGAAACGTAATTAGAGAATTATCATCTGTTGATGAGGTCTCATATCAAATTTATAAAATCTTAAAAACAAAAAAAACTGGAATAATAAATTTAAATCCAAACTATAGAATATCATTAGAACAATTTTATGGACTTATTGAAAATAGATTAAAAATAAAAAAAAGTGGAAATTTTAAAAGCACTATTTTTAATGCATCAATCAGTAAGTCGTATAGAGTATTTGTAAAACATGACTTTAGTAAAAAAAAGTCAATAATTAATATGGGTTTTTTAAATTTATTTGACCGAACATATAAATATTTTTCAAAAGCAATCAGTAAAAAACTATAAATTAAATTCTCTTACTAGTTTAATATATTGAATTAATATATATTTTGCTTTGTTTCCAAATAAATGTAATGAAAAAAAAAATATTGATACTAGCTACTTCACAAGTAACTATTGAAAGTTTTTTACTACCTCACATTAAAAAATTAAAAAAAAAATACGATATAACAATTTTAACAAAATTAAATATTAATAGATTAATTATATCTGACGTTAAAATTTATAATATTAATTTAGATAGAAAGATAAATATTCTAAATGATATTAAAAATCTAATTTATTTATACAATTTTTTAAAGTTAAACAATTTTAATTTTATTTTTACTATTACACCAAAAGCTGGTTTACTTGGAATGTTGAGTGCATTTGTAAATAAAATTCCTATAAGGCTACACATTTTTACTGGACAGGTTTGGTCAAATAAAAATTTTCTTTATAAGTATATTTTGAAATTATTTGATAAATTAATTATGAAGCTTTCTAATGAAACCTTGTGTGATGGCAAAAGACAGAGAGAATTTCTAATAAAAAATTCTTTCTCCAAAAAAATAAAAGTTTTAGGAAATGGCTCAATTTGTGGAGTTGATACAAATTTATTTAAACCAAACAAAAAACAAAAACTTAATTTAAGAAAAAAATTTAAGATTAAAAATAATGAAGTTGTTTTTTTATATGTTGGAAGAATTAATAAAGATAAAGGTATTAATAATATTTTAAGCACCTCAAAATTATTATCGGATTCAAATTTTAAATGTAGATTTATATTTGTAGGGAATCATGAGGATGAAAATCTTAAGCATGAAATAAAAAAAAATAAAAAAGTCATTCATGTTAATCATTTAAGAAATATAAGTAAATTTTATCAGTTTGCTGATATTTATATTACATCAAGTTATCGGGAAGGCTTTGGAATGACTGTTGCCCAGGCTATGTCTAGTGGTTTGCCAGTCATTGGAACAAATATTTATGGATTAAAAGATTTACTAAAAAATGGAAAAAATTGTATTACATATGAGCCAGATGATTTAAATAAGCTTTATCTGGCATGTTGTAAATTGATAGAAAATGAAAAATTAAGAAAAAAATTTGGTTTACTTGGTAGGAAAATAATAGTTAAAAATTTTCAAGAGAAAGATCTAGTAAGAAGATTTGAAAATTTTTTTAAATTAAAGTTAAGTTAAATGTATAATTTTTTAAATCAAATTTTTGCATCAATTTTGTTTATAATTTTATTACCAGTTATAATTTTTATTTCATTATTTTTATTAATAAATATTGGTAGACCAATTATTTTTAAACAAAGAAGATCAGGATTTAAGGGTAAAGCATTTTATTTATATAAATTTAGAACAATGACAATTAATAGAAATAAAAATGACCTCAATAGAATATATAAATCAACTCTGTTTTTAAGAAATAGTAGATTAGATGAATTACCACAATTGCTAAACATCATCAAAGGAGATTTAAATTTTGTTGGTCCTAGACCATTACTTATAGAGTATAATAAATTATATAACAAAACTCAGATAAAAAGGTTAGATGTAATGCCAGGGATTACAGGATGGGCCCAAGTTAACGGAACAAATAACATTAGCTGGTCAAAGAAGTTTAAGTTGGATATATGGTATGTTGAAAATAAATCAGTGATGTTTGATTTAAAAATAATATATCTCACAATAGTTTTTATTTTTAAAAAATTTATGGGAAATAAAGACAAAAATATAATTGTTAAAAAATTTAATGGAAAAAATTAATGTATCCGAGATGGCCAAAATTTTCAGATAGTGAAGCACAAAAAGTAAAAGATGTACTTTTATCAGGTAAAATTAATTATTGGACAGGGCAACTTTGTACTACCTTTGAAAATAAATTTGCTAAGTATTTTAATAGAAAATTTGGTATAAGCGTTTCAACAGGTTCAGTAGCATTAGATTTAGCTTTAAAATCACTTAATCTAAATAAAAATGATGAAGTTTTAGTTACACCCAGATCATATATAGCATCAGCTAGCTGTGTTGTTTCACAAAATTTAAAACCAATATTTGTGGATGTTGATCTAAATTCACAAAATATTTCATTTGAAGATTTAAAAAGAAAAATATCAAAAAAAACTAAGGCAATAATCCTGGTTCATCTCGCAGGTTTCCCATGTGAAATGAATAAAATACTTAAAATATGTAAAAAACATAGGATAAAAATTATTGAAGATTGCTCTCAAGCACATGGAGCAAAATATGATTCAAAATTTGTTGGATCATTTGGTGACTTATCTATATGGAGTTTTTGTAATGATAAAATAATGTCTACTGGAGGGGAAGGAGGAATGATATTAACAAATAATATTAAGTATTTTAAAAAAATTTTTGCACTCAAAGATTGTGGAAAGAATATTGACAAAATAAGGATTAGTAAATTTAAACCACAATTTCAATGGATACACGACTCAATAGGCAGTAATTATAGAATGACCGAAATGCAAGCTGCTATTGGAATTTATCAGTTACAAAATTTAAATAAATGGGTAAAAAAAAGAAATTCATTTTCCTTAAAAATTAATAAAGTTTTAAATAATTTTCCTTATATAAGAACTACAAAAATTTCTAAAAATTTTTATCATTCTTTTTATAGATGTTATTTTTTTTTAGATTTTAATAAAATGAGAAATAAAATTTCTAGAGAAAGTTTAATTTTTTCACTTAAAAAACATAATATTGAATGTAATGTAGGTTCTTGTCCTGAAATATATTTAGAAAAAGCTTTTAAAAATAAATTTAAAATAAAAAGATTAATTAATGCAAAGATTTTAGGCAAAACATCAGTGGCTTTATTTATTAATCATAATTTTTCAAAAAAACAAGAATCACATTATTTGAAATCTTTAAATAAAATTTTAAGAAAAAATTTATAAAAATGAGTTATTTGAATTTTTTTAGACAAATAAATTATCAAGCCAAAATTTTGCTTCTGTTGATTTTTGATTTTTTTTTAATTTCAATATCATCATTTTTAACTGAAATTATATATCTGGGCTACATACCACAGTTAGCTAATGCTCTTTTTTTGTATATTTTTATTTATGTAATATTTTATTCTTTTTTTTCTTATTTCTTTAAAGTTTATAAGCTGTTAAATCGATTTTTCGGTATATATTATTTGCAAAATATTTTTTTGGTTATATCCCTAGCCTCATTATCGCTATTTTTATTTAAATTTATATTTGACTTTAGGTACCTTAATTTAAATTTTATAATTTTACAGGGTTTAATATTATTGATATTAATTACTTCTTCGAGAGTATCTATACAAAGATTATACTTTCATAATACGGAAAAAAATCAAAATAAATTTAATACAATAATATTTGGAGCAGGGTCTGAGGGAATTAATTTATACAGGAGTCTAAAAATTAATAGTAATTATAATTTTGTTGCATTTATTGATGAGGATATTAATAAAATTGGAAGATTTGCTGATGATTTGCAAGTTTACTCTACCTCAGGTATTCAATCTTTAAAAAAAAAATATAATATTTCTAAATGCTTTCTTTGTATTCCATCGGCATCAAGTTTGAAATTGAAAGAAATTGCTCAAATTTTAGATTCTAACAATATAGAAATAATTGAATTAAAAAAAAATGAAATTAATAGTTATAATTTACCTATTGAGATTAATCGTAATAATAGAATAGAAGATTTAACTTATGTTGAAAGTTTCATTAAAAATAAAACTGCGTTAGTTACAGGAGCAGCTGGATCAATCGGACAAGAAATATGCACTCAACTTAAAAACTTGAATGCTAAAAAGATTTATTGTTTAGATAGTAATGAATATAGCTTAGCTAAACTAAAAAAAAAAATTGAGTCATTAAAATTAACAAATTTTGAATATGTTCTTTTGGATTTAACAAATAATGATTTGTTAAAGAATTTTTTTAATTCTAAACAAATAGATATAGTTTTTCATGCTGCAGCTCACAAGCACGTAGACATAGTTGAAGAAAATATTGGTTATAGTTGTAGAAATAATTTAAAATCAATAATGAATGTCCTTGAAACATGTTATTCATCTAACATAAAAAATTTTGTTTTTGTTTCTACAGATAAAGCTGTACGTCCAACTAATGTAATGGGGCTTACTAAAAGGTGTGGGGAACTAATTACATATTATTATTCTCAAAAAAACAAAAGTAATAATTATTGCTCAGTGAGATTTGGTAATGTTATAGGAAGTTCAGGAAGTTTATTAGAGATACTTAGAAAACAAGTTTATGATGGTGGCCCAATTACTCTAACTGATAAAAAAGCAACCAGATTTTTTATGACAATATCAGATGCTGTAAGTTTAGTTTTAAAAAGCACATCACTCAAAAAGAATGGTAAAATATTTGTTTTGAATATGGGCAATCCTATCAATATTTATCAGCTGATTAAAAGTTTCTTAAAAGAAAATAGTTTGAATGAAAGAAATGCATCTGATTTAGATATCAAAAATAGTGTTGAAATAAAAATAATAGGATTAAGAAAAGGAGAAAAATTACATGAAGAATTATTTTATGATGATAACTATGAAAAATGTGATGAAATGATTTTTTCTGAAAATATAGATAATAAGTATTCAAAAATAAATTTAGAGAAGTTTGAAAAAGAATTAAATTACCTTGTTAAATCAAATTCAAACACAGATATAAAAAAATTTCTTAAAACTTTTGCAAATCTTTAATGTCTTTAGACAACAAAATAAAGTCACTTTCTTTATTGATTTATTTGATTCCATTATCAATGGTTTTAGGAATATTAGTTACAGAAATATTAATTTTAATTATAACAATTTTTTTTACTTATTACTGCATATCTAATAAAAGCTATTTTTACTTTAAAAGTAAATATTTTAAATTGTTTATGATTATTTATTTATTTTTAATTTTGAATTCTACTTTCAGTCAAGACATAATTCTTTCTTTAAAAGTTTCTCTGCCATATATAAGATATGGAATTCTTTCTTTAGCAATTTGGTTTGTACTTGAAAATAATAAAGATTTTTTAAAATATTTTAGATATTTTTTATTATTACCTATTTCTTTTTTAATTTTTGATGGATTTATTCAGTATATTTTTGGTCAAAATATAATTGGCTATAGTACACAATCATCAAGACTATCAAGCTTTTTTTTCGATGAATGGATTTTAGGATCTTTTATTCAAAAATTTTTTCCGTTACTTATAATTGTTTTATTTTACAATAATGAAACTCATAAATATCTTTATTTTAAATTATGCTTTCTATTTTTTGGTTATTTGATTGTTTTTTTAAGTGGAGAAAGAGCAGCTTTTTATTTATTAACTTTTTATTTAATTATAGTCTTAGTTCCACTATCTTTTATAAACAGTAGAATAAATAAATTTTTTTATTTTTTAATACCTATACTAATTTTGTTTTTTGTATTTTCACCTATTAAACATAGAATATTTTTGATTAACTCGGAAAATAATCTAAAAACATCAATCATCAAGTTTTATAACTCTAATTATGATACTTATCTAAAAACATCCGTTAAAATTTTTTCAGATCATAAGATTATTGGATCAGGAATTAAAACTTATAGAGTTTTGTGTAAAGAGTATTATGATATAGATCCAATTAAATCGTGCTCAACACACCCTCATAATTACTACATACAAGTTCTTGCTGAAACTGGTTTGATTGGTATTTTTATATTAATATTAATTTTATTATACCTAATTATAAATTATATCCGATTGATTTCTAGAGGAAGATCTTACCTGACAAAAAATTATTTTAATTTTATAATTATATCTGGCTTAATAGTATTTTTATGGCCATTTGCAACTACAGGAAGTTTATTTAATAATTTTATTTCAATAATTTTATTTTTTAATTTTGGATTTTTATTAAAAAATATTAATAGTAAAAAACCTAAAAATATCATATAAAAATTAATGTCAAAAATTAATCATAAAGAATTTTCAGTAGGTTACGGTAAAGTTAAAAAAGTTAAAGTTGGAAAATTTAATCCCTTGGTTTTTATTGGAGGACCTTGTGCGATAGAAAGTAGAGATCATTCTTTAAAGATGGCCTCCAAGATAAAAAAAATTTGTAACAAATTGAAAATACAATTTGTTTTTAAATCTTGTTATAATAAGGACAGCAGATCATCCCCTGAAAGTTTTAATGGGATAGGAATTGATGATGGATTAAAAATATTAGAGGATGTTAGAAACAATATAGGCGTACCTGTAGTTGCTGATTTTTCTGATCCAGCTTGGGCCCAGCCTACAGCTGAGGTTGTAGATTTATTACAAATACCTGCTTATTTATGTAGACAAACATCAATTCTAAGAGCGGCTGGTGAAACAATAAGACCTTTATTGTTAAAAAAAGGTCAGTTTATGAGTCCTTGGAATATGAAAAATTCAGTTAGAAAGTTGGAATACTACGGAAATGATAAAATCATTCTAACTGATCGTGGAACGTTTTTTGGTTACAATATGTTAGTCAATGATATGAGATGCTTACCAATTATGAGCGAAACAGGTTACCCGGTTTGTTTCGACGCAACTCATTCAGTTCAAATGCCCACATCTATGGGTAATATTTCTGGAGGACAAAGAGAATTTATACCTTCTCTGGTTAGATCTGCATCTGCGAGTGGCATTAATGCTTTATTTATGGAAGTTCACGACAATCCTAGAAAAGCTAAATCAGATCCAAATACAGTTTTAGATATTAAGTTTTTAGAAAAAATTCTAATAATGTCTAAAAAAATGCACGAAGAACGTATTAAGATTGATAAAAAGTTTGGAGATTTAAATGTCTACTAAAAAAAAAATTTCTTTGAAAGAATTGATAATAGATAAATCAAAAATTCCTATCATTGATGAAAAAGGAGTATTAAAAGATGCTTTAGAGTCTATGTCGAACCATAAATATGGCGTTTGTTTTTGTGTAAATAAAAAAAATGGAAAACTTTTAGGAATTTTGACTGATGGCGATATAAGACGAAAAATTCTTAATGTTCAAAAACCTTTTTCAGCACTCTTAAATGATGATTTGATATTACATATAAATAAAAAACCATCTAAAGTATCAATTAATAGTAGTTTATCAGCCGCTGTAAAATTAATGAAAAAAAAACTTATCTGGGATTTACCTGTAGTAAATAAAAAAAATATATTAGTAGGTATGTTACATTTGCATCCAGTAGTAAAATTGTTTTTAAAAAAAAATTAAAATACTGTATTTAACTTATGAAAGTTATAGCTTTTATTCCAGCAAGACTGGAATCCAAAAGGTTTCCTAATAAAGTTTTACGATTAATACACAAAATTCCAATGATTGAGCATGTTAGAAGAAGGGCATTTCTTTCAAAGGTTTTTAATGATGTTATAGTAGTCACAAATAGTAATATTATAAAAAAAAAACTCAAAAAGTATAATGCTAAAGTTAAATTAACAAAAAAAAGACATTTAAGCGGAACTAGTAGAGTATCTGAGATAACCAAATATTATAATTTTGATTACGCATGTATTTTATTTGCAGATGAACCATTTATAAATCCAGATAAACTGTCACTAAGTATTAAAAAAGTAATTACAAATAAAAAAATAAAAGCATTTAATTTAATAACTAACCTAAAATCTAATGATATGAATTCTAATGAAGTTGTAAAAACTGTTATAGATAATAATCAGAATATTACAAATTATTTTAGAAATTTTAGTAATAAATTTAAAAGAGAAAAAATAAGAAAATCTTCTGGAATTTTAATTTTTAAAAAAAATTTAATTGATAAATATAATCAGCTAAAGTTTGGTATAAATGAAAAAAAATTAAAAATTGAGCAATTTAGGTTGCTGGAAAATAATATAAAAATTAAATCGATTTTTATAAAAGACATTTATCCCTCTATAAATACAAAAAAAGAATTTAAATTCTTAATATCTTTATTGAGAAAAGACAAAAAGGAAATAAAATTCTTAAATAAAGTGAAAAGATTTGAAAACAGAATATTATAAAAAACTTTGTAAATTTTGCGATAAAATATTGTTGTCAAAAAAATCAACAATATTTACTCACTCCGTTACTGATTTCCATGTTCTTAAAGAACACCCAATTCTTTTAGGTAACTACTTTAAAAATATTAAATATGAAAATAAAGATAAGAATAATTTAACTTATAAATTTTTTCGTTATTTGATGGAATTATTTTTCAAGAATAAAAATTTTAAATTAAATAGTTTTCAAAAAAAAGGATGCGATGTAATCATTATTTCAAATTTAATAAATGAAAATCATCTAAAAAATCAAAATGATTTTTATTTTGGAAATATAGAAAAAAAATTAAATGACTCAGGATTAAAAACCTTTACTGTTTTAAGAAATTTCACTGATAAGAGTGATAAAGAATTATTAAACAAATTAAACAAAAATAAAATTTTACTTTTCAAAACAACTTTTTTTTTTAAGGAGATGTACTTTTTATACAAAGCTTTAATAGAATTTTTTAAAGTAAATATAAACTTTGATAAACCAAAAATAAAATACTTGAGTTCAAATTTTTTATCATTAATTTCTTTTAAAAGTATTATTTCAAATCTTAGACTTTGTTATCAAATTAATTTATTAGCCAGTATTACAAAGTTAAAAATGGTTTTAATTACTTTTGAAGGTCACGCTTGGGAGAGAGTTTTGATAAAAACATTAAAAAATACAAATCCAACAATAAAAATAGGGGCTTATCAATTTTCATCAATAACTAAATATCAGCACTCAATCTTTAGAAAATTAAAAAAAAATTATAATCCTGACATTATTTTTGTATCAGGCAATATAACAGAAAAAAAATTCAAAAAAAAATTTAATATCCATACAGAAATTATTGGATCGAATAAATTTTTTAAAATTAAAAAATCAAGGAAGATAAGCAAACAAAAAATTTTCCTGTTTTTACCAGAGGCATTTTATTCAGAGACATCGTACCTTTATGATTTTGCAATTAAATGTGCAAAAATTTATCCTGACATTAAGTTTATATTTAAATGCCATCCTATGATGAATAAGTTTTTTCAAAATAATAGAGATTTGAAAAATTTAAGTATTTCTAGGAAAAATTTAAAACAAGAATTAAGTAGAAGCGATTTTACGATTTTTAGGGGATCTGCATCTATTTATCAGGCAGTTTTAAATGGATCAATTCCAATTTATCTTAAAAATAAAAATGAAATGAGTATCAATCCTTTACATGCAGTTCTTCCAAAGAAAAATTATGTTAGTAATCCTCAAGAATTAATAAAATTTTTAAATAAAAAAGATTTAAATCAAAATAAAAAGTTGATTAATTTTTGTAAAAACTTTTTTACTCCTTTAAATCATCAGCCTATAGTGAAATATTTTAAAAAAATACATTGAAACTTTTGTTTAGTTGATTAATTTAAATTTGTTATGAATTTCTTCTTTGGATTTGAAAATAAAATTCTAAAAAGTGAGCTTACAATACCTAAATTTAATAACAACTCTGATTATAATGATTATTCAATATTTTCTGCTAAACCAAAAAATAATCAATGGCTTGTAGAAAAAATTGAATGTAAAGAAGATAATCATTTTTTTTTTATCGAGAATCAATTAATTAAAAATGATTTATTTTTTTTTTTAGCTCATAAGAATCAGATTAAAAATGAATATTATTCTAATATTAAAGATTTCTTTAATATAAATAATTTTACAGATACTAAGCCGAGTGCGTTTAGAGCTAATTTTAAAATTTATATAAAAGATGGAGGATTTTCTTCTTATCAATCAGAGTATCCACACACAATGACTTTAAAGAATGGTAATATTTTAAGTCCCATTCATAGTTTACTCGATGAAGACTCCGATGAAAATTTAATTTTATTTAGAAATATACATCATGAGCCAAATAACAAAGAGTCAAAAATTTTTTTTATAGATATCAAATTAAAAGAAATTTTAGCTGTTAAAAAAATTAAAAATAATTTTTCAAATCAAATTGAAGTTAATAAAGGATTGATAGGTAAAAATGTTTATTTATTTAGTGAACAAGTTTTAGGCATACCTCTTTATATATCAATTAAAAATAAACATATATCCTTCGAGCACACTCATCCACCACACCATTATATTTTGAGTGAAAATCAATTTAGTGTGATTGGTAAATTAAAAAAAGAAATAAAAGAAATAATTAATGAAAATTATTAAAAACAGTAAATATTCAAAATATATTAGAAACTTTTTAGGTTATAAACCAGCATTAACAATAATTAATTCAAATATCAAAAATTTATCCACTTCAGATGCTTTCTTTTGGAGGACTGATAGTAACTTCAAAACAATATTTAGATATACAGATATTTTTAAGCTTTTTTTTAATGACCCAACCTCAAAGGCAGAAATTATTTTTTATGATAGAAATAGTAAGTTTTTAAAAAAAATAATTTTTGAGGATTTAGATTTATCAAACAATTTAGTAATTGATAAAAATTTTATGAATAATATAGAAGATTATGGAACATTTTATATTTTTCATTATTCAAATATAAATAACAATTCTATTATAAGAAACAGTTGTTACACAGGTTATTCTCAAAGTGACAATTTACCATCATTTGTACACGGAAACACAGTTACCGCCTTAAGAAATTTAAATGATAATCAAGTAGAATTTGGTATTGGTGGTAAAACTTTCTTTAAAAACAATATTTTTCAAATTCAAAATTCATTCAAAAATAGTAAAGTAGAATTGATGATTATGAATCCTACTAATCAAGAGTTAAAAATAATTATTAATAATGAAGAGTTTGGTCTAGGCACTTGTTGTTCAATTATAAAAAAATTCGAAAGAATTCAAACAATTAAAATTATCTCAAAATGCTACTTATTACGTCCTATAGTTTTTAGTTATCGAGATAAATTTTTAGATGTATATCATGGATAAATAATGAAAAAAAATTTTTTAATAATTACAGGTGGTGCTGGTTTTATAGGTACAAATTTAATTAAAAAATTAGCATTAGAGACAAATTTCAATATTATAAGTATAGATAACTACTCTTCAGGTAACAAAAAAAATCACATAAAAAATAAAAGAGTTAAATATATCAAGGGTGATATACAGGATATTAAATTAATTTTAAAAAAGTACAAAAATAAAATTCATACCCTTTTTCATTTTGGAGAATTTTCTAGAATATATCAAAGTTTTAATAATTTTTCTGAGTGTTATGCCTCAAACATAATAGGCTCAAATGAAGTTTTTAAGTTTTGTTTAGAAAATAAAATTAAATTAGTTTATTCTGCGACTTCTGCAAATTTTGGAAATATGGGCAATGATAAAAATTTATCTCCATATGCTTTTACAAAAGCACAAAATCTAGAATTATTAGAAAATTTAAAAAAATGGTTTAAATTAAAATTTGAAATAATTTATTTTTATAATGTGTATGGTCCCAACCAAATTTCGGTTGGAAAAATGGCAACTGTAATTGGTATATTCGAAGATCAATATAAAAGAAATAAATCACTAACTGTTGTAAAACCAGGAACACAATCTAGAAGATTTACTCATGTTAATGACACTATTGATGCTTGTTTTTTTGCTTGGAAGAAAAACAAGTGTAGGCATTATAGTATCTCAAATAAAAAAAGTTACTCAATTTTAAATGTAGCTAAAATGTTTAACAGAAAAATTAAATTTTTGCCGGCAAGACCAGGTGAGAGATACGCTTCTGCTCTCTCATCTCTTCATTTATCTAATAAAGTATTTAGGTTATTTGGCAAAATTTCACTCAAAAGTTATATTAAATCATTAATAAATGATGCAAAAACTTAGATTTTCATAGTTTACAATATTATTTTATTAGATATAAGGACATCGCCGGTGATTATTGCGAAAGTGTTATACCCGATCCCATTTCGAACTCGGAAGTCAAGCCTTTCAGCGCTGATGGTACTTTGTCTTAAGACACGGAAGAGTAAGTCATCGCCGGCATTTAAAAATTATGAAAATTAAAAGTTCATTAAAATCGATTAAAAAAAGAGATCTAAATTCTAAACTTGTTAGAAGAAGAGGTCGTGTTTATATTATTAATAAAACTAATCCCAAATTTAAAGCAAGACAAAAATAGTTTTTATGGATAACGAAAACCATAGAAATACTTGGAATAATTTTACAAAGTTTGTTCTGTGGGGAACTGTCGCTGTTATATTTGTTTTGGTATTAATGGCAATATTCTTATTGTAAAGTTCCAAAATGAGAATTGGGTCCATATTAGAAAATCAAAATTTTGAAAAAAGAATAGCGATAACACCTGAGTTAGTAAAAAAATATATATCTATCGGATTTGAAGTATGTTTGATTGAAAATTATGGTTTTCATCTTGGTATTAAAGATGAGCAGTTTAGAGATATGGGTGCTCAAATTTTCAAGGATGAGTCAGAAATTTTAAATTCTTCTGAAATTATTGTGCAACTAGGAATGTTATCAGATAATAAATTCTCAAATATTAAAGAAAATCAGACTCTAATTGGTGTTTTAAACCCTTACAAAAACAAGGAGCAATTAGAAAATTTGGCAAAAAAAAAAATTAATCTTTTTTCACTTGAATTACTTCCAAGGATAACTAGGGCTCAATCAATGGATATTTTATCTTCACAAGCAAACCTCGCTGGCTATAAAGCAGTTATAGAGTCTTTTGCAAATTTTGAAAAAGCAATTCCAATGATGATGACAGCAGCAGGAACAGTTCCTGCTGCAAAAATATTAGTTGTTGGAGCTGGTGTTGCTGGATTACAAGCTATTGCTACTGCAAAAAGGATGGGTGCTATAGTTTTTGCCACAGATGTAAGAATGGCATCAAAAGAACAGGTTGAAAGTTTAGGTGGTAAATTTTTAACAGTAGAGGGTTCGGAAAATTTAGAAACTGAGGGTGGTTATGCAAAAGAGGCTTCAGACGATTTTAAACAGAAACAGGAAAATCTTTTATCCGAAACTTTAAAAAAAATAGATATAGTAATTTGCACAGCACTAATACCAGGTAAAAAAGCTCCTTTAATTATAAAAGATAAGATGATTGAAAATATGCAAGCAGGATCTGTAATATATGATCTAGCGGCAATTCAAGGTGGAAATACTGCATTTACAGAAGTTGATAAAATTGTTGAAATAAATGGGATAAAAATAATGGGAGAAAGTAATATCTTAAATAAGCTACCTGTATCTGCATCTAACCTTTATGCTAAAAATGTCTTTAATTTTGTTAATAATTTAATCGATAAAGAGAACAAAAAAATTAATATTAATTTAGAAGATGAGATTATAGAAAAGACTTTGATAAAATAAATTATGGAAATAGATCCTTTAATATTTAGATTAAGTATATTCATCCTTTCGATATTTGTTGGTTATTATGTTGTATGGAGTGTTACGCCATCTTTACACACACCTCTAATGTCAGTAACTAATGCAATTTCATCTGTAATTATTGTAGGAGCAATTATTGCAGGTTTGTCAGGAAATTCCGATAGTGTTTTTAATACTTCAAGTATTTTTGGTTTTTTAGCCATAGCTTTAGCTGCAATCAATATCTTTGGAGGATTTTTAGTAACTCAGAGAATGTTAGCGATGTATAAAAAAAAGAAAAAGGATAAACAATAATGATATCTTCAAACTTATCTGCAATATTTTATTTAGTTTCTGGTGTCTTATTCATTCTTGCTCTAAGAGGCTTGTCTTCACCTGAAACATCAAGACAAGGTAACTTATTTGGTATTCTTGGAATGATTATTGCTATAACAGTTACATTTTTATCAACAGGTAATTTTTCTACTGGATTTATTTTTGTTCTTTTATTTATTTTAGCTGGTGGATCAATTGGAGCATTTATAGCTTACAGAATTCCTATGACAGCAATGCCAGAATTAGTTGCTGGTTTCCACAGTCTTGTTGGACTTGCTGCTGTTTTTGTTGCAATTTCAGCTTTTTTAAATCCTGAAGCATTTAATCTTGGTACACCAGGCAACATAAAACTTGGCAGTTTGATTGAAATGTCTATTGGTGCCGCCGTTGGAGCTATAACATTCTCAGGCTCAATAATTGCTTTCTTAAAATTGCAAGGAATAATGTCTGGATCTCCAATTACATTTAAAGGACAGCATCCTTTAAATGCAATCATATTGATTTCAATAATCGTTTTAATTTATTTGTTATGCTCAACTCAATCATCAAATTTATTTTGGTTACTTTTGGGTGTCTCTTTTTTAATTGGTTTTCTTTTAATTATTCCAATAGGTGGAGCAGACATGCCTGTTGTAATTTCTATGCTTAATTCATATTCTGGTTGGGCTGCAGCGGGTATTGGATTTACTTTAGAAAATACAGCATTAATTATAACAGGTGCGCTTGTTGGATCATCAGGTGCAATTTTATCTTATATTATGTGTAAAGGAATGAATCGTTCGTTCTTTAATGTTATATTAGGTGGATTTGGAGCGACAGAAGATACCAAAAGTAGCTCTGCAAAAGAACAAAGACCAGTTAAAAGTGGCAATGCAGATGATGCAGCTTTTTTAATGAAGAATGCTTCATCAGTAATAATTGTTCCTGGATATGGAATGGCAGTAGCTCAAGCGCAACATGCTTTAAGAGAGATGGTTGATACACTTAAAAAAAATGATATTAAAGTTTCCTATGCTATACACCCTGTTGCAGGAAGAATGCCAGGACATATGAATGTCTTATTAGCAGAAGCTAATGTACCATATGATGAAGTTTTCGAGTTAGAAGAAATAAACAATGATTTTGCTAACGCGGATGTTGCATTTGTAATAGGAGCAAATGATGTTACTAACCCTGTTGCAAAAACAGACCCACAAAGTCCAATATATGGTATGCCAGTCCTTGATGTAGAAAAGTGCAAATCTGTGTTATTTGTTAAAAGAAGTTTATCACCTGGTTACGCAGGGATTGATAATGATCTTTTTTATAAAGAAAATACCTTAATGTTGTTCGCAGATGCTAAAAAAATGACAGAGGATATCACAAAAAATTTATAGAATAGAATGAGTACAAAAATTTTTTGTGATATTGCAGATTTAAGATTAATAAAAAAATTTAATGAAAAGAAAATAGTAAAAGGTTTTACTACCAATCCAAGCTTAATGAGAAAAGCTGGAGCAAAGGACTATCGTTCATACTCCAAAAGAATACTTAAAGTATGTAAAAATAAACCAATATCATTTGAAGTGTTTGCTGATGATGATAAAAGTATGATTTATCAAGGTAAAAAAATTAATGCGTGGGGTAGAAATATTTACGTAAAAGTTCCAGTTGTTAATTCAAATAATAAATTTACAGGAAAAGTTATTAAAGAATTAAATCATCAAAATATAAAATTAAATATTACTGCAGTTTATACAGCAAAACAAACTCAAAAAATTTTGAAACAAATAAATAAAAAAACAAAAGTCATAATTTCTATCTTTGCAGGTAGATCAGGAGATGTAGGTAAAGACCCTGTGCCTGTGATAAAGAAAAGTATAAAGATGGCAAAAAAATTTAAAAATGTAAAAATTTTGTGGGCAAGTGTTAGAGAGCCATACAATTATACTCAAGCAAAACAATTGGGTTGTCATATAATAACAATACCGCCAACAATTATTGAAAAAATTGAAAAATTTGGAAAATCATTTAACCAGCTAACAATTGAAACAGTCAAAGCCTTTTTGAATGATAGTAAAAAATCTAAATTTAAAATATAATTGAATTGGTTGCGGGGGACGGATTTGAACCGCCGACCTTCAGGTTATGAGCCTGACGAGCTACCAGACTGCTCCACCCCGCGTTATTTTTAAATTCTATTTTTGAGTTTATTTAACTTTTTAACTCTTTTTATATTTTCTTGAAGAATTCTTTTTTTCTTTTCTGATGGTTTTTCGTAAGTATTCTTTAATTTAATAACCTTAAAGAATCCATCTCTTTGAAGTTTTCTTTTTAAAACTCTAAGAGCCTGTTCAACATTATTATCTTTAACTTCTATTTTAATAACTACCTCCAAAAAAGTGGTTAGATAACACTTTTATAAATTTATGTCTATTTATTTTATTCATTATATATTTGCTTGATTAGCCTTAGCTTGTTTTTCTCTTTCTTTTTTTTCTCTTTTGATTCTTCTCTCAGCTTTTTCAATAGCCTCCACTAAATCTTTCTGAGTAAATAAATTTAATGCCACAGGATCTTTAGGGTTAAGGCTGTTATAGTTCCAATAACTTTTGTTTCTTATCGATGTGACAGAATTTTTAGTGATTCCAACTAACTTTGCTATTTGAGAGTCTTTAAGAATATTGTGTTGTTTTATAAGCCATAATGCAGAGTCTGGTTTATCTTGTCTTTTTGAAAGCGGTATATATTTCTTTATTTTTTTTTCATTGTTAGATATCTCAATGTCGCTACTCTTTATTTGCAATGGTCGATTTTCATCTTTTGATGACAACTCAATCTCTTCTCTTGAAAGTTGTCCAGATATTATAGGATTGTAAGCTTTAATACCTTTTGCAACTTCTCCATCTGCAATTCCTTGGATCTCAACTTCATGTAGTTTGCAAAAATTAGCAATTTGTTTAAAAGTTAAAGTAGTATTTTCTACTAGCCAAACAGCAGTTGCCATTGGCATTAAAGGTGCATCTGACATTTAATTTTTCTTTTCTGATTTAAAATTTTGAAATTTTTTATTGAATTTACTTATTCTACCTTTATCCATCAGCTTTTGTTTACCACCTGTCCAAGCAGCATGTGATTTTGGATCTATCTCTAATTTTAATAACTCGCCTTCTTTCCCCCAAGTTGACTTTGTTTCAAATTGAGTTCCATCTGTCATTTCTACTTTGATATTGTGATAGTTTGGGTGTATGTCTTTTTTCATATCGAGACTTATAGCAAAAGAATTTTAGAACACAATTAAAAGTTCCTTAATTTTTCAAGCATTTTATCATTAATTGCACTACTTGACGCCCTAATATCAATATTATTAACATGAAATTTGTTTAAATCATTTACAATGCCTCCAGCTTCCTCAACCATTAAAGCTCCTGCCGCAACATCCCAAATATTAATTTTGTTGTGGAAATAGCCATCGTACCTGCCTGATGCAACATAAGCTAAATCTAAGGCAGCACTGCCGCTACATCGTATATTTAAATCACTGAATTTAACCCCTTCTTGATTGCTAGCAAACAAACAGTCATCCAATAAATTTTT
This sequence comes from uncultured Pelagibacteraceae bacterium, assembly GCA_902596375.1. Classification (GTDB taxonomy): domain Bacteria; phylum Pseudomonadota; class Alphaproteobacteria; order Pelagibacterales; family Pelagibacteraceae; genus Pelagibacter. The sequence continues at coordinate 19,694 of CACJTU010000007.1, forward strand.
TTTAGACACCCTCAATCTTTGATTATTTAAAAAAGCTCCTTTATTTTTTTCTGAAAAATACATTTCATCTTTAATAGGATCAAAAATTAATCCACTTACTATCCCTTCATTTGTTTGAAGGGCAATAGAAATTGCAAAATGTGGAATACCATGAAGAAAATTTGTTGTTCCATCGATGGGATCAATTATCCAAATATTTTCTCTATCTTTATTATTAATTTTACCTACTTCTTCAGAGAGAAAGGAAAAGTTTTTTTTTGACTTAGAAAGTTCTTCAATTAAAATTTTTTCTACTTGTCTATCTGTTCTTGTGACAAAATCTTTAGGACCTTTTTTTGAAACTTGTAATTTTTCAACTTCACCAAAATCTCTGATTACAGATTTCGATGCTTTCTCTGCAGCCTTTATCATTAAATTTAAGTTAGATGATATAGATATCATTTTTTTAAACTTTCTTAATATATTCTAAAGTCCTAGTATCAACTATGACTTCGTCTCCAGATTCTATAAATGGTGGAACTTGAATATTTAAACCGTTATGAAGAATAGCAGGTTTGTAAGAGGAAGACACTGTCTGTCCTTTTAATGCAGCATCTGTTGTATCAATTTTACATATAACCTGGTTAGGGAGTTCAACCGAAATTGGATTTTCGTTATAAAAACTTACAGAAACCTCTAGATTTTCAGTTAAAAGTTTTCCTTTATCTCCAATTAATTCTTTTTTTATTTCTATCTGTTCAAATGTTTTTGGATCCATAAAAAAATAATTAACTTCATCACTATAAAGATAATTAAAAGTTGTTTCTTCCAAAGAGGCTTTCTCAACAGTTTCACTCGACCTGAATCTCTCATTTAATTTTGTATTTTTATTCAAACTTTTCATTTCAACTTGAGCAAAAGCACCACCTTTTCCTGGTTTCACATGTTGGGTTTTTAGAACTTGCCAAAGATCATTTTTGTACTCCAGCAACATCCCAACTCTAATTTCTCCAGCATTAATTTTCATTTTAATCTTTTTACAGCTTGTAATGGTTTATATTTTTTATTTTTCCAAATGTAGCCTGAAATAGCTAAAAAATTAGCATTATTCAATAATAGATTTTTATAATTAAAGGCATTAATTCCACCGATAGCTACTGTTGGAGTTTTTGTAAATTTTTTAATTTTATTTAAAATCTTTAAAGAGGCAACATACTTAGTTTTTTTAGTCTTAGATTGATTAAAAGCGCCAAAAGCAATGTAATCAGCTTTAGCTTTAATTGCTTTTCTTGCTAAATTAATAGAATTATGACAAGTAATTCCTATAATTTTTTTACCAAGTATTTTTTTTGCCATCTTAATATTCATATCTTTTTGACCTAGATGGCAACCATCCGCATCTAATTTTAAAGTAAGCAAAGGATCATCGTTAATTATAAATTTTACTTTATTTTTTTTACAAATATTCTTAATTTTTTTTCCAATTATAATTTTCTTTTTAAGAGAATAATTTTTAAGTCTAAGCTGAAAAAAACTTATTTTTTTAGTTTTTAGAACTAAATTTAGACTTTTATAAAAAGAATTAGGTATTTTGTTAGGAGAAATAAGATAAATAAATTTTTTTTTATTTATTTTCAAGTTCGCTAGACCATTTTCCTTGAGCAGCTAAGGTACACATTTTAGCTCTGTGATTAAAGGTGTTTTGAGTTGCCTCTAAATTTTTAATATCTTTAGACCAAACTTTTAAAGCATTTTGCTGAAGAGCTCTTCCATATGAATAAGTCATTATAAAATTTGTAGTATTATTTTTATTAATTAAATTTAAATTTTTTGTGGCCTCAATTTCAGATTGCCCACCAGATAAAAAAGCTATTCCAGGAACTTCATCGGGTACAGAATTTTTGAGGCATTCCAACGTTTTAATAGAAACTTCTTCACTAGAAATTTTGTTGTCTGATAAGCTGCCAGACAAAATCATATTTGGTTTTAATATTATTCCTGAGAGATCAACTTTGTGTAAAATTAGTTCCTCAAAACACTTTTTAATTATCTCTGATGTTTTATTCAAACAAACTTCAGCAGAATGGTTTCCATCCATCAATACCTCGGGTTCTACTATTGGAACCATTCCACTTTCTTGAACTAGTGCAGAGTATCTAGCAAGAGCATGAGCATTACTACTAATTGCCAGTTTGCTTGGATATTCATCACTAATAGAATATACACCTCTCCATTTTGTAAATCTTGCTCCAAGATCATAATATTTTTTTAATCTATCTCTAAGGCCATCTAATCCTTCTGTAATTTTTTCTTTAGGGGAATTTGCCAAATCTTTTGCTCCTGTATCAACTTTAATCCCAGTAACTGCACCCGAACTAGATATTAAATCTGGTATTGATTTTCCTGTGCTCGAAATTTGATTTATAGTTTCATCGTAAAGAATTACACCACCTATGCAATCCTTCATTCCATCTGACGAAAAAAGAATTTCTCTGAAGCAAAGTCTATTTTCTGGAGTTGATTTGACATTTACTGCTTCAAGTCTTTTTGTCATAGTTCCATTGCTTTCATCAGCAGCGAGTATACCTTTGCCATTGGAAATTATTTTAAGTGCAATTTTATTTAATTCAGACATTTTAATTTAATGCGGTTATACCAGGAAGGTTTTTACCTTCAAGATATTCTAAAAAAGCTCCACCTGCAGTTGAAACAAAATTAAAATCATTAACAGCCTTTAAATTATTTAATAAAGAGACTGTGTCCCCACCTCCAGCAACTGAAAAAATTTTGTTTGCTTTTTTATTTTCAATTATTTTTTTTGCTATTTGAATACTTCCGAAAGCAAAATTTGGATTTTCAAAATATCCTGCGGGTCCATTCCAAAGTATAGTTTTACTATTATCAATAATTTTTGCTATTTTATCTATAGTTTTTGGACCAATATCCAATATCATTTCATCAGATAATATCTCGTTCAATTCCTTCTTTTGAGGAGATCCATTTAAATCTTCAGATATAATCACATCATCTGGATAAATTATTTTACATTTTTCTTTTTTTGAAAGAGAGATAATTTCTTCAACTATTTTATGGCAATTTTTTTCTTTAATAGATTTTCCAACACTATTTCCAAAATATTCTATAAAATTATTAGCCATACCCCCAACAATTATAATATTATCAAATTTAGGAATTAAATTTTTAATAACATTAATTTTAGTTGAAATTTTAGATCCCCCAATAATACAAGTAATTGGTCTGGTAATTTCAGAAGTTATTTTATTAAGCGCATTTACCTCTAAGTCTAGCTGCAACCCAGAAAACGAGGGTAAGAATTTTGGAATTTCATAAATTGAGGCATGAGCTCTATGCGAACAAGAGAAAGCATCATTTACATATATATCTCCTAAATTTGACAATAGTTCAGCAAACTTATTGTCATTTTGTTCTTCCTCAGAATAAAATCTAATATTTTCTAATATAAAAATATCTTCATCATAGTCATTGAAGAAATTTTTATTTTTTATTTCTTTAATATTTTCAGTAATAAGTTTTACTTTTTTTCTTAACTTATTTTGCAAATCTTCACAAATTGGTTTTAGGGAGAGCTCTTTAACAATTTTTCCTTTTGGTCTTCCAATATGAGATAAAATTATAATTTTAGCATTTTCTTTAACCAAAAAATTTAATGTAGGAAGAATTTTATCGATTCTTGTTGTGTCTGTTATCTTGTCTCTTTCCAAAGGGACATTCAAATCTAGTCTTAATAATATTTTTTTATTCTTTAGATTTTTTTCGTTTATAATACTTCTCATTAAGAGATTTTATGCAAAGTTTCAGCGATATCACACATTCTATTAGAAAAGCCCCACTCATTATCATACCAGGCTGATATTTTACCCATATTACTTCCAACTACATTTGTTAAAGAAGCATCTACTATTGCGGAAGCAGGATGATGATTAAAATCTATAGATACTAATTTTTCATGAGTAACTTCTAAGATTTTTTTTAATTTATTTTTTGATGCTTGTTCAAAGGCATCATTAATCTTTTTTATATTAATATCTTTTTTTGTACAAAAAACTAATTCAACAAGAGAAACATTAGGAGTGGGCACCCTCATCGCAACACCTTCTAGTTTCCCTTTTAGGGTTGGTATTATTTCTCCTATTGCTTTCGAAGCTCCTGTTGAAGTAGGAACGATTGACTGACTTGCAGATCTCGCTCTTCTGGGATCTTTGTGAGAGTTATCTAAAATTCTCTGATCGCTAGTAAATGCATGAATTGTAGTCATAAAACCTTTTTCAATTTCAAAATTTTGATCAAGAACACTGGTTACTGTTGCTAGACAATTAGTTGTGCACGAAGCTGCAGATATTATTTTATCCTCTTTAGTAATTAATTTTTCATTAACACCAAATACTATTGTTTTATCAGCATTCTTACATGGAGCAGAAACGATCACTTTTTTTGCACCATTTTCTATATGGGCAAGAAGTTTTTCTTTCGAATTAAATTTTCCAGTACATTCGAAAACATAATCAACATCATATTTTTTCCAATTTATATCTTCAATTTTTGTTTCTTGAGAAAATGTAATTTTATTTTTATTAATTATTAAATGATTTGGATCATAATCTAAATTAGCATTTAATTTTCCATGTATAGAATCATATTTAATTAATTTAGATGTAGTTTCTGAATTTGACCTATTGTTTATATGATTAATTTTTAAATTTTTATTTTTACTTTCGACAATTGTTCTAACGACCATACGACCAATCCGTCCCATTCCATTAATTCCAATTTTAATTGTCATTTTATTTATTTAATAATTTTTTAGTGATATTTTTAATGTTTGTACTCTCTAGACCAAAATATTTATAAATATCTTTATAGGGTGCACTTTTTCCGAATTCATCAATTCCAAAAGCAATCCCGTTATCACCTACATATTTTTTCCAACAATCACTTGATCCAGCCTCAATAGATATTTTAAATTTTGTTTCTTCTAAAATTTTATTTTTATAAGATTTTGATTGTAATTCAAAAAGTTCCATACAAGGCATTGATATCACTTTGGAATATATTTTATCTTTGGCTAATTTATGGCTAACCTCTAACGCTAGATTAACTTCAGATCCACTCGCTAATATTGTTAGATTAATTTTTTTGTTTGTTCTTAAAACCTCGTAAGCACCTAATGAGCATAAGTTTTTATTAGAGTATGTTTTTCTTATTGGATTTAAATTTTGTCTTGTTAAAGATAGTACGCTAGGTGTTTTTGAGCTTTTTAATGCATGTTCCCAACACTCGATAGTTTCAATTCTATCTGCAGGTCTAAATACATTCAGGTTAGGTATAGCACGTAAGCCCGAAAGCTGTTCTATAGGTTGATGGGTAGGACCATCTTCTCCGAGACCAATAGAGTCATGAGTCATTACATAAATGACTCTTTTTTTCATTAAGGCAGACAATCTGATCGAAGGTTTGCAATAATCAGAAAATATTAAAAATGTACCTCCATAAGGAATTAGATTACTGTGAAGTGCGATACCATTCATAACCCCACTCATTGCGTGCTCTCTGACTCCGTAGTGAATGTAGTCACCAGTAAAATCTCCAGGTTTAATTACTTTATGGTTTTTAGTTTTTGTATTATTTGATCCAGCTAAATCAGCAGAGCCACCAATTAAATTATTTTTTTGTTTTGTTAATGCATTCAATGTTATTTCTGAACATTTTCTAGTAGCTAAACTTTTTGGCTCTTTTATTGCATTCTCTTTTTCTTTCTTAAGCACCGTAGTAAAATTATTTTTTAATGTCTGATTAAATTTTATTTTTTTTCTTTTTATTGCTCTATTCCATTTTTTTTCTAAAATTTCACCTCTTTGGCCAATTTTTCTCCATTCATTTAAAATTTTATTTGGGATATCAAAAGGTTTGGTTTTCCAATTTAAGACTTTTCTTACAAGCTTAATTTCATCTACTCCCAATGGACTTCCATGGGACGATGCTTTTCCTGATTTATTCGGTGAACCATATCCAATCTTTGTTTTACAAGAAATCACAGAAGGTTTTTTAGCTTTTTGAACTTTTTTTAGTGCTTTAAAAATTTCTTTTTCATTATGACCGTTGATAGAAATATAATCCCAACCATATCCTTCAAATCTTTTTTTAAAATTATCTGAAACTGCGAGATTTGTTGGGCCATCAATTGAAATTGAATTGTTATCAAATAGCATAACTAAATTTTTAAGTTTTAAATGTCCTGCTAAACTCATCGCTTCATGACTTATTCCTTCCATTAAGCATCCATCTCCGGCTAAAACATAAGTTTTGTGATTAATTAAATCTTTACCTAATTTATTTTTTAAAATTTCTTCAGCTATTGCAAAACCAACTGCATTAGATATACCTTGTCCAAGAGGACCTGTTGTAGTTTCAATACCTGTTTTCGGGTGATATTCAGGATGTCCAGCACAAATAGAATTAAGCTGCCTAAATTTTTTAATATTATTAATTGATATGCTTTTATATCCAGTTAGGTAAAGCAAAGAATATAAAAGCATAGAACCGTGACCAGCAGACAAAACAAATCTATCTCTATTTAACCAATCTGGATTCTTTGGATTAAATCTTAAAAAATTTTTGAATAACACTGTTGCAACATCTGCCATACCCATTGGCATTCCTGGGTGACCTGAATTTGCTTTTTGAACAGCATCAATTGATAAAAATCTGATGCAATTAGCTAAATCATTGTGTAGTTTACTCAAAATTATCCTGACTAGACTAAGAAGAATCTATTTAATAATATAAACATATATATATGAATTCTATAAACGAAAAAGAAAAAAAATTAAATATTGCATTAGAGGAATTAAAAAATTTAGATCTAACAAATCCTGAATTACAAAAAAATATCGAAAATTTAAGCACAAAACAAAATCAATTAGAAATTGAAAAAACACAGATTGAAGAAAAATATAAAACGTTACTGGAGGAACATGAAAATCTGTCAAAAAAACTTGAGGATTTAAAAAATAAAGAAAAGTTGGAAGAGAGAAAACAAATTGAATTTTCTGAAAAAATTGACGAACTTAATCAAGAAACTGACACACTATTGGATGAAATAGATAAATGGCAAATGTAAGTATTAAATTTAATAATAAAGAATTTTTGCTCGCTTGTGAAGATGGACAAGAGGAGCATTTAGAAGAATTGTTAATTCAAATTAACAAAAAGTTTAATAATTTAAAAAATGATTTGGGAAATCTAGGTGAAAATAAATTATTATTAATTACAGCTGTAAAAATAATGGATGAATATTACGAAACTAAGAAGAAAGTAGATCAAAAAAAAGATGAATTGAATGACCTTTCAAACAAATTTAAAGAACTGAAATCTCTAATTTATAATTATAGAGATACAAAAGAATCTGAAATTGAAAAATTAAATCTTGATCACAAAAATTTTAAAAAGGAAATTGATGAAAATCAAAAAAAATATGAAAATTTAATTGATGAAGCTGCTGATCAAATATCAAATTTTGTAAAAAAAACAAAATTAAATAACATGTCCAAGTAGGTTCGTGAGTAAATCTAGGCTAAGAGGTAAAATTTTAAATATTAGAAAAATAAATTTATATAAAAAATTTAGACTTTGTCCTGAGAGAATCTTTAAATTTTTAAAAAAAAATAAAATTAATTTCAAAAATGTAGGGGGGTATTATCCATGCAATTATGAGATTGATGACTTAGAAATACTAAATTTTTTAAGAAATAAAAAAGCACATATTTCCTTACCAATAGTAAGAGAAAATAATCAAATGGATTTTTTTAAATGGATAAATGAAGATCCTTTAAAGATAAATAAGTATGGAATTGCTGAGCCAATTTCGTCAAAGAAAGTTTACCCTGATATAATATTTTTTCCATTGGTTGCTTATGATAAAAATTTAAATAGGTTGGGTTATGGAGGTGGATTTTATGACCGTTATGTTGAAAAAATTGCTAAAGTTAAAAATATTGTAAAAATTGGTTTGGCTTTTTCTTACCAAGAGTTAAAAGTAATTCCTATAAGCAAATTTGATAAAAAATTAGATTTTATAATTACTGAAAAAAAAATTATTTAATGAAAATACTATTTTTAGGAGATGTTGTTGGAATAACCGGCTGTTCAAAATTGAATAGTTGTCTTATGAATGAAATCAAATCTAAAAATATAGATTTTGTAATTGTTAATGGTGAAAATGCTGCGGCCCAAGGTGTTGGATTGACAGAGCAAATTTGTAGAGATTTCTTTAATTGTGGAGTCGACGTAATAACTACAGGTAATCATGTTTGGGATCGTAAAGAAATAATGCAATATATTGATAAAGAGAAAAGATTATTACGCCCACTTAATCTTTTTGAACCTTCTCCTGGAAGTGGTTTTAATATTTATAGTGCTAAAAGAGATATAAAGATTGGTGTTCTAAATCTTATGGGAAACATTTTTATGAAAAAATGTGATGATGTATTTCAAACAACTAAAAATTTTTTAAAAAAATATAAATTGAAAGAAGATTATGATTTACTTATAGTTGATTTTCATGGCGAAATTACAAGTGAAAAAAATGCAATAGGCCATTTATTTGATGGGCAGGCGACTCTTGTGGTAGGCACACATACACACATCCCGACTAATGACGCAAGAATATTAGAAAAAGGCACAGCTTATCAAACTGATGCAGGCATGTGTGGAGACTATGACTCAGTTATTGGTATGAATAAACAAGTATCTCTTAATAGATTTTTAAAAGATAATACTGTTAAAAACAGCCCTGCTACTGGTAACGCTACTCTTTGTGGTGTTATTGTAGATTGTGATACAGAAACCGGATTAGCTAAAAGTATTGAGACATATATAAATGGTGATCAATTAAAAAATACTTAAAAACTTTATGGCAGGACATTCACATTGGGCGGGTATTAAGCACAAAAAAGGAAAAGCGGATAAGCAAAGATCAAAGATATTTTCAAAATTATCTAAGGAGATTACAGTTGCAGCAAAACTTGGCGATAAAGATCCAGCAATGAACCCAAGACTAAGATCTGCAGTGCAAGCTGCAAGATCTGCAAATATGCCTAAAGATAATATTGAAAGAGCAATAGATAAATCTTCTGCAGCAACAGGAGCAAATTTTGAAAACTTGAGATATGAGGGATTTGGACCGGAAAAGATTGCCGTTATAGTTGAAACTTTAACAGATAACAAAAATAGGACCGCATCAAACATAAGAACTATTTTTCAAAAAAGTGGTGGAAGCTTAGGAACTCAAGGTTCGGCATCTCACAATTTTCAACAATTAGGTATAATCAAAATTGATAAAAAAGAGATATCCGATGAAAAAATTTTAGATTTAGCGATCGAGTCTGGAGCTGATGAATGTTTCTCTTATGAGGATTATCATGAGGTCCAGTGTCAAATGAGTGAAATATATAATGTAAAAAAAAATCTTGAGAAAATTATTGTGAATTTTATTTCTACAGAAATTGAATGGGTCCCGTTAAATAGTGTTGAAGTAAATAAAGATAATAAAGATAGTGTAGTTGATTTTTTAGAAACTCTTGAGGAAGATGACGACGTTCAGAACGTTTATTCAAACGTTAATTTGGGTGGTATTTAATGATGATTATTGGAATTGATCCAGGTATCTCAGGTTCAATCTGTTTTTTTCAAGATGGTATAATAAAAGATGTAATTGAAATGCCAACTATGACAGATGGCAAGAAGAATAAAAGACAAGTAAATGGTGCTCAAATATTTAATGAAATTAGTGAAAGGATAAACAAATTTGATAAAAAAAACATAAAAGTTGTAATTGAACAAGTTTCTGCAATGCCTGGACAAGGCGTTACCAGTATGTTTAATTTTGGTCAATCTTTTGGTATTTTAAAAGGAATATGTAGCGCAATGCATTTACCTGTTTATTATGTCAGGCCTGCTAAGTGGAAAAAATATTTTAATCTTATTAATTCAGAAAAAGATGCGAGCAGAACAAGAGCTATTGAAATTTTTCCATATTTTTCATCACATTTGTCGAAAAAAAAAGATAACAACAAGGCAGATGCTATTCTAATAGCTAGTTTTTTCTACGAAACTTATCAAAAAGAAGAATAATCAATTTAAATTAAAAGACAAAATCATGACACATTTACGTGTGATGAGTAAGCATGGAAGCGGATATAGCAACAAAAGCAGTTGAATTAGGAACAAATACTGATTTTTCATTATTCAGTTTGTTTTTTAGAGCAGACATAATTGTTAAGTCTGTTATGATTATATTAATATTGTGCTCGATATATTCTTGGGCTGTAATTATTGAAAAGTTTCGATTATTTAAAAAAATAACTAAATCTTCTGAGGAATTTGAAGAAAAATTCTGGAATTCTAAATCTGCTGAAACTTTTTACAATAGTTTACCTAGTAAACTTGAGGATCCAATGTCACTTGTGTTTCAAAATGCAATGGAAGGATTGCTTAAAAAAAAATCAAGAACCAATATTAGTGAGAGAATGAGCGCATCTTTAGAAGCTGGAATTGAAAAACAAATGACAAAAATTGAAAAAGGTTTTACTTTTTTGGCAACAGTAGGCTCAACTGCACCATTTATTGGGTTGTTTGGAACTGTTTGGGGAATTATGAATTCTTTTCAATCTATAGCTATTTCAAGAAACACAAGTCTTGCGATAGTTGCGCCAGGAATAGCCGAAGCTTTATTTGCAACTGCACTTGGTCTATTGGCTGCAATACCAGCAGTAGTGGCATACAATAAATTTAATAATGATGCCAAAAAATATTCAGAAAAATTAGAAAATTTTTCAAAAAGATTTTTAACAATTATTTAAATGGCATTTAAATTAAATCGTTCTTCTAAAGAACCAATGAGTGAAATAAATGTTACTCCTTTTGTGGATGTAATGCTTGTATTGTTAATAATTTTTATGGTTACAGCACCGTTGTTAACTGTTGGCGTTCAAGTTGATTTACCAGAAAGTTCAGCAGACTCTTTGCCAGAAGAGACAGAACCTCTAACACTTTCAATCAATGCAAAAGGTGAAATTTTTATTCAAGAAGCAAAAGTTGATTATGATAATATTATTGCAAAGGTTTTAGCGGTTTCAAAAAATAGAACTGATACCAGAATTTATGTTAGAGGTGATAAAACTATAAATTATGGAAGAGTTTTAGAAATAATGGGATTACTATCAGGATCTGGTTTTACTAAAGTAGCATTGATTTCAGAACCATATAAACAAAGGTAATTAAAGTGAATAGAAGTTTAATTATTTCTTCTGTTTTACATGCTTTGTTAATTTTTGTTACAGCTATGAGCTTACCTTTTTTGGCAAAGAAACCACTTGATATTCCTCCAATCGTATCGGTTGAATTAATTCAAATAGCAGAAAAAACCAATATTCCATTTGCGCCTAAAGCTAAAAAGATAATTGAAAAAGTTAAAGAGAAAGAAAAAAAACTTGTTTCAGAACAAGCCCCACCAAAAAAAGTAGAAAAAACAAAAACAAAAACTGTTCTGGCTCCTGATCAAAATAATAAAAAAATAGAGAATGAAACACCTGAAGCAATTCCACTTCCAGATAAAACTTTAAAAAAGGTTGAAACAAAAGAGGAAAAAAAACAAAATCCTGAAAAAGTAGATGATGAAGTTAAACAAGTATCAGAATTTGAAAAAAAAGATTTGTTTGATCCAAATAATATTGCTGCTTTAATTGATAAATCAAAAGAAGAGAGTGCTGAAGTTTTAAAAACAAATGACGACATTACTCAAGATCAAGAAAGAAATGTAGAAAACACAGGTCTTACACTAAGCGAAGAGGATGCTCTTAAGGCACAAATATTTGGGTGTTGGAGTATTCCATTAGGATTGCCATACAATGAAAATTTATTGGTAAGAATAAAGTTAAAATTAAAACCTGATGGAACAGTATCAAAAACAGAAATTTTGGACCATGCAAGAATGAATAAACCAGGCCAAGGATTTTATAAGGTTTTAGCAGAAAGTGCTTTGAGAGCTGTCAAGTTGTGCCAACCATTAAGAGTTCCAACAACTGGATATGAAAGATGGAAAGAATTACAATTAAATTTTGATGCAAGAGAGATGTTAGAAGGGTAGTATATTTAAATGACAAAAAAAATTTTAATATTATTATTTATATTAATACCTATAAATGCAAATGCTTTAATTGAAGTTGATATAACTAGGGGAAATTTAAATCCACTTCCATTAGCAGTTTCCCCTCTATCAATTGATGAAGAGTCTAGAAAAGGTTTTGAAAAAATACTTAAAAAAGAAAATATTGGCTCCGAGATATCAAATATCGTTGAGAATAATTTGAGAATCTCGGGATTATTTAATCCTCTAGACAAAAAGGCTTTTTTACAAGCTCCTGATATTGCAAATTTAAAACCAAGATTTGAAGATTGGAATTTAATTAAAGCTCAAGCACTTATTACTGGTAAAGTAAATTATATTGACAATAAATTAAGAGTTGAGTTTAGATTATGGGATGTTTTAGCTGCCAAAGAAATGATGGCTTTAGCTTTTACCACAGTCCCTAATAATTGGAGAAGAGTAGGACATATTATTTCTGATAAAGTTTACGAAAGGTTAACGGGAGAGAAAGGTTATTTTGATACAAGAATAATTTATGTCTCAGAAGAAGGTCCAAAAACACAAAGAATAAAAAAATTAGCAATCATGGATCAAGATGGAGCTAATAATAAATTTTTGACATTAGGGAATGAGTTAGTTTTAACACCAAGATTTAATCCAGCAAGTCAAATGGTAACCTATTTGTCTTACTTTAAAAATATGCCAAGGGTTTATTTATTAGATATAGAAACTGGTACACAGGAGGTAGTTGGAGACTTTCCTGGAATGACATTTGCACCACGCTTTTCACCTGACGGCAAAAAAATAATTATGAGTTTTGCTAAAGATGGAAAGTCAGATATTTACACCATGGATTTAGAAAATAGAATTGTTGAAAAAATTACTAATCATCCATCAATTGATACTTCCCCATCTTATTCTCCTGATGGAAAATATATTACATTTAATTCTGATAGAAGTGGTTATCAGCAAATTTATGTAATGAATAATGATGGAAGTGATGTAAAAAGAATTTCTTTTGGTAACGGTTTATATGGAACACCTGTATGGTCTCCTAGAGGAGATTTAATTGCATTTACAAAACTACATAAAGGTAAATTTTATATAGGTGTAATGAGAACCGATGGTAGTGGTGAAAGATTGTTAACTGAAAATTATTATCAAGAAGCACCTTCTTGGTCTCCAAATGGAAGGGTATTAATTTTTTATAGAGAGACAAAAACTAACTCTAAAGGAGAAGGCTTTTCTGCAAAATTGTGGTCTATAGATTTAACCGGTTATAATGAGCGTCAAATAAAGACTCCAACAGATGCTTCAGACCCATCATGGTCATCTTTATTAAGTAATTAAAGATTAATTTTTCTAAATTTCTTGATTTTTAGACTTGAAACCTCTATCTAGTTGTGAAAAAGTTAAGAAATTGAAATTAGCAGCAAGGAGCAATTTAATGAGATTAAACAAAATTTTAAAAAACACACTTTTAGTATTAACAGCTTGCCTAGTGCTATCTGCATGTGCAACTAAAAAAGAAGTGGCAACAGACATTAAAGGTCAAATGCAAGGTGATGTTTACACAGGAACAGACACAGTTGAATATTTAGCTGATGGTGTTCCAGACAGAGTTTTCTTTGCAACAAATGAGTCGATATTAACAACTGCATCAAGAGAAACTTTAAGAGCCCAAGCAGCTTGGTTAAGAAAGAATCCAAACATAAACGTAGTTCTTGAAGGTCATGCTGACGAAAGAGGAACAAGAGAATATAACTTAGCTCTTGGTGAAAGAAGAGCAAATGCAGCTAAAGACTATTTAATGACTTACGGAATATCTTCAGACAGAATTACAGTATTAAGTTATGGTAAGGAGAGACCAGTTGACTCTGGTTCAAACCCATTAGCTTGGTCAAAAAACAGAAGATCAGTAACTGTTAAAGCAAATTAATAATTTAAAATTTAAGACCCTAAAACCTTTATTGGATTTAGGGTCTTTTTTTTGCCATTTTTATAATCATAAATCTAATTTAAATGATGCTCATACTTAAATTAGTAATTTTAAAATTATTTTTAATATTAAATTTAGTTTTTATTAATATTTCTTTAGCAGATAACCATAATATTTATGAAACATTAGAAATAATAAAAAATGATCTTAAAACTCTTGAAAGAGCAGTTTATTCTGGATCTATAGAAGTGAAAGCAAGTACTAATGATAGTTCAGTTTCAAACTTGGACCAAAACTCAGAAGATGTTTTAACTAGACATTTATTAAAATTGTCAGAAGTTGAGGATCAGTTTAGAGAACTTACTAATAAATTTGAAGAAATAAATTTTAAGTTAGATAAATTATCTACCCGCGTTTCAAAAATTCAAGCAGATAACCAAATAAGATTTCAAGATATAGAGACAAACATTAGCTCTGGAAATATAAGTAGCGTAGAAAATCAATTGAGTTCAAAACCTAAGACTGATGAACAAAAAGTTTTACCTGGTAGTTCACAGCCTCAAGATTTAGGAACAATTTCATATAAAGATACAGAGACAAACGAAACTTCACAACAAATTCAATCTGTAGATACTACAGCTTCAATTGTAACAGAAACTTTTCAATCTGAAGAAAAATTACTTCCTCAAGATTTAAATCCAGTGGAGCAATATGAATTTGCAACAAGCTTTTTAAAAGTTGGAGACTACAGTACAGCGGAAAGAGCTTTTAGAGAATTTGTTCTATCTAACCCTAATCATGAGTTAGCAGGTAGTGCACAATACTGGTATGCAGAAACATTCAGAATTAGACAATTATATACTGATGCAGCTTCTGCTTATTTAGAGGGTTACCAAAAATATCCTAAAGGAAAAAAAGCTCCAATTAATCTATTAAAACTTGGAGTATCAATGGTTCAAATTGGTGAAAAAGACCAAGGATGTAAAATGATAAATGGTGTAGAATTACAATATCCTAATGCAAATCAGTCTGTAATACAAAAAGCAAAATATGAGTCCAAAAAATTTGAATGCATCAAACAAGACTCATAAGTTTTTATTAAATCAATTAAAAGAAAAACAAACTTCTAAAATTTATAAAAAATTTGAAGAAAATCTTCAATTAAATGAGGATTTTATAGTTGCGGTTTCTGGTGGACCAGACAGTCTAGCTCTATGTTTTTTATCAAAAATTTATTCGATTAAAAAACATCTAAAAGTAAAATATTTACACGTTGATCATAAACTTAGAAATAATTCAACAAAAGAGGCAAAATTTGTAAAATTGCTTCTAAAAAAATTATCTACTAATCTTGAGATTTTAACCTGGGTTGGAAAAAAACCAAAAAGTAATATCCAATCTATTGCAAGAGATAAAAGATATGCACTGATGATAAACAAGGCAAAAAAATTAAAAATAAATAATATTTTATTAGCTCATCATAAGGATGATTTAATGGAGAATTTTTTTATTAGAATTTTAAGAGGCAGCGGTTTAAATGGCATGGTGTCATTTGATCAAAGAACCAACTTAGAAAATATTAAATTGATAAGACCTTTGTTAAAATTTTCTAAAAAAAATTTAGAACATATTACCAAAAAAGTTTTTAAAAATTATGTTGAAGATCCTTCGAATAAAAATGATGAATTTAAAAGAGTAAAAATTAGAAATTTTATAAAAAACTTGGAATTAGAGGGATTGGATAATGATAAATTTAATCTAACGATTAAAAATTTAAAATTTGCTAACGAGTCAATTAAATACTTTGTAGAAAAAAATTTAAAAGACAATTCAATAATCTCAAATATTAATAAGTCTGTTATTTTGAATAAAAATTTTTTTCTTCAACCAGAAGAAGTAGTTTTTAGGTCTCTAACAGAAGTGTTACAAGCTGTTGGTAAAAAATACTACCCAGTAAGAGGAAAAAAAATTAATAACTTAATTTATCGAATTAAAAATGATAACTCATTCATCACCACTTTAGGAAACTGCGTAATAAAGAAGGTAAATAACTCAGTTTTAGTATCAAAAGAGCGTTAAAGTTGATAAAATAACTGATATTTTGTCACTTGTTAATTTAATAATAATTCTTATTTTAAACTTATGAATTTAAAAAATCTAGCAATGTGGGGAATTATAGTTTTTTTAACTATAGGTCTTTATAACATGTTCAAAAATCCTCAGTCTAATATCAGAGGTGGAAATCAAATAATATTTTCAGATTTTTTAAATTCAGTTGAAAACGGTGAGGTTCTAAAAGTTGAGATTCAGGGAAATAACATCAAAGGTACTTATTCGAATGGAAATTCTTTTTCAACTTATGCTCCTAATGATCCAAATCTTATAGAAAAATTATCAGAGAAAGGTGTGAGTATTTCAGCAGCACCTCTAGAGGAAAAAATGCCTTCGTTGTTTGGTGTACTCTTATCATGGTTTCCTATGTTACTGCTTATTGCAGTATGGATTTTCTTTATGAGACAAATGCAAGGTGGTAAAGGCGGAGCAATGGGATTTGGAAAATCAAAAGCTAAAATGATGAATGAATTAAAAGGAAAGGTCACTTTTAATGATGTTGCTGGTGTAGAGGAAGCTAAAGAAGAAGTAGAAGAAATGGTAGAGTTCCTAAAAGACCCAAAAAAATTTAGCAGGTTGGGTGGTAAAATTCCAAGAGGAGCTTTACTTGTTGGACCTCCGGGAACTGGTAAAACTTTATTAGCAAGGGCAATTGCGGGTGAAGCAGGTGTTCCTTTTTTCACTATTTCAGGTTCTGATTTTGTTGAGATGTTCGTTGGAGTAGGAGCATCTAGAGTAAGAGATATGTTTGAACAAGGTAAAAAAAATTCTCCATGTATTATTTTTATAGATGAGATAGATGCTGTTGGAAGAAGTAGAGGGGCAGGTCTAGGAGGTGGAAATGATGAAAGAGAACAAACCTTAAACCAGTTGTTAGTTGAAATGGATGGTTTTGATACAAATGAAGGTGTCATAATTATAGCTGCAACAAACAGACCAGATGTGCTCGATCCAGCTTTGTTGCGACCAGGAAGGTTTGATAGACAGGTAGTGGTTTCAAACCCAGATATTATAGGAAGAGAAAAAATTTTAAAAGTTCATGTAAAAAAAATAAAAATGGCGCCAGATGTTAATTTAAGAACAATTGCAAGAGGCACGCCAGGATTTTCAGGAGCTGATCTTGCAAATATAGTTAATGAAGCAGCTTTGTTAGCTGCAAGGAAAAATAAGAGGATAGTCACATTACTAGAATTTGAGGAAGCAAAAGATAAAGTTATGATGGGCGCTGAAAGACGTTCAATGGTCATGACAGAAGATGAGAAAAAACTAACTGCATACCATGAAGGTGGACATGCTCTAGTATCGTTTAATATGCCAAGTTATGATCCAATTCATAAAGCTACCATTATACCGAGAGGAAGAGCTCTTGGAATGGTAATGAACTTGCCTGAAAGAGACAAACACGGTTACTCAATAAAGTATCTTAAAGCGAGACTAGCTGTTTGTTTTGGAGGAAGAGTGGCCGAAGAATTGATTTTTGGAAAAGATAATATTTCTACAGGAGCAGGTGGAGGAAATGGGTCTGATATTAACCAGGCTACACAACTTGCAAGAGCTATGGTGACAAAATATGGAATGAGTGAGGAAATGGGCCCTGTAGAATACGGAGAAAATCAAGAAGAAGTATTTTTAGGAAGATCAGTTACTCAAACCCAATCGGTATCAGAGGAAGTTGCTCAGAAAATTGATAAAGAAATAAGAAAGCTTGTAGATGAAGGATATAATAAAGCGAAGGAAATTTTAACAGAAAAAATAGATGATCTACATAAAATTGCAAAAGCTCTAATAACTTATGAGACTTTAACTGGTGAAGAAATAGAGAATATAATAAATAAAAATTTATATCCTAAAGATAAAATTCTAGATAATCCAGAGTCAAAAGATGATCAAGATTCAGCTATGGGCGCGATGGGTTTAAAACCAAAAATTGTTCATTAATAAATAATGTCAAGATATTACACAAGAGCGTGTAATTTCTACTTCGGCAAACAATCAAAAATATTAGTAAATAAAAAACAATCTATCCCTTTACATCAGATTAAAGAAATATCTTTTGACCATATTGAGATAATTACAAGAAAAAAAATTAGAAAAATTTCAATAAATAAAATTAGAAATTTACCAAAAGAATTAAAAACAAAAATAAATTCAGATTTAAAAAAAATTAGGTCAAAAAAAACAAATTTTTCAAATTTAAATTTTAAAAAAATTCCAAATATTTTGGGAGTATTAAATCTTACACCCGACAGTTTTTCGGATGGAGGAAAATTTAATAAAAAAAATAAGGGTATTAATCATGCCATAAGTTTATACAAAAGTGGTGCAACTATAATAGATGTTGGTGGGGAATCTACAAGACCTGGGTCCAAGACTGTAAATGAAAATAGAGAATGGAATAGAATTAAAAAGATATTAAAATTAATTGTAAAAAAGATCCCAATATCTTTAGACACAAGAAAGTCTAGGATTATGGAAAATGGTATCAGGATGGGAGTTAAACTGATCAATGATGTTTCAGGGTTAAGTTATGATCCCAAAACAATAAATATTTTAAAAAAGTATAAAATTCCATTTGTAATACAGCATTCAGTTGGGACACCAGAAAATATGCAAAAGAAGGCGAAATATAAAAATGAATTATTAGATATATATGATTATTTTGAAGATAAGATTAAGTTAATAAGGTCCAAGGGCATTAAACACAATAATATAATTTTAGATCCTGGAATTGGATTTGGAAAAAATTTGAAACATAATATGAATCTTATAAGAGGTGTTTCTATTTTTCATTCATTAGGTTTTCCTATACTAGTAGGGAATTCAAGAAAAAGATTTATTAAAGATATATCAAAAAAAAATGATAGCAAAACAAGGATCGGTGGAACTATGGCCTCTTCAATATATCTTTTAATGCAAGGAATTCAGATTTTAAGAATTCATGATGTTAATGAAGTAAAGCAAGGAATTAAAGTTTTTAACGAAATAGTCAAAAATTAATGACAAAAAAATATTTTGGAACAGATGGAATAAGAGGAGCAGTCAATAGTAAATATATTAATGGAGATATGTTCTTTAAATTTGGACTTGCTAGTGGAACATACTTTAAATCTCAAAAAAAAAGAAAACAAACGGCAATAATTGCAAAAGATACGAGATTATCAGGATATACACTTGAGCCAGCTCTTGTCTCAGGTTTGGCTTCAGCTGGTATGCATGTTTATACTCTAGGACCCTTACCAACTAATGGGTTGGCTATGCTAACAAAAGAAATGAAGGCTAATATGGGTATAATGATCACTGCCTCTCACAATCCACATTTTGACAATGGTTTAAAATTGTTTGGTCCTGATGGAATGAAATTATCAGATAAAATAGAAAAAAAAATTGAGGGACTTATAGATAAGAAAATCTCAAAAAACCTTTCGCATTCTGAAAAATTAGGAAGGGTTAAAAGATTAGAAACAGGTACCAAAAAATATATTAAAATATTAAAAAAAAATTTCACTAAAGAGTTCAATTTAAGAGGACTAAGAATAGTAATCGATTGTGCAAATGGTGCTGGTTATAAGGCAGGTCCTGAATTATTGAAATCATTAGGAGCTAAAGTCATAGCAATAGGAATTAAACCAAATGGTTTAAACATTAATAAAAAATGTGGATCAACTTTTCCGAGAAAAATCAGATCTGCTGTAAAAAAATACAAAGCACATCTTGGAATATCTTTAGATGGGGATGCTGATAGAATTATAATGTGTGATGAAAAAAGCAATATAATAGATGGAGATCAAATTATAGCTGCTTTAGCAACAAGATGGAAAAATAAAAAAATGTTAAAAGGGGGAGTTGTTGGAACATTAATGTCAAATTATGGGTTAGAAAAATATTTTAAATCAAAAGGAATAAAATTTTTAAGGGCAAATGTTGGAGATAGATATGTTAAAGAAAAAATGCAGAAATATAATTTTAATTTAGGTGGTGAACAATCAGGACATATTATTTTAGGTAAATTTGCAACCACAGGAGATGGTTTACTAGTAGCTTTAGAAGCTCTTTTTGCTTTAAGAAAAGGAAAAAAGGCAAGTGAATTTTTTGATCAATTTAAGAAAACACCTCAGCTTTTAGAAAATATCGATGTTAAAGATAAAAATATAATTAATAAACTGGAGATAAAAAAAATCATTAAAAATGCAGATAAATTAATCAAAGGTAATGGAAGAATTTTAGTTAGAAAATCAGGAACAGAATCTAAAATAAGAGTAATGGGAGAAAGTGAAAATAAAGCTCTTTTATATAAATGCGTGAACATGATTACGAAAAAAATTAAATAAATTGAAACCTAATTCTAAAATTTTAATTATCGCAGGATCTGATTCATCTGGTGGAGCAGGTATTCAAGCTGATATAAAAACTGTTACTGCTTTAGGTTCTTATGCAATGACAGCAATAACAGCAGTTACTTCTCAAAATACCACTGGTGTAAAATCAATTGTTGGAATTAATTCAAAAGAAATTTTTAATCAAATTATTTATAGTTGCAAAGATATAAGACCTGATGCAATAAAAATTGGTATGTTACATTCTTCAGAGGTTATTAGAATGGTACTGAAGGCTCTGGATGTAATTAAAGTTAAAAAAATCGTATTAGATCCAGTTATGGTTGCTAAAGGAGGGGCTAAACTAATAGATACTAAAGCTATTCAATTATTAAAATTAAAATTAATTAAAAAAGTATCACTTATTACACCTAATATCCCAGAGGCAGAAATTTTGACTAAAACAACAATTAAAACAGAAGAGGATATGGTTTTTGCTGCTAATAAACTTATAGGATTAGGAGCTAAAAATGTACTTATAAAAGGTGGTCATTTAAAACATAAAAATGTAATAGATATTTTAATAAATAAAAAAGACATAAAGATCTTCAAAAGCGAGCGTCACAAAACAAAGAATACCCATGGCACAGGTTGTACATTATCTAGCTCAGTTACAACTTTTTTATCATGTGGAAAAACAGTAAAGAAATCTTGTGAGCTAGGAATTAAGTATGTAAATTCTGCAATTAAATCAAACCCGAAATATGGAAAAGGTCATGGCCCAATTAACCATCTCACTTCCTTAAAAGTAAACAGAAAATTTAAATAATGAAAAATATAGTTGTTGTTGGATCTCAATGGGGTGACGAAGGTAAAGGAAAAATTGTTGATTGGTTATCTGAACAGGCTGATGTAGTAATAAGATTCCAAGGAGGTCACAATGCTGGTCATACTTTAGTGATTGACGGTGTTACTTATAAATTGAGATTATTGCCATCTGGAATAGTTAGAAAAGGCAAAATATCAATTATTGGCAACGGAGTTGTCGTAGATCCATGGGCCTTATTAGAGGAAATAGAAGAAATTAAATCTAAAGGTGTAGAAGTAAATGTAAATAATTTTATTATTTCGGAGTCCGCAAATTTAATTCTGCCCTTTCATAGAGAAATGGACGAGATTAGAGAGGATGCAGCAGGAAAAAGCAAAATAGGAACTACAAGACGTGGAATTGGACCAGCATATGAAGATAAAGTTGGAAGAAGATCTATAAGAGTTATGGATCTAAGATCTGAAAAAAATTTAGATCAAAGACTCGACTCTGTACTAGTTCATCATAATGCAATTAGAAAAGGCCTAGGAAAAAAAATTTTTGAAAAAGATCAGCTTAAATCTGATTTGCTTAAAATAGCACCTAAAATATTAGAATTTTCTCAGCCAGTTTGGCTAAAGATTGATCAATTTAAAAAACAAAAAAAGAGAATTTTATTCGAAGGAGCCCAAGGTATTTTACTTGATGTAGATCATGGAACTTATCCTTTTGTAACTTCATCTAATACTGTTGCCTCAAGCGCAGCTACAGGAACTGGTTGTGGCCCTAATTCAATTAATTATGTTCTTGGAATTACAAAAGCTTATACAACAAGAGTTGGGGAAGGTCCTTTTCCTACTGAGTTAACAGATGATGTTGGTGAACTTTTAGGAACACGTGGAAAAGAATTTGGAACTGTTACAAGTAGAAAAAGAAGATGTGGATGGTTTGATGGTGTTTTGGTAAGGCAAACTATTAAAGTTTCAGGGATTGATGGTATCGCTTTAACGAAATTAGATGTACTCGATGAATTAGATGAAATTAAAATGTGTGTTGCTTATGAGCTTGATGGTAAAAGATTAGATTATTTACCTGCTGCTGTAGAAGATCAAATAAAAATAAAACCAATTTATAAAACTTTTCCAGGTTGGAAAGTTTCTACAAATGGAGTTAAAAATCTGGACTCATTACCTGAAAATGCAAAAAAATATATTTTTGCTGTTGAAGATTTTATTGGTGCAAAAGTATCAAGTATCTCAACTAGTCCAGAAAGAGATGATACTATTTTAATTGAAAACCCTTTTGAAGTTTAGTTTACGGGTAAAAGATTTTTTGATTTAGCTAATAGAAGCATGTGCTTTTGGAGTTTTTCAAATGCTTTATTTTCTATTTGTCTAACTCTTTCTCTACTAATCTTATATTTTTTACTTAAATCTTCTAGTGTAGTTGGGTCATCATTTAGTCTTCTTGAGTATAAAATTTCTCTTTCTCTATCGTTAAGAACTTTAATAGAGTCTTTTAGTAAATCTTTTCTTTGTTCCATTTCTTCGTGGTGAGCAAATTTTAAGTCATGATCAAGTTCTTTATCAACTAACCAGTCTTGCCATTCATCGCCATCTTCCCCAACTTGAGCATTTAGCGAGAACTCCTTTCCAGAAAGTCTTCTATTCATTGAAACGACTTCTTCTTTACTTACATCAAGCTTATTAGCTATATGATCAACGTGTTCATCTCTTAAGTCACCTTCAGTTTCTGGAGAAATTTGATTTTTAATTTTCTTTAGATTAAAAAATAATTTTTTTTGAGCAGTAGTAGTTCCAATTTTGACAAGACTCCAAGATCTTAAAATATATTCTTGAATAGAAGCTTTAATCCACCACATTGCATAAGTTGCCAATCTAAAACCTTTTTCTGGTTCAAATTTCTTAACAGCTTGCATAAGACCTACATTTCCCTCTGAAATCATTTCATTAATAGGCAAACCATATCCTTTGTAACCCATAGCAATCTTTGCAACTAATCTTAAGTGACTAGTGACTAGTTTTTCTGCAGCTTTAATATTGCCAGTCGTTTTCCAGTTCTTTGCTAGCATATATTCTTCTTCTGCAGCTAACATCGGAAATTTTTTAATCTGCTCTAAATATGCAGATAGTCCACCTTCATTAGAAAGGGTTGGCAGATTGTTGCTCATTGTTGTGCTCATAGCAGTGTTTATTTAATTAATTATACCTAATTTTCAATAATTTATTCTTCAGTGTTTCTAAGCATTTTTAGAATATTATTTAGATCTTGTGGCAAAAGTGAGGAAAAAATCATCTCTTTCTTAGTACGTGGATGTATAAATCCTAAAGTTTTTGCATGCAGGAATTGTCTATTTAATTTAGTAATTGAATTTTGAATATCAAAATCAATATTTTTTAATTTTTTATATTTTTTTTTATATTTGTCATCTCCAACTAGACTATTACCTTTAAAGTTCATATGAACTCTTATCTGATGTGTTCTTCCTGTTTCTAATTTACATTCAACTAAACTTAAAGTCGGTGTTTTTTGATTTTCAAAAATTTCAAGCGTTTTATAATTTGTTATAGCTTTCTTACCTTTAGAACTACTAACTTCCATTAGTTGTCTATTTTTTGAACTACGAGTTATAAATGTTTCAACCCTCCCTGAGGAGGGTCTTAATTTTCCCCATATTAAAAGTTGGTACTCTCTTATAATTGTATGATCACTAAATTGTTTTGATAAATTTTCATGAGTTTCATTGTTTTTTGCAATTACTACTAAACCAGAAGTGTTTTTATCAATTCTATGAACAATACCAGGTCTTAACTTTTCACCTATATTTGATAAAGAATCTTTATCATAATGCATCAATGCATTAACAATTGTTTTATCATAATTTCCAGCTCCTGGATGCATGATTATTCCAGCAGGTTTATTAATTACTAATAGATCATCATCTTCGTATATTATTTCTAATTTAAACTTGTAAGGTTTAAGGGATGCTATTTCAGGCTCTGGAATCTTAAGATTTATATTATCACCAATTGAGACTTTTTTTGACGGACTTTTAATTATTTCATTATTTAGCGTTAACTTTTCTTTTAAAATTAAATTTTTAATTCTAGTTCTACTAATTAATTCCTCTCTTTTGTTAATTAAAACATCAACCCTCAAATTCTTCTCATCCTCTTTGACTATAAAATTAATGTTTTTTTCCATAAAATATAATATTAATACTATATGCGCTTGTAGCTCAACTGGATAGAGCGCCTGACTTCGGATCAGGAGGTTCTGGGTTCGACTCCTAGCAGGCGCACCAATTTATTCACCTATATTTATTAAAGTTCCCTTATCTCTTGCTTTGTCAAAAGAGTAATAAAATACTAATATTGACAAAATTAAATAAAATCCGTTCAGATAGATTGCATTAATAATATTTTCATAATTTACCATTCCATTGATCAAGATATTTCTGGTCTCTTCAAAAATATAAACTAATGGAAGTGCGAAAGCGATTGATTGGAAGATTCCGGGTAGTGTTTCAACTGGATAGTAAATACAGCCAAAAGGTGCTAATAAAAACATGGTAGACCATGCTATATTTTCAAAAGATGGTCCAAATCTTAACAATCCTGCTGAAACAAATAGACCAAGTGTTATTCCGAATAAATACAGACTCAAGAAAAGAAATGCTAATGGAAGACCAAGTTTTAGCAAAGATATACCAAACAATGGAGAAGTTAATAGTATAGCTGGGATTAAACCAATCAATGCTCTAATTAAAGCGGTAAAAACTAGAGAGACAATTATCTCACTAATTTTCATAGGTGCAATAAATAAGTTTGTAAAATTTCTGCTCCAAATTTCCTCCAAAAATAACATATTAAAGCCAATACTGGTTCTAAATAAAAAATCATAAAGAATTGCACATGAAAGAATGACTCCTACTGCACCACTGTAATAAGAGCTATGAGCTGCAAAAAAATTAGAAATAAATCCCCAAAGAGTAATTTGAATTGAAGGCCAATAAATTAAATCTAATATTCTTGGAAATGATCTAGTTATTAAATAAAAGTGTCTTAAAAAAAGACCATAAATTCTAATTAAATTCATTTTTATTTTCTCGCAATTTCTAAAAATACTTCCTCTAAGTTTCTTCTTCCATATTTTGTTATTAACTCTTCAGGAGTTCCTCTATCCACTATTAAACCATCTTTCATCATTAAAACAGAACTACATAATCTTTTTACTTCTTCCATATTGTGGGAGGCAAGCAAAACTGATATTTTTTTTTCCTTTTTGTAATCTTCTAAAAACGATCTTACAAAATCACCAGTTTCAGGGTCTAGTGAAGCAGTGGGTTCATCCAACAAAAGTACCGTTGGATCATTTATTAAAGCTTTAGCAAGACTTACCCTGTTTTTTTGTCCAGAAGAAAGTTCTCCAGTAATTTTGTTTAAAAGGTCTTTTAATCTAAGTTTATTTGCAAGGTGATCTATTCGGTCATTTAAATTTTGAATGTTATATAATTTTCCATAAACTATTAAATTTTGTTTAACTTTAAGTTTTTTAGGTAATTCAATATATGGTGAAATAAAATTCATTTTATGGAGAAGTGAGATTTTATTTTTTTCAATATTCTCTCCGTTGATTAAAACCTCACCACTACTTGGTTTTAATAATCCTAAAATCATTCCAATAGTTGTAGTTTTTCCACATCCATTAGGTCCCAATAAACCAACCATTTCATTTTCATTAATTTTAAAATTTATATTAACCACCGCTTCTTTATCTTTATATTTTTTTGATAGATTGATTACTTCAATAGAATTTGTCATTAATATTTAGAGGCTCTCTTTAATCTATCGTTAATTGTTTTGCCAAGACCTTTGTTTGGTATCGTTTCAACTGCAATCTTTTTAAAACCATCGTTTTTAATTTTTCTTAAAGTTGAATATAAATTCTTTGCGGCCTCCTTCATATTTTTTACTTTGGATAAATAATAATAGTTTTTTAATTTTGGTTTCTTTTTTTTTATTAATAAATAAGCCTCATCTTTTTTTGGTTTTTTAACATTCACTCTTAAAGGTATTCCAGGTGAGTAATGTAACGGAAATAAACCAGGTGATAATTTTTTTTTTGAATTTGTATTAATTAATAATTTTTTTTTTAAAACATTTTCAATTTTTTTAGTATCTAGGCCTCCATATCTTAAAAGTGAGGGCTTTTCTAAAAGATTTAGTATTGTGGACTCAACTCCAATTTTACTTTTTCCTCCATTTAAAATATATTTAATCTTTGAACCAAATTCTTCTTTTACATCAGATGGTTTAACTGAGCTTAATCTTGAGGATATATTTGCACTAGGTGCAGCTACTGGATAATTTAAATTTTTTAATAAATTTCTGAACAATTTATGATTAGGAAAACGAACAGCAATACTTTTTTTATTATTGGTGACAAATTTTGATATTTTTGAGTTATTTTTTAATTTCAAAACATAAGTTATTGGGCCTGGAGAAAATTTTTTGTAAAGTTTTACTAAATTATCATTGATGTCACAGTCCTCCCTAAGTCTTTGGATATCATAATAATGGACAATAAGTGGATTGTTTAACGGTCTTTTTTTAAGACTAAATATTTTCTTAACAGCACTATTCGAGTACGCGTTTGCAGCCAACCCATAAACAGTTTCTGTTGGTACCGCAACACAATGATTATTATCTAAATATTTTTTTGCTTTTTTGATATTTGATTGAATAGATTTCATGTATTAATAATTATTATATGAAAGATAAAATATTACCACTTGATTATGATCAGTATTCAGTTGAGGAGCTCACAGAAAAAGCAAATAAGATTATAGAGTCCCTAGAGAAGGAAAATGATTTAAACAATTCAGTTGATAGTTATCAAGAACTTCTAAAATTAAATAATATTATTGAAAAGAAATTTCATAAAAATTTTAAATCTATTGGAGAAGAGACAAATAAAAAGATTAAAGAAATAACTAAAAAAAATGAAAAAACAGCTTAATAAAATAGCTAAGGATACAAATATATTTCTTAAAAAATATATTAATTCACAGAAATATTCTCAGCTAATGTCACCCATGAAGTATGGTTTGTTTCCAGGTGGAAAAAAAATAAGATCTAAAATCTTAATCGACTTAGGGTCATTATTTTCAATAGACTATAAAACATTGATAATGGTTGGTGCGGCTGTTGAATGTATTCATGCTTATTCACTTATTCACGACGATCTACCCTGCATGGATGATGATGATATAAGAAGAGGAAAACCTTCAACTCATATTAAATTTGGTGAGTCTACAGCAGTTCTAGCAGGAAATTCATTACTGACTTTAGCTTTTGAAATCTTATCAAGTCCTAAATTGCAATTAAATGAAAAGATAAAGATCAACCTAATCAAAAAATTATCAGAATGTTCAGGACATTTAGGAATAGCTGGCGGGCAGTATTTAGATTTAAGTTATGAGAGAAAGAAAATATCAAGGAATAAAATATTAGAAATGGAAATAAAGAAAACAGGAATGTTATTTAGTTTTTGTTGTGCGGCTCCAGTAATAATTAAGAAAAAAACTATTCGAGAAATTAAATTTTTTGAAAATATTGGATCAAAAATTGGTCTTTTATTCCAAATAGCTGATGATTTAATTGATTTGAAAAGCAAATCTAAGGAAGCTGGGAAAAAAACAGGAAAAGACCAAAAAAAAGGTAAGGCAACGCTTATAAATTTAATAGGCTATGATGACTCAGTTAAGTATTGTGATAAGATAATAAAAGATGTTAATAAGAATTTAAGAAAATACGGTTCAAAATCTGAAAAAATAAATGAAACAATGGACTATATATTGAATAGAAAAAAATGAAAAAAAATTATCAATTTTTAAATGATATAAACTTTCCATCTGATTTAAGAAAAGTTTCAGAAGATGATTTACAAAAAGTTGCAGACGAGGTGAGGGAGGAAATGATAAGTGCTGTTTCAGAAACAGGAGGTCACCTTGGTGCTGGTTTGGGAGTGGTTGAATTGACAGTTGCACTTCATTATGTTTTTGACACACCAAATGATAAATTGATATGGGATGTTGGTCATCAATCTTACCCTCATAAAATTTTAACTGGAAGAAAAGATAAGATTAGAACTTTACGACAGGGTGATGGTTTATCAGGTTTTACAAAAAGATCCGAAAGTGAGTATGACCCATTTGGAGCAGCTCATAGTTCAACATCTATTTCATCAGCATTAGGAATTGCTGAAGCAAATAAATTAGAAAATAAATCTTCCAATGTAATAGCCGTCATAGGTGATGGAGCAATTAGTGCAGGTATGGCTTACGAAGCTATGAATAATGCCGGAGCATCTAAGACAAAAATGATTGTTATTTTAAATGATAACGACATGTCAATTGCAAAACCAGTTGGAGCAATGAGAACTTACTTGGCAAAATTATTTACGGGTAAAATATATTTTAGTCTAAGGGAAACTTTAAAATTAATTACATCTGCATTTTCAAAAAGATTTAGTGCCAAAGCAGGAAAAGCAGAGGATTTTTTCCGTTCAGCAGTTACTGGAGGCACATTATTTAGTTCACTTGGTTTTTATTATGCAGGTCCTATAGATGGTCATGATTTATCAAGCCTAGTTCCAATTTTAAAAAACGCAAAAGAATCAAGACATGAGGGTCCTATAATGATTCATATCAAAACTCAAAAAGGGAAAGGTTATTCTTATGCAGAAAAAGCAAATGATCATTATCATGGAGTGTCAAAATTTAATGTTGAGACTGGTGAACAAGTAAAGAGCAAATCAAACCTTCCAGCTTATACAAAAGTATTTGCAAACACGTTAGTTAAACATGCTAAAAAGGATAGCAAAATAGTAGGAATAACAGCAGCGATGCCAGGAGGGACTGGTATGGATATTTTTGGCAAGGAGTTTCCAAATAGAATGTTTGATGTAGGAATAGCAGAACAACATGCCGTAACTTTTGCAGCTGGTCTCGCAACCGAAGGATACAAACCATATGCTGCAATTTATTCTACCTTTTTACAGAGAGCATATGATCAAGTTGTCCACGATGTTGCCATCCAAAGTTTACCAGTTAGATTTGCGATAGATAGAGCAGGATTAGTTGGTGCTGATGGATCAACACATGCCGGTTCATTTGATATAACTTACTTATCAACTTTGCCTAATTTTGTAGTAATGGCAGCAAGTGACGAAGCTGAACTAGTTAAAATGATTAATACTTCAGTAGATATAAATGACAGACCTTCTGCAATCAGATATCCAAGAGGAACTGGAGTAGGTGTTAACCTCCCATCAATAGATGAAAAAATTGAAATTGGTAAAGGGAGAGTCGTTCAACAAGGGACACAAGTTTGTGTATTAAACCTCGGAACTCGACTTGAAGAATGCAAGTTAGCGGTAGAGGAATTAAAAGTAAAAGGAATTTCAACAACCTTGATAGATGCCAGATTTGTTAAGCCTTTAGACGAAGAACTTATACTAAAATCTGCTAAGGAACATGAGCTTATGATAACTGTTGAAGAAGGATCAATAGGTGGTTTCGGTTCGCATGTTAAAAATTTATTAGCTGAAAGAGGAATTTTTGATAAAGGTTTAAAATTTAGATCAATGACTTTACCAGATGAATTTATTGAACAAGATGATCCAAAAAAAATGTACGATAAAGCTGGATTAAATAGTTCTCAAATTTCTAAGAAAATTTCTGATATTTTGTTTCAAAAGGAGACAATAAGAGTTGTGAAAAATTAATTTAAACTAACTACACTGGGCTTTATTCATTAAGTAGTGATCAAGTAAAACACAATTCATCATAGCCTCACCAATAGGTACAGCTCTAATTCCTACACATGGATCGTGTCTGCCTTTAACAGATATTAAAGTATTTTTCCCAAATTTATTAATAGTTTTTCTACTAGTTAAAATTGACGATGTTGGTTTGACAGCAAAAGATGCAACAATTTCTTGGCCCGTAGAAATTCCACCAAGAATTCCACCAGCGTTATTTGAATTGAATTTTAATTTATTTCCTTTTGAAGAAATTTCATCTGAATTTTGTTCTCCACTTAATTGTGCTGAGTTCATTCCTGCACCGATATTTACACCTTTAACTGCGTTAATACTCATTAGACCTGAAGCAATGTCAGTATCTAATTTTGAATAAATTGGAGCACCTAAACCAACTGGGATACCTCTTGCTCTTATTTCAATCACTGCTCCACATGAGGATCCTGATTTTCTTACACCAAGCAAATATTTTTCCCATAATTTAATCATTGATTTATCAGGACAAAAAAATGGATTTTTTGAAATTATTTTATCGTTCCATTGATTTGTATCACATCCAAGAATTCCTAGCTGAGTTACTGCACCAATTACTTTAAATTTTTTACCTAACTTTTTTTGAAGTACTACTTTTGCTATTGCACCCGCCGCAACTCTTGCTGCAGTTTCTCTAGCAGAAGATCTTCCACCACCTCTATAGTCTCTAATTCCATATTTTTTAAAATAAGTAAAATCTGCATGACCTGGTCTGAACTTATCTTTAATATTACTATAATCTTTAGATCTCATATCTTTATTGTAGATTATGAGTGAAATAGGTGTTCCTGTAGTTTTACCCTCAAATACTCCCGACAATATTTGAACTTTATCATCCTCTTTTCGCTGAGTTGTAAATTTAGATTGTCCTGGTTTTCTTTTGTCTAATTCTATTTGAATATCTTGCTCTTTAAGATTTATGTTTGGAGGACAACCATCAACAATACAACCAATTGCAGTCCCATGAGACTCTCCCCAGGTTGTGAAACGAAATAGCTTTCCAAAAGTATTAAATGACATTATTTATATTATATAGATTATTTTGTTTAAATTATGAATCAAAAAAACTCTTTAGGTCTTAATAGTTGCTTTCTCGATATAGATGATCCAATTCAATTATTTCATGAATGGATGGAGGAAGCAAAGAAAACTGAGCCAAATGATCCAAACGCTGTTGCTTTGGCCACGTCAAATAAAAAAAATATTCCTTCAGTTAGAATGGTTTTACTTAAAGATTTCAACAAAGATGGATTTGTATTTTATACAAATTTAAATAGTCAAAAGGGAAATGAATTAAAAGAAAATCCATATGCAGCGATGTGTTTCCATTGGAAAAGTCTGCTAAGACAAATAAGAATTAATGGAAAGGTGTCATTAGTTTCTGATCAAGTTGCAGATGAATATTATTCATCTAGAGCGTATGAAAGTCGAATAGGAGCATGGGCTTCTAAGCAAAGTGAAGAATTAAATTCGCGAGAGCAATTGTTAAAATCTATAAAAGATTATAAAAAAAAATATAGCAACAAATCAGATGTACCAAGACCAAGTCACTGGTCTGGATGGATTTTATCTCCAAATAGTATTGAATTTTGGTTAGATGGTGAGAACAGAATCCACGAGAGATTAAAATACAACAGAGATAACTCCGGGAAGTGGATAAAGTCTTTATTAAGTCCTTAAAAATTTCTTGATAAACTAAATGATGCTAATCTTTTAAGAATATTTTTTTCTTCAGAGTCTTTAAATACACTTAGAGAATTTGAGGCTAAATTTATATAGTGCTGTGCTTTTTGATAGCATTCCCGAATAATTTTATACTTATTTATAAGAGCAATAATTTCATTAAAGTCATTTTTTGTTCTTAAGTCTTTTTTAAACATATTTGATAAAATTTTCTTTTCATCATTTTCTAATTTTTGAAAAAGTAAAATTATTGGTAAGGTAATTTTTCCTTCAAAAAAATCTTGACCAATTTTTTTACCAAATAGTTTGAGCTCTGCATTATAGTCTAGTGTATCATCTGCTATTTGAAAAGTTAATCCTAAATTTCTTCCATAAAATTCCAAAGCATCTTTTTCTTTATTTTCTGTATCTGATAAAATTGCACCAACTTTAGTTGATGCTGCAAATAACTCAGCAGTTTTAGCTGAGATTATTTTTAAATATGTTTCTTCCAGCATATCAACTTCACCTTTGTGTTGAAGTTGCAAAACTTCTCCTTGAGCAATTTTAGATGAAGTGGAAGATAATAATTTTAAAACCTCTAGGTTTCCGTCTTCTACCATCATTTCAAAACATCTACTCAATAGATAATCTCCTATTAAAACTGACGAATGATTATCCCAAACTTTATTTAAAGTTTCTTTCCCTCTTCTAACAGTACCTTCATCAATTACGTCATCATGCATCAACGTTGCGCTGTGAATTAATTCAACACATGCAGCTAAATTTATATCCCTAGAGCCTTTAGAGTAACCACATAATTTTGCACTACCCAACGTTAGTAAAGCTCTTAGTCTTTTTCCTCCAGTTTCTATGTGATAATCTGTCATTTTTTGAACTAGCTGTACGTCACTAGATAATTTTGATTTTATTTTTTCTTCGGTTAAGATTAGTTTTTCTTCAACCGAGTCTTTAAGCTGAAAATATGAATCATTTATCTGGTTTTTAAGCTGTACAACTGTTCCCATAATATTTTTAAATTAGTATAATTTGTTCATATATATTACTTATCAATTGACGCACCAGTTTCTTCAATTATAAGTAGTCTTTATATTCAATAAATAATTCTATAAGACTTAGCTATGTTCTCTTTTTTTAAAAAGAAAAAAATTGTTGCTCACTTAAAATTAAGTGGAGTTATTGGTAATGCTGGAAAATTTAAACAAGGTATTGATTTTGCTGGTCAAGAAGAACTGATTAAAAAGGCTTTTTCTCTAAAAAAAGCGACGTGTGTTGCTATATCAATCAATTCTCCAGGAGGATCACCAGTTCAGTCTCATTTAATCTACAGTTTTATTAGACAACAAGCAAAAAAACACAAAAAAAAAGTTATTGTATTCGCTGAAGATGTAGCAGCTTCTGGAGGCTATTTGATTTCTTGTGCTGGGGACGAAATTTATGCAAATTCAAGTTCAATAATTGGATCTATAGGAGTGATATATTCTTCTTTTGGATTTACAGAGTTGATAAAAAAAATTGGGGTTGAAAGAAGAGTTCATACTGCTGGCAAAAACAAAAGCACACTTGATCCATTTTTAGAAGAAAAAAATGAGGATATTGAAAGATTAAAAAATATTCAATTGGATCTTCATAAAGACTTTATAGATGTTGTTGAAAAAAGTAGAGGATCAAAATTAAACAAATCTGATGGAGAACTTTTTTCAGGCGAATTTTGGTCAGGTAGTAAAGCAAAAAATTTAGGATTGATTGACGGAATAGGTAACGCACATGAAATATTAAAAGATAAATTTGGTGAGGATGTAATTATTAAAAAATTTGAAAAATCAAAAGGATGGTTAAGTCAAAAACTTTCTTCATCTAGCAATCAAGTAGATCAAATAGCAAGTATTTTAGATGAAAGATCAATTTGGCAAAGATATGGTTTCTAAAACAAAAAAAGAAAAAAAAATTCAAACATTCCAAGAAACAATCTTAAATCTCCAGAAATTTTGGAGCAAAAAGGGATGCATTATTCTTCAGCCTTACGATATGGAGGTTGGTGCAGGAACTTTTCATCCAGCTACTACTCTAAGATCACTTGGAACTAAACCATGGAAAGCAGCTTACGTACAGCCATCAAGAAGACCTACAGATGGAAGATATGGAGATAATCCAAACAGGTTACAACACTATTATCAATTTCAAGTTTTAATCAAACCTTCCCCTGAAAATATAAAAAAACTTTATCTAAATAGTTTATCTACTATAGGAATAGATCATAACGATCATGATATAAGGTTTGTTGAGGATGATTGGGAAAGTCCAACATTAGGTGCCGCAGGATTGGGATGGGAAGTGTGGTGTGATGGAATGGAAATTACTCAATTCACCTATTTTCAACAAATGGCTGGATTTGATTGTAAACCTGTATCAGTTGAAATCACTTATGGCTTAGAAAGAATTTGTATGTTCACTCAAAAAGAAAAAAATGTTTATGATTTATTGTGGAATGATGAAGGTGTAAAATATCACGAAGTTTTTCACCAAGCTGAAAAAGAATTTTCAGCGTATAATTTTGAACACGCGAATATAGAAACACTTTTGAAAATGTTTGAAATGCATGAGTCTGAGGCAAAAAATTTGGTAGAAAAAAAAGTTTCTTTACCAGCATATGATCAATGTTTAAAAGCCAGTCATGTGTTTAATATTCTAGATGCAAGAGGTGCAATTAGTGTAGCACAAAGAGCTGGCTATATTGCTAGAATAAGAGATATTACAAAATCTGCAGCAGGCGCTTGGTTAGATAGTCAAAAATAATGTCAGAGTTTTTTTTAGAATTATTTAGTGAGGAAATACCTTCAAATCTTCAACAAAATTTAAGGGAAGACTTACTTAAAAGTTTTAATGATTTATTTTTAAAGAAATCAATTTTATTTAAAAAAAGCTCGTCATATTCAACACCAAACAGACTAGTGGTATTATTTGAAGGTGTTCAAAAAAATGTTGTACTAAAATCTGAGGAGATTAAAGGTCCAAATATTAAGTCACCAGAGGCAGCATTAGAGGGGTTTGTTAGGTCAAATAAAATTTTAAAAAAGGATCTCTACCAAAAAAAAACAGACAAAGGAGAATTTTATTTTTTCAAGACAAAATCAAAAAAATTGCACACAAATGAATTATTAGAGGAATTTATCCCAATATTATTAAATAAAATTCAATGGAAAAAATCAATGTATTGGGGGACTTTTGAATTAAATTGGGGTAGACCATTAAAATCAATTCTTGCTGTATTTGATAAAAAAAAATTAAATTTTAATTTTCATCACATAACATCTTCTAATTCAACTTTTATTGATAAAGAATTTGAGGAAAATAAAAAGTCTTTCTTAGAATTTAAAAATTATAAAAGTTTTTTTAAAAAAATTAACATTATCGTTGATCACAATGAGAGAAAAAAGCTAATAGAAAAAAAATTTAACAATATATTAAAAAATAAAAATATTAAGATTCAACATAATCCTAGATTACTTGATGAAGTTGTAGATTTAACAGATCAACCAAATATCCTTCTTTGTGAATTTGATAAGAAATTTTTAAATATTCCAAAAGAAATATTAATTATTACCATGCAATACCATCAAAAATATTTTCCTATATTTGATAATAAAGAAAATATTACCAATGAGTTTTTAGTGGTTGCAAACAAAAAAGATAAAAAGGGATTAATAAAATTAGGAAATGAAAGAGTAGTTGAAGCAAGATTAAGTGATGCAGAATTTTTTTGGAAAAAAGATAAATCTCAAAATATGGTCAAAAAAGTTACTGAATTAAAATCAATGAATTATTTTATAGGATTAGGGAGTTATTACCATAAAGCCCAAAGAATGAGAAAATTGGGTGGAATGATATCTGATGAACTTTTAATCAGTAAAGAAAAAGTTGAATTGTCAGCATCAATTTGTAAAGTTGATTTATTATCGGAACTAGTTGGTGAATTTCCAGAACTCCAAGGTGTGATGGGTGGATATTTTGCTAACGCACAAGGTTTTGATAAAGATTTAGCTTTGGCAATAACTGAGCAATATTTACCTGCAGGTTTAGGTTCAAGAGTTCCAAAAAAACCATTTAGCATAGCCCTTTCTTTGGCTGATAAGATAGATACTTTAGTTGGTTTTTTTGGATTAAATCAAAAGCCAACAAGTTCTAAAGATCCGTATGCTTTAAGAAGATTAGCATTGGGTGTAATGAGAATAATAGTTGAAAATAAAAAAGATTTTAAAATAAAAGATCTAATTAATTATTCTTCAAGCCTGTATTTAGATCAAGGTTTTGAAATTGATAATCAATCTCTACAAAGTGAATTATCAGATTTTTTAATGGATAGATTAAAATATTACATGAAGGAAGAAAATATTAGAAATGATATAATTCAAGCATCAACCAGTTCTTTTAACTTAGACCAATCTGTTATTATTTTTAATAAAGCTAAACATTTAAATAAAATTATTAACAAACCAAATGGTTTAGATATTATTGCAAGCTATAAAAGAGCCTCAAACATTTTAGACGGTGAATTAAAAAAAGATAAAATAGAATTATCAAATACAACTGACCCTGGTATTTTTAAAACTGAGTTAGAAAAAAATCTATTTAAAAAAATTAGTGAATTAAGCAAATATTTTTCAAGGATTAATAAAGATGAAAATTATGTTCAAACATTGGACAATCTAGCTAGCATTAAAAGAGAGGTTTTTGACTTTTTTGATAATGTAATTGTGAACGAAGATGACCTGGTCATAAAGAAGAATAGGCTGGAACTAATCCAAATGATGTGTAAAACGTTCAACAATTATGTTAATTTTTCTCTAATCGACTCCCATTAATGAAAAAAATTATATTAAACTTTAATTCTAAGGATAGTAAAAAAATTAAAAATCCTAAAAACTTTTTAGGAGGAAAAGGTGCCAATCTTTCTGAAATGGGAAGAATGGGGCTTCCTGTGCCTCCTGGTTTTACAATATCTACAAAAGTTTGTGAAATTTTTTATAGGGATAAAAAAAAATTAAATAAAAATTTGATTTCTCAAATTGAAAAAGAATTAAAATTAATCGAAAAAGATGTTTCTAAGAAATTTGGGGACTTAAAAAATCCACTTTTGTTGTCTGTGCGGTCTGGTGCAAGAGTATCAATGCCAGGTATGATGGATACTATTCTAAATCTAGGTCTGAATGATAA
Organism: uncultured Pelagibacteraceae bacterium; assembly: GCA_902596375.1. Classification (GTDB taxonomy): domain Bacteria; phylum Pseudomonadota; class Alphaproteobacteria; order Pelagibacterales; family Pelagibacteraceae; genus Pelagibacter. Next base: position 56,806 of record CACJTU010000007.1, read on the forward strand.
AACAGTCAAAGCTTTAGCAATTAAAACTTCAAATGGAAGATTTGCTAAAGACAGTTATAGAAGATTCATTCAAATGTACGGTAATGTTGTAATGGGTGTAGAAGGTTATCATTTTGAGGAATTAATTGAAAATTATAAACTTACGAAAGGTGTTTTGTTAGATACAGATCTAGATGAAAGTGATTGGGATGGATTAATTGAAGATTTTAAAAGAACTGTAAGAGAAAAGACAAAAAAAGATTTTCCTCAAGATGTTCATGAACAATTGCTAGGAGCAATAAGTGCAGTATTTTTATCGTGGGAAAGTAATAGAGCAAAAGTTTATAGAAAACTAAATCAAATTCCAGCTGAGTGGGGAACTGCTGTAAATGTTCAATCAATGGTTTTTGGAAATATGGGTGATGATTGTGCAACAGGAGTTGTGTTTACAAGAAATCCATCAGATGGATCAAATGAAATATATGGTGAGTATTTAATTAATGCGCAAGGTGAAGATGTTGTAGCTGGTACAAGGACACCTCAATATATTACTAAAAAAGCTAGGCAAGATGCCAAAGTAAAAGAGTTATCAATGGAAGAATCTATGCCAAAAGTTTTTAAAGAACTTCAAAAAATTTTAAAGAAGTTAGAGAAACATTATAAGGATATGCAAGATGTAGAATTTACAGTCGAAAGTAATAAACTATGGATGCTTCAAACAAGATCAGGAAAAAGAACAGCTAAGTCAGCAGTCAAGATTGCAGTTGATATGGTTAAAGAAAAATTAATTTCTAAAAAAGAAGCTGTATTAAGAATTGATCCAAACTCTCTGGATACACTTTTGCACCCTACTCTAGATGAAAAAAGCACAATCAATGTAATAGCAAATGGATTGCCAGCATCACCAGGTGCTGCTAGTGGTAAAGTTGTATTTACATCGGAAGAGGCTGAAAGACTAACTGCAATGATGCAAGATACAATTTTAGTAAGAGTAGAAACTTCTCCAGAGGATATACAAGGAATGCATGCTGCTAAAGGAATTTTGACAGCTAGAGGAGGAATGACAAGCCATGCAGCTGTTGTGGCCAGAGGTATGGGTAGACCATGCGTATCAGGATCAAGTGAAATTGATATAAACTATGAAAACAAATCTTTTAAAACTTCTTCAATGGAGATTAAAGAAGGAGACATAATCACTATAGATGGTTCAACAGGAAGAATTATTGCTGGAAGTGTTTCAACTGTGAAACCAGAAATATCTGGTGATTTTTCGAAGTTAATGTCTTGGGCTGATAGTTTCAGAAAATTAAAAGTGAGGACGAATTCTGAAACTCCAAAAGATACTAAAACGGCAAAAGACTTTGGTGCAGAGGGCATTGGGTTATGTAGAACTGAGCATATGTTTTTTGATGAAGATAGAATTTTGTCTGTAAGAGAAATGATATTGTCAAAAACAAAAGAGGATAGAGCTATAGCATTAGAAAAACTTTTACCGCATCAAAGAAAAGATTTTGTTGATATTTTTAAAATTATGAGTGGATTACCAGTCACAGTAAGATTGTTGGATCCACCATTACATGAATTTCTACCACGCACAGAAAAAGAAATTAATCAAGTTGCTAATATAGTTAACCTTCCTATTAAAGAGGTTGAGTCAAGAATTGAAGAGCTTCATGAACAAAATCCTATGCTAGGTCATAGAGGTTGTCGTCTGGGGATATCTTTTCCTGAAATTTATGAAATGCAATGTAAAGCAATTTTTGAGGCATTAGCACACCTTAAAAAAAGTAAAATTAAATCTGCATTTCCTGAAATAATGATACCTTTGGTATCTACAGAGACTGAGATAAAAATAATGAAAGACTTAGTGATTAGAACTGCAAGTCAAGTTCAACAAGAACATAAATTAAAAATTGAATTTTTAGTAGGTACGATGATTGAATTACCTAGAGCAGCTATAAAAGCAAAGGAAATCGCTAAGTATGCAGAATTCTTTAGTTTTGGAACAAATGATTTAACTCAAACTACTTTTGGGATTAGTAGGGATGATAGTGGTAAATTTTTAAATGATTATTTAGAAAATAAAATTTTTTCTGTTGATCCTTTTATTTCAATAGATGAAGGAGTTTCAGATTTAGTTGAAATAGCAGTAGAAAAAGGAAGAAAACAAAATAAAAATCTTAAATTAGGTATTTGTGGAGAGCACGGAGGAGATCCTCATAGTATATCTTTTTGCTCTAAAGTAGGATTGAATTATATTTCTTGCTCACCTTATAGAGTCCCTGTTGCTCGATTAGCTGCTGCTCAAGCTGAATTAAAAAAATAAATTATACTTTAACTTAATTTTCATATTTAATACTTATATCAAAGAATACTCATTATGTTTAGAATTAGATCTGATTAATTTTTTGTGTTATTAAATTAACTTAAATGTACTTTAATAAAAATAATAATTTTTTTCATGGCATAATGTTTCACCACTTTCATGACAATAGTATTCATAAAAATAGCCAGGGATCTTTAAATAAAGACGACTTTTATAAAATTATTAATTTTATAGGAAAAAAAAATATTCTAGATGCCAATTTATTCTTTGAAAAATTTAAACATAATAAACTTAAAGAAAACGAGGTGTGTATAACTTTTGATGACGCTATTAAGTGCCAAATTGATATTGCTTTACCTGTACTTGAGGATCTCAAAATTAAAAGCTTCTTTTTTGTATATACATCTATTTTTGAGGGTAAACCGGATAATTTAGAATTTTTCAGATATTTTAGAACAAACTATTTCAATAGTATTGAAGAATTTTACGAGAATTTTTATAAAATTCTAGATAAAGATTTAAAAACATTTTTTAAAAAAAATCAGAAAAAAATTAAAAGTATAAAGACTAAATTTCCTTTTTATTCAGTAGAGGATATAAAGTTTAGATTAATAAGGGATACATTTTTAACTAAAAAAAAGTATGAGGAAACTATGTTTTTAATGTTTAAAGAAAAACGTTTCAATCAAAAAAATCTTTTAAAAAAACTTTTTTTCCAAAAAGAAGATTTAAATGAATTAAATAATTTAGGACATATAATTGGCTTACATTCCCATAACCATCCAACAATGTTAGAAAATTTAAATTATGAAGATCAAAAAAATGAATATGAAAAGTGTATGAACATTATTTCAGAAATTTTAAATAAGCCAAAACATGAAATAAAATATATGTCACATCCGTGTGGAAGTTATAACAAAGATACACTTCAAATACTTGATGACTTAGGTTTGGAGCTAGGTTTTAAACAAATAATGGAAATTGAAGTTGAAAGAGGTATGAACAAAGTTAATAATTCTCATCTCGAGATAGCAAGACAAGATCATTCTGAAATATTAAAAAGAATGAATTAATGAAATCAGATAACAAAGTTATTAAAATTATATTTAATCTTAAGGGCAGGACTAATAATGTTGTAAAATATATAAATTTATTAAGTAAAAATTATAATAAGAATATTGTTTTTGATTTATTAATTATTAACGAGAAAAACGTTCAACCAATTCAAGAACAATTTGTAAATTTAAAAATTAAAAATTTAGAATCTAATTCAAAAATTGATGGAATGAATGCAATCTTTAAAGAAATCTACAATGCCCAAAATGTAATCCAGAATTATGAGTATTGTTGTTTTGTTGAAGATGATAATTTTATATTTCCATTAACTTTATTTCACGCAAAGTTATTTTTAGACAAAAATAATAGTTTTATAGCTTGTTCAGGAAAAAAATTTATCTTTTTAAGACAAAATGATAAAAATTACTCTTATTTAAATAGATATGTCGGCCCAAATACAAATGTATCAAATAATATAGGTAATCGATTTAAAATATATAATGGTGCACTTTGTTATTATAGTCTTTTTAGAAAAAATTATTTTTTGAAGATTTTAAATTATATAACTAAAATTAATGATGACAATATGAGTGAGTTGATGTTTAATTTTTTAACTATTAAATTTGGTAAAATCAATCAATTAAAATCTATATATTTAGCAAGAGAATATCCTAGACCAGAAATTTACAATGTACCTCATAGAACAAAATGGATTTTAAATAATGAATTATTTAAAGATCTTCATATATTAATGAAAAGTATTGATAATTCTTATTCTGATGAAATGTTAGATCACTCAATATATAGATATTTATCCAAAAGATTCAAAATAAATCAAAAAGCAAATGTTCTTAGTAAAATTATTTATTTTTATAAAAAATATTTTTTTTATATTTTAAATTATAAAGTCATTAATGGCTTTGTGAAAAATCTAGGAAAATTATGAAGATTACCAGATTAGCAGCATTAAAAGCTTAATTAAAAAAATAAACTTAAGACTTACAATTGGGTTTAATTAAAAATTATGATATCAGTTTTTGATTAGAAATGTACTTCAATAAAAATAATAACTTTTTTCATGGAATTGTTTTTCATCAATTCCATGATAATGGAATACATACTAAGGGCCAGGGTTCAATTTCTAAAGATGAGTTTCATAAGATAATAAATTTTATCGGACGAGAAAATATTTTAGATTCAGATGTATTTTTTGAAAAATATAACAATAATACATTAAAAAATAACGAATTATGTTTGACTTTTGATGATGCTATTAAATGTCAAATAGATGTTGCTCTACCTGTATTAGAAGAATTAAAAATTAAAAGTTTCTTTTTTATTTATACCTCTATGTTTGAGGGCAAACCAGATAATTTAGAAGTTTTCAGGTATTTTAGAATGAATTTTTTTGATGAAGTAAACCAATTTTATAATAGTTTTTATAAGTTTGTAGATAAAGATCTAAATACTTTTTTTAAAAATATAGAAAAAGAAATTAAATCTTTTTTACAAAAATTTCCCCACTGCTCCGAAGAAGATGCAAAATTTAGATTAACTAGAGATTTGCTTCTGACAAAACAAGAGTATGAGCAAATAATGTTTTTAATGATGAAAGAAAAAAAATTTGAATATAAAGATTTTTATCCTAGATTATTTTTTAGTAGAGAAGATGTAAAAAAACTAGACACACTAGGTCATTCAGTTGGATTACATTCACATACTCATCCTACTTTAATTGAAAAATTAAATTATAATGATCAAAAAATTGAGTACGAAAAATGTCAAGCATCTTTGGCAAATATTTTGAACAAAAATAATAATGAAATTAAATGTATGTCCCACCCTTGTGGAAGTTATAATCAGGAAACTTTAAAAATTTTAAAAGAAATAGGTATAGAATTAGGCTTTAAACAGATAATGACTATCGAAAAAGAAAAAAGAATGAATAAGGTTAATAATTCGTCTTTAGAAATTGCAAGACAGGATCATGCAGGGATATTAAGAAGAATGAAAAAATGAAAATTACATTATTTACTTCAAATAAAAATAGACATAATTATTTTATAAACCTATTAGCAAATATTTCAGATGAACTATTTGTTATTCAAGAATGTGGAACAATTTATCCAGGTATAATTCCTTGGCATTACCCTGTTTCAAAAATTATGAAAGAGTATTTTGAAAAAGTCCAAGAAGCACAATTGAAATTGTTTGGAAATTCTTATGTAAAAAATAGAAAAGGTAATATTAGAACATTTCCAATGTTACTAGGAGATCTAAATAAATGTTCATTAGATTTTTTATCTGATTTTCTTAAAAGTGATATGTATGTTGTATTTGGAAGTAGCTATATTAAAGGAGACTTAATAGATTTTTTAGTAAAAAATAAAGCAATTAATATTCATATGGGTGTTTCACCTTATTATAGAGGAGGAGACTGTAATTTTTGGGCTTTGTTTGATGATAATCCTCATTTGGTGGGTGCTACTATTCATTTGCTATCTAAAGGACTAGACAGTGGACCAATGTTATATCACGCCATGTCCAATATTAAAACTAATCCATTTGAGTATACAATGTCTACAGTTAAATCAGCGTTTTACTCAATAGCCGAAAGAATAGAAAATAATTCTATTTTTAACATTAAGCCCTTGATACAAGATAAAAATAATGAAATCAGATATTCAAAGAGAGTTGATTTTAATGAAGAAGTTGTAAAAGAATATTTTAAAAAAAATATAAACTTAAAAAGTAAACAATTTGAAATTTCATTACTTAAAGATCCTTTTTTTTTAAATAGTTCTGAATAGATTGTGAATAAATTTGATTAGCAATGAAGTTGTGTAGGGGCGTTCTGTTGCCAGGTGCCCCATACCCCGTTTGCTTAATTAACTGAGTTAATTAGGCAGCAAGTGCGTAACTTTCGTTAGCAATTATAAATTAGCCCGTTACGGTGGAACAATCCCGAACGAAAGAATAGCCTTTAGTCACCCGTCGAATCTAGTTCACCCCCATAAGTTGTAATGGTGGAGGTGGTGGGTACTGCCCCCACGTCCGCAATGGTTATTACGAAATTCGTTTATCGTCGTAGTTGGAAAACCAACATTATTAATATAAAAGTAATTTCAATAGATTCAATAACAATCATGAAATTAACTAAAGAACAACAAGAAGAAATAAAAAATCAACAATCTCAAAGCAGTCAAACAAAAAGAGTTACTGCTCCTGAGCTTGAAAAAATACTATATGAAGCAATTCCAGCTTTGGATCATGGTTTTGTAAGAGTTGTTGATTATATGGGTGATGACACATCTATAGTTCAATCAGCTAGAGTATCTTACGGAAAAGGAACCAAGCAAGTTTCAACAGATAAAGGATTGATTAAATATTTGATGAGGCACTGGCACAGCACACCGTTTGAAATGTGCGAAATTAAATACCATATTAAGCTTCCAATATTTATTGCCAGACAATGGATTAGACACAGAACGGCAAATGTAAACGAATATTCTGCAAGGTATTCAATTCTAGATAAAGAATTTTATTTGCCATCACAAGAAAATTTAGCTGCTCAATCAACTAGCAACCGACAGGGTAGAGGAGATGTCTTGCAAGGAAAACAGGCGGAGGAAGTTTTGGAACTTTTAAAAAGTGATGCAGAGAGAACTTATGACAATTATGAGACTATGCTTAATGAAAGATTTGATGGATCAAAAATTGATGAAAATAAAAAAGGTTTAGCTAGAGAACTTGCAAGAATGAATTTAACACTAAATACCTATACCCAATGGTATTGGAAAACTGATTTACTAAACTTGATGAATTTTTTAAGATTAAGAGCTGATAGTCATGCACAATATGAAATTAGAGTTTATGCCGACATAATGCTGGATACTTTAAAAAAATGGGTTCCCACAACTTATGATGCTTTTATGGATTATAGAGTTGGTGGCACCGAGGTTTCCGCAAAAGGAAAGTTAATTATTCAAAAACTTATTAAAGGTGAGAATGTAGATGTTGAAAGTTCCGGCCTGTCTAAAAGAGAGTGGAATGAATTAATGACTGCTTTTGATCTTAAAGATAAGTCGATTTAATTTTTTCAGCAAAATTTAAATATATTTTAGAAATTTCATGCTCAGGGCTAGCTTCCACAATTGGCTTTCCTTCATCACCAGTTTTACCAACTTCAGGATTAATTGGAATCTCACCTAAAAATTCTTTTTGAAATTCCTCTGCAGTTTTTTTGACCCCGCCTTCTCCAAAAATTTTATATTTTTTTCCGTCGTCACCTATGAAATAACTCATATTATCAACTAAACCTAAGATTTTAACTCCAAGTTTATCAAACATTTTTATTCCTCTTTTAACATCTAAAAGAGCTACTTCTTGAGGTGTACTCACAATTATTGCACCATCCATTTTTATTTCTTGAGAAAATGTAAGTTGAGTATCACCAGTTCCTGGCGGCATATCAACAATAATAAAATCTAAATCTTTCCAATTTACTTTCTGAGTAAAAGTTTTAATTGCACTAGTAACCATAGGACCACGCCATATCATTGGAGTTTGTTGATCAGCTAAAAAACCAATCGACATACACTGAATGTCATATTTTGTTATTGGATCTAATTTTTGACCATCACTTTTTGGTTTTTCATTAATATCAAACAATTTAGGAATTGATGGACCATAAATATCCGCATCTAAAAGACCAACTTTGCATCCAACTTTTTTCAAAGCTAAGGCAAGATTCGTTGCAAATGTAGATTTTCCAACACCACCTTTTGCACTAGAGATTGCAATTGTAAACTTTGTTCCAAGAATAGGATTTTTAGTGAATTTTTTGGGCTCTAGCTTACTTTTCATTGCGGCACTAAGTTCAGGTTTTTTGTCAGACATAAAAGTATCATTACTTGTTTTTTGCAATAAAGACACTATATACTTTGGCTTATGTCAGACAATTTTAAAGGTCAAAGTCCTTGGGGAGCACCTCCTGGTGGAGGTGGTAGTGGCAATGGATCAGGTAGAGGTCCTACACCACCAAATGTTGATGAATTAATTAGAGATCTTCAAGATAAAATTAAAAGATTTTTACCTGGTGGAAAAACTTCAGGAGGAAAATCAATAAGTCTTATTTTATTAGTTTTAGTTTTTGTATGGTTAGCGAGTGGACTTTATAGAGTATTACCCGACGAACAAGGTGTTGTACTAAGATTTGGTAAGTTTGTAAAAACTACACAGCCTGGTTTGAACTATCATATACCTTTTCCTGTTGAAACTGTCCAAACACCGAAAGTCACTAAGGTTAATAGAATGGATATAGGATTTAGATCTGAGAGAGATAGTGGTTTTTCTACAGGTGGCGGTGTTGCTGATGTTCCACAGGAAAGTTTGATGTTAACTGGAGATGAAAACATTGTTAACATAGATTTTTCAGTATTTTGGGTTATTAAAGACGCTGGTAATTTTTTATTCAAAATTCAAGATCCAGAGGGCACAGTTAAAGCAGCTGCTGAAACTGCAATGAGAGAAGTAATTGCTAAAAGTGATATTCAACCAATCTTGACTGAAGGAAGATCAAAAATTGAGCTCGAAACCCAAGAAATTATACAAACTATTTTAGATGATTATGAAAGTGGAATTCAAATAACACAAGTTCAAACTCAAAAAGCCGACCCACCTGATCAAGTAATTGATGCATTTAGAGATGTACAGGCTGCAAGAGCAGATATGGAAAGATCTAAAAACGAGGCTGAAGCTTACGCTAACGATGTGATACCAAGAGCACGAGGGGAAGCACAAAAAATTTTACAAGCGGCTGAAGCATATAAAAAAGAAGTTGTTGCTAAAGCAGAGGGTGAAGCAAGCAGATTTATAGCAATTTACAATGAATATAAAAATGCAAAAGCAGTTACTCAAGAGAGAATGTATCTAGAAACTATGGAAAAAGTTTTAGCAGATATAGATAAAGTAATTATAGAAAAAAATGCAGGTTCAGGAGTAGTTCCATACTTACCTTTGCCTGAATTAAAAAAGAAAGCGACGAATTAAATGAAGGCTGGAAAAATATTAGCAGGAGTATTAGTTGCAATTGGAGTTGTAGCTTTTTTATCAGTAATTATAGTTAAAGAGGTTAACCAAGCAATTATTCTTCAATTTGGTGATCCAAAAAGAATTATAATGAAGCCAGGATTAAACTTTAAAATTCCATTTATTCAAAACGTTGTTTATTTAGACAAAAGAATTTTAAATTTAGACGCTCCACCAGAAGAGGTTATTGCATCAGATCAAAAACGTTTAATAGTAGATGCATTTGCAAGGTTTCAAATTATTGATCCATTAAAGTTTTATATTTCAGTGGGAAATGAAAGAGTTGCAAGATCAAGATTATCAACAATTATCAATTCAAGAATAAGAAACGTATTAGGTCAAGAGGAATTACAAACATTATTATCTAAAGATAGATCTAAGCAAATGGCTTTAATCAAAGAAGGTGTTAATAACGAAGCACAAAACTTTGGAATTAATATTGTTGATGTCAGAATTAAAAGAGCAGACCTTCCTCAAGCTAACAGTGATGCAATTTATAGAAGAATGCAAACTGAAAGGGAAAGAGAAGCAAAAGAATTTAGAGCAAAAGGTGCAGAGATGGCTGTTACTATTACATCAACTGCTGATAAAGAAGTTACAGTAATTTTAGCAGACGCTCAAAAACAATCTGAGATTATGAAAGGGGAAGGTGATGGAGAAAGAAATAAAATATTTGCTGACGCCTTTGGTCAAGATCCAGAATTTTTTGCTTTCTACAGAGCAATGCAGGCATATGAAAAAGCTCTTATAGGCGGTGAAACTTCTTTAATTTTATCACCTGATAGTGAATTTTTTAAATTTTTTGGAAATATAAAACCTGAAATCCAACAATAATCCTTAAATGCGTGAGCTAGTTATAGCTTTTGGTCTTTTCTTATTTATTGAGGGAATTTTGTACGCCTTATTTCCAGCAAAAATGAAAAGTATGTTGAAAAAATTAGAACTTGTTAAAGATAGTCAGCTTAGATCGGGTGGACTTATTTTTGCATTAATAGGTTTTGTAATTATTTATTTTATTAAAAGCTAATATGAATAAGATTAAACTTATATTATTAACGCTAGTTATTTCATTTACTTTTTCATTGAATGTAAATTCTAAACCAGTTCCTGCTTCATTTGCAGATCTTGCTGAAAAATTAATGCCATCTGTTGTAAACATTTCTACAACAACCACTATCACAACAAATTCTAATCCTTTTCCTTTTCAATTTCCTCCAGGATCTCCTTTTGAAGATATGTTTAAAGAATTTGGTACACCTCAACAAAGACAATCAGCTGCATTAGGTTCTGGATTTATAATTGATGAGAAAGGAATTGTTGTAACAAATAATCATGTAATCCAAGATGCTGACGATATTATTGTTAGAGTAAATGGGGATCAAGAATTTAAAGCAAAGGTTCTTGGTGCTGACCCACTTATGGATATTGCAGTTTTACAATTAGAAACAGATGAAAAATTTATACCAGTAGCATTTGGAGACTCAGATAAAGCTAGAATTGGCGATTGGGTTTTGGCAATTGGAAATCCATTTGGTTTGGGAGGCACGGTTACAGCAGGAATTATTTCAGCTAGAAATAGATCAATTGGTTTATCACGATATGAAGATTTTATTCAAACAGATGCTTCTATAAATTCTGGTAATTCAGGTGGACCCTTGTTCGATATGAAAGGAAATGTAATTGGAATTAATACAGCAATTCTTGGACGTAATGGTTCTATTGGAATTGGATTTTCTATACCATCCAATAGTGCACAAATTGTAATTAAACAATTAATTGAATTTGGTGAAACAAAAAGAGGTTGGTTAGGTGTTAGAATTCAAGATGTAACAAAAGAAATTGCTCAAGTTGAAAAATTAGACAAAGCACGAGGAGCATTAGTTGCTAGTGTTGCAGAAAATAGTCCATCAGAAAAAGCAGGAATACAAGCTGGTGATATTATTTTAGAATTTAATGGAGAGAAAATTAATCAAATGAAAGAACTTCCAGCGATCGTTGCACGTACAGAAGTTGGAAAAAAGGTTGAGGTTAAAATTTGGAGAGACAAAAAAGAGATTATTAAAGATGTTATTCTAGGAAGATTAGAAACTTCAGATGATTTCAAAATAAGCAAAAATCAAGAAACCAAAAAACAAAATAATGAAGAAATAATTGAAAGTTTAAGAATTGCAGTAAGACAATTAACTAAAGAAGATATTAAAAATAGAAATTTACCAAATCAAACTACAGGACTTGTGATAACAAAAATTGCAAACAACAGCCCTGTGGCAAATTCAATAGAGCTTAACAGTATTATTATTGAGGCTCAGAAGAAAAAAATTAGATCAGCAGATGATTTAAGAAAAATTACAAATGAAGTTCTTAATTCAAATCAAAAGACAGTTTTACTCGCAATCTATAATAATCAAAATCAAAGACGATACATTGGTGTTAAGCTAGACTAATAATGGATTTAAAATCCAAGATAATATTAATATCTGGTCCCACAGCATCAGGAAAATCAAATTTTGCAATTAAAGTTGCAAAAAAACTAGATGGAGAGATTATTAATGCAGACAGTATGCAAGTATACAAAGAACTTAAAATCTTGTCAGCTAGACCAGATCCAAAAAAATATAAGAAAATAAAACATCACTTATATGGTTTTCATAATGTAACAAAAAATTTCTCTACTGGTGATTGGCTTAAGCTAGCAATTAAAAAAATAAAGGAAGTTCAAAAAAGAAAAAAAACTCCAATTCTTGTTGGAGGTACAGGCCTATATTTTAAAGCTTTAACTGAAGGTTTGGTTAAAATACCAAATATTTCATTAAAATTAAGGAAACAAATTAGAGATTTACAAAAAAAACTTGGACAAAAAAAGTTTTATGAAAAACTATCAAAATTAGATCCATCCTCAATAGGAAAAATAAACCCTACAGATACTCAAAGATCTATAAGAGCTTATGAAGTAAAAAAATTTACAAAAAAATCTCTACATGAATGGTTTAAAAACACAAAATCAAACTTTATAGAAGATGATTTTTATAAAGTTTATATTGATTACCCTAGACAAGAATTAATTGAGCGGATTAATGCAAGAACAAGTGAGATTTTAGAAAATGGAGCAATAAAAGAAGTAAAAGATTTCATAAAGTTAAGGGTTAGAAAAGATAAAAGTGCCAAGAAGGCCA
>CACJTU010000008.1 GCA_902596375.1 uncultured Pelagibacteraceae bacterium
TAGTTGTTTTATTGTGAATTAACTTGTCTATAGCTCTTTGTATTTTTTCTTCTGTTTCTGAATCTAATGATGATGTGGCCTCATCAAGCAGTATTATTCTGCTTTTTTTCAGAAACGCTCTAGCAATAGACAGTCTTTGTCTTTCTCCTCCAGATAATTTAACACCATTTTCACCAATTTTTGTTTCAAACCCTTTTTCAAGTTTATTAATAAAGTCATCACACATTGAAAGTTTTGCAGCCTCATAAATATCCTCATTTGATGCATCTGGTTGTGCATACTTTATATTATTAAGAACTGTATCATCAAATAAAGTAGTATTTTGATCAACAATAGATATTTGTCTTCTTAAAGAGTGTAAATTGATACTTGATATGTTTTCATTATCGACTTTTACTTCTCCACTAGTTGGATTGTAAATTCTAGGTATCATATTCAAAAGAGTTGATTTTCCTGACCCACTATGACCAACAAGTGCAGTCATTTTTCCACCATTTATTTTAATTGAGATATTTTTTAAAACTTGGTTTTCTAAATTTGACTTATATATAAAATTAACTTTGTCGAATTCAATATCGCCATTAGTTAATTTAAGATTTTTGCTCTCTTTGTTTAAATTAATTTCATTCTTTGTATCTATGATTGGAAGTATTCTTCTTGCAGCTGATAAGCCTTGTCCTATCGAAACATTAACCTTTGTTAATGATTTTACAGGTTGATAAGCCAACATCATTGCTGCAAGAAATGAAAAAAAATTATTGATACTTAACTCTTCATTAATTATCAAATGACCAGAATAAAAGATAAGTAATGCAATCATAAAACCAGTTAAAACCTCCATGATAGGAGCTGACCTAAGGTAAACGGTGGCAATTTTAATAGATTTTTCTTTAAGCTGGTTTACATATTCCTCAGATCTCTCGTTTTCAAATTTTTCTCTTTGAAAAATTTTAATAATCTTATGATTTTTAAATAGATCTACCAAATATCTATTTAAGTTTCCTGACTTTTCTTGAGCTTCAGTTGTGACTTTGCCCATTCTTCTACCTAGTTTCCTTGCAGTGATTGAAGCTAGAGGTATCATAATGATCGCAATTAAAGATAACTTCCAGTTTTGAAAGAACATCACCAACATAAGACCAAATAATCCATATCTCAATAAAACTATGGAAGAGATAAGAATAAAATATATCTGTAAAAAACAGATTAAAAAAGGAAGAGCCGGAACAAGAGAAATAATTAAAAATTTGAATAAAGGAACTTCTATCGCACTAATGATTGATCAAAGAGTACGAGAGGGTGTAAAAGTACCATTTTTTAAACATCTAGCTACCACTACCACCATTCCAGCACAATTAATCAAAAAATATAATTGTGATTTGGTGCCTATATATATTGAAAGAGATAAATTAAATCATTTTAAAATGTATGTTTCCGAGCCAATTAAGATAAATAAAACTAAAAATATTTCTGAAATTACTACACACCTTAATAAAATTCTTGAAAAAATGATTAGAAAAAATATCGACCAATGGATCTGGACGCATGATCGTTGGAAAGATTAAACTTTTTTTTGATTAATTTTCTCTCGATATATTGAAGCTTCAACATAAGAAAAATAAGGTTCTTGCGTGTCAACATTCCAGTAATTTAAATTTTCTAATAAAATTTTTTTACCAGACACAGCACAAATAACATGATCGCCCTCTTCAATTATATTAAAATTATTTGGAAGATATTTTAATTTAGCTAACTTATTTTTCATTTATAAGATATATAAATAATTATATGAAAATTGCAATTCTTGGAAGTGGTGGTAGAGAACATGCATTAGCTTTTTCAATTTCAAATTCTAAACAAACAAAAGAAATTTATTGTATACCAGGAAATGCTGGCACGTCTAAAATAGCTCAAAATATTTCGATCGATTTAAATGATTTTAAAAAAATTTATAAGTTTTTAAATAAAAAAAAAATCGATTTAGTGGTTGTAGGTCCTGAAGAACCACTAGTAAATGGGATTGTTGATTATTTAGAAAAATTAAATATAAAAGTTTTTGGACCAAACAAACTTGCATCACAATTAGAGGGATCAAAAATCTTTACAAAAAAAATTTGTAAAAAATATAATATACCAACTGCATCGTTTGGGGTTTTCAAAAATCAGGAGGAATCAAATAAATATATTGAAACAGCAAAACATCCTCTTGTAATTAAAGCAGATAATTTAGCTGCTGGGAAAGGCGTTTATATTTGTAAAAATAAAGATGAGTCTTTTTCAGCTGTTAAAGAAATATTTGGTGGGAAATTTGGTGATGCAAAAAATATTCTCTTTGAGGAATTTCTAGAAGGTGAAGAAATGAGCTATTTTATTATAACTGATGGAATTACTATTAAAAATTTTGGTTCCGCTCAAGACCACAAGAGAGTTGGTGAAGGAGATACAGGTAAAAATACTGGTGGAATGGGTGCATATTCTCCGTCACGATTAATGAATGAAGACTTAGAAAAAAAAATCTTAAAAAAAATAATAAAACCTACATTAAAAGGTATTGCTGAGCTAGGAACTAAGTACAAAGGTTTTTTATATGCAGGTTTAATGATTGTAAATAATGAACCTTACCTAATTGAATATAATGTTCGAATGGGTGATCCTGAGTGTCAAACTATAGTTCCAAAATTAAATACAGACATAGTTGATATAATTTTATCATGTGTAAATGAAAAATTAGAAGAAATAAATATCTTATGGAATAATAAAAAAAGCATTTGTGTTGTTTTATGCTCGAAAGGATACCCAGAAGTGTATAAGAAAAATGTTGAGATTAAAAATTTTAATAAATTAATTTTAGATAATAATAATTATTTATTTCATGCAGGAACGAAAAATGAAAATAATCAAATTTTAGCTATTGGTGGAAGAGTATTAAATTTTGTTTCTCTATCAGATGATTTCTTTGAAGGAAGGAAAAATATTCACTCTAATATAGAGCTTCTTAATTGGAATGAAGGCTTCTTCAGAAAAGATATTGCATTCAAAGTTATTAAAAAATGAGAATTATTTCAGGTAAATTTAAAGGAAAAAAAATTATTCAACCTAAAGATATTCAAACAAGACCTTTAAAAGATTTAACAAAGGAATCAATATTTAATATTATTAAACATTCCAAAAAATTTTCGATAAACTTGAAAGAATCTGAAATATTAGATCTTTTTTCTGGGACTGGCTCGTTTGGAATAGAATGCTTATCAAGAGAAGCAAAATTTGTAACATTTGTTGAAAATTATTTAGGAATTTTACCTATATTAAAAAAAAATTTATCCAGTTTAAAACTTACTAATAATTATCAAATAATAGAAAAAGATATTTTTTCTAATTTTAATTTTCAAAATTTTGAAAACAAATTTGATATAATTTTCCTAGATCCTCCATATAAAGAAAAAAATTTAGAAATCCTAATTAGCTCAATCATTACAAACAAAATTTTAAAAAAAAATGGTATTATAATTATACATAGACATAACAAGGAAAATGATAATCTGACAAATCAATTAAAAATAATTGAAGAAAAAAAATATGGAATTTCAAAAATTATTTTTGGCTCATACTATTAAGTTAAAATTTTTTTGGTTTCATTCTTTATTAATTCAACAGCAGGCTGATTAAAAGGATTTATTTTTAAAGCTCTTCCAATCAAAATTGTTTCAAGTATAAAAAAACAAAATAGTTCACCTAAAGTTTTTTCATCTCTATAATTTATCTCAAAACTTCTAAATGGAATTTTTTTTCTTTTAAATACATTTTCTGTAGCTTTTTTTTGAGCAAAAATAATTTCATCTAATTTTTTATTTCTAAGATAATTATGCTCAGGCAAAATAATAGAATTTTTCAAACTTAGAGATTTCTTCTCTTTCACATAAAAAAAAGTAAAAAAATTGTTTTTAAAACCATCTAAATATAATTGCATCACACTATGATTATCTTTTGGCATAGTTGATACTATTGGCAAAACTCCCAAACCTTTCTTTCCTAGACTTTCAGCAACTAATTGCTGATACCAATTAAATAAATTGGTAGATTTCTCATCATAATTAATAATAACTGAATTAAATTTTTTTTTTTTTTGAAAAAATAGAATAGCTTGAACATTTTTAATTAAATGATTTAAAAATCTTTTATTTTTTATTAAATTATTAAACTGTTTAAATTTATTTGAACTCAATCCCATTAATTCAGCAGGTAACATTCCAACTTCAGATAATACTGAATATCTACCTCCTATATAATTATTATGATGAACAATTTCAGATTTTAATTTTTGAGCCAAAATATGCAAATAGCTCTTTTTATTTTCTGTAATAAAAATATTCTCTTGTTTTTTTTTTACAAATATATTCGTATTAACAATTGTTTCAGTTGTATTACCAGATTTAGAAACTATTAAATTTAGGAAGTTATGAGTGTTTTGTTTTTTGGTAAATGATTTTAAGTTATTTATAAAATAAAATTTTTTTTTTATTTTATGTTTCAAAAAATCATATATTGCCTGAGTTCCTAATATTGATCCTCCCATACCAAAGATACGCACATTTGAAAATTTCTTATATTTGTGAATTAATTTTTTTTTATAACTAAATTTATAGTTTTTTTTTAAAGAGTTTATTAACTCATTGTTTAAATTTAGAAGATAATTAATATCTTTTTTAATTACTTTAGAATTGTTTTTTACTTGAAAATTTTTAAAGTTAATTCTGGGAGTAAGCATTAATTGCTTTTAATTTTATCTAAAACTAATTCTTCTAAACTACTATTACTATTAGATTTTTTTGTTTCATTTTTGTTATCTTTAATCATCTTTTCAATACTTGATTCCTTTTCGATTTCTTCGTTATTTGTTTCAAGCGGAGTTGGTAGTTGGTCATAATCTGGTGGTAATTTTAAAGGAGACTTTTTCTCGACTAAAAATTCATCACTTTTATTTTGTTTTGGAGATTTAAATCCTTCGCTTAAAACACCACAGGAAGATGTAAGACCAAATATAGCAATTATGAGAAAAAATTTGAATTTTTTCATGACTTTAATTTATCCCTTTATTATCTACAAATTCTAGGTAAATCAAAAAAATTACACCCACTGTTATAAATATATCTGAAACATTAAAAATAAACCAATGAAAATTCCCTACATGAAAATCAATAAAGTCTGGAACAGCCTTGTAAAAAATTCTATCAAATAAATTACCTATTGCTCCGCCAAAAACCATCAGTAAAGCATATTTTTTTAAACCTTCAGCTTTAATTAAAAAAAACAAAATTATCAGAATAATTATTAAGATAATTACTGTTAAAATATTATATAAATTATCCTGATAAAATGAAAATAATCCAAAAGCAATGCCTTCATTCCAGATTAAATAAATATTTAAAAATTTGGATGTAAAAATTTCTGAGTTAAAATTTTTTTTATATAAGTATATAACATATAATTTAGAAATTCTGTCCAATGAAAAAATTGTTACAATTACAAATAAATTAATTAAAAAATTTTTACTTAATTTTTTTATTTTCATTGTTGTTGCATTGTACAATTATCTCTATTGCAAGCTGACTCTTTAATTTTCCAGCAAGTAGAACATTTTGATCCCTTCGCTTTTGTAGTAATTGCAGATGTATCAATACCATTTTCATAAATTACTTCTGCTTTTGAAGTTATGCAGAGTTCTGAAAAATCAACATTATCAGTAAGAATTTTTAATTTTTGATCAATATTAATTTTTAACTCCGCCTCTAGACTTGAGCCAATTTCTTTACTGGCTCTCTTTTCTTCAATACTTATATTGCAAATATTTCTAATTTTTATTAATTCCAACCATTTTTCATTTAGTTTTTCATTTTGAAATTTTTTCGGAAATTCTAAAAATTTTTCTAAATGTATACTTTTTTTATTATTAAATAATAATCTAAAAATTTCTTCGGTGGTAAAAGATAAAATTGGGGCAAACCATTTTAACAAGGTATTTAAAATAATATTTAGTAAAATAATTGTAGATTTTCGTTTCTTAGATTTTATAGGGTCACAGTAAAGACAATCTTTTCTAATATCAAAATAAAATGCAGATAAATCAACAGTACAAAAATTTAATAATTCTTTATATAGATTGTGGAAATCGTAGTTTTTAAAATATTTTTTAAACTTTTGATCTAAAACAAATATTTTATGCAACATAATCTGTTCCAATTCAGGTAAATCTGTAATTTCAAGCTGTTCGAAATCTATTTTTTCAAAATTGTCATTAATATTTCCAAGCAAATATCGAAAAGTATTTCTAATTTTTCTATATGAATCTGCGTGCTGATCTAAAATAGAATAATCTATTCTCAAATCCTCAGCATAATTTGATGATGCAACCCATATTCTTAAAATATCAGCTCCATATTTTTTTAAAATATCCTCAGGAGCTATTACATTTCCTAACGATTTTGACATCTTAAGGCCTTTGCCATCGACTACAAAACCATGTGATAAAATTGATTCAAATGGTGCCCTCCCCCGTGTCCCACAAGATTCAAGCAGAGAAGAGTGGAACCAACCTCTATGTTGATCTGATCCCTCTAAATACATTGATGCTGGCCATTTTAAATCTTCTCTTTTCTCTAATACGAACGAATGAGTAGATCCGCTATCAAACCAAACCTCAACAATATCACTTAATTTTTCATATTCAGAAGCTTCATATTTTGCACCTAAAAATCTTTGAGGATCATCTGAAAACCAACAATCAGATCCCTCTTTCTCATAAATAGATGCAATATTTTCTGTAACCTCATCGTCAACTAAAATTTCTTTTGTTTTTTTGTTCACAAATATTGGGAGAGGTACACCCCAAACTCTTTGTCTTGAAACACACCAATCAGGTCTTGTTTCTATCATTGATTTTAATCTCTCTTTACCTTTGCTTGGATAAAAAGTAGTCTCATCAATAGCCTTTAATGCTTTATTTCTTAATTCGTGACTTTCCATTGAAATAAACCATTGTGGTGTAGCTCTATGAACAAGTGGAGCCTTTGATCTCCATGAATGTGGATATGAATGAACTAATTCGCCATTAAATAATAAATTTTTTTGTTCTTTGAGTTTTTCAATTACTATAGGATTTGCTTTAAAAATATGAATTCCTTCAAATAATTTCACGTTGCTTGTATATTTTCCATCCCCATCAACTGTTTCTATTGCTTTGATACCGTTATTTAAACAAAGGTTAAAGTCATCAGGTCCGTGACTAGGTGCACAGTGAACTATTCCAGTTCCTTGCTCAGTAGTTACAAATCTAGCCTCAAGCATTGGGATATCATAATTATAGCCAAGATTTAAAAAAGGGTGACTACAAATAGTATTATTAAATTCTTTTCCCTTAAAGGAATGAATTTTTTTATAATTTTTTAGTCCGCACTCTTTAACAACTGATTCTAGCAGAGCGTTTGCAATAACAATTTTTCTATTTTTAAAATCACCTTCGTCATTTATTTCTAATATTATATAATCAAGAGACTCGTTATATGCTAAAGCTTTATTGGCTGGTATTGTCCAAGGAGTCGTTGTCCAAATAACTATTTCACTTCCAGCTAAATCTTTTAAATCAGATGATTTAACTTTGAATGACGTATAAATTGTATCTGATTTATGATCCTGGTATTCTACCTCAGCATCTGCAAGTGCAGTCTTCTCAACTGTTGACCATAAAACTGGTTTGAAGCCTCTATAAAGACTTCCCTCCTTTAAAAATTTACCAAGCTCTCTAACTATCTGTGCTTCTGCTCCAAAACTCATCGTAGAGTAATAATTTTCCCAATCCCCCACAACACCCAATCTTTTAAATTGGCTTTTGTGAACTTCAATCCACTTCTCAGCAAATGCTCTACATTCTTTTCTAAACTCAACTATCGGAACATCGTTTTTGTTTTTTTTATTTTTTTTATATTGTTCTTCAATTTTCCACTCAATAGGCAAGCCATGACAATCCCAACCTGGAACATAAATCGAGTCTTTTCCGTCCATTTGATGAAATTTTACAATTATATCTTTAAGAATTTTATTAAGAGCCGTTCCCATATGGATATTTCCATTGGCATATGGAGGTCCATCATGCAGAACAAATTTTTCTCTTCCTTGACTTCCTTTTCTCAACTCTTCGTAAAGATTTATTTTTTTCCAATATTCAAGAGTTTCTGGCTCTCTAATAGGCAAGTTAGCTTTCATAGAAAAAGCAGTTTTTGGCAGATTTATTTGTGATTTAGTCATTTAGTATTTTTTGCAATATTTAGATCTTTTTTAATTTGAGCTCTTAATTGATTAACATTCTTAAATTTTTTTTCTTTTCTTATAAACTTTAAAAACTCTACTGATAAAAGCTTATTGTAAAGATTTCCAGAAAAATTAAATAAATGAACTTCTAGTAATATTTTTTTTTGATTAAATGTTGGTCTATATCCAAGATTAGCAATTCCTTGAAGATATTTGTTGCTATTTTTCCTCATAACCTTGACAGCATAGACTCCTGGTTTTGCTAGAACATAATCTTTAATATCTATATTGCACGTCGGAAAGCCAATTTTTTTTCCAACTTGTCTTCCCTTTTTGACAATTCCTTGTATCGTCCACTTTCTGTTTAAAAAATTATTGGCCTTAGCTAAAAAACCTTTTTCTAAAAGATTTCTTATTAAAGATGAGGAAACTATCTTTTTGTTTTTAATTAATGGTTCTGGTTTTATAACTTTGTAATTAAACGATCTCTCATGTTTTTTTAATAAATTAACATTTCCCTCTCTTCTATTACCAAATCTAAAATTGTTACTCACAAAAATAAATCTAGAGTTTAATTTTTTACTCAAAATTTGAATTATAAAATCTAGAGCTTTAGTTTTTGAAAATTTTTTATCAAATTTTTTTGTAATAACAAAATCTACTTTTAAATTGCTAAGTAACTTTATTTTTTGATCAATATTAGAAAGTCGAAAATTTTTTAATTTTTTATTAAAAAACATTTTTGGCATTGGATCAAAATTTACAACACCAATCTTTAAATTATATTTTTTCTTATATGACTGTGCTAATTGAAATAATTTTTGATGTCCCAAATGTAAACCATCAAAATTACCAATTAAAATAATTGATCCTCTGTGTAATTTTTTAATATTAAAATTTTTATAATGTTTTACCATTTTAAATCTGATTGAATAAAATTAACTATAGCCTCGTACTCTTTTGAAACGTCTTGGATACCATTATTTTTTATTTCATTTCTATGTATTCCGTTACTAATTAATAAAGAGTCATAATTTAAAAGATTTGCACCTCTGATATCAGTATTTAAATTATCACCAATTGCTAATATTTTTTTATTTTTATTATCAATTGACTGATTATAAACTTCTGGATGTGGTTTTCCGAAATATACTGCTTCTCCACCCATTTTTTCAAAAACCATTGCAACAGAACCTGCACACAACTCTCTAACTTCACCACGATCAACGATTAAATCTGGATTTGTGCAAATCATTTTTTTGTTAATATGTTTTTCAAGTAAATCTTTATAAAATTCTAAATCCTTATCATGATCATCAAATAACCCGGTACACAATAAATATTCACTATCGCTAATATCTTCACACTTATTTTTCTCAAATAAATAAAATAAATCAAAATCTCTAGGTGGACCTATGTGATAAAACTTTTTAGATAAGAAAGATTTTTTCAAATAATTCAATGCTGCTTCTCCTGAAGTAAATACGTGATCTGTGAGTGCTTTGTCCATGCCCATCTTTTCTAAAAAATTTTGAACAGTTTTATTTGGTCTTGGGGCATTTGTTAAAAGTACTAACATTTTCTTTTTTTTTAAAAGTTCATTTAAAACAGCTATGGCTTTTTCATGAAGATTAACCCCATTATGAACAACACCCCATAGGTCTATATAAAAAAGATCGTAGTTATCAGCAATTGATTGTAAGCCATTTGAATCTAAATTTTTGGTCATATTTTAAGGTATAAACCATAAAATCCCGAATTTACTAGCATTATTAATATCCTTAAGTCTTTCTGATCTTGAAATAGGCGGTGAAATATCTATATGAGGCTCATATTTATAAAGATTTATAAAGGAGAATTTATGAAGTTTAAACCGTTACATGACAGAGTTTTAATCGAAGTATTGGACGGCAGTGAAAAAACTGCTGGAGGAATAATTATCCCTGACACAGCTCAGGAAAAACCTCAAGAAGGTAAAGTGGTTGCTGTAGGTGGTGGAGCAAAAACGGAAGATGGAAAGATAATTCCAATGGATGTTAAAGTTGGTGATAAAGTTTTATTTGGCAAATGGTCAGGAACTGAAGTCAAAATTAATGGCAAAGAATACAGCATAATGAAAGAGTCTGACATTATGGGTATTTCAGGAAAGTAATTTAATTTAAAGGAGAAAAATAATGGCAAAAATTGTTAAATTTGATGCTGAAGCAAGAGCAGCAATGATTAGAGGTGTAAATATCCTAGCTGACACTGTTAAAGTAACTTTAGGACCAAAAGGAAGAAATGTTGTGATGGATAAATCTTATGGTGCGCCTAGAATTACTAAAGATGGTGTATCTGTAGCTAAAGAAATAGACCTTGAAGATAAATTTGAAAATATGGGTGCACAAATGGTTAAAGAAGTTGCTAGCAAAACTAACGATGAAGCTGGTGATGGAACTACGACTGCAACCATACTTGCGCAAGCAATTGTCAAAGAAGGTGTAAAGTATGTAACAGCTGGCATGAATCCTATGGATGTTAAAAGAGGAATTGATGCTGCTGTTGAAACAGTAAAAGAAAGTCTTGTTGCATCTGCAAAAAAAGTAAAAGATAGCGATGAGATAGCTCAAGTTGGTACAATTTCTGCAAATGGAGATAAAGAAATTGGAACAATGATTGCAAAAGCAATGCAAAAAGTTGGAAACGAGGGAGTTATTACTGTTGAAGAAAATAAAGGTATTGAAACAGAATTAGATGTAGTTGAAGGTATGCAGTTTGATAGAGGGTATCTATCACCATACTTTATTACTAACAGTGATAAAATGACTACAGAGTTAGAAAATCCTTTTATTCTTTTACACGAGAAAAAATTAACTAACTTGCAACCTATGGTCCCTCTTTTAGAAGCTGTTGTACAAGCTGGTAGACCATTGATGATTATTTCTGAAGATGTTGAGGGTGAAGCTTTAGCAACTTTAGTTGTGAACAAACTTAGAGGTGGATTAAAAGTTGTAGCAGTTAAAGCTCCAGGATTTGGAGATAGAAGAAAAGCTATGCTTGAAGATATCGCAATTTTAACAGGTGGTCAGGTTATATCTGAGGACTTAGGTATTAAACTCGAAAATGTTAAACTTGATGATCTTGGATCTTGTAAGAAAATCAAAGTTGATAAAGATAACAGTACTATCGTTAATGGTAGTGGTAAAAAATCTGATATCGAAGCTAGATGTGCTTCTATCAAACAACAAGTTGAAGAAACTACTTCTGATTACGATAGAGAAAAACTTCAAGAAAGACTTGCTAAGCTGGCTGGTGGAGTTGCGGTTATTAAAGTTGGTGGAGCGACTGAAGTTGAAGTAAAAGAAAGAAAAGATAGAGTTGAAGATGCTTTAAACGCTACTAGAGCTGCCGTTGAAGAAGGTATTGTAACTGGTGGTGGATGTGCTCTTCTTTATGCTGCTCAAGAACTTGATAAAGTTAAAGCAAAAGGTGATGACCAAAAAGCAGGTGTTGATCTAGTCAGAAAAGCATTAGAAGCTCCAATTAGACAAATTACTAAAAATGCTGGTGTAGATGGTTCAGTAGTAGTTGGTAAATTACTAGAGCAGAAGAAAAAAACAAATGGTTACGATGCTCAAAACGAAGAGTATTGTGATATGTTTGCAAAAGGTATCATAGACCCAGTTAAAGTTGTGAGAACTGCTCTACAAGATGCTGCTTCAATTGCTGGGTTATTAGTAACCACAGAAGCAATGATTGCTGATAAACCAGAGGAAAAAGATGCTGCTGGCGGTATGCCTGGTGGAATGCCTGGTGGTATGGGCGGCATGGGAGGAATGGGTGGAATGGGAATGTAATCCCTCATTTTCTTAACAAATTCTAAAAGGCCATCTCAAGATGGCCTTTTTTTTATGTGAAGCTTAATTATGTCAAAAAGATATAGCGGGAAATCATTTAAAGACTCTAGTGTTAAAAAAAAACCTAAATTGAGCTTTAAAGAAAAAAGAAAACTTAAAAAAGATAAGCAAAAAAAGACAAATTAATCCTGAATTTTGAAAATTATTCAAGCCAGTTATGAGTTTTTTTGAGTTTTAATATCCTTTTAAATATGTATAAGAGCCAGAATTTATGAGCAATAATATCAGAAACATCACAATCATTGCCCATGTTGATCATGGCAAAACTACTCTAATTGATAATTTAATGAAACAAAGTGGTTCATTTAGAGACAATGAAGTTGTTGATGAAAGATTAATGGACTCAGGTGAGCTTGAAAAGGAAAGAGGAATTACAATTTTAGCTAAACCTGCTTCAATTAATTGGAATAACTCAAGAATAAATATAATCGACACTCCGGGTCACAGAGATTTTGCGGCTGAAGTTGAAAGAGTTTTAAGTATGGCAGATGGAGCCTTGTTATTAATTGACTCTGCAGAAGGTGTTATGCCTCAAACAAAATTTGTATTATCCAAAGCGCTTAAACAAGGATTGAAACCAATTGTTGTTATTAACAAATTAGATAAAGCCGATCAAAGAGCTAATGAAGTTTTAGATGAAACATTTGATTTATTTGTGAGCTTAGATGCAAATGAAGAACAATTAGATTTTCCTGTTATATATGCAAGTGGAAGATCAGGTTGGGCAGACCATGAAGTTGATGGTCCAAGAGAAAATTTAAATCCTTTGTTAGATTTAATTGTTGATCATGTAAAACCTGCTGAACTTGATAAAACCAAACCTTTTGCAATGTTGTCAACGCTACTTTATGCAGATAGTTTTTTAGGAAGAAGTTTAGTTGGAAGAATTACACAAGGTACTGCGAAAGCTAATCAATCTATAAAAGCAATCAATTTAAATGGTGAAAAAGTTGATGAAGGAAAATTAACTAAAATTTTTAGATATGAAGGGACAAAAAAAGTTCCGATAGATGTTGGTGAGGCTGGGGATATTGTAGTTGTTGCCGGGTTAGAAAAAGCAAACGTTGCTGATACAATATGTGACCTAGAGGTAAATGAACCGATCCCTGCTACTCCTATAGATCCTCCTACAATGTCAATTACAATTACTGTGAATACTTCACCTTTAGCTGGAACTGAAGGTAGAAAACTAACTAGCACTCAAATAAGAGATAGATTAGTTCAAGAGGCACAAAATAATGTTGGTATTACATTTTCAGAAAACGAAGGAAAAGACTCTTTTGTTGTTAGCGGTAGGGGTGAGTTGATGTTGGAAATTCTTTTAACTCAAATGAGAAGAGAAGGTTTTGAAATGACAGTAAGCCCTCCAAAGGTTTTATACAAAACTGATGAAAGTGGAAATAAACTTGAACCAATTGAAGAAATTACTATGGACCTTGATGAAGAACATTCATCAAAAGTAATTGATTCAATGAACAGGAGAAAAGGTAAATTAGTAGAATTAAAAGATACTGGAACTAATAAAAAAAGATTAATTTTTCATGCGCCTACTAGAGGCTTAATGGGGTACACAAGTAGATTTCTTACACTTACAAAAGGAAATGGGGTGATCAACAGAATATTCCATAGCTATGGTCCTTTTGAAGGAGAAATGGAAGGTAGAAGAAATGGAGCGTTAATCTCAATGGAACAAGGAAAAGCTGTTGCATTCGCTATATTTAACTTACAGGCTCGAGGAGAAATGTTTGTTACACACAATGACTCTGTTTATCCTGGAATGATTGTTGGTCTTTCACCTAAACCAGGTGATATGATCATTAATGTAATGAAGGGTAAAAAATTGACTAATATGAGAACTCAAGGTACCGATGAAAATGTTGTGCTCACACCAGTAAGAAAAATGTCAATTGCAGAACAATTAAGCATGCTTAATACAGATGAAGCTTTAGAGATAACTCCAGACTCTTGTAGATTGAGAAAAGCAATTCTTGATCCTCACGAAAGAAAAAAAAGCGAAAAAGCTATAGCTGCAGCCTAATCAAAAGTTTTATCAACTAAATAAAGTCCTAACGCAACACATGGGCCTATACCAAATGCGAACAATAAGGTTCCAACCCCTACTGTTCCTCCTAAATACCATCCAATACTAACAACTGAAATTTCTAATGTTGCTCTTACAACAGCTATAGGAAAATGTGTTACTTTTTGTAATCCTATCATAAGCCCATCTCTAGGACCGGCTCCTAAATTTGATACTAAGTAAATACCCCCACCTATTCCTACCATGATTACAGAAATTACAGCTAAAATTAATTGATAAATATAATTTGATGGTGTTGGAACATATTTGATACAAAGATCAATCATAATTGCAATTATCAAAGCATTAAATATTGTACCTATCCCTGGTTTTTGTCCAAGAGGGATCCATAAAATTAAAACAGCAATACTTATTAATAATGTAATAGTTCCAATACTTAAATTAATATTTAAGGAAATACCTTGGGCTAAAACACTCCAAGGAGAGGCTCCTGTGAATGAAACAATTAATAATCCTTCACCTAATCCAAATAAAGACAAACCAAAACATAAGAAAAAAAATGTAGAAAACTTTGGTTTAAAATTAAATGGTTTTTCTGAGCTCCATTTTACTTTTGGAATTTTTTTTATTTTTAAAAACATAATTATAATAAGCTATATCTATTAATGAAAAATTCTAATATTGTAATCAGCAAATGAAAAAGATTGTAATTATTTTACTTTTAACATTTTTCTCATCAATTTCTTTAGCTCATATTGGTCATTATAACAAATTTGACAAAATAGAAATGGAGATATTGAGAAATGATGAAGTAATTGGGTATAACAATTATTTTTTTAAAAGAGATGGTGAAAAAACGATAGTAAAAAATCAATATAAATTTGAGGTAAAACTCCTATCTGCAACAATATTTAAAGTAGAGGGATATGGAGAAGAAATTTATTTAAAAGATAATTTAATATCTTTTCAATCAAAGACGCTTCAAAATAAAAAAGAAAAATTTGTAAACTTAAAACTGGATAAAAATAATAAGAAATTTGACATCAAAGGATCTTCATACTCAGGTGAAGCTTCTATTAAAAATATTATTGGAAATTGGTGGAGTCATAAAATTTTACAAGCAGAAAGCCAAATAAGTCCTATTTCTGGAAGTATTAAAGAACAAATTGTTACATTTATTGGCAAGGAAAACATTTCAATTAATGGTAAACAATACGAAACAGATCATTTCAAACTTACCTCTAAAGACATGTCTCTTCCTGAAGATAAAAAATTAAATTTTGACATTTGGCTTGATAAAAAAACTTCAGTGATTGTTAAAATTACATATGAGAGAATGGGAAATTGGGAATATCGCTTAAAAAATCTTGAATAAAATTATTTATTTATTTTTTTATAAAGATCATTTGCACTTATCCATCCGGCCTCTACTCTAGGACCTACAAACCAATCTGCACACACACCTAAATTTAATTTAGTATTCCAATAACTTTTGATTTTAAAGGGCGTAGAGTTTGAGGAATATTTCCAACCATGATTTAATGAAGTTAATATTTTTGTTTTTTTAATTCTGGTAAGTTTAAAAAATCGATCAATTAAAATCTTTGAATTTTTTTCTTTATTCTCTCTATTTTTATTTATTTTTTTATTTGCCCATAGGTTTGTGCTTTGTAAAGTCCATAAATCATTATTACTTTTAAATCTTTTTTTACTATTTTCTTTAGCCGCCCAACCTAAAATTTTATCGTTAAATAAATAACTTGATATGTTTTTATTTGTTTTTTTAATTTCGATCATGACTGTAATATTTGCATCCATTTTGATTTTTTGCTTAATGAATGAATCCTTAATAAATTTTTTTGATAATTTTTTTAATTGTGGGAATGGGCAAGTTAATACCAATTTATCATAATATTTTGTTTTATTGTTCTTAAATACTAGCTTCCATTTTTTGTTTACAAATTTAATCTTCTCTAACTCACTTTGAAAATTACAATTTATATTCTTTATTAAATGTTTGCTAATATCATTGTTACCCTTGCAGCCAATTATTTTAACATGATTTTTATTTTCTTTTTTTAATTTGTTTAAAAAAATATGTTTGCCACTCCATTTTTTTAGAATTTTTTTTTTACATAAATTAGTAATAAATTTTTTAAATTGAATTGTTTTTGGAGAAATATATTGTGCACCATGATCAAATCCTTTAGTCTTATTTAATCTTTTAAAAGAAGATCTTCCACCTGGGCCCCGAGCTTTATCATAAATGTGTACAGAATTTTTTTTACTTAACAAATTAGCTATTGTTGCTCCAGAAATACCAGAGCCAATTACACAATAACTACTCATTTTCCTGCAACAGTCATACCTTCTATCATCATAGTTGGTGAATTGACTGAATATTCGAATTCTAAATCATTAGCTAAAATTATATTTTTGAACATATCCTTAAAATTTCCAGCAATTGTTATTTCATTAACAGGAAATTTAAATTCTCCATCTTCAACTAAAAAACCAGTGGCACCTACTGAATAATCTCCTGTTACTAGGTTAGATCCGTGGCCAATAGTTTCAGTAATATAAAGACTTCTTGAATTTTTTTTCATAAGATCTTCGTAGCTTATATTTCCTTTTTCAAAATATAAATTGGTAGTACCACCACTTCTTCCATTTGATTTTAAATTTAATTTTTTTCCATTGTAAGTGTCCACAAGATAATTTTTAAGTATTCCATTCTCTATAAGTTGTAATGTATTTGAATTTACACCTTCTGAATCAAAATTTTGAGAGCCCATTCCTTTAATTATATCTGGTTTATCAATTACATTTATCGAATTAGCAAAAACCTGTTGATCAATTTTATTTTTTAAAAATGAAGTACCTCTTGCAATTGCAGAGGCAGATATTGCACTTGCAAAAGCACTTAACATTCCCTTTGAAATTCTTTTATCAAAAATTATGCTGATCTTTTCACTTCCAATTTTTTTAGGGCTCAATTTTCTAATAGTTTGCTTGGCAGCTTTATTTCCGAGATCTGTTGCTTGCTTAATATCAGACAAATGACGTTTGCTAGAAAATTCGTAGTCTCTTTCCATGCTATTTTCATCTTTTGCAACTGTTACACAAGAAGCAGCAAAAGAAGAGGTTTTATAACCGTCACAGAAACCGTCACTGTTAGCTAAAATAAAATTTGATTTATTTTCAGTGAAACTAGATTCTGTATTTATGATTTGTTTATCAGATGAAGCCGATTCCTCTAAGTCTTTTAAATATTTTATTTTTTTATCGTTTTCGAATCTTGTTTCATCATACAAATTAAGGCTACTAATTTGTTTGGCTAATAAATTTTTATCAGGCAAAGAATTAAATTCATCTTCTGGTGTAATTTTTGTAGTTTCAAAGCACTTTTCAATTAATGTTTTTATATTTTCATCTAGTAAATTTGATGATGAAATTGATGATCTTCTTTTGCCTAAATAAGTTTCTATACTTAATGCTAATCCATCTGATCTATCTGAGGCCTCTAGTGATTTATTTCTAAAATTAACTGTTTCAGAAATTGAGTGACCAACTGTAACACTTGCATCAGTTGCTCCCATTTTTTTTGCTAAATCTAAACAATATGAAGCTTTCGATTTTAGAAATTCTTGATCCTTAACCATAATACTTTAAAGTTTTGTTCCACCAACTGTCATTTTATCGATCAAAATTGAAGGTTGAGCAACTCCCACTGGAACTCCTTGTCCTGCTTTTCCACAAGTTCCTATGCCTGGATCTAGCATCATATCATTTCCTACCATCGATACCTCTTTAAGTATTGATGGTCCATCACCAATAAGTGTTGCACCTTTAATTGAAGATCCAATTTTACCATTATTTATTTCATAAGCTTCAGTACAATTAAATACAAACTTACCAGATGTAATATCTACCTGGCCGCCTCCAAAACTTACTGCAAAAATTCCTTTATCAACAGATTTAATCATTTCATCTTGAGTTTGATTGCCACTTAACATCATTGTATTTCTCATCCTTGGCAAAACAATATGTCTATAATTTTCTCTTCTTCCAGATCCGGTAGATCTTGTATTCATTAATCTTGCATTGTGCCTGTCTTGCATAAAGTTTTTAAGAATACCATTTTCAATTAAAACTGTTCGCTCAGTTGGCGTTCCCTCATCATCAATAGTTAGACTACCTCTTCTATTATCTATCGTTCCGTCATCAACAATTGTTACACCTTCACTTGCAACTTTTTCTCCCATAAGATCATGAAATGCTGATGTTTTTTTTCTATTAAAATCTCCTTCTAGACCATGACCAATTGCTTCATGAATTAATATAGCAGGCCAACCAGGTCCTAGGACTACTTTCATCTCACCAGCAGGTGCTGGTTTACTCTCTAAATTTACTGATGCAATTCTAAAAGCCTCCTCACAAACATTTTTCCAATTATCATTTTTTAAATAATCATCATAAGATTGTCTGCCACCAATTCCATATACACCTGTTTCTTTTCTTCCATTTTTTTCCAACATCACAGAGACGTTAAATCTAATTAATGGACGTACATCAGTAAGCGCCTCTCCACCTGATCGAATAATTTCTATTGATTTTTGCTCACCAGCAAAACTAGCAGTCACTTGCTTTACTGATCCATCTTTTTTTCTTAAAAAATCGTTTACTTTATTTAAGACTTCTAATTTCGAGTCTAAAGTTTTTTGTTCAATTGGATTAATATCTTCATAAAATTTTTTATTAGATTTTGGAATTTCATGATTATATGTCCCTTTAATTGATTTCAGAGTTGATTTAAGATTTTCTGAGGAATTTTTTAGTGAATCTTTTGAGATTTCATTTGAATATGAATAAGCAACAACCTCGTTTGAGATAGCCCTAAAACCAAATCCTAAATCAGAACTATAATTTGAGCTTTTTATTTTATTATCATCTAACAAAATTGACTCTGATTTAGACTCCTCTAAATAAAGCTCACCATCATCACAATTATTTAGTGTTTCAGATACTATTTTATCTGCGTGCTGTCTTGTTAAATCAGATTTATTAAAGAAATCACTCATTCATCTTAAATAGTGGTTTGTTGATAATTTTCAACTGATCATTTTACGCATGTACAATTTCTTACTAAAAGTTAATTATTATTATATGAAAGTATATTTTAATAATTCTTGTAAAATTTGTAGATCGGAAATTAACTTATATAAAAAAGAAAATATCAAAGATATTGACTGGATAGATATAACTAATAATTCAGATGCTGAAAAAGAAACTTCAAGAAATGATAAAGAATTATTAAGAAGACTACATGTTAAAGAAAATGGTAAAATTATTCAGGGCGCAGAGGCATTTCTTTATGTTTGGAAAAAAATTCCTAAATATAAATTTTTGTATAAATTTTTTAAACTACCAATAGTTTTTACAATCTTTAAATATGTTTACGAAATGATTGCTTTTTTTTTATATTTAAAAAATAAAAAGCAACTTAAAAACTAAGTTAAGAAAAATATTAAAAATTCACTTAGTAAAGACATTGATAGCAAGAACATTATCAATAGTATTGAATACATAAGAGTTATAACTCTATTTCTTTTTCTCCTCAATCTTACAAAAATTTTATCATCTAAATCCGAAATATCTCTTTCACCAACTACAGGATAATCATAACTCCATCGCCATGTAGATTGGCCCAATCTAGAATCGAGGCTATTAAAATACCTTATCCACGCAAGAACATATTTTAATATTAGATATAATATAATCATTAGTATTGAAGAAAATAACATTCTTAATGATACTTAATTATATAAGATAATTTAATTGATATTTTTGGCTCTTTTTCTTGCGATTAATTGAGTGAGCGCATCAACCATAGTATCTGAGGCCTTAAATATTTCATTATTTTTAAACTCGTGAGATATATTTTTTTCAGGATTGGTTTTATCTTCAATAACTATTCCTTCATCTGGTGAATTATTTTTTATATAAATTAATAAAAGCCATTCATCATCTAAAGCTTCATCCCATTTAACAAATATTTCTCCTGTTTCAAACCTTCTGTCTATACATCTAAAGATAGACATATGCCTTGTTATGTGTCTTTTGTTTAATTGAAACACTAAACTGCTAGCACTTCTGTAAAAACTTTCGAGAGCAAACTCAATTTTTTGTCTAGCTAAAGTATATTCTTTTTCTTTTTGTAGAAGTGTTTCTCTATCTTCGTCTCCTTGAATTTTTACTCCTAAAGCCTCTACTCTTTCCCTAATTTTTTGATCTCTTATAATTCGATATTTTTCTTTTAGTTTTTCTATTCTTTGTTGTAAACCAGCATAATCCTCTCTCTTTTCTTTTAAGGAAATTTTTTCTAATTTTTCTAATTCTTTTACCTCTCTAACTCTAAATTTTTCAATTTGCTTATCTAATTTTAATTGTTGTAAAAATTGCTTTTGTTTTTCTGATTGTTCAATTCTTAAAAGAGCTTGTTCTTTTCTTAAAAATAATTTTATTTCTTTTGTTCTTTGTTTTTCTAATCTAATTTCATCTTTTAGAGCTTGTTCTTTTAATTTAACCTTTAGTTCAGCCTCTTTTTGTTTTTCTTTTGCAATTTCAATCTTTTCTAATCTCTCTTTTTCTTGTTTTTCTAATTTTAACCTTCTTGCTTCATCCTTTTTAAGCACTCTGTATTGAGAAATTGTATCTGATATTTTGTCAAAAAATGCTTGAATATATTTTTCAAAACCTAAATTTATTTTAAACTTAAGTTCGGGTTTTAAAGAATTTTGAAAATTTATTAACTTTAAAAGAAAACTTGTTTGCTTTGGTTTAATTGATTTAAATTTTTTTATTACTTTTTTTGTTTTTTTAATTTTACTTTTTTTTAAAGTTTTTTTCTGTTTTACTTTTGTTTTTTTTAAATTTCTTTTTTTTGATTTTTTAAAAGTTTTTTTAGTTTTTCGCTTATTTTTGTTTTTAGAAACGTTTTTTTTTAACTTTTTTTTCTTTTTTTTCATTTTAAGGAAATTAATATCTATCAATAATTTATTGATAAATATAGTCTCTTGTAACTGGAGTTGATGAATAATCTTTTGTTAATTGAAATTGATATACAACTTGATCACCCCATTTAAATGCCATCTCACAACCAGCGAGATAAAATTCCCACATTCTGAAAAATCTTTCGTCAAACATTTGAATTATTTTCTCTTTATTTTTAAGGCAATTTTCTTTCCAATGTCTTAGGGTATGAGAATAATGCATTCTCAAAACCTCAATATCTGCAACGATTAAACCTGCTTTTTCTATTGGCGTTGTAACTTCACTCAAGCTTGGAGTGTAACCACCTGGAAATATATACTTCGTAATCCAAGGGTGTGGATCCCTTGGTGGATTTACAGATCCAATAGTATGAATTAAAGACACTCCATCATCTTTTAATAATTTTTCAACTTGTGAAAAAAATTTTTTATAAAATTTTCTACCGACATGTTCAAACATTCCAACGCTAACTATTCTGTCAAACTTTTCATTAAGCTCTCTATAATCCATTAATTTAAAATTTAATTGATTTTCTA
This sequence comes from uncultured Pelagibacteraceae bacterium, assembly GCA_902596375.1. Classification (GTDB taxonomy): domain Bacteria; phylum Pseudomonadota; class Alphaproteobacteria; order Pelagibacterales; family Pelagibacteraceae; genus Pelagibacter. The sequence continues at coordinate 21,828 of CACJTU010000008.1, forward strand.
AATTAAGTTCCTTCGCTTTTTTTTTGCAATAATTAAATTGGTTTTCTGAGAGTGTTATTCCTGTAACTTCACAATTTGCACTTTTAGCAATATCTATTGCTAGTGAACCCCATCCACATCCTATATCTAAAACCTTTTGATTTGGTTTTATATTTAATTTTTTAATTATATGTTGAATTTTGTTGTTTTGTGCAATTTCTAAACTATCGGTCTCGTTTTTAAAATAAGCGCAAGAGTATTGTCTTTTAGGATCTAGAAACAAGTCATAAAGATCATCTGAGATATCGTAGTGATGAGAAACGTTCATTTTTGATTTTTTAATAAAATTGAAATTAGTTAAGTATCTATAAGAACCCCTCAATCTATTGATTAAATAACTAAAAACATTTAAATCCCCTCTTCCAAAATTCATTAATGATAAATCTAGAAAATCAGTAAGACTTCCATTTTCAATAACTATCTCACCATCCGTATAAGCTTCTCCAAAATAAAGATCTGGATGAAATAACAGCTTATAATGAAGATTTTTGTTTAAAATTTTAACTTTAATAGGATTGTCACTTTTGGGATTTCCAATAATATAATTTTTAGAATTAGCATCAACTAATATAAATCCATCTTTCTTAAAAACACTGTTTAGGAATCTTGCTAATTGCATTTTATGCTGCCATTAAAGATTTAATTGAAAAGTTAAGTTTTTCTAAATTGTTAATAAGTTCTTTTTCATGTTGAGTATCTAAAACTCTTAAAGGAGGTAATAAATTTTCGTAGATATTTTCCTTTTTTTTATAAAAAGTATGAAGCCCAGAGATAAGATTATACTTTTCAAACTCACGTCTAACTTCACAAAGTTTTTCATTAACTGTTTGAGGTGTACCCTTGCCAAAATCATCATAAACTTTTCTTGCCAATCCTGCTGTAGCATTGCAAGTAGCTGTAATGATGCCAGAGCATCCTAGTTCAAGTCCTTTTAGTAGCTTTGACTCGGAGCCAGGCATTACAGAAAAATTATCTAACTTTAAATTTTCAAAAAGATTATAAGAACTATCTTTCACTCCAACTATTTGATTTGGAAATCTTTTTACAAGTTCTTTGACACATTCTACACTAAATTTATATCCACATAATTTTTCAAAATTATAAAGAATAATTTTACTTTCAGGAATTGCCTCAACAATTTTGCTATAAAAATCAATTACTTCACTGTCTCCATACAAATAGTAAGCAGGAGGCATAATTAAGAATTTTTCAAAATTTAATGATCTAGCCACTCTCATAAGATTTATTGTATCTCCTAATGAATTAAGGCCAGTTCCAATTAAATATTTGTCTTTGTATTTGTTTGTAGCAAGTTTATTCAATAAATTAATCTTTTCTGAAATAGGAATAAGTTGTGCCTGCCCAGTACTTCCAAAGATTGCAGCACCATGACAACCTTGGTCAATAACCATCTCTGCATGGTCTATTGTTTTATCAATATTTAATGTCAGGTTTTCATTTAATACTGACATTGATGCAGCGTATATCCCTTTAATATTATTCATACTTAAAATTTATATAAAAATTAAATTTAGTAAAGATTAAATAATTTAACCTATGTCTCTTAAAACAATTTCTTTTGCTTCATTTACCAAAGAAGACAGTCTTGATGTTTCTGGAGAAATATCTGGATGTATTTTTTTTTGAATTTTAATGTATGCTTTATTTACTTCTTCTTTTGTTATGCTTTTTGAAGGATTTAAATTTAAAATTCTATATGCTTCTTGAGTTGACATCGTACTTAAATTCGAGGGATTTTGATTGTTAAAAGAAAACCTTCCAGAATTTCTTAAAGTTTGGATTAATCTATATAGAGAAATTAATTGAAAAATGGAAAGACCCTTTAATTTTAAAAGTGCTAAACTTGCAAGTGTGAGAGGTAGAGTTAATAAAACTTTTCCACCTATTGCAAATAATACTGCAAAAACAGCCAATATTAGAAATAATAAAATTCTTAGTCCCTTGGATATTTTTTTTGATGCAACTCCAGTTAAATATCTTAGTAAAAAATATAAACCTGCTAAAATTAATACTGTATAAATTATAATATTCATATATTTCCTATAAAAATGAAAGTACCACAACTGAAAAAAAAACTAGAGATAAAATCTTGTCACAATATAGAGTGGGAAGATAATTACAGCTGGATACATCAAAAAAATATTTTAGAAGTTCTTAAAGATAAATCAAAACTAGACTCGGAAGTTAAAAAATATTTAGAAGAAGAAAACGCTTATACCGATTATCACTTAAAAGATACTAAAAATATTCAAAAAAAATTATTTGATGAAATTAAAGGTAGAATAAAATTAGATGATGAATCTTTGCCTTATAAAGATCATACATATGAGTATTGGACAAAAACTACAGCAAAAGGAAACTATTCCATAAAACTTAGAAAAAAAATTGGTTCAAAAAATATAGAAGAAATATGGAACGGAGATAAAGAAAAGGAAAAACTTAAAACAGAATATTTTGGAGTTGGAGATTTAGAGGTAAGTAACAATGATAAATATCTTGGATACTCATTAGATATTAAAGGATCTGAATATTATACAATTTATATAAGAGACATAGAAACAAATAAAATAATTTCTAAAGAAATTACTGAAACTTCAGGAGGTATAACATTTAGTTTAGATGATAAATATATTTTCTATTCAAAACTAGATGAAAATCATAGAGCAAGAAAAATTTATAGGCACAAAATTGGAGATTTTGATACTGAAGATGAATTAATATTTGAGGAAAATAGTGAGGCATTTACGGTTGGTATTGGGATTAGTTCAGATGAAAAATATTATTTTATAAATACTTCTGATCACAACACTTCAGAGCAATATTATTTTAAATCAGATGAAATAAATCCATCTCCCAAACTTATTATTAAAAGAGAGAGGGGTGTTCTCTATTCTGTAAATTCATGGGGTAATAAATTTTACAATCATACAAATAAAAATGCTGAAGACTTTAAAATAGACATTTGCAACAATTTAGAGAAACAAGATTGGACGACATTCATACCAGCTAAAGATGAAGTTTTAATTGGTGGACTAACATTTCTTAAAAATTGGATTATTAGAGGTGAAACATCAGGTGCTTTAGATAAATTGTTTGTTAAAAATATTTCTACGAACTTAGAAGAGGAATTAATTTTTTCTGATGAAAAAGTTTATGTACCAGGAGTTACATTAACTCAAAAAGATAGAGATACAGACGAAGTATATTTAGGATACTCATCTCCTAAAACACCATCTAGAGTTTATAAATATAATCTATCAAATAAATCTAAAGAACTTGTTAAAGAACAAGAAATTCCATCTGGACATAACAAAGATGATTACATAGTTGAAAGAGTCGAGTTTGAATCTCATGATGGAAGAATGGTGCCACTAACAATCACGAGACACAAAGAGACTAAAATTGATGGTTCTGCAAATCTTTTGTTGTACGGTTACGGATCTTATGGAAACTCAATGTATCCAAGTTTTTCCTCCACAAGATTAAGTTTAATAAATAGGGATATTATATGGGCGACAGCTCATATCAGAGGTGGGATGGAAAAAGGTATGAGATGGTGGAAAGAAGGAAAGTTAATAAACAAAAAAAATACGTTTGAAGACTATATTTATGCAGCAAAATACCTGATAAAAAAAAATTATACCTCTAAAGGAAAAATTATTGGTATGGGTGGCTCTGCAGGAGGATTATTAATGGGTGCTGTAATCAATCAATCTCCTGAATTATTTTTAGGAATTATCATGGCTGTTCCTTTTGTAGATTCTTTAACAACAAATCTAGATCATTCTTTACCTTTAACTGTAGGAGAATTTGACGAATTTGGAAATGCAAAAGAAAATAAAGAACACTTTGATTATATTTTTTCATATGCACCCTATAACAATATTAAAAAAATGGATTATCCACATATTTTAATTACAACAAGTTTAAGTGATAATAGAGTTTTGTTTGATGAACCTGCAAAATTCACAGCAAAACTAAGAGACTATAAAACAGATGATAATTTACTTCTTTTAAAAACTGAGATGAATGCTGGTCATGGTGGAAAATCAGGAAGAGATGGTGCAATAGAAGAAATTGCGATTGATTATGCATTTGCATTAAAAATTTCAAATAAAATTTAGTACATATTCAATCTTGAAAAAAAAAAATTAATTCCCATATGAATTTGGTAAGTCGCCTAACGGGGCTTGCATAAATAAACTTGCTTAAAAAAAGGAGGATATTATGACAAGTAAGGATCTATCTATATTTAACTCGCTTAGACCTTTTTCAATTGGTTTTGATGATATGTTCGACCAATTTGAAAATATGTTGGGAAATGGGAATTTGACAATGCAGTCAAATTATCCACCATACAACATACGAAAGACAGGCAAAGACAACTATGCAATTGAAGTGGCATTGGCTGGCTTTAGCAAAAAAGACGTAGAGGTTGAGTTTGAGGATAACTTATTAACAGTTAGAACAAAACAAGTTAATAAATCTGAGAACAGTGATGTTGATGGAGAAATAATTCATAAAGGTATTTCTCAAAGACAATTTGCAAGATCATTCACTATAGCTGATGATGTAAAAGTTAATGGTGCTGAGCTTAAAGATGGTCTTTTAACAATATCTTGTGAAAGAATAATTCCAGAACATAAAAAAAAGAAGCTTATTGAAATTAAATAAGTCTTAAACCTTACTTGTGGGGATTTCTCCCCACAAGTTTAAATTAATTATTTCTTTGCCATTATAGCATTCAAAACAAATGCTAATAATCCAGCAGGTATAAGTCCGGTTGTTAACAGTAGTTTTAAACTTATTCCAAAATCAGGAATATTTTTCACAAAGTCTGGTAACAATGACATCCCAATTCCAAAAGATAGAGATAGAGCTAAGATTAATAAATTTCTTTGATCCATTTCTGCCCTTGAAATCAATTTAATACCAGCAGCTACAATCATACCAAACATAATAATTGCTGCTCCACCTATAACAGACTCTGGCATCGCTGCAATTATTCCACCTAATTTTGGAAATAATCCCATAAGAACCAAAACTATTCCAGCTATAGTTCCAACGTGTCTACTTACAACTCCTGTAAACGCAACTAGTCCAGCATTTTGAGAATAAGATGTATTTGGCATCGCATTAAATATTGCACCAAATGCAGTACCAACACCATCTGCCATAATTCCACCTGATATTTCTTTATCTGTTGCCTCTCGTTTAGCACCACCCATTGTCGTAGCACTAATGTCTCCAATTGTTTCAATTGTAGTAACAACTGACATAAACAACATTAGAATTATTGCACCAGGTACAAAATCAATTCCATATTGAAGTGGCATTGGAAATGCAAACCATGATGCGGAAGAAATTTTTCCGTAGTTTACCATCCCTAGTGCTGCTGCAACTATGAAGCCGGCTACTATTCCAATTAAAATTGATCCTGCAGAAGCCATGCCTTTGCCTCTAAGATTAAAAAAGATAGCAACTATAAACACTGTGAAAGCAACCGTTAAGTGATTTGCATTTGCAAAGATTTCTGGTTTATTGTTCATTAACCATCCACCTCCACCAGCATACATGAAGCCAACTTTAAGCAAACTAAATCCGATCATTAACACAACTATACCAGTGACTAATGGTGGGAATAGATGTCTTATTGGTTTTAAAACTTTTCCAATAAAAATTTGAAAAATTCCTCCAATGAATGCTGCTGTAAATACTGCACCTAATCCTGCTGCTTTAAATGGTAGCATGATTGGTATAAACGCAAAACTTGTTCCTTGAACAATAGGAAGTCTTGCACCAATTTCTTTGTATCCAACTGTTTGGATAATTGTTGCAACTCCCGCAACAAACAAAGCCATTTGAATCAAAAATATTTTTTGTTCAGGCGTTTGACCAAAAACTCCAGCCACAATAATAGGAACCGTTATATTACCCGCAAACATTGCTAGTACGTGCTGAATTCCTAAAGGTATGGATTTATTTAATGGAAGTTTTTTATCCGGACTGTTTGTAGAGCCCACTTTTGATTTTCTTGAAGCCATATAACCTCCGTCGTTAACTAAATAGACGTTACATTATTGGCTATGAATTAATATAAAAAAACTGATTAATTTAGAACAACTCCAATTTAGATAGTAAAAAAAACCTATAATGAGCAGATTTATTTTAATTAATAAATTTTAAAAGCAACCGTTTGAAACAAAACCCACAACTATATTTTCTGAATTTATTTCAAACCTCCGTTCACATGGAACAAGGTATTTTTTACTATTATAAACTAGCTCAAAATTGCCTTTAGCATTTTTAAAGTCTTCGTCTGGTTTTCCAAGCTCCATCTGAAGTTCACTAGCTGATTTCCCAAGAAATTTACTTAATTTTTCATTTTCCTTTTCAACAATAGCATCTGTTTTATCTTTAACGGTTTGGCACCCTGAAAAAAAAATTAATATAATTACAAGAATTATTGCAGATTTTAATTTTGACATAAGTTTAAATTAACATTTTTTGTTTCATAAATTATTAACTTTTAAGTTGTATAAATAATTTATTTCTTATTACTTTTAAGTTTAATTATAGTAACAAATGTGTTCTTTATTTGATGGTTCAAGCATATGAATGAAAAAGCCCTAGAAAAGATACTAAATATATTTTTAAAAGAAGTTTTACCCTTAACTGAAATAGGTGTTGCCAAGGGTAGTAAAATATTTGGGGCAGCCATAATTAAAAAAGATGATTTATCGCTTGTAGTTGCAGAAACAAATAATGAAATAGAAAATCCGTTGTGGCATGGAGAAATGCATACTCTTAAAAAATTTTATGAGTTAGACGCAAATACAAGACCAAAAGAAAAAGACTGCATGTTCTTAAGTTCTCATGAGCCCTGCAGTATGTGTTTAAGTGCAATCACATTTTCTGGATTTGATAATTTTTATTATTTGTTTCCGTATATTGCCACAAATGATGAATTTAATATTCCACATGATTTAAATATACTCAAAGAAGTATTTAAAATTAATGATGGAGAATATAATAAAGAAAATTCCTATTGGAAAAGTCAGAATATAAATTTACTTATTAAAAATTTACCTTCTCCAAAAAAAGAAAGTATTTTAAATCAATTACACGAAATTAAAAAAAAATATCAAAAATTATCAATTCAATATCAGGAAAATAAGGATGGAAATTCTATACCATTAAATTAATTAATGAATACAAACCTTAAAATTTCAAATGTAACTAAAATATATCCTGGGTGTGTTGCAAACGATAATATTTCACTCGAATTTAATAGTGGTAAAATTTATGCTCTTCTTGGAGAAAATGGTGCTGGAAAATCTACACTAGTTAAAATTCTATCAGGCGTCATCATTCCTGACGAAGGTAAAATTTATTTAAATGAAAATAATCTAAAGCTTAATTCGCCATTAGATGCAAAAAAAAATGATATCGGAATGGTATTCCAGCATTTTAATCTTTTTGAAACTTTATCAGTATTTGAAAACTTAATAATAGATTCAGATGAACAAAGGGAAAGTTTAAGAGAAAAAATTGATACAATTATGAAAAAATATAATTTTTCAATTGATCTTGATATTCCTGTTCTAAATCTATCAGCAGGTCAAAAACAGAAAGTGGAAATAATAAGATGCCTAATAAGGAGTCCAAAAGTTTTAATTATGGATGAACCAACATCTGTATTAACTGAACAAGAAACGAGTGAATTATTCTTATCTTTGAAAAAATTTTCAGAAGAAGGAATTTTAATTATTTATATTACACATAAACTAAAGGAAGTTATGCAGCTTTGTGATGAAGTTGCTGTAATGAGAAGAGGAAAGTTAGTTTCTGTAAGTGAAATAAAGAACGAAAATATTGAGTCACTTGCTAACAAAATGGTGGGTCAGAACCTAAAAATAATTAAGAAAAAAAAAGCAAAAACCTCATCAGATCAATTAATTAAAATAACGAATCTTAATTTTACAAGTGAAGATCCTTTTGAAACAAATTTAATGGATATTAATTTTTCTGTTAATCGAGGGGAGTGTTTAGGAATTGCTGGTATATCAGGAAACGGACAAAGTGAATTATTTCAAGTATTAAGTGGTGAAATTATTTCGGAAAAGAACTCTATAGAATTTAAGAATAATTACATAGGAGATTTAAATCCTCAAGAAAGAAGAGAATATTTGATGGCCTTTTCTCCAGAGGATAGGCTTGAGCAGGCTGCAATTCCACAAATGAAAATTTTTGAAAATGTAGCTCTAAACAATTTTAAATCATCAAATTTTTTTGATAATGGATTAATAAACGAAAACAAAATTAAAGAGCATTCCAAAAAAATAATTTCAGATTTTAATGTTAATACGGACAACATTGAATTAAAAAGCCAATTTTTGTCCGGAGGTAATCTTCAAAAATTAATTATTGGAAGAGAATTAATAACTTCTCCAGATTTATTAATTTGTTTTAATCCAACTTGGGGTCTAGATGTTGGAGCAATAAATTATATCCACGAAACATTGATTAAAATTAATGAACAAAATAAATCAATTATATTAATATCTACAGATACTGATGAGTTATTAAAATTAAGTGATAAAATTTCAGTAATTCATAAAGGAAAATTGTCAAAAATTATGAATGCTGAAGAAGTTACCTCTGAAAAACTTGGGATACTAATGGGAGGAGCAAATTGATTAAAATCGTAAAAAGAGATCAACCATCAAGAGCTATTTTTTTCTTTACACCTGTGTTAGCTATTTTTCTAACATTAGTAGCGGGAGGTTTGATTTTTTTTATTTTAGGTTTTAAACCATTTGAAGCTCTTAAATTTTTTTTCATAGTTCCAATTGCAGATAAATATGGTTTCAGTGAATTACTATTAAAAGCTACACCTCTTTGTTTAATAGCAATCGGTTTATCTTTTTGTTTTAAAAGTAATAACTGGAATATTGGAGCCGAAGGACAATTAACTTTCGGGGCGATAGTTTCTGGAGGAGTTGCATTATTGTTTTATGAGCAAGAAGGATTTTACATTCTTCCAACAGTAATTTTAGCTGGTGCAATCGGTGGTATGCTGTATGCATCGATACCCGCAATCTTAAAAACTTACTTTAATACAAATGAAATATTAGTAAGTCTTATGTTGGTATATGTCTCAAAATTAATTTTGGACTATCTTGTTGTTGGTCCTTGGAGTAATCCAGAGGGGTTTAATTTTCCTGAAACTAGACAGTTTAGTGACTCTGCTAAACTTCCGTTGTTATTTGAAGGACTGAGAATTCACGCGGGAATATTTTTAGCTTTAGCTGCGGTGGTTATCAGTTGGTTTGTTTTTTATAAAACTTATTTAGGGTTCCAAATGAAAGTTTCGGGTTTTAGTTTAAAGACAGCAAAATATGCCGGATACAAAGGTAAAAAAATGATCATCCTTGTTTTTCTAATAAGTGGTGCTTGCGCAGGTTTAGCTGGAGTTGGAGAAATAACCGGACCTATTGGACAGCTTCATAGAGAAATTTCTCCAGATTATGGTTTTACTGCTATAATTGTAGCGTTCTTGGGTCGTTTACATCCTGTTGGTATCATCTTTGCATCTCTAGTTGTTGCAATAACTTATCTTGGTGCTGAGACAGCTCAAATATTTATGCAAATACCTAAATATACTGGTCAGGTTTTTCAAGGAATGATTTTATTTTTTCTTCTTGCATCGGATTATTTACTTTTTTTCAAAATTAAATTTATGGGTTTAAAAAAATGATCATCGATATAAATTTTATCGGACTAATAATTGCATCAATCATGGCATCTGCTGTTCCTTTAATCCTAGCGTCTTGTGGTGAACTGATTACAGAAAGGTCTGGAGTTTTAAACCTCGGTGTTGAAGGAATGATGATCATCGGTGCTATTTCAGGTTTCGCATTAATGACTGTTACTGGAAGTTTAATTATTGCAATTATTGGAGCAATGTTAGCTGGAGTTTTAATTTCAACTATTTTTGCATTCCTGACTCAAACATTGATCACAAATCATGTTGCTACTGGTTTGGCACTTACCATATTTGGAATTGGTATTTCTGCGATGATAGGAAAAAATTTTGTAGGTATTCCTGGAAAAGAGTTTCCTGTTTTATTTGAGGGTTTAAAAGATACAATACCACTTTTAGGTCCAATATTATTTGGACATTCGATTGTTTTTTATTTTGCATTTGCCCTTCCCTTCATAACTAGCTATTTTTTAAAAAAAACGAAAATTGGATTAATTGTAAGAGCTGTAGGAGACTCACCTGAGTCTGCATCTAATCAAGGAATAAATGTTAGGCTAGTTCGTTATGCTTGTATACTTTATGGAGGCGCAATGAGTGGGCTTGCTGGTGCATATTTATCCATGATTTATACTCCTCAGTGGATTGAAAATATGACAGGTGGAAGAGGTTGGATCGCATTGGCTCTGGTGGTTTTCTCAACGTGGAACCCAATTAAAATTTTGATTGGTGCTATGATTTTTGGTGGATTAACAATTATTCAGTTTCATATGCAAGCAATTGGAGTAAGAATTCCTGTGCAATTTTTAACAGCTCTACCTTACATCGTTACAATAATAGTTTTAGTTGTAATTTCTCGTGATAGTAGAAAAATTAGGCTAAGTACTCCTAGTTCCCTGGGGAAATCTTTTCATAAAGACAATTAATTATAAAATAATTATTTTTTTTAAGATAATTTAATCTAAATTTAAATAATTAAAAAATCAAAAGGGGAAATAAATTTATGCATAAATTTTTAATTCGATCTTTCGTCTCTTCTTTAGTTTTATTATTTACATTAACTGTAGCTGCAGTTGCCAAAGATGTTAAAGCAGCATTTGTTTATATTGGTCCAACTGGTGACCATGGTTGGACATATCAGCATGATGTAGGTAGAAAAGCTGTTGAAGCTGCCGGATTTAAAACAACTTACGTAGAAGGTGTTCCAGAAAGTGCCGATGCTGAGAGGGTTCTTAGACAATTAGCTAACTCTGGTCATGATGTTATCTTTACAACTAGTTTTGGATATATGAATCCAACTAACAAAGTTGCAAAAGAATTTCCAAATGTAAAATTTGAACATGCTACTGGATACAAAAGAGAACATCCAAATGTTTCGACATACGCAGCTAGATTCTATGAAGGTAGAACTATCTTAGGAACAATTGCTGGAACTATGACAAAATCAAATATTATTGGTTATGTTGCATCTTTTCCAATTCCTGAAGTTATCAGAGGTATCAATTCATTTACTTTAGCAGCTCAAAAAGTTAACCCAAATATTAAAACAAAAATTGTTTGGGCTTTCACTTGGTATGATCCGGGTAAAGAAGCAGAGGCAGCAAAAGCTTTAATCGATCAAGGTGCTGATGTAATTGCTCAACATACAGATAGTACTGCTATTGTTCAAATGGCTGAAAAAGCTGGAGTATATGCTTTTGGACAAGCAAGTGATATGGACAAGTTTGCTCCTAAAGCTGTATTAACTTCAGTTGAAAACAATTGGGGACCATATTACGTAGACAGAGTTAAAGCAGTTGCAAATGGTACATGGAGTCAAAAAGATACTTGGCATGGTATTGGAGATGGTATGGTTGTGATATCAGATTTAGATTCACAAATGCCAGCTGACCTGAGATCAAAAGTTAAAAAACTTCAGGCAGATTTAGCATCTGGAAAAGTTCATTCTTTCACAGGACCAATTTATGACCAGAAAGGTAACTTGATGGTTGCTGAAGGAAAAACTGCAGATGATGGAATGCTTGCAGGAATGATGACTTACGTTAAAGGTGTTGAAGGAGATATACCTAAGTAATCAGTTTCCAATTTAAAAAATTTAAAAGGCCGGTTTTTTAACTGGCCTTTTTTATATCTGATGTTTTTTTTTGATTTGTTCAATCCTTAATTCTTCATAAATTTCGAAGGGTTGTACTATCCAAGGATTATCAGGAAGTCTCTTTGCACAGAAGTCTGGCTCAAATGTTGATTTCTTTTTTTTGAATAATGTTGCAGTTTTAATGTCTTCTATTTTATCCTTAATGGGTTCGTATTTTTTTAACCAATCTATACTTTTGTTAAAAGTAATTCCTGTGTCAGATAAATCATCACATAAAAGTATTTTTCCACCCATATTAGGTGCTATCGAACTCATTTCTCTTGAAAATACAATATCACCTTGCTCATCCTCTACTCCCTTACCACTGTAAGATTCAACGGCAAGATACGCACATTTTAATTTAAAGATTCTACTTAAAACATCTATCATCGGCGCTGCTCCACGCATGATGCCAATTAGTATGGTTGGTTTATATCCGCTTTCATCAATTTGGATTGCAAGCTTCTCAACAGTTTTATTGTACTCGTCCCAGCTGACAATCATTTTTTCAGGCATAATTTTTTATATCTATTTATTTAAATAATAAAACTAAAACTGCAAGAACGATAAGTGCTATTATTGAGGATATTAAAATATACAACCTATGAATGTTTCTTCCTCTTAAATTAAAATAATGTCTTGCTACACCAGAAATAACAGCAATCGCACACAATATTAACCAATTATATTGATGATAAACTAAAAAGCTCGAATGCCCTGAAAGCATTATAAACAAAACTAAAAAAGTTGAATAATTATTGTGAATTGATCGTTGTTTTGCTGCCAAAGATAAACTCATGTCAAATTTTTCACCTCTTTCACTACTACTAATTATGTTCATTTGATTGGGGATAATTACTGTAAAAACATTACCAAACATATTAGTACCTATGATTAATCCAACACTTAAAATTGCAAATTTCGGTCCAAATAGTTTTGTAAGTCCAAATGAAACAACTGCTAACAAAATTATTCCTAAGGATATAAATAAAATATTATTCTCAATTAATTTTGATTTACATAAAAGATCATAAATAAACCAAGCTACAATCAATGATAAAAGCGAGATAATAATAGCATAACTTGGAGGCATTAACAGAACACGCTTATCAACCATCAATACTCCAGCGTTATAATAGTAAATTACAACTAAGAGCAACATTCCAGTTACAAAAGTTAAGTAACTTTGCCACTTAAAGATTACCAATCTATTTAAGTAATCCTGAGGTGGAGATGTTTTTAACCTCGAAAGTTTGTAAAAAAAACCTGAATGCATCAGATATCCTTCACCATCGATATCATCACTTGTTATATTTTTATTTAAATTATTATCTAAGTAATTAAATAAAAAACTATTTCCTACCCATAATATTGCAAATAATACATGGCCCCATCTAAGAATAACTTCTAACCATTTTATTGTATAAGGTAAAAATTCCATTAATATTTTATTTTATCTACTTTTTTATCCCAAATTTCAAATGCTTTTAAAGCTTCATCTCTGAGCATTTGAACCATTTTAATTTTCCTATCATCAATTTTTTTTGGGATTTCAGAATATATAAACGAGTCATCGAAATCTATATTTTTTGCATCTTCTCTAGTATTTGCATAATATATTTTATCTAATCTTGACCAATAAATTGCTGAGAGACACATCGGACAAGGTTCACAAGATGTATAAATCTCGCATCCAGAAAGATCAAAAGTATTTAAATTTTTACAGGCTTCTCTAATTGCTACTATTTCTCCATGAGCAGTTGGATCATTTGAAGAAGTAACTTTATTTGAACCCTCTGCAATAATCTTATCATCCTTAACTATAACACTTCCAAAGGGACCGCCAATTGTATTTGCACTATTTATTGAAAGTTCAATAGCTTTCGCCATAAATTTTTTTTTATCTTCCATTTTAATTTTTTATTTTATTTTTAATTTTGTTAATGCTCATTAAAATTCTTTCAGGGGTTGCTGGTGCATTTAGTTCTGGTGCAAACTGATAATTTCCAATTGAAGCAACTGCATCTTTTATTGCATAAAAAACACTCATGGCTAGCATCAAAGGGGGTTCACCAGTTGTTTTTGCTTTATTAACAACTTTTTCTTTATTTAATCCTTCTTTAAAAATTTCTACATTAAATTTTTTTGGAATATCACTTACTGCAGGTATTTTGTAAGTCGATGGAGAAAAAGTTGTAATCTGGCCATCTGATTTCCACTTCAATTCCTCAATTGTAAGCCAACCTTGTCCTTGTACAAAACCGCCCTCTATCTGGCCCAATTCTAGTGCTGGATTTATTGGTTTACCAGCATCATGTAAGATATCCACTCTTTCCAGAATATTTTCACCGGTCAATGTATCTATAGTTACTTCCGAAACAGCTGCTCCGTAACAAAAGTAATAAAAAGGTCTTCCTCTAAATTTTTTTTTATCAAAATTAATTTTTGGTGTTGAGTAGAAGCCTGATGAAGAAAGAGAAATTCTATTTAAATATGCCTCTTGAATTATGCTTTTAAATTCAAATTGTCTGTTTCCAAATATTATATATTGATCTTTATAAATTGCCTCTTGATTATAGATCTTATATTTTTTCTTAATAAATTTTTCTAAATTTAATTTAATTTTTGCTACTGCATTTAGAGCTGCTGCTCCATTAAGATCAGTTGTTGAAGAAGCGGCACTAGCTGAAGTATTTGGAACCTTGGCCGTATTTGTTGATGAGATATGAACTAAATTATATGGCAATCCTAATGAATTTGCCACTAACTGAGCAATCTTTGTATGAGTCCCCTGACCCATTTCAATTCCTCCATGATTCAAATGAACACTTCCATCTGTGTAAATATGAACTAGGGCTCCAGCTTGATTTAAATGAATTGTAGTAAATGAAATACCAAATTTTAAAGGTGTAATGGCTATCCCCTTCTTTTTAAATTGATTTTTTTCATTAAATTTTCTTATATATGAATATCTTTTCTTATAATTAGATTTATTTTCTAATTTTTTAAATATTTCATTAATAACATTATCTTCAACAGTCATTCCATAATGAGTTACATTATTTTTATCTTTTTGATAAAAATTTTTCTTTCTGACTTCTATAGGATCTTTTTTCAAATACCTTGCGATATTATCTATAATATTTTCTATAGCCATCATCCCTTGATTTCCACCAAAGCCTCTAAATGCAGTTGAGGTTGGAATATTTGTTTTACATAAATTATTTGTTACCTCGATATCTGAAATATAATATGCATTGTCCACATGAAGCAAAGCTCTCTCGTTTATTGCTGCTGATAAATCAGGTGACATTCCACAATTAGAAGATAAATTTAATTTTAACCCTTCAATGATACCATGATCATTAAAACCAACTTCATATTCAGATAAAAATTCATGTCTCTTACCAGTTAAAATTATATCATCATCTCTATCCAATCTTAATTTAACTGGTTGACCTGATTTTTTTGCCAACAAGGCACAAATGCATGCTGTCATGAAATTTGTTTCCTTCCCCCCAAAACCACCTCCAATTCTTCTGACTTCAACATTTATTGAATTACTTTTTTGATTAAACATTTTTGCAATTAATTGTTGAGTTTCCGATGGATGTTGTGTTGAACTATAAACTAAAAAATTATCGTCTTCTTTAGGAACAACAAAAGCTGCTTGGCCCTCTAAATAAAAGTGCTCTTGGCTTCCAGTTGTAAAATTTCCTTTTAAATTATTTTTTGAATTTTTTATTTTTTTAGAAGGGTTACCTTTTTTAATTTTTCTAGGTTTAAATAAAAATTGCCTTTTATTTAGAGCTTCTTTAATTGTAATAACAGGTTTTAAATCTTTATAGGTAATTTTGGCTTTTAATACTGCCTTTCTAGCAAGTTCTGTAGTTGTAGCAGCTACAGCAAATAATGGCTGACCAAAAAACTCAACTTTTTTTTCTGGAAAAATCGGATCACCATCAAAAACTGGACCCACATCATTTCTACCAGGGATATCTCTTTGAGTAACTACCGATATCACTCCTTCACTTTTTTTTACTTCAGTGAGGTCCATATTTTTGATTATTGCATGGGCTTTTTTGCTTAAACCAATAGCACCATAAATGGTATTTTTTGGTTCATTAATATCATCAGTATACTCTGCATATCCACTCACATGCTTATAAGCACTATCATGTGGTCTTATTTCCTCAATGTAGTTCTCTTTACTCATTTAATTTACTCTTGATAACTTATTAGAATTTATTTCTACAAAACATTTCATCAATAAATTTTTTGCTATCTCTAGTCTGTATTCTTTACTAGCCCTCATGTCTCCAATAGGACTTAAATCTTTTTCTAAATATTTTTTCGCTTGATCAAAAGTATTGATGGTAAGAGGTTTATTTTTAAGAATTTTTTCACATGCTTTAGCTCTTTTTGGTACAGCAGCCATGCCTCCATATGCAATATAAACCTCTTTAATTTTATTATTATTAATCTCAAAATTAAAAGATCCACAAACAGATGAAATATCATCATCAAATCTTTTTGATATCTTAAATGCCTTAAAAATATTTTTCTTAAATAATGGTATTTTTATTGAATGTATAAATTCATTGTTTTTTAATTTAGTTTTTCTGTAATCAAGAAAAAAATTATTTAAAGGTATCACTTTTCTTTTGTTAAAACTTTCAATTAAAACCTCTGCGTTTAAAGATAATAGAATTGGCAGTGAGTCACCAATTGGAGATGCTGTTGCAATATTGCCACCTATAGTTCCAACATTTCGAATTTGAACAGACCCATATCTTTTTAGAACCAAATAAAAATCTGGATAATATTTTTTAATTTCTTTTTCAAATTTTATTAAAGGTGTAGCAGAACCAACTTCTAAATAATTTTTACTTACTTTAATAAAATCTAATTCATTAATTTCTTTTAAATCAATTATAAACGGAATTTCTTTTCTTTCTTTTGTGACTTTTAAAGATAAGTCAGTTCCACCAGCAAGAAAACTAAAATTAGAATGTTTTTTAATTATACCTTTTAAATCTTTAATATTTTTTGGTGAAAAATAAATTTTATCATCTTTTTTAATATAAATATTTTTTGATTTAATTTTTTTTAATTGTTGAATAACTTTATTTTTATTTTTAGAAAATTGATCATTTTTATTTAGTTTATTTAAACTTTTTGCAGCATCAATTATGGGTCTGTAACCAGTACAACGACATAAATTACCAGATATAGAATCTGATATTAATTCGTTATTAAGATTTTTGTTATTTTTAAACATTGAAAATAACGACATAACAAATCCTGGTGTGCAGAAACCACATTGCGAGCCATGAAATTTCACCATTGCATCTTGCACAGGATGAAGTTGTCCATTTTTAGAAACTAAATCTTCGACAATTATAAGTTGTTTACCATTCAGTGTTGGTACAAAAGAAATACAAGAATTAATTGCTTTATATTCAATTTTATTATCGACTAATTCACCTAAAACAATTGTACATGCGCCACAACCACCCTCTGAACATCCTTCTTTAGTTCCAGTCTTTTTTAATTCAGTTCTAATATAATTAAGTAACGTTTGATTTGGATCGGGATTTTTAATTACTATAAGCTTGTCATTTAATAGAAATTTAACAGAACTCGATATCACTTAACTACCTCTATAAGTAGAGTAACTCCAAGGTGAAACAAGTAAAGGAACATGATAATGCTGTGAGGGATCTGAAATACCAAATCTTATCACAACATCATCCAAAAATGGTACATCGCTAGCTGAAGATATATTTTTAAAATAGTCGCCAATATGAAAAATTAATTCATATTTACCCTTAATGAAAACATCTCCCTCTGCTAATGGTGAATTAGCTCTACCATCATCATTGAGTTTTGTTGACGTTAATTTTTTTCGTTCTGAATTATTAATATAAAACAACTCAACTAGGATATCTTTGCCAGGTTTACCAGAATACACATCTAAAACATGAGTTGTGAGCTTTGTCATAAAATTATAGTATCATTTAATTTCAAACTTAAATTTTTAAAAGTTATATGAGAACAATAGATAACATTAACGATCTTAACAAGTCTGATTTTTTGTCTATATTTGGTAATGTTTTTGAAAAAACTGAGTCAGTTGCTATGGAAGCTTTTGAGTTAAAACCATTTAAAAACTTTGAAGATATTGTGTCTAAAATGCTTGATATTTATGAAAATTACGAAAAGAATAAAATTTTAGACATTTTAAATGCTCATCCTGAGCTTGCTGTAGCAAAAAAAATGACCTCTGAATCTATATCAGAACAAGCCTCTGCAAAATTGAACCAATGTTCAAATGATGAATATGAAGAATTTAAAAAATTAAATTCAGAATATAAAAAAAAGTTTAATTTTCCTTTTATAATTGCTGTAAAAGGTAAAGATAAAAATGAAATTTTGAATAATTTTAGACAAAGAATACAAAGTGATGTAGAAAATGAATTCCTTGAAGCAAAAAAACAAGTAAAAAAAATCGCAACCTTTCGTTTGAATGAAATAAATAAAAAATGAAAAAATTTATAAATGCAAAAATGATTAACTTAGCGGATCCAAGAATTGGATCTAAAGTTATATTTAAGACTGACGATTTTTTTGCAGCTGCTCATAGAATATTAAACATCGAAACTCCAGTTTTTAAAGATGGATTGTTTGACAAACATGGTAAATGGATGGATGGATGGGAAACAAGGAGAAGAAGATCAAAAGGTTTTGATTATTTAATTTTAAAACTTGGTAAACCCGGAAAGATATTTGATATAGACATTGACACAACACACTTCAATGGAAATCAGCCAACACATGCTTCGTTAGAGGGTTGCTTAAGTAAAACAAAACCTAATAAGAAAACAAAATGGATTTCTTTACTGAGCAAAAAAAAACTTGGGCCAAGCCGAAACCATAACTTCAAATCAAACAACAAATCTGTTTTTAATTATATAAGACTAAACATTTTTCCAGATGGTGGAGTTGCAAGACTAAGGCTTTATGGAAAAATTGAAATGGAGAAAAACTTTTTAAATAACAAAACTATCAACCTTACATCTGTTTTAAATGGCGCTTCAATTATTGGTTGTAATAATGAACATTTCGGCAGGGCTGAAAATATCATAGCACCTGGTAAAGGGAAAAATATGGGAGATGGTTGGGAAACAAGAAGAAGTAGAGGAAAAAACTTTGATTGGCTTATAATAAAATTTGGAAAACCAGGATTAATAAAAAAACTAGAGATAGATACCCATCATTTTAAAGGAAACTATCCCGATAGTTGTTCAATTCAAACTGCAAGCATTTCAAAAGATCTGTCCAATAAATCAATTGTCAATAATTCAAAAAATTGGAAGTTTATTTTAAATAAGTCAAAACTGTCAGCTCACAAGAAACATATTTTTAAAAAATTCTTAATTAAGAGAAGTAAGGAAAATTATCTTAAAATAAATATCTATCCAGACGGTGGAATTTCAAGAATAAGGGCATTCGGAAATTTTGTTAGATGAAAATAATAAAAGCAAAAAAAATTACTAAAAAAAATTTTTCTAAATTTGGTCAATTAATAGATACGTCAAAAAAAAATCCTATTAATATTAATGATGGTTATGCAAAAAGATTTGATAATTTGATTAACGTAGATGCATCTAAAAACAAAGGGAAAGCAATTGTTAGTATTTTTAAAGCAAAAAAAAGAAGGTTTCCTATGAAAATTGATATGATGGAAAAACATCCTTTAGGAAGCCAAGCCTTTATACCAATGGAAGATACAAAATTTTTAGTATTTGTAGCACCAAAAGGAGATAAACCAGATGTAAATAAAATCCAATCCTTTTTAGTCCCAAAACAAACTGGGGTTAATTACAATGCTGGTATTTGGCACTTTCCATTGATCTCTATGAAAAATATGAATTTTCTAATTGTTGATAGAAAAGGAAAAGGAAACAATCTTGTTATTTATAAATTTAAAAAAGATAAAATTATTTTGAAAAAATGAAAAAAAAATACCCAAGAGATTTGGTGGGATATGGTTCCAAAAAAATTAAGGTAAAGTGGCCTGGTAATGCTAAGTTAGCTTTGCAATTTGTGCTTAATTACGAGGAGGGAGCAGAAAATTGTACTCTTCATGGTGATAAAACTTCAGAAGTATTTTTATCAGAAATTATAGGAGCAAAACCAATTAAAGGTCGACACTTAAATATGGAATCAATTTATGAATATGGATCAAGAAGAGGGTTTTGGAGAATTCATGATCTATTTAATAAAAAGAAAATTCCACTTACTATTTTTGGAGTTGGTATGGCATTGGAAAGAAATAAAGAAGTTTGTTTGGCTATAAAAAAAGCAAATTATGAAGTTGCTAGTCATGGGTGGAGATGGATTGACTATCAAAATGTATCAAAGAAAAAAGAAAAGAATGATATGGAGCTTGCAGTCAAATCTATAAAAAAGATTTTTGGTAATCAACCTGCTGGTTGGTACACAGGTAGGTGTAGCGAAAATACTTTAGATTTAGTAATTGATAATGGTAATTTTTTATACTGTAGTGACACATACAGTGATGATCTTCCTTACTGGATAAAAAAAGGTAATAAAAAACAACTAATGGTTCCTTACACACTTGATAACAATGATATGAGGTTTGCAACCAATCAAGGATTTAATTCAGGTGAACAATTTTATAATTATTTAAAAGATAGTTTCGATGCTCTTTATGAGGAAGGAAAAACTTCACCAAAGATGATGTCGGTTGGCTTGCATTGTAGATTAATTGGAAGACCTGGTAGAATACAGTCTCTTAAAAAATTTTTAAATTACATCAAAAAATTTAAGGATATTTGGATCTGCAAAAGAGTAGATATAGCTAAACATTGGATAAAAAATTATAGTTAAAATTTTTATTATTGTTCCGCAGCTATAGAAGTATAGTGAGCAACCGCTTCTATTTCCTCATGAGTAAGAATGCCCTCCATTGCAGGCATTACTCCTATACCGTTTCTAACTGCCATTATAATTCTTTGAATATCAGGTCTAATTTCATTTAAATTTGGACCCACCATTGCGTTTGATTCAGCATCTGAGAGCATATGGCATGCTGCACAATTTCCTGCTCCCAGAAAAACTTCTTTTCCCTTATTAAACAATTCATCAGCATTAACGTGAGTTAATGATGAAAATATCAAAAATAATGATGCACTAAAGAAATTTAAAAATAATTTTTTCACATAAATTTGGTATCATAATTAAAAAAATTTAAAAAGGAGAATTATGAAAGCTTATTGGGTTGCAAATTACACTGAAATAAAAGATGACGAAAGACTTAAAAAATATGCCGTTAAAGCAAAAGAAGCGGTTGAAAAATATTCTGGAAAAATAATAGCGAGAAGTGCAAATAATGTAACTTTAGAAGGTAGGGAAATGGTGAGAGTAGCACTTGCAGAATTTCCAGATATTGAAACAGCAAAAAATTGTTACAATTCCGAAGAGTATGTTGAAGCTAGAAAACATTTAGAAAATAATGCTACTAGAGAACACATAATTTTTGAGGGAATGTAAGCTGATAAAGACTTAATATTGAATAGGTTCTGGATCTATACTTCTCCATAAATACCAAGTTGCAACAGAACAGTAAGGGGAAAACTTTTTGTTTAGATATTTTACGTAACTTTCTGGGGGCAGATATTTTTTATTAAAATTTTTTGAAATAGCTCTTAACAAACCAATATCCTGGATTGGCCAAATATTAGGACGATTATAAGTAAATAATAAAATCATTTCTGCTGACCATCTTCCAATTTGTCTTAATTGAGAAAGATAAATTATAGCATCTTCATCAGACATATTTGAAATAAGTCTTGGATTAAACTCTTTGCTTAATATTTTTTGGGCTAAACTTTTTATTCCTTTTACTTTCTGTCTACTTAGACCACAACTTTTGAGCTGAATAGTAGATAACTTGCTTACTGTTTTTGCATTAATTTTATTTTTACATTTTTTCTTAAATTTTAAAAAAACTGAATTAGCAGCAGCAACGCTAATTTGTTGACCAATTATACTTTTACATAGAGAGAAGAAAACATCTTTTCTTGATGTTAGAACAGTTTCTGAAGGAGATTTATATTTTTTAATCAAAGAAGACATGGTTTTGTCTTTTTGAGATAAATATTTTTTTGCTTTATTCCAATATATTGGAGTTTTACTCATGACGTGAAACAGATAACTTTTTTTTCAAATACATCTCTCTTCTAAATATAATAATAGATGAAACAATAACCAATAAAGCACCTAATAAAGTTTTAGAAGTTGGTATTTCATTCCAAATAAAATATCCAAAAATTATTGCAAATACTAATCCAAGATATTTTAAAGGGGAAACTAAACTTACCTCTGAATATTTGTAAGATTGTGATAACCATAAATTAGCGAGACCACCTAATATACCGACCATAGATAACAAAAATAAATCAATTAAACTTGGCAAAATCCATCCCTGATAGAAAGATAGAAAACTTAAAAGCATTATTGAAAATGAAAAGAAAAAACTAATCAACCAGGCAGGTTCAGTTGATGATAATTTTCTTATAGCAATAGCAACGTAAGATAGACCTAAGCAAAAAATTATTGGATAAATATAATATAAATTTAAAGAGCTAAAACCTGGTTCAGTTATGAAAATTATACCAACAAATCCAACTAGTACTGCTAACCATCGATAAATACCAACTTTTTCTTTTAATAAAAAAATTGAAAATATTGTTATAAATATTGGTGCTGCAAAAGATATACTTACAACTGTTGCCAAAGGTAAATTTCTTAATGCTACAAATATAGAAACTAAAGCAATTAATCCTGCTAAACATCTTTTAAAATGAAGGAAGGGTCTAGTTGTTTTATAAAAATCTAAATATCTGTCTTTAGGAATAAGAAATAAAATAGGAATTATTCCACAAAATCCTCTGAAAAATAATACTTGTCCAACGGGATAATCCTCAGACCATTTAACAATCACATCCATAAGTGAAAATGCACATACCGATATGAACATGTAAAAAAAGCCTAATTGATTTTTTGATAGCATATGATTAACTTTAGATTAATTAAGTTAATTATCAATGGAAATAGCAATTTTAGGATTAGGATGTTTTTGGGGACCAGAAATTAAGTTTAGTAAACTTGATGGAGTTATAAAAACAGAGGTAGGTTATTGTGGAGGTCATAATGCTGAAACAAATTATAAAGAAGTATGCACAGGCACAACAAATCATGCAGAAGTAGTAAAATTAGATTTTGATCCTAATGTAATTTCTTACGAGAAAATTCTTGAATATTTTTTTGAAATTCATGATCCAACAACATTAAATTCTCAAGGACCAGATTTCGGAACTCAATATAGAAGTGAAATATTTTATCTAAATGATCAGCAAAAAATTACTGCTGAAAAAATGATAGAAAAAGAAAACGTCAAATTATCAGGAAAAGTAGTAACAAAAACTTCTTTAGTTAAAAATTATTGCCCAGCTGAAGAGTATCACCAAAGATATTTGGAAAAAAGATAAAATGTCATTAGTTGATACAAGTTGGTTAGAAAATAATATTGATAAAGTAAAAATCATTGATTGCTCATGGCATATGCCTCAAACTCAAAGAAACGGTTTTGAGGAATATACAAAGGAACACATTCCAAATGCTATTTTTTTTGATTTAGATAAAAATTCCAAATTAGATACTGATTTACCACATATGCTTACCGATACTAAATCTTGGGAAAAAATAATGAGTAATATGGGTATAGAAAATAATGATCGAATAATAGTTTACGATAACTCTGATGTTATTAGTTCTTGTAGATGTTGGTACAATTTAATTTATTATGGACATGACCCTAAACTAGTTCATGTTCTAGATGGTGGATTAAAAAAATGGAAAAAAGAAAATAAATCTACAGATAACAAAAAAGTGATCACTCAAACTTCTAACTATACATCTAAAGAAAATAAAGAACTTGTTAAAAATAAAAAACAAATAGATGAAAATATTGATACGGGAGAATTTAATGTTGTTGATGCAAGAAGTAGAGAAAGATTTGAAGGCAAAGTTGTTGAACCAAGGAAAGGTCTTAGAAGTGGTTCAATAAAAAATTCTTTTTGCCTACCCTTTTCTGAATTAGTAAACGAAGACCATACTTTCGTTAGTAAAGATAAAATAATGGAAAAATTTAAGTCCTTTAAATTTGACCATGATAAAAATCTAGTATTTTCATGTGGTTCTGGAGTGACTGCAAGTGTATTGGCACTAGCTTATTCTTTAATAAATGCTAAATATATGCCGACAATTTACGATGGCTCTTGGGCTGAATACGGAAAAAATTAACTTATGAAAACATCTACAAAAATAACAAGTATAGTAATAATATTTTTCTTAATCATTGCAACAGTGATCATTGGAAGAACAATGATAGGAAATCATTTCAAAAAAAAATTTAGTAAAAGACCGCCTCCTGGAATAATAATAACTACTACTCAAGAAAGAGTTTTTGAAAATATTGTTAGTACCTATGGGACTGCAACTCCAATTCAAACACAATCATTTAAAATTGAAAAATATGAAATATTAAAACCTATAAAATTTAATCAAAAAGTTAAAAAGGGCGATGTAATTGCTGAGCTTAAAAATCGAAAATTAATTGCACAATTTGATGGTATTATTGGAAAAAGAGAATTTTCGGAAGATATAGAGGTTTCAAAATCTTCAATATTAATTAATCTTGAAGATACTAGCTCAATATATTGTGATGTAGATATTCCTGAAATTTTTGTACCATTTATTAAGGTTGGTCTGCCAGTTGATATTAAATTTTCTGGATATAAAAATAAAATTTACAAAGGTGAAGTAGACTCTTTTGCTAGCAGGATAAGTGAAGATACAAGAGCATTAGCAACAAGAATTAAGATGGACAATTCATCAGGTGAAATATTACCTGGCTCATTTTTAGAAATATCAATTAAATATGATGTAAGAAATGGCTTAAGTGCTCCTGACACTAGTACAATTGTCGAAGGTGAAAATGTTTTTATTTATAAAGTAGATAAAAAAAATAAAGTAATGAAAACAAAAGTAACCATTGGTGATAGATATTTGGGCTTTGTAGAAATATTAGATGGATTAAATAATGGAGATAAAATTGTTGCAGAAGGAACAAAAAAAGTAAGACCAAATTTAACAATCAGACCTATAGAGAAAGGTGCTAAACAAAAGCAGGGAAATTCTAGCTGGGGTAAAAAAGATAAATCAAAAAAAGCTGAAGAAAAAAAAGGTAAATTTGATTGGTTTAAAAATATTTTTAAAAAATCAGATAAAGAGAAAAAATAATTAAATGTATATAACTGAAGTTAGCATTAAACGACCAGTGGTAGCTTGGGTCATGTCTTTAATATTAATTATTTTTGGTATTTTTGTCTTTTTAGAATTACCTGTAAGAGAACTTCCTGATGGTATACAGCCTCCTGTAGTTCAAGTTCAAACCGATTATAAATCTGCTTCAGCTGAAATTGTTGATGAAGAAATAACTCAAAAATTAGAGGATGTAATTGGTGGAGCTGAAGGTATCAAAAATATTGACTCAAGTTCTCTCAATGGAAGAAGTAGGATCAATATTCAATTCAACACAGACATTGATTTAGATGATGCTGCTAATGATATAAGGGAAAGAGTTGCGAGGGTTGTGGATAATTTACCAAGTGAGTCAAACCCTCCACAAATTTTAAAACAGGCAGCAGGTTTTACAACTACAATGTGGGTAGCATTATCGTCCCCAACTTGGAATGATTTAGATCTTGGAGATTATGCTGAAAGATATCTGATAGATGCATTCTCAAGTGTACCAAACGTAGGTAGAATTTTAGTTGGTGGATTAAGAGAACTTAGTGTTAGAGTTTGGATAGATCCAATAAAATTAGCTGCAAACGATCTTACAATTCAAGAAGTTGAAAGAGCTCTTAGAAATGAGAATATAAATCTTCCAGCTGGAACCTTAGAAGCTAATAACAAAGACTTAACTTTAAACATTGATAAATCTTATTCTAATATTGATACAATTAAACAATTGCCACTTAAGAAAAATAAAGAAAAAGTTATCATTTTATCTGATGTGGCTAATATAGAGTTTGGACCTGTTTCAGAAAAAACTTTATTTAAAGCACAAAGAAAAAATGCAGTAAATTTAAAAACTGTTGGTATTGGTATTTATGCAAAAAGTGGTGCATCAACGGTAGAGCTTTCTAAACAAATAAAAACTAAAATCAAAGAACTTAACAAATCTTTGCCTGATGGATTAAAGTTAGAAATAGCATTTAATAGAGCAACCTACATTGGTGCTGCAATAGAAGAAGTATATAAAAGTTTAGTAATTGCATTTGTATTAGTTGTTTTAATTATTTATCTTTTTTTAGGTAACCTTAAAGCGGTAATAGTTCCTGCGGTTGCTTTACCAGTTAGTCTTATTGGATCATTTCTCGGTTTATATATATTTGATCTATCAATTAATATTTTTGTATTACTAAGTTTCATTCTGGCAATTGGTATAATCACTGATGACTCGGTGATCATGACCGATGCAATTTATACAAGAATTGAAAATGGTGAAACACCTTTGGTGGCTGCTTATAAGGGTTCTAAACAAATTACATTTGCAATCATTGCAACGACTTTAATTCTTATAGCAGTATTTTTACCTTTAATTTTTATTAAAGGAATATCAGGAACTTTGTTTAAAGAAACAGCAATAGCCTTATCTTTTTCAATTGTTGTATCTTCTTTTGTAGCATTAACATTATCTCCAATGCTAGGAAGTAAATTTTTAAATAAAAAAGAAAAAATTAATTTCTTTGTAAAAAAATTCAATAATGGATTCAAATCTTTCACAGGATTTTATGTAAACTCCCTTAAATATTGGGTGAATAAACAAAAAACTATTTCAATATTTATAATTTTAATAATTGCTGCCTCCGCTTATTTGTTTAGTTTTTCCAAAAAAGAATTGATACCAATTGAAGATAGGGGTGCTTATTTAATTATTGGGTCAACTGATGAAGGAAGTTCATTTGAATATACCCAAGAAAAGGCGCAAATAATTGAAGGAAGAATATTAAGATTATTGCAGGCTGAAGATAGTCCATATGCAAGATTAATCATGAGAGTTCCTGGTTTTGGAAGATCTGCAACGTCTTATAACAGTTTTATAATTATTGCGTTACTTGATGAATGGAAAAATAGAGAAAAAGGTAGTCAACAAATCCTAAGGGAAGCTATCGGACAAGTGGTTTCTGTACCTGAAACTTTTGCATTTCCAATTTCTCCCCAATCAATAAGAGTATCTAGTTATAATAAGCCTGTTCAAATGGTCATATATGGATCTAGCTATGAAGAATTAGAAGAAATTCAAAATAATGTCTTAAGAGAATTAAGAAAAAATAGAAATATGTCTAGAATTGAAAGTGATTATACAAAAAATAAACCCGAGGTTAAATTAATTACTAATAAAAATAGAGCAAATGATTTGGGAGTTTCTACAGAAAATATAGGTAGAACTTTAGAAACTCTTTATGGAGGAAAAAGAGTAACAACTTTTAGTAAAGAGGGTAGAGAATACCCAATTATTTTACAACAATATTTAGCAGACAGAAGAGATAAAGATGGTTTATCAAAAATTTTTGTTAGATCTGAAACGACTGGTAAACTTGTATCTGTGGCAAGTTTAGTTGAATTTAAAGAAAAAGGTACTGCAGAAGCTCTTCCTAGATATAATAGACAAAGGGCAGTTACAATCTCTGCTGCTCTATCTGAAGATTATACTCTAACAGAGGCAATAAAATATCTAGAAGATGTCATGAATAGAGTTGCCCCTCAAAATCAAATCACCTGGAAAGGGAAATCTGAAGAGTTAAAAGAAACAACAAATGAAATATACTTAATCTTTGCTCTTGCTTTGTTAACTGCTTATTTAGTAATGGCAGCAACATTTAACTCTTTTGTTCATCCATTTATTATTATTTTAACAGTACCATTAGCTGTATTTGGTGGCTTAGTATTTATTTTATTTTTAAATAGTTCAGTAAATATTTTCTCTCAAATCGCTTTAATAATACTCATTGGTATATCCACAAAGAATAGTATTTTGATTGTAGACTACACAAATCAGATAAGAACTACCGGTGTGAAAATACAGGACGCTATAATTAAAGCTTGCCAACTAAGAATTCGACCAATCATAATGACCTCTCTTAGTACAATGATAGCAATGCTTCCATTAGTTATTGGGAATATTGGCCCAGGTGCAGGTGAAGGCTCTAGATTGGCTGTGGGTTCTACAATTTTAGGAGGAATGATTATTTCAACTTTCTTTACTTTATATGTAACTCCAACAATGTATTTGGCTCTTGCAAAAAATACTAAACGAATTGATGCAGTTGATATTGAATTAAAAAAACAGCTAAATTAAAAAATAATATATTTTGACGTTGATAAAGAATTTTTACATTCTGATAATTGTTGCTTATAAATATTTGATTGTTTCTCCACTCTTTTGGCTAGATTAATTACTTTTATATTATTTTTATAATTTTTATAGTTACCCCACCCTTCATGATAAGCAATATAATGCTTGAAAGCATCTTTTTTTGAAACTTTCAAAATTTTTTCAGTTTTATTTGTGTACCAACCAATAAAATCTACACTATCTTTAAATCTTGTTCTTGTTGCAAATTTATTACCTGTCTCATCTTTATATTGTTTCCATGTTCCCTTTACTGCCTGTGAGTAGCCAAAAGAACTTGATAGTCTTTTGTATGGTACAACTTTAAATAGTTTTTGTCTGGGTGGCTTTGCTAACCAATCAAACCCAGACTCCATTTTGATTATTGCAAGTTGAAGATAAATTGGTGTTCCCCATTTTTGCTCTGATTTTTTAGCATGCTTATACCAAAAGTACCTTTCATCAAAAATTAAACAGCTATTTGTGGTATTTGTAGGTACAGAGCTACAACTCGAAAGAAAGAAAATTATTAATAAAAAAATTTTATATTTAAAAAAACTCATTTTTTATAAAATATATAGATAATATCAATATAACACCAATAAAGTTACCAAATAAGTCTGCTATCTGAAAAGCTCTAACAGGAATAACAATGTGAAGTAGTTCTAAAATTATTGAAATAAATATTAAGTATACAAATAGAAATTTAATATTTGAATTTTTATTATATGCTAAAATTCCAAAAAAAGTTAGAATACTAAATGCATATAAATGATTTGTTGATACTATAAAATCTTTTGTAATTTGAGGATCATAATTACAGTCATTAAATAGATAACATCCTAAAAGACTGCCAGGATATATTGACAATATAATGATTAATATATTTAAAAAATGAAAAATTAACTTATAAACTATTTTAAATTTATTCATTTAATTTTATATGCATTAAATTTAACTAAAACACAACATGATGAAAAAACTAATTCTAGTTAGACACGGTCAAAGTTTATGGAATCTTGAAAAAAGATTTACTGGTTGGGTAGATGTAGACTTGACTGATAATGGTAAATTGGAGGCAAAAAAATCAGGAGAGTTAATTAAAAAAGAACAATTAAATATTGATCTATATTATTGTTCGTTTCAATTAAGAGCAAAAAATACACTTAAAATAATTCAAGATGAATTAAATGATCATAAAGAAGTCAAAGAGGCCTGGCAGTTAAATGAAAGACATTATGGTGCTCTTACAGGCCTGAATAAAGATGAAATGAAGATAAAACTAGGAGAAGAAAAAGTCCATCAATTTAGAAGATCTTGGGATTTAAGACCAGATCCTCTAGAAAAAACAAACCCTTTCCATCCCTTAAATATTGAAACATACAAAGAAATTCCTACAGATAAAATTCCAGATACAGAGTCTTTAAAAGATACCTATGAGAGAGTTATTGAATTTTATAAAAACGAGATAGAAAATAATAAAGGTAAAAGTATTCTTATTTCTGCACATGGAAATTCTATAAGAGCTCTTTGTAAATATTTATTTATTTTAGATAATACTCAGATATCTAAACTCGAAATTCCTACAGGTAATCCTCTTTTAATTGAATTTGAAAATAGTAAAGTTATTAAGTGCAAATATCTTAATAAAGAAAGAGCTAAAGATCTTTTAGTTTTTTAAAAATATCGAGATCAGTTAAATGATAAAAATCTTTTTGGCTTTCATAACCATATAACTTTTTTTGA
>CACJTU010000009.1 GCA_902596375.1 uncultured Pelagibacteraceae bacterium
TGATAAATATAGTTTGCATAAAAATAACTGATAGAATAATTACTAAATAATTTTTTTATATGAAATATTTAAAGTCAAATTACTTAATTAATATATTGGATAAAAATTAATGGATATAGTTTTTATTAATCCTTCGATAGGTCAAAATTATCAATCACTTAAATCTAAATATACAGCGATTGAGCCACCTACATGGTCTTTATTATTAGCGGAGTCTATGAGAAATTTTGGTTTTACAGTTTCTATAATCGACGCTAATGCTGAAGAACTTACTAAAGAAGAAATATTTCGAAGAATCGAAAATCTTAAACCAAGATTAGTTGCATTTGTAGTTTATGGACAAAATGTTAATGCTGGAACAACTAATATGGAAGGTGCTCTTGAAGTAAGCAAATATCTAAAAGAAAAAAATAATGAGTTAAAAATATCATATATAGGATCTTATGTTCAAGCGCTACCGATAAAATGTTTAAAAGAAGAGAAAAGTATTGATATTGTTTTTACAAATGAGGGAGTTTACGCTCTAAAAAATATTTTATCATTAAAGAGTATAGAAAATGACAAGCTTAAGGAAATAAAAGGAATAGCCTTTAGATTAATGGATGAGATAGTCCATAATGATCCTGAAAAAGTTGTTCCAGGTGAAAGAATGGATCAAGATTTGCCTGGTTATGCTTGGGATTTGCTTCCATTTAAAAATAGACCTTTAGATTTGTATAGGTCACCTATGTGGCATGCAGAGTATGATGATGATAAAAGATCCCCATACGCTGCTTTACAAACTTCACTAGGTTGTCAGTTCAAATGTAGTTTCTGTATGATTAATTTAATTAATAGAAATGACTCAGAAGAAATTGGAGTTTCATCTAATTACAGCAAAATGAGATTTTGGAGCCCTGATTTTATTATAAAAGAATTTGAAAAATTAATTAACATGGGAGTAAAAACAATAAGAATTACAGATGAAATGTTTCTTCTTAATCCAAAATATTATTTACCATTATGTAAAAAATTAGCAGAGCTAAACTTTGATGATAGTTTAAGAATGTGGGCTTATTCGAGAATAGACACTGTAAAAAATCCTGAAGTTCTGTCTATAGTTAGAAAAGCAGGTATAAAATGGCTTTGCTTAGGTATAGAAAGTGGTGATAAAAAAGTGCGGCTTGAAGTTGCTAAAGGGAAATTTGAAGATGTTGATGTTAAGAAAGTTATTAATCAAGTGCATGAAGCAGATATAGATGTAATGGCAAACTATATGTTTGGACTTCCAGGGGATGACGATGAAACTATTAAGAAAACTTTTGATCTTAGTGTAGAATTGTGTACTTCCGGGTGGAACACATATGCGGCAATGGCTTTACCAGGAAGTTTGCTGTATAAACAAGCCGTTGAAAAAGGTCTTGAACTGCCAAAAAGTTATTCAGGTTACTCTTTCCATGCATACGATACCGTATGTCTACCAACTGAAAAGCTAAAAGCATGGCAAATTTTAAAATTGAGAGATGAAGCATTTATAAATTATCATACTAATCCCAAGTTTTTGGAAAGAATTAAAACTAGATTTGGAAATAAAGCTGAACAAAATATAAAAGAAATGTCTAAGATAAAACTTACTAGAAAAATTGTGGAAGAAAATTTGAAAAATTAAACTTTAAAAATTTCAAATGATTCAACATATAAGAAAAAAAATTTTTAAAACAATTTGTATTCTAATAGTTAAATTTTTTTCTCCTAAAAATAAACTTATAAGTTATCTTTTTAATTTTTCAAAAAATTTATCAAGTGATGCAATTTATTTTGCAAAATATGAAGATAAAAAAAATATAATTAATTTTATTAACAAAAAATTTCAAAATGAAAATTATAAAATTTATGATGATTTTGAAAAAATAAGTATTGACGAAAATATGCATTCTGTTGTTAGAGATTTAAATACAACAGGTATATCAGATAATTTTGAAACATTATTATCATTTCAGGAGGCAGAAGAATTCAATTATAAAATAAACAATTCAGATTATTACGATAGTCATGTCCCTTATTTAACAAAGAAAAAGTCTTATAAAGATACACCAGAAGGACCATATAAAAGTTACTCTTATGAGACACAATTAAATAACCCGTCAATACTTAAAGTTTGTTTAAATGAAAAAATAATTAAAATTGCAAAAGAATATCTTGGAAGTATTCCAAAAATTTACAGTATAAACACTTTTGTAACACTGCCTGGAAAAAAAGCTTTTACTCATGATTTTCACAGAGATATTGATAATCTTAAATGGTTAGTGGTATTTATTTATTGGACAAAAACCTTAAATAATGATGGGGCTTTCGAACAAATAAAATTTACTCATAAACCATCTAAAAAATTAGAAGATATTTTAAATAAAAAACCTCAATATTTTTCAAATCAATTCGATAAATTTTTTTTAAAAACTGTACCAGGATATGGATTAAATGAAAAATATAGCGATATATTTAACTCAGAAATAAAAAATGTATCAGGAGATCCAGGTAAAATTGTTATGTGTGATACTTTGGGTTTGCATAGAGGTACTAGTGTAAAGAAAATAAGAAATGTTACTTGGATTAGGTATGGAGTTATATCTTCTAGACAAGAAGCTTTAAAGAGTGGAGAAGTATTAAGTAAAAAAATAATACTATCTGATGAATCAATGAAGATGATTAATAAATCAAGATATAGCTATGTTTTATCTGATATAGTTGAAATATAAATTAAAACCTTTAATAAAATAAATTATAATTAAGTTTATATTTGAAAAATAATTAAATTTAGTATAGTCCACTTTTCAAATTAATAAATTCTATAAAATTATGAATAAAGCAAATGACCTGTCAGTAATATGTAAAAATTACAGAAAAATATTATTTGAAAAATTTTTGGAGGTTGGTCAAGGTCATCCTGGGTCAGTTTTTTCGATGTTAGAAATTGTAGTGAGTTTGTTTTACAAATCTCATATAAGATTTGATGAGAGTAAAAAAAAATTTAAAGATAAAATTATTATAAGCAAAGGCCATGCAACAGTAACTTTATATCCAATATTAAAGGATTTTGGAGTATTAAGTGAGGATGATTGGAATAATTGGGGTAAAAAAAATGGTGAATCTATTTTAAGAGTATTTGGCAACACCTCTATTCCTGGAATAGACGCGACATCAGGCTCGTTAGGTCATGGGCTAGGCATAGGATGTGGTTTAGCTTATCTTTATAAGAAAAAAAATATTGATAAAAAAGTATATGTAGTGATAAGTGAAGGTGAACTTTATGAGGGTTCAACTTGGGAAGCATTGCTTTTTGCAGCTCATCATAAACTTGATAACTTGAATATAATTATCGATGAGAATTCATTAATTATTTTAGGTAATACAGATAATTGTTTAAAACTAGATCCAATAAAAAGTAAAATTGAAGGATTTGGATTTGAAGTAATTGAAGTTGATGGTCATAATCTTGATGAATTAGACAATGCTTTTTCAAAAAAAACTGACAAATCTAAAATTGTTTTAGCTAAAACAATTAAAGGCAAGGGGTTTTCAATTATGGAGAATAAAGCTCATTGGCATTATTGGAATGTTATTAATGAAAAGGATATTGAAATATGTAGAAAGGATATTGAATGACAAAGCTTCAAAGAGATATCTTTTTAGATGAGATAAATTCCCAACTTGAGAAAGATAAAGATATTTTTGTAATGAGTGCAGACTTTGGTGCAGCATCATTAGATATTACTAGAGATAAATTCAAAGAGAATTTCATTCATTGTGGAATATCTGAGCAAGCAATGTTTGATATAGGAACAGGTTTGGCTCTAGAAGGAAAAAAAGTGATTGCATATGCAATGGGACCATTCATTTCTTTAAGAGCAATTGAGCAAATTAAATGTGGACCAGCAATGATGAATCTTCCAATGACAATTTTATCAGTTGGTATTGGTTTAGGTTACGCTGATGCTGGGCCAACTCACTATGCAACTGAAGACTATGCATGTTTAAGAGCTATAGGTGGAACTTCAATTTTTACAGCTTCGGATAACAAAATTGTGAAACAAATTGCTGAAAAAGTTTTAAATCATCAAAAGGTAAACTATGTTCGTCTAGACAGACATCCTACAAATGATTTAAATGAATTATCTAATAATTATGATTTTGAGGATGGATTTAGAATATTTGGATCTTATTCAGAGAACAAAATGGCAATCATCTCTCATGGAAGAATTTTACATAACTGCATAAAATCTGTGAAAGAGTTAAGTAATGAAGTTTTTTTAATCGATTTATTTCGATCCAAACCGATATCAAAAAAATTTTCAGACATTCTTAAAAATGTAAAATCGATATTAGTTGTAGATGAACAAACACAATACGGAAATTTAACTTCAGCTGTACAGTCTGAATTATCAAAGAATCAAATATTTCCAAAAATAAAAAATTTATCTTTGCCTGATGAATATATATTTAAAAATGGAGGTAGAGATTTTTTACTCAGCTTACACAAATTGGATGAAGATAATATCTTGAATTCGTGTAAGGAATTATTGTGA
This sequence comes from uncultured Pelagibacteraceae bacterium, assembly GCA_902596375.1. Taxonomy (GTDB): domain Bacteria; phylum Pseudomonadota; class Alphaproteobacteria; order Pelagibacterales; family Pelagibacteraceae; genus Pelagibacter. The sequence continues at coordinate 4,563 of CACJTU010000009.1, forward strand.
TAATCTCGAGAACTCCCTATAGAATATCTTTTTTTGGTGGTGGTACTGATTACCCTGAATGGTATAAAAAATTTGGCGGGGAAGTTATATCAACATCAATAAATAAATATGTTTATATTTCTGTTAGAAATCTTCCAAAATTTTTTAAACATAAATACAGAATCTTATACTCAAAAGATGAACAAGTTCAAAAATTAGAGAATATAAAACACAAGCCTGTAAGAGAAATTCTAAAGTATTATAAAATTAATAATGGTATTGAAGTTCATTATGATGGTGATATTCCTGCAAAAACAGGAGTTGGATCTAGTTCAGCTTTTGTAGTTGGTTTTTTAAATGCAATTTCTGAATTGAAAAATAAAAATATAAATAAATTAGAGTTAGCAAGAAAAAGTATTTTTTTAGAAACGAAAATATTAAATGAAGTTGTTGGATCACAAGATCAGGTTGCTTGTGCTTGCGGAGGTTTTAATAATATAATTTTTCATAAAAATGGTTCATTTAAAATTAAAAAAATAAATATTGAAAATAACGACAAGATGATTTTGCAAAATAATTTATTTTTAGTTTATTCAAAAATACAAAGAACAGCAGAGATTATTGCTAAATCTTTTGTAAATAACCTTTCTGAAAAGAAAATAAATGAAATGCAAATGATTAATGGAATTTTGAAAGATGCTAAAAAAATTATTCGATCAAAAAAATTTGGTGATTTTGGAAAATTATTGCATGAAAGTTGGTTGGCAAAAAGAAGTTTAAGTAGCAAGGTCACAAATCATAAAATTGATGAATTGTATAATTATGCTTTAGAGGCAGGTGCAGATGGTGGAAAATTATTAGGTGCTGGAGGGGGTGGTTTTTTTGTTTTTTATGTTAAAAGGAATAATCAAAAAAAATTTATAAAAAAAATGAAAAAAACACTTATACTGCCTTTTCAGTTTGATGATACAGGAAGTAAAATTATAGTTAATACGAATTCACATGAAAAATAAAATTAAGTTTCCATTAATGCAAAACAATATTCTTAAACAGGATATTGATAAAGTAATAAAATTTTTAAAAAAAAGTTCAATTTTAACTCAAAATAAAGAAGTGCTAAAATTTGAGAAAATTTGGTCAAAATGGTTGGGAGTTAAATATAGTGTTTTTGTAAATTCAGGCTCATCTGCAAATCTTTTATCAATTCAATTGTTGAAATTAAAATATCCTAAAGGGGGTGAAGTAATAGTGCCTCCTTTAACTTGGTCATCTGATGTAGCATCTTTAATTCATTGTGGATTTAAACCAGTGTTTGTAGATATAGACTTAAATACCCTTGGGATGAATACTGAGGGAATAATTTCGAAAATAAATAAAAATACAAGAGCAGTTTTCTTAAGCTATATTCAAGGATTTAATTGTCTAAGTGATAAATTAAATAATTTTTTAAAAAAGAAAAAAATTATGCTTATCGAAGATGTATGTGAGTCCCATGGAGCTCAATTTAAAAATAAAAAATTAGGTACTTATGGATGGACTTCAAACTTTTCATTTTATTACGCTCATCATATGAGCACAATCGAAGGAGGAATGATTTGTACTAATGATAAAAAAGCATACTATGATTTGCTTATGTTGAGGTCGCATGGAATGATAAGAGAGGTAAAAGACCAAAAATTTCAAAGTTTTATGAAAAAAAAATATAAAGACCTTAATTCAAAATTTATTTTTTACCACCCAGCATACAATGTAAGAAATAATGAAATTGGTGCAATAATTGGTCAATCTCAAATTAAAAGATTAGACTCAAATATAAAAAAAAGAAATTCAAATTTAAATTATTTTTTAAATAAATTAGATAAAAATATCTATTTTACAGATTTTGATACTAAGGGACAAAGTAATTATGCATTTAATGTAATTTTAAAAGAAAAAAATAAAAAATTGATTGATAGGCTACAAAAAAGATTAGATAAAAATGGTATTGAGTTTAGACTTGGATCAGCAGGTGGCGGTAATCAACTTAGACAACCATACATAAAAAAATTATTTCCTAAAAATACGATGTTAAAATTTAAAAATACCGAACACATGCACTTTTATGGAATGTACATTGGAAATTATCCAGAATTAAATAAAAATAAAATTGATTTTATCTTAAAAATTTTAAATACAATATAAAAATGAAAATTTTAGTTACAGGTGGTGCGGGATATATAGGATCAATTTTAGTTCCAGAATTATTGAATAAGGGACACCAAGTTACCGTTTTAGATAATTTTATGTTCAAACAATTAAGTCTAAATCACTTATGTGTATTTGATAAATTTAAAATTTTGAATGGAGACATAAGGGATAAAAAATTAATGAAATCTCTGCTAAATTCAAATGATGTAATTATTCCTCTCGCAGCAATAGTAGGTGCTCCTCTCTGCAATAAAGATCCTTATTCTGCCCAAAGTATAAATTCAGATGCAATAAAAGATATGATTAAAATGGCTTCTAAAAATCAAATGATAATAATGCCAACAACCAATAGCGCATATGGAACAGGAGATAAAAATAATTTTTGTGACGAAAATTCCCCTTTAAGACCAATTTCTAAGTACGCTATAGATAAAGTTGAAATAGAGAAACTTTTAATGGCTAGGGAAAATTCTATAAGTTATAGATTAGCAACGGTCTTTGGTATGTCTCCTAGAATGAGAATTGATTTATTAGTAAATGATTTTACCTATAGAGCATTCCATGATTCTGCGCTAATTATCTTTGAAGGACATTTTAAAAGAAATTATATTCATATTAGAGATGTAGTTAACGCTTTTTTACACGCTTTAAACAATCTGGATTCCATGAAATCAGAAATTTATAACGTCGGACTAAGTGATGCAAATTTATCAAAATTAGAACTTTGTGAAGAAATAAAAAAACATTTACCAAATTTTACTTTTGTTGAAGAGAAGATTAAAAAAGATCCTGACCAAAGAAATTATATTGTATCTAATGAAAAAATTGAGAAAACAGGTTTTAAACCAAAATATTCTTTATCAGATGGAATTAGTGAATTAATAAAAGGCTATGTTATGCTTAAAAATCAAAGTTTTGGTAATTTTTAATTAAATTTGACAGGAGATTTAATCAATGAATATACTAATAACTGGTGGAAGTGGTTTTTTAGGTAAGTATTTAACTAAATCTCTTAAAAAAAAAAAATCTATTAAAGTAATTAGTTTGTCATCAAAAGATGCTGACTTAAGATTAAATGGATCTTTAAGTAAATTAAATAAAATAAAATTTAAAAAAATCTATCATTTAGCTTCTTGGTCACAAGCTGGTAAATTCTCATTACATCATTCTGGTGAACAGTGGTTAAATAATCAACTGATAAATACAAATGTACTTAATTGGATTCATAAATATCAAATGCAGGCAAAACTTATTACCATCGGCACAAATTTATCATATCAGGAAGGAATTAAACTAAATGAAAATAATTATTTGAAAGGAGAACCAATTAAAGCTTATACATCATATGCCATGTCAAAAAGAATGTTGTTAATCGGACAACAAGCGATGGCTAAACAATTCGGATTAAAGTTTATAACATTCGTTCCACCCACACTTTATGGGAAAGGATATGAAATAAATAAAAAAGAACCACATTTTATTTTTGATATTATTCAAAAGATTCTGAAAGCAAAAAAAAATAATACTAATGTTGAATTATGGGGTGATGGAAGTCAAAAAAGAGAATTATTGCATGTTAATGATTTCATTAAAATTATGCTAAGTTTAGAAAATAGATGTGAAAACGAGGTAGTAAATATTGCAGCAAAAAAAGACTATGAAATAAAATATTTGGCTAAAATTATTTGTAAAATTGTTGGATATCCTTATAAACGAATAATATTCAACCAACAGAAATTTATAGGACCTAAGTCAAAAAAACTTTTGATAAAAAAATTGGAAAAATATGTTCCAAGTTACAAATTTATCACATTAAATGATGGATTGTTAGAAACTATAAAATATTTAAAAAAAATAATCTAAATTGATAAAAACAATAATTTCATCTATTCATTTAATACCCAAAAAATTTAAAGGTAAATTTTACTTTTTGCTATTTCTTTCATTGTTGAGCATTTTATTTGAAACATTGTCAATTTCTCTTTTTATCCCTTTTTTATCTCACTTGACAGGTTCAGGAGAATTAAATTCTGGGTATTTTTTGATGATTTTAAATTTTATTAAAAGTATAAATTTTTTTGGTTTGGGAAATTTTTTTGAAAATGAATCAATTAAAATTTTTTCTTCGATAGTTATTTTATTTTTAATCAGATCTATTATTCAGGCTTTCTTTATTTTTAAAAATGCTCAACTTTCGTACGGTATTGAAATGAGCCTTTCTAAAAAAATTTTTAAGATGTACCTAAATAAAGATTATGATTTTCATTTAAAGAATAACCCATCTTTTTTACTTAGAAATATATTGACTGAAACAAATAAATTTTGCTTAGGTGTTTTAGCAAATTTTGTCTCTATATTTACTGAATTATTCATAGTTATTGCCTTGATTGTATTGGGTTTTATAACAAATAAATTTTTTTCAATTGGTGCTTTTTGTTTTTTTATTTTTTTTGGATCTTTATTTTATTTTTTTACAAAAAACAAAATAATAAATTATGGCAAAGTAAGATTTGATGCAGATGGTAAAAAAATGAAACATGTTCAAGAAGGCTTAATGTCTGTAGTAGAAATAAAATTAATGAAAATCTCTGATATATTCATAGATTTCTTTAAAAAACAGGCACTTAGTTCATATAATATAAATATTAGATACTCATTTTTAACTCATTTACCAAAAATAATGTTTGAGCTGTTGTTTATATTTACTCTTTTTATTTTATTTATTTCTTTATTTTATTTTAACTTTACAGAAGAAAAAATTCTAAATTTGATAGCAGTATTTGCAATAATTTCAATTAGATTGATACCCTCGATAGCTAAATTAATTAGCAACATTCAAGCATTTAATTTTTCTAAAAAATCAATAGATGTACTAAGAGATTTAATTGATGAAAAAAAAAATGATCAACTAAACAATTTTAAAAAAAAATATAAAGGTCAAAATGAGATTAAGTTTGATAATGATATTAAATTTAAGGACATAAGTTTTTCTTATGTAGATGATAATAATAAAAAAAAAGAAATAATTAAAAATCTAGATCTTGAGATAAAAAAAAATCAAAAAATAGGTATATTTGGAGGCAGCGGGATTGGAAAAACTACTTTCTTAAAAATTCTAATTTCTCTTATTAAACCAGAAGAAGGAAATATCTTAATTGATAACAAAGAATTAAACGATCAAAATACAGATTTTTGGCACTCTAAAATTGGTTATGTATCCCAAAATACAACTATTCTTGATGATAATTTAGTATTTAACATAACTCTTTCCAACTCTGAAATAGACTATGATTATTTGAAACACCTATTAAGAAAACTTAATTTGGAACGTTTTATAGATAATCAAGGAAATATCGAAAATGTAAATATTGGTGATAAAGGTTCTAAAATTTCAGGTGGAGAAAAACAAAGAATAGGAATTTGCAGAGCGCTTTATAAAAAACCAGAGGTATTAATTTTAGACGAACCAACTAGCTCTCTTGATGAAGAAAATGAAAAAAAAATTATTAAAGACATATTCGAAGTTGATAATATAACTATCATTTTAGTTTCTCATAACTTAGAAAATTTTAAGTTTTGTAATAAAACTTATGAATTATTAAATAAAAAATTGCACCAATTGAAATAGATGAATTTATCAATATTTATTCCTACCAAGAATAGAATATATTATGTAAGCAAACTTATAAAATATTATTCATCTATAGAATTTAATGGTGAACTGATTATTTTGGATAGCTCAGATAAAGAAATAAAAGATAAAATTTTTGAATTAATTTCAATATATAAAAATCTAAAAATTAAATATTTTCATTCATTGGGCTTGCCATGTGCAATGATGAAAAAATATATAAATGAAGTAAGTTCAGATTATGTAGTATTTTCTGGGGATGATGATTATTTTGTTAAAAGTGGTCTAGATGATTGTTTGAATTTTCTAAATACTAACCCAAACTTTTCTGGTTGCACAGGAGAAGGGATCAGTGTTCATTCCTCATCACAAAGGAATAAAATAGACTATATTGAAAATTACGATCAAGCAAAAATTTATGGTTCAAGCTCAAAAGAAAGGCTAAGTATTCAATTTAAAAAATATAGAGTTCCAATTTTTTCAATTTTTAGAAAAAATGATTTTAGAAATTTTCTTGAACCTGTACCAAATACTGAAAATTTTAACAATTTATGCCCTGATAAAGCAATTGCAGATGAGTATATAATTGAGGGAGCTATGGTTGCTTACTGTAATATCAAAATGTTAAATTCACCTTATCTTGTAAGACATATTCACAAAGATAGAAATATTGATAATCTTGTTCCAGATTATAAAAAAGATTGGATAAAATCTTCTAATTTTGAAATATCAAAAAATTATTTTTTAAAAAAAATATCTCAAATAATTTCTAAAAACGATCAAATAAATCTCGAAGATGCTTCGAAATTTTTAAAAGAAATTTTTGAATTTCACTTAAAATATGAGCTGAAAAAAGAAAAGGCATTTATTTATAAAAATTTTTTTTCAAAAACTATACTAAGATTTAATATAATAAAAAATTTTAGATATTTTTTAAAAAGAAATATTTTTACTAATAGAAAATATTCAACAATTAAAACTAATAACAACTATGGTATAATTATAAGCTCAATTGAGGGAAATTTGTGAAAAAAATTAAATTCGCTTTTGTAGGAACTGGGTATATGGCAAATCAATATGCAAAAGTTATAAAAAAAGAATTTAATAGTCAAAGTGAGATTGTAGGAGCTATAAACAAATCTAGTGAAAGCATTAAATTGTTTGTTAAAAATTATAACGTTCATAAAAGTTTTGTAAATTTAACTGAAATGATGAACAGTACCAAACCAGATATAGTTGTGGTTTGTGTTAATGAACTTTCTACATTTAAGGTTCTAGAAACATTATCCAAATACTCATGTATATCTTTAATAGAAAAGCCAGTTGGAATTAATTTTGAAGAAAGTAAAAAAATTTTAAAATTAAAAAAAAATAAAAAATTTTTACCTTATGTAGCTTTAAATAGAAGATTTTACTCTTCAGTTTTGAGTGCAAAAAAGATTTTAATGCAAGATAAATCTCCGAGAATAATAAATATTTTTGACCAAGAAAATTCAGTGGCAGCCAAAAAATCAGGACAACCAAATAAAGTTGTAAAAAATTGGATGTATGCAAATTCTATTCATATGATTGATTTTGCTTATAACTTTGCAAGAGGAAAAATTAAAAAAATGATCAAAACTAATAAAGTACAATTTTTAAAAGAGGGTATTTTTTCAACGGTATTATATTTTGATAGTGGAGATATAGTAAAATACAATTCTATATGGAATAGACCAGCACCATGGACCGTTCAAGTTTCTACGAAAAAATATTTTATTGAATTAAAACCCATAGAAGAAATTTCATTTCTTACAAATGAGTCAAGAAAGTGGAATACTTTAAAAAAGTCAATTTTGGATAAAAAATATAAACCAGGAATTTATTTGTTGCTTCAAGAGGTTTTAAATTTAAAAAAAGGTAAAAAAACAAATTTACAAAATTTGAAATATTCAAATAAATTAATGAAATTAATCAGGAAAATATATTTTGATTAAAGTCTTAATAATAGGTTTAGGTTCGATAGGATACCGTCATTTTGAAAGTTTATATAATTTAAGTGGAAAATTATATATAGATTGTTATGACATTTCTCAGAAAAGTATTTTGAGAGTTCAAAATCATTTGGAGGTTCAAAAAAAAAATCACACAGTAAGGATTATTAAATCACTCGATGAAGCTGAAAGTAAATATGATTTTCTTATACATGCAACAGGATCTGACGTAAGACTAAATATACTAAAAAAAGTTTTTAAAAAATCAAAAATAAAATATGCAATTTTAGAAAAAGTTTTAGGGCAAAGTTTAGATAGTTTGGAAAAGTATAAAAAAATTGAAAAACATTTTAAAAGATGTTGGGTCAATACCCCTATGCATGAATGGGATTTATATATTAAATTGAAAAAAAAAATTAATATTAAAAAAGTTAAAAAAATTGAATTTAATAATTTTGATGGTTTAGCCTGTAATGCAATACATTTTATTGATTTTGTATCAACATGGAAAAAACAACTTCCTGTAAAGTTTGATACATCTAATTTAAAAAATTGGTATAAATCAAAAAGAAAAGGATTTTTTGATGTATATGGAGAGTTAAAAATTATTTATCCAGATAATACATATTTAATTTTAAAAAGTTTCAAAAAAAATAAAAATTATCACTGCAATATTTATGAAAACAGTATTAAGTGGACTTTGATTGAGAATAAAAAAATGTTTTATTCATCCAACGGTTTTAAACGCAATGGTAATGTTGAGTACCAAAGTGAGCTTACAAGTAAAATTATTAAAAAAATTATAAAAAATCAAGATTGTGACCTTCCACAATTAAATTGGTCTATCAAATGTCATTATCTACTTATAAAATCTTTATTGAAATATTGGAATAGCTTCTATAATACAGCTAGCAAAAATTTGCCAATAACTTAAATGAAAAATATAATTTTAATTGGAGCTGGTGGTCATGCTAATTCAGTGTATGATGTATTGTTATCAACAAAAATTTTTAAAATTGAAAAGATATTAGATAACAAAACTAAAAATAAGTTTAATGGATTAAATGTAATAAATACAAATCTTTATTTACAAAAAAATAAAATCAAAAAAAACATACATTTGTCTTTTGGGGCTATTTATAATTTAAAAGAAAGACACAAATTATTTATTAACTTACAGAGAAAAAAAATTTATAATTTTCCAATCATCATTTCTCCTAGATCTTATGTTTCTAAAAATGTTCAAATACTTGAAGGCACTATAGTAATGCATAATTCTTTAATTAATTTTGGATCAAGAATATCTAAAAATGTTGTAATCAATACAGGTTCTGTAATTGAACACGACGTAACTATTCAAGATAACTCACATATCTCAACAGGTGTTATTGTAAATGGGGGAGTATCTATTGGAAAAAATTGCTTTATAGGAAGTGGCTCTGTGCTTAGAGAAAATGTCAAAATACCTGATAATTCGTTTATTAAAATGGGTTCAGTTATAAAAAAATAAATGAAAAATAAAAATAAATTAATAATTATAGCTGAAATAGGAATTAATCATAATGGCTCATTGAAAATAGCAAAAAAATTAGTTGATAAAGCAAAAGATAGTGGCGCAGATTTTATAAAAATTCAAAATTATTTACCTGGTTTGATAGTTACAAAAAACAATCCCAAAGCTCAATATCAAAAAAATAATAATCAAAACGAAAACATGCAATCAATGCTTAGGAAGTATCATTTTAATTTTTCAAAAACATCTCAATTATTGAAGTATTGTAAAAAGAAAAATATTAAATTTTTATCTAGTCCATTTGATGAGGTAAGTTTTGATTATCTGAGAAAAAAAAGATTAAGTTTAATTAAAATTCCCTCAGGTGAAATTACTAATTTTCCACTATTAAAAGTAATAGCTAAATATAATAAAAAAATAATCCTTTCGACTGGCATGTCTAAACTAAAAGAGGTAAAGAATGCTTTGGATTTTTTAAGAAGTAATGGTTTAAATAAAAATAATATAACTATACTACATTGTACATCACAATATCCTACTAAACCAGAGGATGTAAATTTAAAAGCTATGCTTACTTTGAAAAAAGAGTTTAAAGTTGATGTAGGATTGTCTGATCATACTTTGGGATTTGAGTCTTCAATCTGTGCAGTCTATTTAGGAGCAACAGTTATTGAAAAACACTTTACCTTAAATAAAAAAATGGAAGGGCCAGATCATAATTCAAGTCTGGAACCAAATGAATTTAAAAATTTTGTTCAAGCTTTAAGAAATACAAAGTTTGTAGCTGGTTCTTCAAAAAAAAAACCGTCAAAAGAAGAGTTAAAATTGGCAAAACTTGTTAGAAAAAGAATTGTTGCAAAAAAAAATATCTTTAAAGGTGAGATCTTAAACGTTGATAATATTACTACTAAGAGATCTAATAAAGGTACAGATGCTTCTAAATTTTTTGATTTCATTAACAAAAAAGCTAAAAAAAATTATAGAATTGATCAAGCGATATGAAAAAAATTTGTGTAATAACTGGCTCACGGTCAGAATATGGATTATTGAAAAACATAATTTCAGAAATTAAAAAATCAAATAAGCTAAAATTACAATTAGTTGTAACTGGTTCACATTTATCAAATGATTTTGGATTAACTGTAAAACAAATAATTAAAGATAAATTTAAAATCAATAAAAAAATAAAAATCTTACAAAAAAAAGATAACGAGACAAATCTAACGAAAGCCATGTCTTATGGATTAATTAAATTTACAAATGTTTTTAAAACTTTAAAACCAGATTTAATTTTAATTCTTGGTGATAGATATGAAATACTTTCATCGGCAATTTCTGCATTATTCCTAAAAATTCCTATAGCACACTTACATGGAGGGGAAAGGTCTGAAGGTGCTTATGATGAGTCAATAAGGCATGCGATAACAAAATTTTCACATTTACATTTTGTATCCACTCTTTCACATAAAAAAAGAGTTATACAATTAGGAGAGAATCCAAAGAATGTTTATTTTACAGGTTCTATTGGAGTCGAAAATATAAAAAAATTAAAATTTCATTCAAAAAAATTTTTAGAAAAAAAATTTAATGTTAAATTTGAGAAAAAAAATTTATTTATTATATTTCATCCTGCAACTTTAGAGGATAATACTCAAAAAAAAAATATGACTGAGATATTAAAAGCTGTTTCTAATTTCAAAAATTATGGTAAATTTTTTGTTTACCCAAGTGCTGACTTAGGAGGAAAATCGATAATAAAGTTGATTAATAAATTTGTAAAAAAAAATAAGTTCTCATTTAAATTTAAATCTTTAAATCAAAATGATTATTTTTCATTTGTTAAAAAATGTGACGTTGTTATTGGTAACTCTTCAAGTGGAATAATTGAAGTTCCAAGTATAAATGTGGGTGTGATAAATATAGGGGATAGACAAAGAGGTAGAGTAAAAAGCAAAGCTGTTATAGATTGCAAGCCATCTTCTAAGGAAATTATTAAAAGTATAAATACATTAATGAAAAATAAAAAAAAATTTTTGTCTTATAGTAATCCTTATGATCTTAGTGGCACAACTAGAAAAATTATAAGCATCATTGAAAGAAAAAATAAAGTTAAGGAATTAATAAAAAAAAAATTTTTTGATTTGGAGAAAGTATTATGATTAAATTTCCAAAAGCAGTAGATATTAGTAGTTTCCATAAGAATCTAAAAATTAAAACGACTAAATATGGTTTACCAAAAGATGTTCTGTATTGTAAAAAATGTGTAGTTTCTAATCAAAGGCCAAATTCTACGATTGAATTTTTAAACAACATTGATCAAAATAAAACTACTATCAAATTCGACCAGGACGGAGTTTGTGATGCCTGCAATTTATCTGAGAGGAAGAAAAACAATATAGATTGGGATAAAAGAGAAAAAGATTTAATTAAATTATGTAATAGATTTAGGAAAGAAGATGGATCATATGACTGTATTGTACCAGGATCAGGCGGAAAAGATAGTTTTTATACTTCTCATGTACTTAAACATAAATACAAAATGAACCCACTTACAGTTACATGGGCCCCTCATATATATACTGATTGGGGAAGACGAAATTTTGATAGGTGGATACATGCTGGACATGATAATTATTTAATTTCACCTAACGGAAAAGTACATAGGTTGCTTACTAGATTAGCAATGGATAAATTATTCCACCCATTTCAACCTTTTATAATTGGTCAAAAATTAGTTGCTTCTAAGTTGGCTCTTCAGCTTAAAATTCCACTTATATTTTATGGAGAAAATGAAAGTGAATATGGAAACCCTATCTCCGATACAGAAACTGCTTTGAGGAGTGAAGAATATTTTAAATCTGATAGCAAAGACTTGTATTTAGGAGGTGTGCATGTTGATGAGCTATTAAATAAGTTTAGCATCACCAAAAATGAGCTATCTCCCTATTTGCCCCTAAAATCAGAAAATTTTGAGAAAATTAAAATCGAAACACATTATTTGGGTTACTATTTGAAATGGCATCCACAAGCTTGCTATTACTATTCAGTTGAAAATGGTGGTTTTGAAGCTTCACCTGAGCGAACAGTTGGAACTTATAGCAAATACACAAGTATAGATGACAAAATAGATGACCTACATTTCTACACAACAGGAATAAAATTTGGTATTGGAAGAGCTTCCCACGAAGCTGCTCAAGAAATTAGATCTGGAGATATTGAGAGAGATGAGGGTGTAAGTTTGGTTAAAAGGTATGATCATGAGTACCCTGAGAGATTTAAGGATGAGTTATTTTCATATTTATCAATAAATGAAAAAGAATTTCCAGATGCTCATAAGATGTTTGAGCAACCTATTTTTGACGAGAAGTATTTTAATAATTTAGCTGATAACTTTAGATCTCCACATATTTGGTATTATGAAAAAAAAAAAGATAGCAATCAAGTTTGGCACTTAAGACATACCCTTAAATAATAAATGAGAAATGTAAGAGTAATTGCAAGATTAGACATAAAAAATAACAACTTAATTAAAGGTATACATCTTGAAGGATTAAGAAAACTAGGAAAACCCTATGATTTTGCTAAAAAATATTTTCAATCAGGAGTAGATGAAATAATATATATGGATAGTGTTGCAAGTCTATATAATAGAAATAGTTTAAATAATATTATTGAGGAAACTTCAAAAAATATTTTTATACCAATTACAGTAGGTGGTGGGATTAGGTCTATTGATGATGCAAATAATATATTAAGGAGTGGAGCAGATAAAATTGCTATTAATACTGGTGCTGTAAAGAATCCAAAATTGTTAGAAGATCTGTCAAATAGATTTGGAAGTTCAACTATAGTTTTATCTGTTGAAGCTAAAAAAAAATATGATGGTACTTGGGAGGCTTATACCAATAACGGGAGGGAAAAAACTGGTTTAAATGTTGTAGAATGGTGTATTGAAGCAGAGAAATTGGGAGTTGGAGAAATTTTACTTACATCAGTAGATAACGAGGGAACTTGCAATGGTTTTGATTATGAATTAACTCAATCTGTTTCAAAAAAAACATTTATTCCAATAATTGCTAGTGGAGGAATGGGTCAATTGAGTCATTTTGAAAAGGTTGTAAAACTCTCAAATTGTGACGGTGTTGCGATTGCAAACATGTTACATTATTCTAAGACTACAATTTATGAGATTAAATCGTACTCAATTAAATGCGATATTAATATAAGAGCTTAAAGTGAAAGAAATTGCTATAGTCGATTATAATCTTGGTAATATTACAAGTATTCGACGGGCCTTATCATTTCTTGGCTACAAATCAATAATAACAAATAATCCAGAAATAATTTTAAAATCTGAAAAAGTGATTTTGCCAGGCGTAGGAGCTTTTCCTACAGCAATGAGTTATTTAAAAAAGTATGATTTAATTGAAGCTATAAATGAAACTGTAAAGAAAGGAAACGACATATTAGGCATTTGTTTGGGTATGCAATTATTAATGCAATTTAGTAATGAATTTGAAAGAACCAAAGGTCTATCATTAATTGAAGGTGACGTGATATCAATTAATGATATTTTAGATGATAATATAAAGTTGCCGTGCATAGGATGGTATAAGTTAAATAAAACTAAAGATAACACATTGCTTAAAAATATAAAGAAAGATCAATGGTTTTATTTTGTACATTCATATATGGTAAATTGTAGAAATGAAAATGATGTTATTGCAGATTATTCAGTTAACGACATTTCTATAACTGCGATAGTTAAAAAAAATAATATTACCGGTTTACAATTTCATCCTGAAAACAGTGGAATTGAGGGATTAAAATTTTTTACAAATTTTTGTAAAAGTTGAATGAATAAAAAAATATTAATTATTGGCTTTGGTGAGATAGCACAAAGACATTATAGAAATTTAAAATTTCTTTTGCCAAATTCAGAAATTGCTATTTTGACCAAAAATAAAGATTTTAAGTATAAAAAAGTTATTTATTTTAAAAATTTGAAAGATGCAAAAAAATTCAATCCTGATATCACTTTAATTTGTAGCCCAGCGCCTTCCCATATTAAATATGCAAGAATATTTACTAAATTAAATTCAAATATTTTTATAGAAAAGCCTGTAGCAACAAGGGTTAATGAATTAAAAAAATTTCTCAGATTAATAAAAAATAAAAAAATTACATTACTTTCGGGATATAATTTAAGATTTGAGAAGTCTCTTATTTTTTTTCATAAAACTTTAAAAAAGAAAGAAGTTGGAAAAATACTTTCTGTTAGATCCGAAGTTGGCCAATACTTACCATCTTGGAGAAATAAAGTTTATACTAAAACTGTATCAGCAAACAAAAATTTGGGAGGTGGGGCTATAAATGAACTAAGTCACGACGTAGATGTTTTACTAATGTTATTTAAAAAATTAAAACTTGTTTATAGCATAAATTTAAATGCAAGTAATTTAAAAGTAAATGCGGAAGATTCTGCTCACACAATTTTTAAATCAAATTATAATAAAAAAAATTTTTATATTTTTTTAAATATAGATTTTTATAGACATGATCACACAAGGACATGTACTGTGATTGGATCAAAAGCCACATTAAAATGGGATGGAATTTTGAATGAGGTTAAAATTTACAAAAAAAATTCAAAAAAACCAAAATTAGTTAAATTTAATAATACTAAAAATGATTCTTATTTGAATGAAATGAGATTCTTTTTAAAAAATATAAAAAAAAAAAATTCACTATATACTGATTTTAAAGAAAATTTAAACTTAGTTAAAATTTTACAATCGATGAAAAAAAATAAAAAGTAATGATTTGTCTAATTTGCGTTAGATCAGGCTCTAAAGGTTTGCCAAATAAAAATATAAAAAAAATTGGCGATAAGACACTTTTAGAGATTACAATAAATTTAGCAAAAAAAATAAAAGATATAAAAAAAATAATTGTTTCTACTGATAGTAAAAGTTATGCAAAAATTAGTAAAAAAACTGGTGCGTGTGTTCCTTTTATAAGACCAAAATCTTTATCGCTAGATAATACTAACGAATGGGATGTTTGGAGGCATGCAATTAATCACGTAGAAAAAATTTTTGATTTTGAGGATGTTTTAGTTCTACCTGTAGTTTCTCCTTTAAGAAATAAAAGTGATATAAATAATATTATAAATAAATATAAACAAAACAAACGTAAAGCTGTAATTACAATAACTGAGTCTTCGAGAAATCCCTTTTATAACATGGTATTTTTAGATAAAAAAAATAAAATTAATAAATTAAAATTTAATAAATTAATTCAAAGAAGGCAAGAAGCTCCGATATTTTTTGATGTTTGTACAGTAGGTTATATGTTACACAAAAAAATAATTAAAAAAAATAACAATATATTTGATTGCAAATTAAGCTATGTAAAAATACCTAAAACAAGAGCAATAGATATAGATGATAAGCATGATTTCTTGATTTCAAAAATTTTGTATGGAAAAAATAAATGATTAATTTTAAAAATAAGTATGTTTTAGTTACTGGGGCAGATGGTTTTCTAGGCTCTTCGCTAGCTTCATTTTTTTTTAAAAATAAAGTAAATCTAATTTTAACTGATAATATTGATAAACCAAAAAAAATTAAAAAATTAATTAATAAAAAAAAAATTCATTATATAAAATGTGATTTGAATTCTCAAAAATCTATAAAAAATTTTACAAAAATTGTTTTAAAAAAATTTCGTAGATTAGATGTTATTGTTAACAATGCATCTTTTACAGGAGATAATAAAATTTCCGGATGGTCTGAAAAATTTGAAAAACAGACTACAGAACACTGGGACAATGTTTTCCAAGTTTCATTAAAAGCGAATTTTGATATTAGTAAAAGTTTTTTAAGACTTTTAAGAAAATCAGATAATCCAAGTATTATTAATATTTCCTCAATTTATGGTTTTATGGCTCCAGATTGGAAAATTTACCGTGGAACTAAAATTAGTAATCCGGCTGGGTATGGAGTATCAAAAGCAGGTTTGAACTATATGACAAAATGGATGGCTAAAACTTTTGGTCCCAAAATAAGAGTAAATTCTATTTCGCCAGGTGGAATTATAAGAAATCAGCCAAAAAAATTTATTAAACAATATGTTGAAAAAGTACCACTAGGAAGAATGGCTAATGAAAAAGACGTAATTAATTCAGTAATTTTCTTAGCCTCTGACATGTCAAATTATATAACTGGTCAAAATATTGTAGTTGATGGCGGTATATCTTTATAAAAATGAAAGTTCTGATCAAAGAGAAAAAAAATTCGATAGCCTGTATTGCGATAGGAAAAAAGTTCTATAATCATTGGAAGAAGTGCATTTATCCATATTGGAGATCGTACTGTATAAAGAATAATTTAGGTTTAATTGTTTTTACTGAAGATCTAATAAAAAAAACAGATGTTAATTGGAAAAAACCAACTTGGCAAAGATTATTAGTAGGCCATGAAATTAAAAAACGATTCCCCGTTGTAAAAAATATTTGTGTTTTAGATTTAGATATTATTATAAATCCACTATCACCAAATATTTTTAATTTTTGTAAAAAGAATAAAATCAACTTAACTTCATTAAGAACAAATCTTCCATTTGAATATAAAAAAACAATTAGAAAGATGGCATTTTTTAGAAAAAAATTTACAAATAAAAATTATCCACTTGACTCATTGTTAAATTCAGATCTTAAAAATTTATACTCTGAAGATGGTCTTGAACCACAAAATGACGAACTTTGTGTTGGTGTGATGGCCTATAATTTGAAAAAATTTTCAAAAATTCTTCATGATTGGTTTTATAATTTTAATAAAAAAAATATGAAAACAAATTTTGGTGGTTGTCAAAATCAAGTTGCCTATAAAATTTTAAGTAATAATTATTGCAATTTATTAGATTATAAATTTCAAGCTATTTGGGTGTTCGAAATAGCTGCAAGATTTCCATTTATAATGAAATATTTGAAAAATTATCAATTAATTTCCGAGTTTGTCTTGTCTGCAATTTTGGATAATTATTTTCTACATTTTGCTGGGGGTGGAGCAGATGCAAAAGTTTGGTTACAACCAAAATTATTTAAAAAAATTAATAAGAAGTTAATTTCTGAATTTCAGTCTTACTATGATAAAAAATTGCAAGGAAAAAAGATTTATAAAAGGAGACGAAGAGCTTAATGTTTAGAAAACACTATAATATTAGTCCCTTCGATACAAAAAGATCTGCAAAAAAAAAAATGAGATCTTTTAGACGAGGTTATTTAAATTACAAAAATCAAGATAAATTATTTATTTTTAGAAAAATAAAAGGTGAATTAAACCGTATTAATTTACCTTTTAATAAATTATTTTTAAAATGTTTGTGCTTATTTTTTAAGGAATTTAATAAAGTAAATTTTGATTTAGTTTTATCTCAATACACTTTTCAAAAATCAAGAATTAAAAGAATTTACTTAGACATGCTTTTATACACCTATAAAAGAAAAAAAATACTTCAACCAATAATTTTTGAATACTCTAGCGTTTTAAGAAAAAATAAATATGAAGTTTCATCCTTATCTTATCATATTTTATGGCCTTTATTCTGTTTGTTATTTTGGGCTTATGGTAATTATATATTTTTAAATATTTTAATTAAAAGCCTTTTTAATATTTTTAAAAAACAAAAGAATATTGATCATTATTTTTTTGATATAAATGAGTCCAACCTTCCTAATGAAAATATCAGTAATAAATCAAGAGAAAGTTATGATCTAGTTTCTTGGTTTAAAAAATATTTTAAAAATAATTCGGAAACTATTGAAGCCGTAAGCCACAATAATGTTAATTTGAAAAATAGAAAAATTAATGATTTCGAAATATTTTATTCCCAAGAACCTTGGTTCTATATAGATGGCATTTTAAGATTAATTCTTTTTTTTATATCTGGTTGTTTAATCTCTTTATGTTCTTTGCTACTCGTTTTTTTTAATCAATGCTCTGTTGCCTTTCTATTTCCAGAAATATTAAAAGCAATATCAACTATATTTTCAAATAAAAAAAAAATTTCAAAAAAATACATGTTTCACTATTCAGAAACATTTTACAGACCTTTGTGGACATACGTTTTAGAAAAACATAATATTGAAACAATCTGTTATTTTTATTCTGCTTACGATAATCCTACAAATAAAATGACAAATGAAATAGGATATTGGCATGAATTTGGCAATATATCATGGCCAAAGATTTTTGTTTGGGATGAGCTGTCGAAAAAAAAAATATCAAAATATGTAAATAAAAGTGTTCAAAATATTGAAATAATAAATACAGGACCAATATGGTTCTCTGATACGAATTTTACATTTAAAGAAAAAAAAAATAGAATAATTATTTTTGATATGGATGTTCATAGAATCTCAGTCCATTATGGATTTTATGATACAGCTGAATATACCGACAATATTGATAATTTTAATTGTTTATATCTAAGAGATATATTCTCAATTTTCAAATCTTCAAACTATGATATAATTTTAAAAAGAAAAAGAACCTCTAATTATTTAAAAACAAATTACAGAAATCTAATCAAAAAATTATCTAAAGAAGGTTTAATTATTATAGATGAACCAGTTTCTCCGTATTATTTAACGCAAAATTCTGATATTATATTTTCTACACCATTTACATCAGCAAATCTTCTTTCAGACAATTATGAAAATAATTTTTACTATGATCCAATTAGCAAAATTTCTAAAAATGATATTGCATCTAGAGGGTTACCAATTATATCAGGAATAAAAGAATTAAATAAACTTAAACATCAAATAATATGAATATCACAAAATTTTTAAAAACTGATTTTTCAAAATTAAATTTTCAAAATAAGGACGCAACAGATTTTTTTTATAATTTACTTAGCATTGAAAATCTGAATTCAAGTTTTAATTTAAAAGAAAATTTATCAAATATAATGAAAATCGTTCATATATTTGCAAACGATCCTCTTATAGCTCAAGAGGAGATACTTAAAAAATTATCTATTTCTAAAGACAAGCTAATAGATTTAAATTTATTTATTCGATCAAATAACAAATTGCAAAATATAATTTTGAAAATGGGTAGTGGTGAGAGATACTGGAATAGTATTTTGCCTTTTGCAAAATATACAAAAAAGGTTTTAAATGACGAATATAATTTTCCCTTAAGAATTGCTTTTTTTCCAGGAATATCATGCATGTTTTACTGTGGATTTTGTGGCAGAAATCAAGATGCAAAATATCCATCAAATTCAGCAGAACTAGGTATTCAAAAATTAAAAAAAGTTGTAGATGACATAAATATTGGATCAACGGCAATTTCAATTTCTGGAGGTCTAGAACCTTTAACAAACCCTCATCTTGGAAGTTTTATTACTCACGCTAAAAATGCAGGTTTAAGAGTCCCGTTGATTACAAATGCTTATAGCATGACTCCAGCATACGTAAATAAGAATCCTGGTTTATGGGATTTAGACTCATTAAGAGTTTCGCTTTATGGTGTTGATGAAACCTCATACGATTTTGTTACTAGATCAAAAAAGTCGTATAAGATGGTAAGCAGGAACATAATCGAATTTTTAAAGAGACGGACTCAAGAAAATAAAAATGTTAAACTTGGACTAAATTTTATTATTTTAAAGGAGAATATAAAAGATATTAAAAAATTATGTAGCTTTATTAATTTTATAAATAAAGAATCAGGAGCAGAAATAGATTTTCTAACGTTACGTGAAGATTTTGGGAGCGTTACTGGACACAATACTACGCTAGATAAACAAAGAAAATACAGACTAGATGGTATTCTAGATAAAAAAGATAGATTGTATTTATTAAATGAGCTTAACTATTTGGAAGATTTTAAAAAAAAAAACTTTCCAAATATGAATATAGATTATGGCTATGCATTGAATGGTTTAATTAATAATAGACTTGATTATTATTTAGTAAGAGCTGAGGATAGTGAGGTTACAAAAAGAGGCTACTCTCAATTGTCCGTAGCTATTGATCTTTTTGGAGATGTGTTTCTTTATAGAGAAGCTGGCTTTTTAAATAGAGAAGGAAATCAAAACTATATTATAGGTAGATTAGAAAACAATAGATCTTTAAAAGAAGTAATTTCAAATCATTTAAAAAGTTATAAAGAAATTTATCATAAAGATTCAAATAGATTTTTAGATTCCTTTGATCACCTTTTAACAAAATTGGTTACTCAGGCATCAAAAGATAAATTTATTGGAATACCTTTTGAAAAAGGTCCAATTAATTTAAGATCAGAAAATGTAAACATAAATTTAGGTAATAACTGGTATTCTTAATATGATAAACTTTGGATTAGTTGGATATGGTAAGTGGGGAAAGATTTTAAGCAAATCTATATCTTTAGTTGGGAATTTGATTTTTATTAGTAACACAAAAAAAACATACAAAATTAAAAAAAAAATTGATTGGTGTTTAGTCGCAACTAATGATAGCTCCCACTATAAAATTACTAAATATTTTTTAAAAAAAAGAATACCTGTTTTATGTGAAAAGCCTCTAACAAGAAATTTAAAACTAAGTAGAGAAATAATAAAAATATCAAAACAATATAAAACTAAATTATATATTAATCATGTAGAATTATTTAAGAAAAAGAAGTTAAAAATTTTAAAATCTAATTTAATTGTAAGAAAGAAAATATCTAATGATAAAATAAAAGATGTATTATGGAAACTTTGTTATCATGATCTTTATTTATTATATGATTATTTGAAGGATAAAAAACTCTATATAAATCTCATTTTTTTAAAAGAAAAACAAGTTAAGTTCTCTATTTTTGATGGAAGTAAAGAATATATATTTTTCTATGATTATCAAAGTAAGAAAAAGATGCATAAAATCAATAATATTAATTTTATAACTAAAATTAATTATTTAAAAAACATGATTAAAGCTGTAATAAATAACAGGGTTAATTTAAAATTGAATCATAAACAAGCCTTATTTTGTATTAAAACTATCTTATTGATTGAAAAACGAGTTTTCAAAATATGAAGAAAAGAATTTTAATTACTGGTGGTACAGGAACATTTGGAAAGGCATTTGTTAAATATTCATTAAACAAAAGTGATATTGAAAAAATATTTGTTTTTTCAAGAGATGAGATGAAGCAATGGAATATGCATAAAAATTTTATAAATCATTCAAAAAAAATATCTTATATCATAGGTGATGTAAGAGATTATTCTAGAGTCAATTCTGTAATACGTGATAACAAAATAAATTATATTGTTCATGCTGCAGCGACTAAAATAGTTTTATCTGCAGAATTTAATCCTGAGGAGTGTATAAAAACTAATATTAATGGTGCTATCAACATCATTGAAGCAGCGAAATCAAATAATATAAAAAAAGTGATTGCTTTATCTACAGATAAGGCCTCAAGTCCTATAAATTTATACGGGTCAACAAAGTTAGCATCAGATAAATTATTTATATCAGCAAATAATAATTTTAAAAATACTACAACTTTCTCAGTTGTTCGTTATGGGAATGTTATGGGATCTAGAGGGTCTGTGATACCTTACTTTTTAGATATAAAGAATAATCAAAAGTTTCCGATTACAGATTTAAAAATGACAAGGTTTATGATTTCAATTAAGGATGCAATAAATCTAGTTTTTCAAGTTATGGAAAAATCCATTGGAGGTGAAGTTTTTGTAAAAAAATCACCATCAATGAAAATAGTTAATATTGCTAAAGCTATAAATAATAAAGCTAAATTTATTATTACTGGAATTAGACCTGGAGAAAAATTACATGAGCAAATGATCGGTGTTGATGAGGCTAATTTTACTTATGAGTTCAAAGATCATTATGTAATAATCCCAGCAATTTTAGAAAAAAATAAGTATAAAAATATATTAAGAAATTCTAAAAAGGTTAAACCAAATTTCATATATTCATCTGATTTAAATAGTGAATGGTTATCAGAAAATAAATTTAGAAAGTGGCTATCCGATTTTAAAAAAAATCAAGATGATTTAAATTGAAAAAAAAAATTCTTATTCTAGGTGGAAGTAGTCTAATTTCTGTAAATATAGCTTTTTTTTTAAAAAAAAAATTCGATTTATTTTTAGCATGTAATTCAAAAAAACCAAAAATTAAGTCTACAAAAAATTTTTTTACAAATTTTGATAAATATTCATTAAATTTATTAATAGATAATATTAAGCCTGAAATTGTAATAATTTCATCTGCAAATACAAATATTGAAGATTGTGAAAAAAATAAAAAAAAAACTTTTTTGCTAAATTTTGAACTTGTCAAAATAGTTACTGACTTATCAAAAAAATATAAATTTAAAATTATTTTTTTTTCTTCAGACCAAGTTTATAAAGATGGTATTGATTTTTCTAACGAAAAAAACAAATTAAAACCATTAAATTATTATTCAAAAACAAAAATATTAGCTGAAGACTATATAAAAAAAAAATTAAAATATTATTTAATACTAAGGACGAACTTTTTTGGATATGGTCCAAAATATAGAAGCTCGTTTAGTGATTTAATATTAAGCGAAAACAAAAAAAAAATTAAAAAAAATTACTTTGCTGACAATAAGTTTTCTTCAATCTATTTGCCTTTTCTAGTTAAAGCTTTAGAAAAACTAATTACAAAAAATGTACTAGGTATTTACAATTTATGCAGCCCGAACTATATGAGCAAATATGAATTTGCTATTCAATTGACTAAAGAATTTAATTTAGATGGCAAGTATATAAAAAAGGGTTTTTTAAGTAATAATTCTAAATTAGTAAAGCGACCATTGAATATGAGTATGAGTAATCAAAAATTAACAAAAAAAATAAATTTCAAAATTCCTAAACTTCAAAAACAAATTTCAATAATGAAAAAAGATCTTAATAAGGATTATCATTTATTTATGAAAAAATTAAAAATAGTTAAAAAATGAATGTAAAAGGATACAATTGCCAATTATGTGATTCAAAAATTTTTACAAAGATAGCTGATTATACATTTAAAAATAAAATTTTTAAAAATAAAATTATTGTAGAGTGTAAAAAATGTTCCTTTAAATCAGTACATCCTATTCCTGATGAAAAACTATTGGAGGAATATAATAAGAATTATTTTTTAAATGCACATAATGATTTAAAATTAAATACGTTAGAAGAAACTTACTTTAACTGTATAGCAAAATGTAGAATAAATTTTCTTGAAAGTAGTATAAAAAAAAACTTGGACTTTAAAAATGTTTTGGAAATAGGTCCAGGCAAAGGTCATTTTTATGAAAATTTTAAAAAAAATAACAAGAATGTTAAATACTCTGTTTTGGAAACTGATTTAGGTGCACAAAAAATTTTAGAAAAAAAAAATATAAAAGTTTATGATAAGTATGAAGATTTATCTGAAAATTATTTTGATTTAATAATTTTTTCACATGTACTTGAGCACGTTGGAGATCCAAACTTATTTTTAAAAAGAATTCATAAATTTTTAAAAAAAGATGGAATAATTTTTTTAGAAATTCCTTGTTTAGATTATATTTATAAGGATTTAATTGAGCCTCATATTTTTTTTTATGACAAAAATTCACTATCCTCATTATTATCCAAAAATAATTTTGAAAATCAGGCTATATCATATTTTGGAAAAAAAATTGAACAAATGAAAAAAAAACCATTACATAAACAGTTTAAGTTTAGATTTTTATATTTTCTACTAAAATTAAATTTTATCTTTTTTGTAAATCTAAAAGAAGATGAGAAATATAATTTTTTAAATTCAAAATATGAAAAAATACTTGCTAATATGTACCAAATGAATGATTTAAATAATGAACCATCCTGGTGGATTAGGGCAGTAGCAACAAAAAACTAAATTAATTTACTCCCATATTAACTATAAAAGATTTTTGCGACTTACCGTATCTAGAATGCTCAAGTAGATTAATATTATTGTTGATCTTTAACCACTCGTAGGTTGCTTTTTGTTGTCCTTTATTTTTCATCCCCTTATATGTAAACCAATCATCAAAGATTATGATTGTGCCATTCTGTAAAAGAGGTGTAATAAAGTTTAATACAGTTTGCGTTGATGAATATAAGTCACAATCTATCATTACGATAGCTGCTTTAGTCAAACTGTTGTTTTTTAAAAAATCCTCATTTAGAGACTTTTCATAAAATCCTTCACAAACTATAATTTTCGATAAATCAAGATTATTTAATTTGCATGATTTTATAAAAAATTCTTTTGATGATTTAAATCTGCCTTGATGAAATCTTGGATGTTCAGCATCATCATTATTTTCTTTTGGCAATCCTTCAAATGAGTCAAAAGCAAAATACCTAATTTCATTTTTAATAATAATTTGTTCAAATTTTTTATCAGCGTTTTTTTTATTTTCGAAGGATTGTTCATTAAACTTTTTTGAATTCCACTTTTTTGCTCCTTCACAAGCATCATAGGCTTCTATAAAGCTAGCTCCTTTAAATACACCAAATTCAAGATAATCTCCTTCTATGTTTTCAGAAAAAACAAAATCAGCAGCTAAATATATTGGTTGAAAATTTTTCTTTAAAACAAAATCTCTGTTTACTATAGGATTTATAATTTTAGATAAAAATTTTAATAGTTTTCTAATGTAAATTTGGATTATATAAGTCATTTAATTTCTATTTTTAGTGTAAAAGATTTAACATATTATGAAAAAAAAACTAAATGTTTCTTTAGTAATACCTTCACACAAAGGAAAAAAAAAATTACCAAAATTAATTAATTCAATCAAAGAAAATACATTTTTACCTAAAGAAATTATTATTTGTGGAACTAATAAAAGTGATATTAATTTAATTAATAAAGAAGATGTAAAGTCATTAAATATCATTTTTTTATTATCTAAAATCAAAAATCAAGTTTATCAAAGAAAGAAAGCAATTGATAATGCTAAATATGATTTAATTTTTCAATTGGATGACGATGTTATTTTAGAAAAAAATTATATATTTAATATGAGTAAACACTTTAAACTTGGAAATGAGAAAAAAGTTGTAAGTGCGATTATTTTTACTGATAAAAAAAAGCATCAGGGCATACGATGGAATAATGCCTATTATAAAAATTTTTTATTTAGAAAATGTTTATATTTTTTAAATGGATTTCAGAAAATTCGATATATGTCTATTATAAAATCGGGGAGAATCATTCCTTTAATGCCTAGAGAATTTTTAAATTATCATAAGATGAAAAATTCTAAAAAATTTTTGAAAAATGTTCAATGGGTATGTAGTTCAAATGCTTATTTAAAAAAATATCACAAAGAAGCTTTTCTATTTCAAACAAATAATAAAAAGTCTTATTTTGAGGATGTTTTTTTTTCACATAGTTTGTATCAAAAAAAATTTAATCTTTTAATTGATAGATCATGTGTAGCTTATCATTCTACAAATGACCCAACAAATTTTTTTAATTATAGAAATACAATATCATCGCAATATAATATAGTTAAATTATTTAAAAAAAATTTATTATTATTTTATTTAGATGTATTTATTTTTTCATTGGTGCATATTTTTATTACTAAAAAATGAAACCTAAAATTTTAATTTCTGGTGCTAACGGGGTAATTATGAAAAGTTTAATTTCTGAACTTAGAAAAAATTTTTATATAATAGGTATTGATATGCATTCAGATGGTGATGCAAGAAAGTATTGTGATGAATTTTATTCTTCTCCTTTGGGAAATTCTGAAAAATTTATAAGTTTTATAGTTAAATTATCTACAAAAGTTAAATTTATTTTTTTATTTGTTGATGAAGAGATTCTCAACCTAAATTCTAATAGAAAAAAAATTAAAAATATTGAAGACAAATTAATATTATCAGAATCAAAAACTTTAAATATTTGTCTCAATAAAAAGAAATTTTCAAATTTTTTTAAAAGTAAAAAAGTGAATGTGCCTTCTTCAAAATTTTCAAATTCAATGGTGGCAAAGCCAATTTATGGTAGAGGAGGCGCTGGTATTATTAAAATTAAAAATAAAAAAGATTTTCATTTTTTCCAAAAGAAAAAAAATTATATTGTTCAAAAATTAATTAATGGAAAAGAATATACAATTGATTGTCTATTTGACTCTAAAGGTAAATTAATTTTTGACTTACCTAGAGAGAGGATCCAAACAAAGGGGGTGAGTATTGTTGGAAAAATAGTTAGAGATAAAGCTATTTCTAATTTTTTAAGAAATAAAATAGCAAAATATCTTAATTTTTACGGTCCAATCAATGTACAAATTATAAGAGATACTAGAAATAAAATTTGGCTGATTGAAATTAACCCTAGGCTATCTGGAAGTATAGAATTTTCTATAAAGGCAGGTTTTAATCCACTTTTATATTTTAAGAGTAAAAAAACTAAATTTAAAATAAAATATGGAATGGTACTAAGAAGATCTTTTAAAATTTCAAGTGAATGAAAATTTCAAACATTAGGGGATTAAAAAAAAAAATTAATTTTTTTGAAACAATTATTTTTGATCTTGATGACACAATATATAGTCAAAAACATTATGATACACCTGCTTTAAAATTAGTATCAAAATATCTTTCAAAAGAATTAAATATTAATTCTAGTAAAATATTTAATGAACTAAGAAGTTTAAAAAAAATAAAAAGAGGAAAGCACCCCCTATTAGTTTTTGATAAGTACCTTAAAAAAATCAAAATAAAAGAAAAACAAAAAAATAAATTAATTAAAAAATCGGTTAATTTATTTCAGTCTTATAATTGTAAAAATCTGAAAAATGTTCCTTCGTTAAAAAGTATAATTAAATATTTTAATAAAAAAAAAAACTTATTTCTTGTGACTAATGGAAATATTTCTAGACAAAAAAGAAAAATTAAATATTTGGGAATAAATTCTTATTTTAAAAAAATTTTTATTTTAGATGGTTTAAGTAAACAAATTAAACCTTCAATCAGAGACGTAAAATATTTAGTTAAATACTTAGCCAGAAGATCGAAAAAAACTGCTGTGTATATTGGTGATAATCAAAAGTCAGATAAAGCTTTTGCCTACAATTTAAAAATAAGTTTTATATATTTTGAATTTGTTGAGTAAAATTAATAAAATTTTACATAAAAATCTTTATTTCCTGTACTTACCTATTCAGGATTTACACTTTTAACCCATACATTAAATTGAATTACTCTCACTTTTTTTGAATTTCACGCTAAAATAACAATTTTTTATATAAATACTAAAACTTCTCTCAGATTAATAAATTATAAAATTTGCAATTAAACTTTTCAAATTCTTAATTATTGGTAGAAATAAATATATTAAATATATATTAATTAAATTAAAATTAATTTAATTAAAAATAGCAATGATCTTTTCGAATAAAGATAAAATATTAGTAATAGTTGCTCATCCAGACGACGATATTTTAGGATGTGGTGGAACTTTACATAAGGCTGTAAAAAAGAAATCTAAAATTAAAGTGATATATTTTGGAGAGGGAGTTTCCTCAAGATTTCCAATAGGAAAGGAATTGTCAAAAGAAAGTCTGAAAGCTAAGAGGACAAGGGAATTAGAGGCAAAAAAAGCTTTAAAAGTTTTAAATATTAAAGATTTTAAATTTGGAAATAGATTCTGTACAAAGTTTGATAAATATCCTCTATCAGAGTTTATATCTGAAGCAGAAAAAATAATTAGTAATTTTAAACCAAATATAATTTTTACTCATAGCAATAGAGATTTAAATATTGACCATGGAATTGTTCATAAAGCTGTGATGACTGCATCAAGACCAAAGATGACAAACACTATAAAACAAATTTATAGCTTTGAAGTTCCATGTAGTTCAAACTGGATTTACGAAGATAAGTTTAATCCAAATGTTTACGTTGATATTTCAAAGAGCATAAAAATAAAACAAAAGGCATTTCAGGTATATAAAAATGAGATAAGACCTTTTCCTTTCCCAAGATCGAAGATTGGAATTGATACACTAGCAAAATTTAGAGGCATGCAATCAGGCCTTAAGTATGCAGAAGCATTTAGATTGGAAAGAGGCGAATTTTTTTAATGGAAAGAATGTGATTTGTATTCATTTCCAAAAAGTTTTGAAAGACCAGTTGAAACTGATGTAATAAATCTAACTATTTTATTTTTGTTTTTAAAGAAATTAACAATCTTATTAATTTTTATTATCTCTTCTTTAGAAAAGAATTTTTCTAATTTGCAGTCATTTATCAAATCAAATTTATTATAAAGTAATAAAATTAAAATAAATTTTGACATTTTGTTTGAATCAAAATTTTCATTAGCAAATTCTGGGGTTCTTAAATATAATGCGTCAGCAAATATTGCCTGTCCAAATGAATTTTCATTATTTCTTTCCCATCTTTTAATTAGAAGAAAATCTATAAATTCAAATTTTTGATTCTTAATGAAATTATTTATATCTCCAAAAATCGGTTGCTCTTCATACATTTTTTGAAATTCTACCTCTATTTCTATTCCAATTGTTTCTTTAATAGTATTCACAGATCCGTTTAGTGCCTTTAATTCAGCTCCTTGAATGTCAATTTTTATAAAATCTACTTTTCTAAGATTTAAATTGTCTAAATAGTTTGCTTCAATATTTAATTCTTTAATGACCTTAAATCTTGCCGAGTTTTTGAATTTAGATAAAAATTTAAAATTCGGTTTAAAAATTGATGATACCCCAGGGTTGTGACAAATGTTTAAAGTCGTTTCCTCTTTTTTATCGGAAATTAAATATGGATAAACATTATAACTTAAACAATCTTTGTTTTTATTTTTGAGTTTATCATGTAGATCTTTATTAGGTTCAAAGCCATGATAATTTAAGATTTTTTTAATTTTTTTCCATCTTGGCTGTATGTCGTAACTTGAACCAATATCAACAAGTGATATTCCATCTAATTTTGGAAATTCATTTATTTTTTTTATAAAAGTTCTATCGTTAAATAGGTCAATATACTTGAAAATATAAAGGAAAAATTTTAATATTTTATTTCTCATATTAGAATATATAACTTATTTATTAAATTAAATGAGTCCAGAAATTCTCACTCTATATTACAATCATTCTGTTACAGATATAGCAATAACTATTATTATATTTTTTTTATCAATATTAACAACCATCTACACTAGAAACATTCTTCAGTTAAATAAAGTTTCTACTTTACTTATTTTTAGTGCGCATAATATTATATTTCCTATCTACATGTTGTATTTGTTTAAATTTGGAAGTGATTCATTGACCTATTTTATTTATTTTCATGAATATGATTTTGTAAAAGTTGAAACAGGGCATATTTTTATGAATAAAATAATCAATTTTTTTGATTTTTTAAAATTGAATTTTTACAATATAAATTATTTAGTTTCTGTACTTTCTCTTTTTTCTTTTTATCTATATTTGAAGATAATAGAAAATTTAAAAATTAGAGACAAAGTTGATTATTATATCTTAGTTTCTTTTATATGTTTACCATCACTTCATTTTTGGAATATAGGTTTTAGTAAAGATACTTTAACATTTTTTTCTATTTCTTTAATAATCTATCAAATGGTAAAATCAAAACCAAATATACTTATAGTGGTTATAGTATTATTACTTTTGTATTATGTACGACCACATATAAGTTTAATTGTATTTGTTTCTGTAATTTTTTATTACTTAATTAATATTAAAAGCAATCTTTCAAAATTTATAATTATTATTTTATCTCTTTCTCTTAGTCCGCTTTATTTAAAATCAATTTTTAATTTTACAGACTTAGGAAGTATATTTACTTTTTTGAATATATTTCAGGACTTATATGTTGAAAAAGAGAAAACAGCATTATATTCAGATACAAATTTTCTTCTTAAAATGTTTTATTATATGTTTATGCCAAATCTTTTTTCATTAAAAGATACAAGTACTATTTATTTATTAGCATCGTTAGAAAACACTATTTTAATATTTTTTTTTATTAAAATATTTACGCTCAAGACTTTCAGCTATAAAAATTTTAAAATGTACTCTTTTCTTATAGTTTTCTCATTTATTTCACTACCTCTTTTAGCTTATGTAACTTCAAATATTGGAGTAGCAATGAGACAAAAATGGATTTTCTTACCTGCCCTGTTTATTTTATTATCTTCGATTAAGTATAAAAAATTTAAAAATAATTTTTAAATTTTTTAAAATTTAGAGATAAATAATAAATTAATAACAATACAATACTTAATATAAACAGGTATATTTTTCTTTTTGTCTTCTCTTTATTTTTAAAAACTTCTAAATCTAAAGGGGTTATGGTACCAAATAATATTTTTTTATCACCAATACTGTTAAATAAGAGTGGGTTTGAAAATAAAGACCTCTCTTGATTGTTTAATTGTGAAAAATAAAATTCTTCAATCATTTCATTCACATATGCGGCTCGTTTCAATACATCACTATATGTTTTCTCACAAACTTTTTTTGTATCTCCTCTAAAAACTAAATTGTATCCATGAAGAGATACATTTTTAAAATTTTCTATTTCTAGATTGTTTATGAAAACTTCATCAACGATTGCTAGATTATTTATAGCTTGAGAAATAATAATTCTAGCTGAACCTAAACAAGTTTCATTTTCAACTGTTCTTTCATAAAAAAATAAAATAATTTGAGGTAATATAAATATAAGTATAGCTTTCTTAAAATTATTTATGATAAATAAAAACAATGACTCAGAAATACTAAATTTTTGTGTGCGCATATATAAATTTAATTAATAAATTAATAATTACTTATAATGAAAATAGCAATAATTGGTAGCGGATTTTTTGGATTGGGATGTGCTTTTGAACTTTCAAAAATGGGCCATGAAGTTAATATTTTTGAAAAAGAAAAAGATATTCTTCAAGGAGCATCTAAAAAAAATCAATTTAGATTTCATCTGGGTTACCATTACCCCAGATCACAAGAAACTGTAGATGAACTAAAAAAAGCGAATAGATATTTCACAAAATTTTATTCGAACACTGTATTTGGTAATACTAAAAATTATTATGCAATTTCAAAAAATAAATCAAAAATTTCACTTAAAAGTTA
>CACJTU010000010.1 GCA_902596375.1 uncultured Pelagibacteraceae bacterium
GGAGGACAAGGAACAGGCAAAACAACTATTAGCTCTATAATAAAGATAATATTGGAAAAATATTTTAAACTAAAAGTATTTAAGATTTCTATTGATGATTTTTATAAAACTAGAAAAGAAAGAATAGCCTTATCAAAAAAAGTACACCCAATGTTACTCACCAGAGGAGTTCCTGGAACACATGACATTAATATGATGTTGGATTTCTTTAAAAAATCTAAAGCAAAAAAATTTAAAAGTATTAAATTGCCAAATTTTAATAAGGCAATTGATGACAGATTTCCTAAAAACAAATGGAACACAATTAATAAAAGACCAGATGTGATTATTTTTGAAGGATGGTGTGTTGGGGCAAAAGCAGAAACTAACAAGACATTAAAAATATCTATTAATTCTATGGAAAAAGTTAATGATGATAAATTAGTTTGGAGAAAATACGTAAATCAACAACTAAAAACTAGGTATAAAAAGTTATATTCTCAGTTAAATTGCATGATTTACTTAAAAGCAAAAAACTTTAGTTTATTACAAAAATGGAGATTAAAGCAGGAACATAAACTATGGTTAAAAACAAAGAAAAAAGGTGGTCACAAAATAATGAGCAAAGGGGACGTAATTAATTTTATGCAAACATACCAAAGAATTACTCAAAATATGTTTAAACATATGCCTAAATATGCATCTATAATTTTAAATTTAAATAGTAACCATCAAATTAAAACTGCTGTATACAAATCGAAATGAAAAAAATATTTATAATAGTTATTGCATCAATATTGTATTTTAGTAACGCTTTTGCAGTTACTCTTCTTGATGCATTAAATCAAACCTATAAAAATAATATTCAATTAAACGCTGAAAGAGAAAATATTAAAGTTTCAGAGGAAGATATAAATATTTCTAAAGCAGATTATAAACCCTCATTGACATTTAGTGGGTCTAAAAGTTTTGAAGATACTAACAAATTAACAAATCAAAGTGGAGGAGATGCGAGTGTCAGTGATGTAGATCCATTCACCACTTCTATTAAATTGGAACAAACATTGTTGGATTTTGGTAGGGATCTTACGCTTCAAAAAAATATCACTGCTTTAGATTTAGCAAAAGCTCAATTAGTTAAAAAAGAACAAGATATTTTACATAAAGCAATTGATGCATTCACAAATTTAATTTTAGCCAGAGAAACTCTTGATATTAACGCAAAAAATTTAAATCTTTTAATCAGACAAGTTGAAAATGATCAAATTAGAAGAGACAGAGGTCAAATTACAAACACTGACTTAGCACAATCAGAGTCATCACTTGCGGGAGCTCAAGCTCAATTTGCAAAATCAAAAAGTGACCTATTAATCAGTAAACTTAATTATGAAAATATAATTGGTAAAATCAGTGATCCAAACCAATTGCAGAAAAATTCAACAGCAATAGTTAGTATTCCAAAATCATTAAATGAAGCAATTAATCTTTCAAAACAAAACAATCCAGATATTCAAATAGCAAAATTTGATTTAGCTAAAGCTGAAAAAGAATTAGCAATTTCAGAGTCAGACTTAAAACCAACTGCTTCTTTGTCTTTAGAGAGATCTTATACTGATGATCTTAGTTCTACTTATGCTGAAAGAGAAAAGGATATATTAAAAGCAACAGTTAGTTGGCCTTTTTATTCAGGTGGAAAAAAAAGGTCAACTATTAATAAAAATTCAAATTTAACTACAAGAAAAAGATTATTGCTGGATGATGCTGTAAGAACAAATGAAACAAATGTAGCAAGTGCATGGTCTAGTCTAGAATCTTCAGAAAGTTTTTTAAATTCAGTTAGAGTTCAAGTAAAAGCAGCTGAAATAGCTAATGAAGGAATAGCTGCGGAGTACGAAAGAGGTTCGAGAACTACTTTGGATGTTATCCAATCAAATGCTTTATTACTTTCTGCTCAAATTTCTTTAGCAAGTTCTGAGAAAAACTATCTAATGGCTCAATATAATCTGCTTAAATCAGTAGGTTTGCTTAATAGCCGATATCTAAAACTTAAGTAATTATTTGATTTTTAAGGCTAAAAAATAAATATATTGCTAATGAGAACAAAATGTGTACATTTATTTCATGATTCGAGTGTTAAAAAATTTAAAAAAAGAGGCAAAAAATGACGAAAAATAACCTAAAAGTAGTTAAATCTACTAAAGATCAAGAAATGGACGTTAAAGAAAAGAACAAGGCACTAGATGCTGCGATAGCTCAAATTACAGATAATTTTGGAAAAGGCTCTGTAATGAAGCTTGGTGAAAAGAGAGCTATGGATATTGAGTCTGTATCAACAGGTTCTTTAAGTCTTGATTTAGCTTTAGGTATTGGTGGATTACCAAAAGGAAGAATTATTGAAGTTTATGGACCAGAGTCATCTGGAAAAACAACATTAGCATTACAAGTTGTTGCTGAAGCTCAAAAATCTGGAGGCATTTGTGCATTTGTTGATGCAGAGCATGCATTAGATCCAGTTTATGCAAAAAAATTAGGTGTAAATACTGAAGAACTTTTAATTTCTCAGCCAGATACTGGTGAACAAGCATTAGAAATCGCTGATACACTAGTAAAATCAGGCTCTATTTCAGTAATCGTTATCGACTCTGTTGCAGCTTTAACTCCAAAAGCTGAAATTGAAGGAGAGATGGGAGATCATCATGTTGGTCTTCAATCAAGATTAATGAGTCAGGCTTTAAGAAAATTAACAGGTTCAATTTCAAACACAAACACGATGATGATTTTCATTAACCAAATTAGAATGAAAATTGGAGTTATGTTTGGAAGTCCAGAGACAACATCAGGTGGTAATGCACTTAAGTTTTATTCATCTGTAAGAATGGATATTAGAAGAATTGGTGCCATCAAAGATAAAGATGAAATTATTGGTAACTCTACAAGAGTGAAAGTAGTTAAGAACAAAGTAGCACCACCATTTAAAGTTGTTGAATTTGACTTGATGTATGGAAGAGGAATTAGCAAGATGGGTGAATTAGTCGATCTTGGTTCTAAAGCAGATATAATTGAAAAATCAGGTGCATGGTATGCTTATAAAGGTGAGAAGATTGGTCAAGGTAGAGAGAATGCTAAGACTTATCTAGCTCAAAATCCTAAAGTTGCTGCAGAAATTGAAATGGCAATTAGAGAAAAAGCAGGTGTGATTTCCAAGAAAATAGAAGGAAATCCAATCGATCCTGAAAAATTGGAGAAAGAAAAGAAAGTAGCTGAAAAAGAAGAAGCTGAAAAAGCAGAAGTTACTACTCCATCTAAAAAGAATTAATAGGTCATCTTTATTAATAAAAGGCGCTTAATTTAAGCGCCTTTTTTCCCTTCGATATCTAGACATAGAATAAAAAAGCTGTATTTTAAAAATATGGCAGACAAAACACTCAATGAAATAAGAAATACTTTCTTAAAGTATTTTGAAAAGAACGATCACAAGATTGTGGAATCTAGTAATCTAGT
The DNA here is from genome assembly GCA_902596375.1 of uncultured Pelagibacteraceae bacterium. Classification (GTDB taxonomy): domain Bacteria; phylum Pseudomonadota; class Alphaproteobacteria; order Pelagibacterales; family Pelagibacteraceae; genus Pelagibacter. Next base: position 3,481 of record CACJTU010000010.1, read on the forward strand.
TCCCAATAATGACCCTACATTGATGTTTGCCAACTCTGGTATGGTTCAGTTTAAGAATGTATTTACAGGGTTAGAAAAAAGAGATTACGTAAGAGCCACAACTTCACAAAAATGTGTAAGAGCAGGTGGCAAGCATAACGATTTAGAAAATGTTGGTTACACGCCAAGACACCATACATTTTTTGAAATGTTGGGAAACTTTTCTTTTGGTGATTACTTTAAAGAACAAGCAATTCATTATGCTTGGAACTTAATTACAAAAGATTTTGGAATAGATAAAAACAGACTTTATGTAACCGTATTTCATGAAGATGATGAGGCCTTTAATTTTTGGAAGAAAATAGCGGGTTTTAGCGATGATAGAATTATAAGAATTGCTACATCAGATAATTTTTGGTCAATGGGAGAGACAGGTCCTTGTGGACCATGCTCAGAAATATTCTTTGATCATGGAGATCATTTACCAGGTGGATTACCAGGAAGTAAAGATGAGGATGGAGATAGGTTTATCGAAATTTGGAATTTGGTCTTTATGCAATTTGAACAAGTTACAAAAGATAAAAGAATAAACCTTCCAAAACCATCTGTTGATACTGGAATGGGACTTGAGAGAATTGCAGCTTTACTACAAGGTACTCATGATAATTATGAAACAGATCATTTCAAAAAAATAATTAACTCAACATCTGAAATTGTAAAAGTTAAATCAGATAAATCTAATCTTTCAAGTTTTAGAGTTATTGCTGATCACTTGAGAGCAAGTTCATTTTTAATTGCTGAAGGGGTTTTACCTTCAAATGAAGGAAGAGGATATGTTCTTAGAAGAATTATGAGAAGAGGGATGCGACATTCTCATTTGCTTGGATCTAAGGAACCAGTTTTTTATAATTTGTTTGACACTCTTAAAAATGAAATGTCAGGAAACTATCCAGAGTTAGTTAGAGCAGAGTCTTTGATTAAAGAAACTTTAAAAATGGAGGAAGAAAAATTCTTAGTACTATTAGATAGAGGAATAAAAATTTTAAATGATGAAATATCTAAAATAGATAAAGTGTTACCAGGCGAAGTAGCTTTTAAATTATATGACACATATGGTTTCCCATTAGATCTTACGGAAGATATTTTAAGAAATAAATCAATGTCAATTGATGCTGAAAAGTTTCAATCTTTGATGAAGGAAAGCAGAGAGCTTGCTAAAAAAAATTGGAAAGGTTCTGGTGATGCAGCGGTTGAAGATATCTGGTTTGGAATAAAAGATAAATTAGAAGCAACTGAATTTTTAGGATACGAAACTAATCAAGCTGAAGGTGTCGTGTTGTCTCTTTTAAAAGACAATAAAGAAGTTGATCAATTAAAAGAAAATGATGAAGGAATGATCATAGTAAATCAAACTCCTTTCTATGGCGAGTCTGGTGGACAAGTTGGTGATACTGGTGAAATAGTATCAAATGATTTTAAATTTGAAGTAACCGATGTCCAAAAAAAACTGGGAGATTTATTTGTCCATTATGGGAAGGTTAAGAGTGGATCTATAAAACTAAAGGAAAGTGTAGAGTTAAAAATTGATGTGGAAAGAAGAGACAATACTAGAGCTTATCACTCAGCAACCCATCTATTACACGAGTCTTTAAGGAGAGTTCTTGGTACGCATGTCACCCAGAAAGGATCTTTAGTAGAACCAAGTAGATTAAGATTTGATTTCAGCCATATGAAGCCAATTTTGAATGAGGAAATCGATAAAATAGAAGAGTTTGTAAACAAAATGGTCTCAAAAAAATCTGATGTAAAAACTAGATTAATGACACCTGATGAGGCAGTTGAAAATGGTGCTTTAGCATTATTTGGGGAAAAATACGGAGATGAAGTAAGGGTTCTTTCAATGGGAGATGAGGATGGAAAGTATTTTTCAACTGAATTATGTGGTGGAACACACGTCAAAAACACTGGAGATATTGGTAAATTTAAGATCGTCAGCCAATCATCAATTGCTGCAGGGGTTAGAAGAATTGAGGCTTTGAGAGATAAACAATTAGAGGAATATTTAAAAAATAAAGAAAAATTATCAAACCTATCTGCAGAAAAAGACGAGGAAACAATTAAAGATTTAAGTCAGCAAATTATTAAATTGGGAGGAAAACCAAGTTTGGAAGACAATGACCAAAAAACTTTAATTAAAAACTTAACTAAACAATTAGAAACTATTTCAGTAAATGCAATTTTAGAAGACAAATCTAAAAATATTATTAAAGACGAAGAAATTAATGGAGTTAAATTAAGACTTCAAAAAATAGATGGATTGCCTCCAAAAGAATTAAGAAAACTTGTAGATAAAGGTAAAAAAGATTTAGGTGAAGGTGTTGTGGTTGTATTTGCTAATAAAGATGACAAGGTTGGATTAGCTGTTGGGGTAACAGACAATTTAACAAATAAGTTTGATGCAGTCCAATTTGTTAAAGTTGGATCTGAAATAATTGGTGGAAAAGGTGGTGGAGGCAGAAAAGACTTTGCTCAAGCTGGTGGCCAAGATCAATCAAAAATTGAAGAAGCTTTTGAAAAGCTTAAGAGTTTAGTTTAATTTCTTTTTTAAATTACCATCAATTTCATCTAAAAATTGATTTGTAGTTAAGAATTTACTATTTGGACCAACAAGAATTGCCAAATCTTTTGTCATTGATCCACTTTCTACACACTCGATACAAACTTTTTCTAAAGTTTGCGCAAATTTGATTAGTTCTTCATTACCATCTAATTTACCTCGGTGAGCTAATCCTCTAGTCCAAGCGAAAATTGATGCGATTGGATTTGTTGAGGTTTCTTTTCCTTGTTGATGCATTCTATAGTGCCTAGTTACTGTTCCGTGTGCAGCTTCTGCTTCCATCACTTTTCCATCTGGAGTTAGCAACGTACTTGTCATTAAACCTAAAGATCCATAACCTTGGGCCATTGTGTCTGATTGCACATCTCCATCATAATTTTTACAAGCCCAAATATATTTTCCACTCCACTTCATTGCACAAGCAACCATGTCATCAATTAACCTATGTTCGTAAGTCAAATTATTTTTTTCAAACTCACTTTTGTATTCTTTATCAAAAATTTCTTGGAAAATATCTTTAAATCTTCCATCATATTGTTTTAGAATTGTATTTTTTGTAGACATATAAACTGGCCATTTTTTAATTAACCCATAGCTGAAACAAGATCTTGCAAAATCTTCAATAGACTTATCTAAATTGTACATTGATAAAGCCACACCAGGACCTGTAAAATTAAATACTTCATATTTAATTTCATCTTTTCCGTCTTCTGATGTCCACTTTACTTCCATTTTTCCTTTTCCAGGAACTTTAAAATCTGTTGCTCTATATTGATCGCCAAATGCATGTCTTCCAATTATGACTGGATCAGTCCAAGAGGGAACGAGTTTTGGAATATTTTTACAAATAATTGGTTCTCTAAATACTGTTCCACCAATTATATTTCTTATGGTTCCGTTTGGAGACCTCCACATTTTTTTTAAATCAAATTCTTCTACTCTTGCTTCATCAGGGGTAATCGTTGCACACTTAATTCCAACACCAATTTTTTTAATAGCATTTGCAGAGTCGATCGTAATCTGATCATCAGTATTATCTCTGCTTTTCATGCCTAAATCGTAATATTCGATACCAATATCTAAATATGGGAGGATTAATTTATTTTTGATGAACTCCCATATAATACGAGTCATTTCATCACCATCCAGCTCGACAACTGGGTTTTTTACCTTGATTTTGCTCATTAAATAAAATTATCTTATTAATTGAATTTGATCGTTTTATATACATATTAATCGAAAATTAGCAAATAGAAGAATATGTTTAGTAAGATATTTCCAAAGATTCACACTGAAGGATACAAGTTTATAGTAATAGCTGCATTCATAACTATCATTTTTTTAATTATTAATAATTTTTTAGGATTAATAGGAATTTTACTAACTGTCTGGGTTTATTATTTTTTTAGAGATCCAGAAAGAACAATTATAGGAGACGATAGTTATCTTGTAAGTCCTGCTGATGGAGAAGTAATTAAAGTTGAAGAGGTGGATGGTCCTAAAGAGGTTGGATTAGAAAATAAAAAATTTAAAAAAATAAGTATTTTTATGAATGTCTTTGACTGTCATGTTAATAGAACACCATGCTCAGGTATTGTTGAAGATATTTTATATAAACCAGGAAAGTTTTTAAATGCATCTTTAGATAAAGCAAGCGAAGACAATGAGAGAAATTATTATAAAATTAAAGATAAGCATGGGAATGATATTGTAGTCGTTCAAATTGCAGGATTAGTTGCAAGAAGAATAGTTTGCGAAACAAATAAAAACCAGGAATTAAATCAAGGTGATAGAATTGGGATGATTAGATTTGGAAGTAGAGCAGACGTTTATTACGAAAATTATGAACCACTAGTTAAAGTTGGTCAAACAGCAATTTCAGGAGAAACACTGCTGGCTAAAAATTAATTTATGGAACAGCCAAAAAACAATTTAAAAATTGTTACAGATAAAAAAACTAACGCAAGAGTGATTTTACCTAACATGCTAACTCTTATTGGGGTTTGTATAGGTTTGTCATCCATTAGGTTTGCACTTGATGGCAAATTTGAATTTGCAATTATAGCAATTATGTTTGCCGCTCTCATTGATGGATTAGATGGAAGAATAGCAAGATTAATTAAAGGTACATCAAAAGTTGGTAAAGAGCTAGACTCTCTTACAGATATGATAAGTTTTGGAGTGGCTCCAGCATTTATTATGTACTTCTGGAAATTAAATACATTAGGGAGATTTGGATGGTTGTTATGTTTAATATATGTAATTTGTGTTGCATTACGTTTAGCTCGTTTCAATGTAAATACAGGTCAAGCACCTTCTTGGAGAGATAATTTTTTTGAAGGAGTTCCATCTCCAGCAGGAGGCATATTAGTTCTAACTCCGTTAATTTTTAGTCTTACAAGTTTCAATTTTATAAATATAAATTATGATATTGTTGTTCCAGTTTTTTTTATTGCAACATCTCTCTTACTGATAAGTAAATTTCCAAGTTATTCATTTAAAAAAATTGTAATTCAAAGAAAAGTAACCATTTTTCTATTATTTGGGATAGTTTTATTTTTTGGATTACTTCTCATATATCCATTTAATGTTATATCTATTAGTGCAATTATATACTTAGGTATGCTTCCAATTAGTTTTTTTCATTATCAAAAGTTGAAAAAACAAAATGAGGGTCAAAACTTTAAAGATGATGAAGACGATCTCGAAGATATTCTATAATGAAAGAAAATGTCATTATATCTTTAGCAGACTCTAATTATTATGAGTTATTAGATGAATTGGTTAACTCCATTAAACGCTTTAAAGAAAGTGAAAATACTGCAATCTGTATTTTAGATGCAGGTTTATCAGATGAACAAAAAAAACAGCTTTCACAAAAAGTTGATGAAATAAAATCAGCTGAGTGGGACATAGAGGTACCTGATTTTAAAGTTAAAGGAAAGGAATGGCTCAAAAGCCAAGTATCAAGGGCCTTTTTACCAAAATATTTTCCTGGTTATAAGAAATATTTATGGATAGATGCAGATGCATGGGTCAATTCATGGAGTGCAATTGAGTTGTACTTAAAGGGATGTGAAAATAATAAACTATCTATTGCAACTTCTGCAGATAGAGCTTACGGGAGAGTACTAAGAGCCGAATGGATCTTTGGGAGTTTTGCCAGAGTTAAGTCGCAGAATTATAAACACGCAAAGTCATCAGGTTTCTCAGAAAAAATAGCGAGAGAAGTTGCCTTGAAGCCTCATCTAAATATAGGAGTATTTGCATTAGAAGCAAATGCATCCCACTGGGAAGTTTGGCAAAAAAATTTAAGAGCAGCATTAAAATATGGAAAAATTTGGGGCTCAGAACAAATAGCAATGAACATTACAATTTATCATGACGGATTAAATGTTGAGATATTACCAGCTTATTGTAATTGGACATTAATAGAGGCATTAAAATTTGACAAAGAAAAAAATACATTAGTTGAACCTTATCTTCCAAATCATCAAATAGGCATCATACATTTTGCAGGAAAAAATAATGATCTCATAAGAAATGATAAAAATTTTGTTTCAAAAGTAAAAGCTACCGATGGTAGTTTAGTTGAAATGAAACTTAGGTTTAATAATTAATTGAAAAAAAATAAAATTTCAAAAAATTGGGTAAATAAACAGAGAAGAGACATTTATGTTAGACAATCTAAGGTAGATGGTTACAGAGCTAGATCAGCTTACAAATTAATTGAAATTGATGAAAAATTTAAAATTTTTAAAGGTGGATTATCAGTAATTGATATTGGGGCCGCACCAGGAAGTTGGTCTCAATATGCTCTCAAAGCAGCTAAAAGTGGCAAATTGATATCTGTTGATTTAAAAAAAATGGAACCCATAGGAAACAGTGTTCAAATTCAAGGAGATTTTACTGAAGAAAAAACTCAAGAAGAAATTAAAAAAAATATAAACAGTAAAGTCGACGTAGTTATGTCAGATATGGCTGTAGACACAACGGGTATTAAAAATATAGACTCCATACAAACAGGAGAACTATGTAAAGAGGCAATGTTTTTTGCAAAAGATTTAATGAAAGAAAATGGATATTTTATTTCCAAAATTTTTATGGGTGGTACATTTAACGAAATCGTCGCAGAGGGAAAAAAATATTTTAAAGAAGTTAAGGTTTTTAAACCAAAATCTAGCAGAAAAGATTCAAAAGAAAGTTTTATAATTTGTAGAAAAATTCGATAGGGACTTTTAATTTAAAAGGAATCGTATATAAAAGATTATGGTTCCCATAAAAGAAGCTCTTACCTTTGACGATGTTACATTAGCTCCAAAGTATTCAGAAATATTACCTTCTGATGCAGACACTAGTGTATCATTAACAAAGCATTTGAAGCTTAAAATTCCACTTTTATCATCTGCAATGGATACTGTCACAGAGAGCAGAATGGCAATAGCTATAGCTAAAGCTGGTGGTATTGGGGTAATTCACAGAAACCTTGATATAAAAAAACAATTATCAGAGATAAAAAAAGTAAAAAAACAAAAATTAATTGTTGGAGCAGCTGTAGGAGCAGCACCAAATGAATTTATCAGAGCTAAAGAAATAATTAAAGAAGGTGTAGATTTAATCGTAGTTGACACAGCACACGGCCATACAAAGAAAGTTGCGGAAATAATTAAATATATTAAAAAAATTAAAACTAACAAAATTGCTTTGTGTGCAGGAAATATTGCAACATCAGAAGCTGCAAAATTCCTAATAAAGTTAGGAGTAGATATAATTAAAATTGGTATAGGGCCAGGTTCTATTTGTACAACACGACTGGTTGCTGGAATAGGAGTTCCTCAATTAAGTGCAATTTTAGCTGTAAGAAGTGGTTTAAAGAATAAAAATGTTAAAATAATTTCAGATGGGGGAATAAAATATTCTGGTGATTTAGCAAAAGCTTTTGCTGCAGGAGCAGATGCTGTTATGATAGGTTCGTTATTTGCAGGTACAAACGAAACCCCAGGAAAATTAATAAAAAAAAATGGACAGCTTTTAAAAAGTTTTAGAGGCATGGGTTCTGTAGGAGCAATGAACAAAGGGTCGGCTGATAGGTACTTTCAAAAAAAACAAAAAGACTCATCAAAATATGTGCCTGAAGGTGTTGAAGGTTTTGTAAAATATAAAGGAGATGTTGGGAGTGTTATTTATAAATTAATTGGTGGATTGAAATCTTCAATGGGTTATCTTGGATCAAAAACAATCATTAAATTAAGAAATAAACCACAATTTGTGAAAATTACAAAAGCTGGATTTTATGAAAGTATGGTTCATAATGTAGATGTGGTAAAAAACGATAGTAAATATTAATGCGCAAATTTTTAAAATTAATAGGATTAATACTTTTAACAGCTTCTTTTAACAGCGCGTCTTTTAGTAAAGAAAATTTTTTTAATGAAGCTCTAGAATTGTTTAAAAAAGAAAAATATGAAGATGCACGTTTTCTATTTGAGAGAAATATTGTTTTCAATCCAAAAGATGCAAACTCATATTTATATTTAGCAAAAATTTATAACCAAGAAGAAAATCAAAGAAAAGAAGAATACAATTTAGAAACAACACTTTTAATTGAGCCTGACAATGAAGAAGCTTTATTAATGTTAATGAAAATTGCTTTAGAAAAATCTAATTATGAGAAAGTTCAAGATCTTTCAGATAAGTTCGTAAAAGTTTGTAAAAGTTTATGTGATGAAAACAAAGATATTCAAGAGTCATTAAAAAATATTGAACCTGAAAATAATGAGTCTTGATCAAAATCTTAACAAAATCTTAATAATAGATTTTGGTTCTCAATTTACTCAATTAATTGCAAGAAGAGTAAGAGAATTAGGTGTATTTTCTGAAATAGTTAGTCACAAAAAAATAAAACTAAAAGACATAAATCACAGTATTAAAGGAATAGTATTATCTGGTGGTCCATTAAATGTTTATCAAATAAATAAATATTCATTTGATAAAAAAATTTTACAACTTGATGTACCAGTTCTTGGAATATGTTTTGGGCATCAAATTTTATCAAAACTTAACGGAGGAAGGGTAAAACAATCAAAACATAGAGAATTTGGTTTAGCTAATGTTTATAAAAAGAATAACAGTCTTTTAACAATTAATTTTTTTGGAAACAAAAAATCCAAACAAGTTTGGATGAGCCATGCTGATCAAGTTTCAAAACTTCCTAAGAATTTTAAAGTTGTTGCATCAAGCACTAATTCAAAATTTGCAATTGTTGAAAATAAAATAAAAAAATATTATGGAGTACAATTTCACCCTGAAGTAACTCATACAGAGAATGGAAAGAAATTAATAAGTAATTTCATTTTTTTAATTTGTAAAATTAAAAGAAATTGGTCCTCTAGGGATCAAAAAAATCAGCTTATTAAAGATGTTAGAAAACAAGTTGGAAATAACAAAGTTATTTGTGCTTTATCAGGAGGTGTGGATAGTAGTGTAGTTGCTCAATTACTGAATAAAGCTATTGGAAAAAAACTTTATTGTATTTTTGTAAATACAGGCCTTTTAAGAAAAAATGAGGAAGTGCAAGTAGTTCAAACTTTTAAAAAGCGTTTAAAAATGAATTTAATTTATGTAAATGCTGAAAAGGAATTTTTAAAAAAATTAAGAAATGTTTCTGATCCTGAGAAAAAAAGAAAAATAATTGGTAATTTATTTATTAAAATATTTGAGCGGTATGCTAAGAAAATCAAAAATGTCAAATTTTTAGCTCAAGGAACTCTCTATCCAGACTTAATTGAAAGTAAATCAGTTACTGGTAGTCAAACTTCTAAAATTAAATCACATCATAATGTTGGTGGCTTACCCAAAAAAATGAATTTAAAGTTAGTAGAACCACTAAAATTCTTATTCAAGGATGAGGTAAGAAAATTAGGATTAGAGTTAAATTTAAGTAAAGAAATTATTTCGAGACACCCTTTTCCTGGACCAGGCTTAGCCATTCGAATGCCAGGTATTATAACTAATGAAAAAATTAAAATTTTAAAAGAAGCTGATTTTTATTTTATTCAAGCTTTAAAAGATGACGGTCTTTATCATAAGATTTGGCAAGCTTATGCAGCATTACTTCCAGTAAAAACAGTCGGTGTTATGGGAGACAATCGTACTTATGAATACTTATGTTTATTAAGAGCAATTACATCTGAAGATGGAATGACTGCAGATTATTATGAATTTAAAAAGTCTTTTATGCAAACTATATCAAATAAAATAGTTAACAGCATAAGGGGTATAAACAGAGTAGTGTATGATGTTACTTCAAAACCACCTAGCACTATTGAATTAGAGTAGTTTTTAATTATAAATTAACATTATGAAATATTTACACACAATGATTAGAGTTAAAGACGTAGATGAGTCTCTAAGATTTTTTTGCGATGGGCTTGGTTTAAAAGAAACAAGAAGAATGGAAAATGAAAAAGGAAGATTTACATTAATTTTTCTTGCAGCACCAAATGATGAAAAAGCAGAAATAGAATTAACGTATAATTGGGATGGTGATGAGCTTGGAGAAGGTTCAAGAAATTTTGGTCATCTTGCCTATAGAGTAGATAATATTTATGAAACTTGCCAAAGATTAATGGATATGGGCTACACGATTAATAGACCGCCAAGAGATGGTCATATGGCTTTTGTTAGATCACCAGACAAAATTTCAATTGAAATACTTCAAGAAGGAAATTTAGAACCCAAAGAGCCATGGGCCTCAATGGAGAATACTGGTACCTGGTAATATTTTTCTAATGTGGATTGCTAAGTTTAACAAACCATACAAGGAAAAAATTAAAAAATTAACTTTTAATTTTGCAGATATTAAGAAAGGTGAAACGATGCTAGTTTCATCTCCAAGTTCAATAGCAAAATATATTCATAAAATTCCTAAAGGTAAAAAAAAGACAGTTATTGAAATGAGAGAAGCTTTAGCTAAAAAAGCCAAAGCTAACAAAACGTGCCCAGTATCTACAGGGATTTTTTTAAGAATTGCTATAGAGGCATCATTAGAGGAACAAACTAAAAAAAAAACTAAAAAACCAACACTTCCTTTTTGGAGAATTATTGACGAAAAATCTCCTATTGCAAAGAAACTATCTATATCTAAAAAGCTTTTGAAAGCTTACAAGAACCAAGAATTAATAAATGAGTAAAATTAAAAAATTTATTGCAAAAAAAAATAAGTCAAAAATAGTTAGTCTAACTGCCTATTCAAAAAATATTGCTTCTATATTGGATAATTATTGTGATTTAATTTTAGTAGGAGACTCACTTGGTTCGGTTTTATACAATTATAAATCTACAAGAGAAGTAAATTTGAGCACTATGATTGAACATTCTAAAAGTGTGAGAATGGGTATAAAAAAAAGTTTAATGATTGTTGATATGCCACATAACACTTATCGAACTCCTAAAGAGGCAGTGAAAAATGCAAAACAAATAATGAAAAAAACAAAGTGTGACGGTGTAAAATTAGAAGGCGGAAAAAAAATTTATGAAATAATCAAATCTTTAGTTAAAAACAAAATTCCAGTCATGGGCCATCTAGGGTTGCTTCCTCAGTCAGACAAAACTTTCAAATTTAAAGGAAAAAAAAAGTTAGAGAGAAACAACATTATAAGAGACTCACAATTATTAGAAAAAGCTGGAGTGTTTTCAATTGTTTTAGAATGCGTTGAAACTTCTTTAGCTAAGCTTGTCACGCAAAATTTAAAGATACCAACTATCGGTATAGGAGCTTCTAAATATTGTGATGGTCAAATATTAGTTTTTGATGATTTAATTGGCTTAAATCCAACGAATTATAAGTTTGTAAAAAAATATGCCAATATAAGAAATAATATTTCTAAAGCTGTTTCAAATTATTCAAAAGAAGTAAGAAAAATTAAATTTCCTAATAAAAAAAATTCTTTTTAATTAAAAGTATTTTTTAAATTCTTCATTAATATTTAATATTTCAAGATCAACCAATCCGCCTATTACTAACTGTAGACCAACAATTAAGATAAATACTAATCCGATATAAGCTATCCAAATATGTCTTTGTATATAATTAGCCATATATGTCGCTAAAGCACCAGTTAAAACAACTGATAACATCAGTCCAAATATCATAAATCCAAAATATCCTTTTGCTGCCGCAACTACACCAATGACATTATCAAAACTAATCATGATATCTGCAAATAATACTTTTCCAATGCTGCTAATGTATGAAGGTTCTTTTCCTTTTTTAGTAGTAGGTTTTACTTTTTTAATGTCTAGTAAATCTTTCCTTAAATCATTTACAATCCAAATTAATAATAAACCACCTAAAATTTTTATAAAATAAAATTCAAATAAAAAAGTCGCAAAAATTGCAAAAAAGATTTTAAAAACAAATGCTCCAATTACACCCCAAAGAATTATTTGTTTTCTATTTTTAGGAACAAAATTTGAAGCTATAGATCCGACTATAACCGCGTTATCCGCCGTTAATATAATTGTGATAAAAATTATATTGGTTAAAATTATGAGCTCTTCAATCAAGATAACATTATAATAGTATAATCTGACAATTTTTCAATGAGACCATAATGATAATTTTATTGATTTAATCTCTGAGAGATAATTAAATGTTTATTTTAAAAAGGAGGATAGATGAAATTATTCAAATTGTTTATATCTATAGTTACTTCAGTATTGTTATTTGCAAACGTTTCTTTAGCTGAAAAATGGGATATGGCACTGGCTTATGGTGCTGGAAACTTTCATTCTGCTAATGCAACAGAATTTGCAAAGAATGTAACTGAAAAAAGTGGTGGAAAACTTACAATCGTTACCCACCCAGGTGGCTCATTATTTAAAGGTGGTGAAATTTTCAGAGCTGTAAGAACAGGTCAAGCACCTATTGGTGAAAGATTTATGTCTGCTCTTGGAAAAGAAGATCCTTTATATGAAATTGACTCATTACCTTTCTTAGCAACTACTTATGATGATGCTATGAAATTATATGAAGCTTCAAAGCCATATATTGTTAAGAGTCTTGACGAAAAAGGATTGGTATTTCTTTATGCAGTACCATGGCCTGCTCAAGGACTTTACAGTAAAAAACAAATTAAAAAAGTTGGTGATCTAAATGGATTAAAATTTAGAGCATACAACTCTGCAACAATTAGAATTGCGGAGTTAACAGGAATGGCGCCAACTAAAATTGAAGCAGCTGAAATTAGCCAAGCATTTTCTACAGGTGCCGTTGAAAGTATGATTACTTCTCCTACAACTGGAAAAAATAGCAAGATTTGGGAAAATGGTGTTAAATATTTTTATGATATAGCAGCATGGTTTCCAAAAAATATGATCATAGCTAATAAAGCCGCTTGGAATAAACTTGATAAAGCAACTCAAGATCTTGTCATGAACCAAGCAGCAATTGCTGAAGAAAAGGGTTGGGAATTATCTAAACAAGGTAATACTGGAGACAAGAAAGCTTTAGCAGATGCTGGAATGGAAGTAGGCGAAGTTAATTCAGCTTTGAAAAAACATTTTGAAAAAGTTGGAGCAACAATGTCTGAAGAATGGAAAGCAAAAGCTGGAGACAGAGGTGCTGCAGTTTTATCTGCTTACAAATAAATAGTCTTAAAAAAAAGGCCAACTTGTAGTAAGTTGGCCTTTTTACTAAATGTTTCAATCAATAAATAATAATCTAAATAAACTTTATAAATTTTCAGGTTATTTAGCTGCTTTTTTTTTAATACTTGTTGCAGTTTTTATTTTAATTGGAATTTCCTCGAGAATTTTTGGTTTTTACTTAAGGGGTTTAGCTGAGTACTCAGGCTACTGCATGGCTGCAGCCTCTTTTTATGCTTTAGCTTTTACTTTTGTTGAGGGTGGACATATTCGAATTACTCTTTTCTTAGAAAAAGCCTCTTCATCTTATAAGAGATTTTTAGAAATATGGTGTCTTATTGTAGCAACAATTTTTTCAGGTTATTTGTCTTTTTACTTATGGAAAATGTTATTAATCTCTTATGATTTTCAAGAGAGAAGCGAAGGTGCAGATGAGATCTTAATTTGGATACCTCAAACTAGTGTAGCTATTGGATCTTTAATTCTTTTTATAGCTGTTTTACATAAATTTATTTTAACAATTTTAAATAAGAATGACTGAAATATTTCTCATAATATTTTTTATAAGTGTGCTTTTATTCTTTCTTGGATCTGGCATCTGGGTAGCAATAAGCATGATAGGTGTTTCAACAATTGGGATGATGCTATTTACTTCAAGACCAGTTGGAGATGCCATGGCAACTACGATATGGGGAACCTCATCATCATGGACATTAACAGCTTTACCATTGTTTGTTTGGATGGGTGAAATATTATTTAGGACCAAGTTATCTGAAAATTTATTTGCTGGACTATCACCATGGATGCAAAAATTACCTGGTGGACTAATTCATGTAAATGTTGTTGGTTGTGCACTTTTTGCTGCAATTTCTGGTTCTTCTGCTGCAACTGTTGCAACAGTAGGTAAGATGTCTATCCCAGAACTAAGAAAAAGAAAATATCCAGAAAAAATTTTGTTAGGTAGTCTAGCTGGCTCAGGAACTTTAGGACTTCTTATACCTCCTTCAATAATATTAATAATTTATGGAGTAACTGTTCAAGAGTCTATAGCAAAGCTATTTATTGCAGGAATTATTCCAGGGATAATGATTGCACTTATATTTATGTCTTACGTGATGATTTGGTCTTTAGTAAATAAAAAAAGCATGCCAAAGTATGTAGAAAATTTTTCCTTTCTAGAAAAAATAAGAAAATCAAAACAACTATTACCAGTAATTATTTTAATATCAGCTGTGATTGGATCAATATATACTGGAGTTGCAACAGCAACTGAGGCAGCTTCTTTAGGTGTGGTAGGAGCTTTAATTTTATCTTACTTTCAAAAAAGCTTGACCATTGAAACATTTAAACAATCATTATTAGGAGCAACTAAAACATCTTGTATGATTGCTTTTATTTTAGCTGGCTCTACATTCTTATCACTAGCTATGGGATTTACTGGTCTTCCGAGAAATCTAGCCATCTGGATACAAAATATGGAGCTATCACCTTATGTATTAATTTTTGTATTAATGATTTTCTATATTATTCTTGGAATGTTTCTTGATGGAATTTCAGCAGTAGTACTTACAATGGCAATCATTGAACCAATGATTAGACAAGCTGGTTTTGACATGATTTGGTTTGGAATATTTTTGGTTATTGTAGTTGAGATGGCACAAATCACACCACCTGTAGGATTTAATTTATTTGTTTTGCAAGGAATGGCTAACAAAGATATGGGATTTATTGCAAGAAGTGCTTTTCCATTATTTTTATTAATGATACTTGCAGTAATACTTGTTGTTATTTTCCCTGAAATTGCATTATGGATGCCTCAACAAATGGTTCAAAATATTAATTAATATTTTGATTTTTTTGTCCCATCAATAATTTGTTTCAATTCTTTATATTCTTCACAATTACAATTTTCTAATATTTTTAATCTTTCTTTGGCTAAATCTAATCTGTTTGTTGCAACATATAATTCACCTAAATACTCATTTATACCAATATGGTTTGGTTCAATTGCCAAACCTTGTAGATAATATTTTTCACCATTTTCATAATCACCAAGTTTTCGAGTAGTGAACCCTAGATAATTTAAAGTATCAGCTTGATTAGGTTTCTTAGAATTTGATTTTAAAAGTAATTTTTGAGCTTTAGCATATCTTTTTTTTGCTTTCTCAAGTTTACCTTTTGCTTCATATTTTTTTGCCCACTTTATTGACTCAACTGCTTTTGCATAATCTGTTTTTACTTTTGCAGGTTTAGGATCTGATCCTGCTGAAAATGAGTTTGTAGCAAATAATGTTAAACAAACAATTATAAATAGTTTTTTAATCATTTTTAAATTTCTCCATTTTATTCAAAGGTTTTAATTGCAGCCCATTTTCTATTAAATTTTCTCTAATTGATTTTGCTGTAGACAATGAACTTTCATTATCCCCATGTATGCACACAGAGTCTATTTCACAAGGTATCTGCTTTCCACTGTGACAATTAAGTGACTGATTTTTAACCATATTTAATACGTGTTTTTTAGCTTCTTCTGGATCAGTAATAAGAGCGTGTGGTTTTTTTCTAGAAACCAAATTACCATCATCCTCATAATTTCTATCTGCAAAAATTTCACAAGCTATACGCATGTTAAGTTTTTTTGCTGCTTCTTCCATTTTAGATCCTGTTGGAACCAAATAAATTAAATCTTTATTAATTTCATTTATGGCTTTTGCTAAAGTAGTAGCTAAATCTATATCCTCACAAGCCATATTATTTAAAGCACCGTGTGGTTTTATGTGTGTAACATTCTCTCCATGATCTTGAGCAATTTTTTGAAGAATTTCATATTGATCAATAATCAACTGCCTTACCTCATTAGATGGAAGATTCATTCTTTGCCTTCCAAAATTTTCAGGGTCATTAAATGACGGATGCGCTCCAATACTAACACCATTTTTTTTTGAAATTTGAACTACTTGATTCATCGACTCACTATCACCTGCATGATAACCACATGCGATATTTGCAGAATTAACTATTTCTAGTAAATCTGGATCATACTTATTTGAATGATGTTTTGATTTTTCACCTAAATCGCAATTTATATTAATTTCCATAGTCTCTAATGTTAAGTATAACATGACATGATAAAAAATATATCAAATCTTGGTGACGCAGCTTTGTACTGTGATTTTGGTAATGAAGTAAATAAATCAATTAATTCACAAGTAATAAAATATTTTAAAACTATTAAAGAAAAAAAATTTGAAGGGATAAATAATTTAACACCTTCTTATAACAAACTAATTATTTCTTATGATCTAAAAAAAACAAATTTTAAAGAAGTAAAAAATTATGTTGAAAACATTAATGCTCAAGACTCAAAAGATATAAATTCAAAAAAATTAGAAATACCAGTTTGTTGTCATGAAAATTTTTCAATGGACATTAAAAGATTGGAAGAAATATTAAAATTAAGTAGAGAAAAAATTTTAGAGAATTTTTTAAATAAGGAATATTTTTGTTACATGACAGGGTTTATTGCTGGCATGCCTTTTCTTGGTGACTTAGATGAGAATATGCGAGCTCAACGTTTAGAAACCCCAAGAGTAAAAGTACCCAAGGGATCTGTTGCATTAACTGAGCAATTTGCAAACATTTATACATTTGAAAGTCCAGGTGGATGGAATATTTTGGGAAATACTCCTTTAGATGTTTTTGATAGTTCAAAAGAAGACAAACCAAACCTAATTAATCCAGGAGATACAGTAGTTTTCAAAGAAATTACTTTAGATCAGTATAAAAATTATAATGAGTAGCAATTATTTAGAAATAATTAGACCTGGAATTAATACTACTTTTCAAGATAAAGGCAGGGATCATCTTTATCATATTGGCATACCATTTAGTGGTGCTATGGATAATAGAAATTATCTTATAGCTAATAAACTTGTTAATAATAATTTAGACTCTGCAGTGATAGAGTTTGCATATCAAGGTCCTCATATAAAATATTCTGGAGAAAAAATTAATTGTGCCATCACTGGAGATGTAATTTTTTCAATTAAAAAAAAAGATACTGAAATTGAGGGTAAATGTTACGAAAGTTATCAAATTGAAAATGGAGATGAGATAAATATCATATCTACAAATAAATCAGTTTATGGATATTTAGCATTAGGTGGAGAGTTCGATTTAAAATTTCAATGGAATAGTTGTTCTATAAATACGAAAGCAAATATTGGATCTAATGATGGAAAAAAATTAGATGTAGGTCAAAGAATTAATTTAAAAAAAATAAATTCAAATAAAGATATTAAAAAAACTAATTACATTAATACCAAAATAGAAAACATAAGGGTGATCAAAGGCACTAATTTTGATTACTTTTCTGAAGAAGGTAAAAAAATATTTTATGAAAAGGAATTCACAGTATCCAAACTTTCAGACAGAATGGGTATGAGACTAGAGGGACCTAAAATTGATAATATTGTGAATACTAACATAAAATCAGAGGGTTTGATTAAAGGTGTAATCCAAGTACCGGCAGACGGAAATCCAATTATAATGCTTTCAGATCATGGTACTATTGGTGGTTATCCAAAAATTGGAGTTGTGGCTAGTGTCGATTATGACCGATTGGTACAGATGTCTCCTGGTTCAAAAATAAAATTTAAAGAGATTAATTTATCTGATGCAGAGACTTTATTTAAGTTATATGAAATGGAAACTCAAAATTTACTATCACAAATTTAATGAATTTTTTATCAAAAATACCAGGTCCTTTTTTAGTTTTTTTAGGAGCTTGTGCATTAAGTTTTGGAGGTTTAATTGTTAAGTCTTTTGACGGATCTACACTTTGGCAAATATTATTTTGGAGATCACTTTTCTTTATTGGAGTAATTACAATTTTTTTAATCTTTACTTACAAAGGAAAAATTTTTAGTGCTCTTTATAAATCTGGAATTCCAGGTTTGTTTGGAGGTATAATTTTATCCATTGGATTTGCTAGCTATGTATTTGCTATGTATGAAACAACAGTAGCTAATGCAAACTTTATAATTCAAACGCAAGCTTTGTTTTTAGCAATTTTTGGTTATGTATTTTTAAAGGAAAAAATTTCCAAAATTACATTAACTTGCATTATTACAGCAGTTGTTGGCATCATTTTAATGTTAGGAAGTTCACTAACACCAGGTCAAATGACTGGAAACTTAGTTGCATTTATCATGCCGATATCATTTGCAATCTTAATTTTAATTGTCAGAAAATATCCAAAAGTCGACATGATACCTTTACAATTGGTTGCTGGAATTTTTGCAACACTAATAGGTTTGTTTATGTCACCGAGTATTTTGGTTTCAACAAATGATATTTTTTTAGGTTTCATTGCAGGATTTTTTCAAGTTGGACTTGGATTTATACTTATAACAATTGGAGCAAGATCAACTCCTTCAGCATTTGTTGGAATCATTATGTTAACCGAAGCTGTTCTAGGACCTATGTGGGCATGGATGTTTGCAAACGAAAATCCGCCACTAACTGTACTTTTTGGGGGAGCCGTAGTTATAACAGCAGTAGTTATACAGTTTTTGTCTCCATTACTTGTTAAAAAGGTAGCTAAATAAATTTCACATAAACATTTTAAATGTGTTATAAATTTATATACGGGAGAGACTACTTTTGTAGCGCCGAAGGAGCAACCACCCCGGAAACTCTCAGGCAAAAGGACCGTACATATTAACTCTGGAAAGAGAATTATTCTCGCCGACGGAGCAAATCTCTCAGGCACCAAGACAGAGGGGGCAAAGAAGAGTTAATATGGAAATAAAAAAAACATCACTAAATAAACTTCATCAAAGTAAGAACGCTAAGTTTGTCGAATTTGCTGGCTACGAAATGCCTATTCAGTATAGCAAAGGTATTATTGAAGAGCATAAATTCACAAGATCTCACTCTGGAATATTTGATGTATCACATATGGGTCAGTTATTCATATATGGCGATGAAACTTTAACAGAAGAATTAGAAAAGATTTTTCCATTAGATTTAAAAAATCTAAAACAAAACTGCTCTAAGTATAGTTTTTTAATGAATGAGGATGCAGGAATTTATGATGATTTAATCATCACCAAAATAGAGGAGGGGTATTTAATTATCCTAAATGCTGCATGCAAAGATAAAGACTTTGAGATTTTATCTAATTTACTAGGTTCAAAATTCAAAATGAATTTAGATAACAATAGATCTTTGATAGCAATTCAAGGACCTAAGTCTGTTGAAATTTTAAACTCAATTATAAATGGGGTCGATCAACTAAATTTTATGACAGGAAATTGGTTCGATTCTGATAATCAAAAGTTATTTGTCACAAGATCAGGTTATACAGGGGAGGATGGATTTGAAATTTCAATTTCTAACGATAAAGCTGAAAAATTCGTTGAAAATTTAATAGAAAAGGGAGCACAACTTATAGGACTTGGGGCAAGAGATACCTTGAGATTAGAAGCTGGATTATGTTTATATGGTCACGAATTAGATATAAATAAAACACCAGTTGAGGCAAACCTTAGATGGGCAATCTCGAAATCTAGATTATCCAATGGAGGTTTTATAGGATCGAAAAAAATTATGAACCAAATGCAAGATGGAGCAAGCCAAATAAGAGTAGGGATCAAACCCGAAGGTAGATTGATTGCTAGAGAAAAAACTAAAATATTTGATGATACAGATACACAAATCGGTGAGATAACTAGTGGTACGTTTGGACCAAGTGTGAATGGTCCTATAGCGATGGGTTATGTTAATAAAGAATTTTCAAAAGTTGATACTAAAATTTTGCTTGAGGTAAGAGGGAAAAAACATCCAGCAAATGTTTGCGCATTACCATTTTATAAAAAAAATTATGTGAAAGGAGTAAATTAATGAGCGAAGTAAAATTTTCAAAAGAACATGAGTGGATTACTTTAGAGGGAGATGTAGCTACAATAGGAATTACAAAACATGCAACAGAAATGCTTGGCGACATCGTTTTTGCAGAACTTCCTGAAAAAGGATCTAATGTTGAAAAAGATGGTACTGCAGGAGTAGTAGAATCTACGAAAGCTGCTAGTGATGTTTATACTCCAGTTAGTGGTGAAGTAGTAGATACTAATCAAGCTATTGTAGATGATCCATCTAAAATTAATGAAGATCCAGAGGGTTCAGCATGGTTTTTTAAACTTAAAATGAAAGATCAATCTGAAATGGATAGTCTTATGAATAAAGAAGAATACGATAAATTTGCAAAGGAGAGTGCTAGCTAATGTTACATAATTCTCAAAAAGATTTTTTAAAAAGGCACATTGGACCTTCAAATGAAGATCAAAATAAAATGCTTAAGGAACTTAATTATAAATCACTTGATGATTTGATCAAAAGTACAGTTCCAGAAAAAATCCAATTGAAAGATGAATTAAATATTGGTGAGTCTAATTCAGAATATGAAGCATTAAGAAAATTAAAAGCGATTTCAAAAAAAAATCAAATTTACTCTAACTTTATAGGAATGGGTTATTATGGCACTTATACACCGTATGTAATTCTAAGAAATATTTTAGAAAATCCAGGTTGGTACACTTCTTATACGCCTTATCAACCCGAGGTAGCTCAAGGAAGATTAGAAATGCTGCTTAATTTCCAACAAATGATAGTTGATTTTACAGGAATGGATATTGCAAATGCGTCTTTATTAGATGAAGGAACAGCAGCTGCAGAAGCAATGGGATTAAGTCATAGATTAAATAAAAAAGATAGTAATTTAGTTTTTGTCTCAGAAAATTGTCACCCACAAACAATCGATGTAATTCAAACAAGAGCAGAACCAATGGGATTAAAAGTACTTGTTGGTAATGAAGATGAAGTATTAGACCAATTAAAGGAAGATTTAGTTTGTGGTATATTACAATATCCGGGAACGTTAGGAGATATAAAAGATCCTAGTGAAGCAATAAGTAAAATTCATAAAAAAAATGGTAAAGCAATATTAGCTTGTGATTTATTAGCACTTGCTAAATTAAAAACACCAAGAGAACTAGGAGCAGATATTGCTGTAGGAAGTTCTCAAAGATTTGGAATTCCAATGGGTTACGGTGGACCTCATGCAGCCTTCTTTGCAACTAAAGATGAATATAAAAGATCTATGCCTGGAAGAATTGTAGGGGTTTCTGTTGATAGACATGGAAACAAAGCTTACAGATTATCATTACAAACTAGGGAACAACATATAAGAAGAGATAAAGCTACAAGTAATATTTGTACTGCCCAAGCTTTGTTAGCAATTGTTTCAGCTGCATATGCCATTTACCACGGACCAGATGGAATAAAAACTATTGCTGAGAGAGTTTCTCAATTAGCTAAAAATTTTGCAGATAAATTGAAACAATCTGGATATGAAATTTATTCAGATCATTTCTTTGATACAGTTACAATTGTAACAAAAGATAAAACTGATCAAATTTATAAAAATGCTTTGGATCAAAAGGTAAACATTAGAAGAGTAAATTCTGAAATGTTGGCAGTTTCTTTTGATGAAAAGAAAAATGTTTATAGAGTAAATCAATTGTTGAAAATTTTTAATGCAGCTGAATCAATTAAAAAAGAAGACCCAACAGTAAGTTTACCTAATTTACCAAAAAATTTATTAAGAACTTCAAAATATTTAGAACATCCTGTTTTTAATTCATATCACTCAGAAACTGAGATGCTTAGATATTTAAAAAAGTTAGAAGATAAAGATATAGCTTTAAATAGAACTATGATTGCACTTGGTTCATGTACTATGAAATTAAACGCTACTGCAGAAATGATACCTATTTCGTGGAGAGAATTAGCAGAGCCTCATCCATTTGTACCTATTGAGCAGATGGAAGGATATAGAGATTTATTCACTGATCTTAAAAATTGGCTAAGATCAATTACAGGTTTTTCTGGAGTTTCACTTCAACCAAATGCAGGTGCTCAAGGGGAATATGCAGGATTAATGGTTATTAGAAAATATCATTTAGATAGAGGCGAAGAAAACAGGAATATATGTTTAATACCAAGCTCAGCACATGGAACCAATCCTGCTAGCGCACAAATGGTAGGAATGAAAGTTGTTGTTGTTGATTGTGATAAAGAAGGAAATGTTGATTTTGAGGATTTAAAGAAAAAAGCAGAAATGCATTCTGAAAATCTTGGAGCATTAATGGTCACTTATCCGTCTACTCACGGAGTATTTGAGGAAAAAATTACAGATATATGTGAGTTAATTCATAAACATGGTGGCCAAGTTTATATGGATGGTGCAAATTTAAACGCGCTTGTTGGTATAGCAAGACCTGGAAATTTTGGACCAGATGTTTGTCACATAAATTTACACAAAACATTCTGTATTCCACATGGTGGTGGAGGACCAGGAATGGGGCCAATTGCATGTAAAAGACATTTACAAGTTTATTTGCCTAATCATCCAGTTGTTAAGGACTGTGGACCTGCTACAGGAATAGGAGCAGTTTCAGCAGCACCTTGGGGAAGTTCAAGTATTTTATCAATTTCCTGGATGTATATTAAAATGATGGGTTCTGAAGGTTTAAAATTAGCTACTCAAATTGCAATACTAAATGCAAATTATATAGCTCATAGACTTAAAGATCATTACCCAATTCTTTATAAAGGTTCAAACGGAAATGTGGCTCATGAATGTATAATCGATATTCGATCTATTAAAACTGAAACAGGGATCACCGAAGAAGATATCGCTAAAAGGTTGATTGATTATGGTTTTCATGCACCAACAATGTCATGGCCAGTAGCAGGTACAATGATGATTGAACCAACCGAAAGTGAAAGCTTGTCCGAACTAGATAGATTTTGTGATACTTTGATTAGCATTAAATCAGAAATAGATATGATCAAGTCAGGAAAATTTGATAAAGTTGATAATCCAATTAAAAATGCACCTCATACAGACATTGAATTAGCTTCAGATGAATGGAGTCATAAATATTCAAGAGAGCAAGCTGCATATCCAGCAAAATTCTTAAAAGCAAATAAATTTTGGCCTCCAGTTGCAAGAGTTGATAACGTATATGGAGATAAAAATATTTTTTGTACTTGTCCAAGTATGGATGAGTTTAAAGAAGATGCAGCATAATAATTAATGAAAATTGCTGTTGTTGGCTCAGGTATTTCCGGATTAAGTGCTGCTTATTATTTATCTAAAAAACATCACGTAGATCTTTTCGAGCGAGAAGATCATTTTGGTGGACACTCACATACAATAGATTTAATTTTTGATGAAAAAAAAGTTTCTGTAGATATTGGTTTTATTGTTTTTAATTTTCAAACTTATCCAAATTTAATTAATTTTTTTAAGGAAAATGATATTCAAATTGAAAAAAGCAATATGTCTTTTTCAGTTTCAGTAGATAATACAAACTTTGAATATTGTGGAAAAGGGTTGAGTGGAATTTTCTCTAATAAATCAAATTTGTTTAACATAGAGTTCTTAAAAATGTTTTTTGACATAATTAAATTTTATAAAAAAAGTGATCAAGTAAATGTATCAAAAGATAAAATTACTTTAGGTGAATATTTAAAAATTAATAAACTATCAAAAACATTTGTTGATTATCATATAATACCAATGGTATCTGCAATTTGGTCTATGCCTCCTTATGAAGCTAGTAAGATGCCAATTAGTTTCTTTCTTAGATTTTTCCAAAATCATGGTTTGTTTAAATTGAAAAATAGACCGCAGTGGTACACAGTAACCAATAGAAGCAGAACTTATGTTAGCAAAATACTTTCTCAAATAAGTGGTGAACACTACAAAAATTACAAAGTTACAAGAGTTAAAAGAAAATCATCTGGATTAGAC
Source organism: uncultured Pelagibacteraceae bacterium (assembly GCA_902596375.1). Taxonomy (GTDB): domain Bacteria; phylum Pseudomonadota; class Alphaproteobacteria; order Pelagibacterales; family Pelagibacteraceae; genus Pelagibacter. The sequence goes on from CACJTU010000010.1 coordinate 27,606, forward strand.
CTATACTATGGTGGAGAAAGCGAATTTTTTGATTATGATAAAGTAGTTTTGGCAACACATGCTGATGAAGCCTTAAAGCTAATTGAAAATCCAACTGAGAATGAGAGAAATATTCTTTCGAATTTTAGTTACAAAGAAAATATAGCTTACATACATACAGATCAGCGGGCTATGCCAAAGAATAAAAAAGCTTGGTCTTCTTGGAATTCATCAATAGATGACAAGAATTTAGAGAAAAATTCGATAACTTATTGGTTAAATTTATTACAAAATTTAAAGTGTGATGAAAATATTTTCTTAACACTAAATCCTTACTTCAATATTGATGAGAAAAAAATATTGAGAAAAGTAAAATTTACACATCCATATTACGATCAAAAAGCATTAGATGCTCAATCAGAGCTTATTAAAATACAAAATCAAAAAGATTTACTTTTTTGTGGCAGTTATTTTGGTTACGGATTTCATGAAGATGGAATAAAATCATCTATTGAAATGCTGAAAAACCTTAATGATTAGTTCTTGTATATATAATGGAAATGTAATCCATAAGAGATTTAAACCAAAAGAACATTTTTTTAAGTATAAAGTATTTTCATTATTTATAGATCTATCAGAGCTAGATGAGCTTAATTATAAATTAAAATTTTTTTCATTAAATAAATTTAATCTTATTAGTTTTTATGAGAAAGATCATGGTGATCGTGATGGGTCATCTCTTTTTGAGTGGGTAAAAAAAAATCTAATTAATAACGAAATCAGTACAGACAACATAAAAGTTAAACTTTTATGCTATCCAAGAATACTTGGTTATGTTTTTAATCCACTAAGCATTTTTTTTGTATATGATAGAAATGATAATTTAATTTCTATTTTATATGAAGTTAAAAATACATTTGGTGAGCAACACACATATGTTTTTAAAGTAGAGGGACAAAATAAATTAATTCAAAATAATTGCTCAAAGAAATTTCATGTTTCACCATTTATTGAAATGGATTGTAATTATTTTTTTAGAATATTAAATCCAGAGCAGAAGTTGTCAGTTGTAATTGATCAATATGATCAAGAAGGAAAAATTCTTTTTGCATCTCAAGATGGTGAAAGATCTGATTTAACAAGTAAAAACTTAATGAATTCTTATCTTAAACACCCTTTAATGACATTTAAAATTATCTCTGCGATACATTTTGAAGCGTTTAAATTGTGGATTAAAGGAATTAAATTTATAAAGAAAAAATTTAAAATTAAAAATAATATAACAGTAGAAAATTAATGTTTTTAAATAACGCTGCAGATAAATTAGTTTTTAAATTTCTTAATAAAATAAGTCATGGTTATCTAGAGCTTACTACATATGATGGAAAAGTTTTAAAGTTTGGAAATCCAAATGAAAAATTGCATGCAAATATTTTAATCAAAAAACCAGATTTTAATTATAATTTAATTAGAGGTGGTAGTATTGGATTTGCTGAGAGCTACATGAGAGGTGAATTTGAAACTGATAATTTATCAAATTTAATTGAATTAACTGCAAGAAATATAGAAGTCATATATAAATTTTCAGGCCTTCTTGATTTTCCAATAATTAATTTTGTAAAAAATAAAATAATCAAAAATACAAAAAGTAGAAGCAAAGAAAATATTGCTAAACACTATGATCTTGGGAATGACTTTTTTTCTCTTTGGTTAGATGACACCCTTACTTACTCTAGCGCTATATTTGATGATAAATCAAAAAATCTTTCTGATGCTCAAAATAATAAATATCAAAAATTAATTGATCTAATTAAACCAAATAATGGCGACAAAGTTTTAGAAATAGGATGTGGTTGGGGAGGTTTTGCTGAGTATTTAGGTAAAAAATATGATGTTAAACTTGACTGTATTACAATATCAAAAAAACAATTCGAATACGCAAAAGAAAGAATTTTTAATTGTGGTTTAAATGAAAAAGTAAGTATTGAAATAAAAGATTACAGAGATCTTAAAGGCAAATACAATTCAATTGCCTCTATAGAGATGATTGAGGCAGTTGGTCAAAATTATTTAGAGGGTTATTTTAAAACTATTAAAACTAACTTATCTGATGGTGGTAAAGCAGCTATTCAAGCAATTACCATCGATGATAGGTTGTTTGACAGATACAAAAACAAACAAGATTTTATTCAAAAATATATTTTTCCTGGTGGTTTTTTACCAAATAAAAATAGCATCAATCGTTATGTTTCTGATAACGGTTTAACTATAAATTCATATATTTCTTATGCTGACCATTATGCAAATACATTGGCTATATGGAGAAATGAGTTTTTAAAAAAATGGGATTTAATAAAAAATCAAGGTTTTGACTTAACATTTAAAAGAATGTGGGAGTTTTACCTTTCTTATTGTGAAGCTGGATTTAAGTCAAAAAATATTGATCTGATACAATTTTCAATGCAAAACAAATAAAAATAATGGAGATATTTATGCGACATATAAAAATAATTAAGTCAATTTCATTGATAATTTCATTATTCTTAATTACAAGTTGCTCAAATAATAGCGCTATGAAACCGGAGGACTTTAAAAACAAAGAACCAAGATTAATTATTGAGGAATACTTATCTGGAAATGTTAAGGCCTGGGGTGTTCTTCAAAATAGATCAGGAAAAGTTACAAGACAATTTTCTGCAGATTTAAATGGAACCTGGGATGGAAAGCAATTAATTCTTAAAGAAAAATTTAATTGGGATGATGGTGAAGTTCAAGACCGAGAATGGACAATAAATAAAATTGATGAGCATAATTACGAAGGAACAGCAGGAGATGTTGTAGGTAAAGCAATAGGATATTCTTATGGACCAGCATTTAAATTTGAATATGTTTTATTAGTTCCAGTTAAAGGTAAAGAATTAAAAATAACTTTCGATGATTGGATTTTTAAACAAGATGATAGAGTTGCAATTAATAGAGCAACAATGACTAAATTTGGTTTTAAAGTAGCTGAATTGACAGTTGTATTTGTTAAAGATTAACTATTTTTTTTGATATTTTGTTAGTTTTCCAACTAAACCAAAATAAATTTTACTCGGTAAAAAACTCAATAGTTTTAATGTTATTGTAAGTGATTTTGGAAAATGAATTTCAAATATATTTTTGTTAACTAAACCTTCATAAATTTGATCTGCAGCATACTCAGGAGTTTTTAAAAAAGGCATTTTAAAATCATTTTTATCTGTCATTGGCGTTTGAATAAATCCAGGAGATACTAAACAAACACGTACGTTGTACCTTTTAAAATCAAAGTACAAACTTTCAGCTAAATTATTTAATGCAGATTTAGATGGTCCATATCCAGTTGAATTAGGTAACCCCCTATATCCTGCAATTGATGAAACAATAGTAATTATACCGTTTTTTTTATCTCTAAAGTATTGTTCAACTGCTTTGATGCTATTCACAGTTCCAAAAAAATTTACTCTAAAGACATCTTCCATTTGTTCGACATCTATATCTTTTTCTTTTTTGGGATCCCATGTTCCAGTTGAAAAAAAACAAATATCTATATTTTCATATTTGTTTTTAATTTCATTAAATACTTCTTTGCATTTTTCCTTATCTGTTACATCTAAAGGAAAACCTGAAATATTTTCATAAGAATTTGAAAGCTCATTTAGTAATTCAGCTCTTCTTGCAGATACAGCAACGTTCCATCCCTTACTTGCAAACTTAATCGCTAAAGCTTTGCCAATCCCGGTACTACCACCTGTAATCCAAATAGTTTTTTTACTCATTTTTTGTTATGTATATATCTAGCATGTTTAAAAATAAATTTTTAACATTTATATTGTTTCTTGCTATTACATTCTCTGCTTCATTAATCGGTGGTTTAGCTACTATTACTTTTAAAGAGCCATGGTACTCATTACTAAATAAACCATCATTTAATCCACCGGATTGGATATTCGGACCTGTTTGGACGACCTTGTATATATTGATGACAGTTGCAATATGGCTTTACTGGCATACGAAAAATAGAGACATGAATACTGTTTATATTTATTTTATCCATTTAGTATTCAATACAACTTGGAGTGTAATTTTCTTTGTTTTCCATAATATGGTTATAGCACTTTTGGTATTAATCATACTAATAGCTTTGATAATCAATCTTATTTTAAGGTTTAAACGCGTCAAGATGTTGAGCGCCTATCTAATGATTCCATATTTACTTTGGTGTGGCTTTGCACTAATTCTGAATACAAGCTTGATTATGTTAAATTAGATATGGATGATGTTGTAGTAATTGGTGGTGGAATAATAGGGGCAGCGACCGCTTATTTTTTATCCAAAGAAGGTAGAAAAGTAAAAGTTATTGAAAGAGATCCTACTTATAAAACAGCTTCATTCCCATTATCTTTAGGTGGTTTTAGAAGACAATTTTTCCAAAAAGAAAATATTTTATTAGGAAAATTTGCAAGAGAATTTATTTTTCAAATACCAGAATTATTAAAAACAGAAAAAAACCCTAACCCAACAGCTAGTATGGTAACCAATGGATATCTTTTAATGTTTGGTCCTGAACATGCTGAAGAACAATATAGAGCATTAGAAAATCATAAAGAATGTGACGCAGGAACAAAAAATATTAAAGGGTCAGAATTATCTAAAGTTTTCCCTTATGTGAATAGTGAAGGGATAGAGACAGCAACTTATACGGATAATCAAAGTGAAGGATGGATTGATCCATTTATGTTTCATAGTGCTCTTAAAAGTAAAGCAATAGAGCTTGGAGCAGAATTTATTAAAGGTGAAGTAAAAAGTATTTCGGAAATAAATGCTAAAACAATTGTTTCCGCAGCTGGTTGTTGGACTAAAGAATTGTTAGAGGATATTCCTGTTGTTCCTCAAAAGCATACCGTGTTTAGAGTAAAATGCCCAACATACATAAAAGAAATGCCACTAAGTGGAGACTTAACAACGGGTGTTTATTGGAGACCAGAGGGTGGGGAATATTTAGCAGGATCACCTATTTCTGTATTTGATGCAGATGATTTGGAACCAGCTTGGAATGATTTTGAGGAATTAGTTTGGCCAGCTCTTGCTAAGAGAATACCTGCCTTTGAAGAATTGAAGTTAACTGGTGGATGGGCAGGTTACTATGATTGTAATAGATTAGATAATAATGCAGTTGTTGGTAAGCATCCAAAATATGAAAATGTTTATATGGCTTCTGGATTTACAGGCCGAGGATTAATGCAGGCACCAGGTATCGGTAGAGCCTTAACTGAATTAATCACAACAGGATCATACCAAACAATTGATATAAGTGATTTTGCAGTTGAGAGAGTTTTGGGTAAAACTGCTAGGCCAGAGCCCTACGTTCTATAATTTAAGTTCCACAAAAAGTTTGATATTTTTCATTGCTCGATGGTGCAGGCGCTTGATATTCTCCAATATTATTCTGATTGTCATAAGGATTTTTTAAAATAGCTAATAACTTTTTCATTTTATCTAAACTTCCTTTTTCTGCTTCAGCTAAAGCTTCTTCTACTTTATGATTTCTAGGAATTACAATTGGATTATTTGATTTCATAAGTTTGCTTTGTTTTTCCTTAGTTGAATTATTTAACTCAGATCTTTTTTTCCATTCATTTTTCCAATCGATAAAATCATTATTTTTATAAATTTCATCAGAATTGATATCCATTAGATTACAAAAAGTATTTGTGTAATCAGCTTTATTTTTTTCCATCCAATTAAACAAATCATTAATTAATTTTTTATCATTTTTATCCTCACCAAATAGACCTAGTTTATCTCTCATCATATTTAACCATTTATCTTCATAAATATTTTGGAAATTATCTATTAAATCTGTTGCTAATTTAATTGCAGTGTCTTCATTTTTGTCAATTAGAGGGATTAGGCATTCTGCAAATCTTGCTAAATTCCACTTTGTAATTGGTGGTTGATTAGAAAAGGCATATCTTCCAAATTTATCGATTGAGCTAAATACAGTTTTTGGATCATAATGATCCATAAATGCACAAGGACCGTAATCTATTGTTTCACCTGAAATTGCCATGTTATCAGTATTCATAACTCCATGAATAAATCCAACTCTCATCCAATTGATTACTAGCTGGCATTGCTTTTCCATAACAAGATTTAACAAGTCTAATGCTTTTGAATTTGATGATTTAATTTCTGGATAATGTCTATTTATTGTGTAGTCGACTAAAGTATTTAAATTTTCGATGTTTTGAGTTGCAGCTATATATTGAAATGTTCCAACCCGAAGATGACTTGATGCAACTCTTGTTAATATAGCACCCTGTAAAAGATTTTCTCTTACAACTTTTTCTCCTGTTTTAACTACAGCAAGGCTTCTAGTGGTTGGAATATTTAATGAATGTATCGCTTCACTAATAATATATTCTCTAAGCATAGGTCCTAGTGCAGCTCTTCCATCACCACCTCTAGAAAAAGAAGTTCTTCCTGAACCTTTAAACTGAATGTCAAAACGATTGTCATTGTTAACTAAATGCTCACCCAATAAAACTGCTCTACCATCTCCTAACATAGTAAAGTGTCCAAATTGATGACCTGCATACGCTTGCGCAATGGTATTAGTTTCTTCCGGTATGGAGTTTCCAGAAAATATTTCTGCTAATTTTTTTTTGTCTGTTCTTGAAAAATCTAAATTTAAAGTAGACGCTAGTTCCTCATTTAAAATTACTAATTCAGGATCATGAACAGGAGTTGGTTTAATATTTTCTTTAAAAGTGTTTGATAACTTTGAATATGTATTATCAAAATGCCAACCAATGGTCATTTTAATTAACTAACTTCAGCTTGATTTTCTTTTGGTTTAACTTCTGTTTTAAATTGATTAGAGATTTTTTGTACTTCAACAGAAGATACTTTGTATTCAGCACACATTGTTTCTTCATCTTTACCATGACCTGTAACCATATTAACCATATGTTCTGGGAAATGGAATGTAGTAAACACAATTCCTTCTTTAACTTTGTCTGTAACCTCAACTTTAAGTGCAACCTCACCTCTACCTGAATAAAGTCTTCCAATATCACCAGTATTTAGATCTCTATGAGCCGCATCTTTAGGATGAATTAATAAAATATCTTCATCAACAATATTTATATTTTTTGTTCTTCTAGTCATTGTTGCTGCATTGTAATGTTGTAAAACTCTACTTGTTGTTAAAATTAAGGGGTAGTCTTTTTGATTAGCTTCTATTTCTGATGATTCTTTCCAATCAAAGTTTTTTAGTCTGCCTTTACCTAATTTAAATGTTTCTGTATGTAAAATTTTTGTATCTGTTCCATCTTCTTGTACTGGCCATTGTAATCCAAATTTTCCAAGTCTCTCTCTAGTAACTCCCTTAAAGAAAGGAACGATATCAGCAATTTCTGCTAGAACTTGATCTGCAT
>CACJTU010000011.1 GCA_902596375.1 uncultured Pelagibacteraceae bacterium
ATTAGAAAATCAAATTTTGATTTTCACAGTCCAAATAATTTTGAGGAACAATTTAATATACCAAAATCAAAAAAAGAAATTCTAATAACTATCGATGATGCCTTTGAATCTTTTTATACTGAAGCATGGCCTTATCTAAAAGAAAATAAAATTCCATTTATTTTATTTGTTTCAACTGAGCCTGTAGGAAAAAGAGGCTATATGACTTGGGAACAAATTAAAGAGGTTGAAGGTAATAATTTTGCATATATAGGGCATCATTCTCATACTCACGAATATCTTATTGATGTAAGTAATGACGATTTTATTTTAGACATTGAAACTGCAAATAAAATTTTTCTAAGAGAACTTGGTTACATACCTAGTTTATTTTCATATCCATTTGGTGAATATTCTAAGTTTATGAAAGATTATATATCTAAAAATTTTAAATATGCTTTTGGTCAGCATTCTGGTGTAATTGATTTAAATAAAGACAAATTTGAATTACCTAGATTTCCAATTAATGAAAAATACGGAGAGTTAAAAAGATTTAAATCAATAATAAATTATTTTCCACTTGAATATAAAAGAATACTTCCTGAGGAAAAACAATTATTCATAAACACTAATCCTCCAAATTTCAAAGTTGAATTTTTTAAGGAGCAAAAAAACTTATCTAATATTAATTGCTATTCTAATGAGGGAGATGTTTGGGAGAAATCAAAAACAAGCTTTAACAATTTTTCTCTAACAATTGAATTTAGAGAACCATTCAAACCAAGAAGAGGTAGAATTAATTGTTCTCTAAATGATAATGGAAAATGGAGATGGTTTGGTGTTCAATTTCCTATTAAAGAAAATTAAATCAAACTTTCTAAATCTTTGCTTGAAGGTAGCAATCTAGCCTCGTCAAAATCTTTTAATTTATTCTGTTCAATAATTTTTTGTAATACCTCTATGTATTGGCTTCCTGTTTCTGCATATTTATCTAAATGTTTAGACAAAATTAAACTATCTAAAGGTTTATTTTGATTTCTAAGTTCTGTTCTCGCTTTTCTTAAATTTTTATACGTTGAGTGTGTATTTAAATTTCTTAAATATGCTCTTACAGATAATTGTAAGCTATGAAACTTCATAACTTTGTGATCTTTTCCCTCATCAGCATTTTTAGGTTTTAATCCCTCGCCGGACCAAGTCCATTGGCCAAATAAAGCATTTCCCTTTAATGCAAACCTTGAGGTTCCCCAACCTGTTTCTTTAGCAGCTTGTGCTATTGCTAATGAAACTGGTATTTCATCCATTCTTACTTTAAGAGTAGATAAATCATCTTTTCTTACACCATATTGTTTATATTTTTTTTCTAACCACTTTTTTTCAATGTCAGTGTTGCTATTTTTATTTAAAATTGTGAATAACCTTTTTCTATCAACTCTAATTTTATTGTTTTCTTTAACTATTAAAGGAAGGACAATTTTAATAAACATATCTTTTCTTTTTTTAGTATTAACTATGTTTTTAATTTCATTCGGAAGGAGACCAATATCTATTGGTTTAACTAATTTTGTATCTCTTACATCTTTTAAATTATAATTTACCTCTTTAAATAATGAGTCAATTTCGGATGTTGTGTATCTGACTAAATTAATTTCAGAACTATTCTCCTCTAAAATATCATATAATAAATCTCTCTCATCAGCTTCTGCGGTTGAGTCTTCTTCAATTAATTTATCTTTGTTTAAAGTATTATTTAAAATATTTTTTGAATTATTGGTAAATTCTTTATTATTAAAATTTTTATCAGCAAAATTAATAAATATAGGGATTACATAAAAGAATGAAATTACTATAAATGAACTTAGGAAAAATCTTGAAACTATATTAAAACTTTTATTTTTTAAAGAACCTGATTTTTTAATTTTCTTCATAAATTTTTACTGTATCGCAACAACCTCTTTTACTTCTGGCAAATAGTGACGTAAAAGATTTTGAACACCTTGTTTTAAAGTCATAGTTGAACTAGGACAGCCTGAACAGCTCCCTTGTAGTTGTACCTTAACAATTCCGTCTTTAAACTCTTTAAATTTTATATCTCCACCATCTCTAGCAACAGCAGGTCTTATTTTCTCTTCTAGAATTTTTACAATTTTTGATTCAATTTCACTTAAATCTAAATCTTCTTCTTTTGTATTTTCATCGATTACAAACTCTTTACCATCTGCATAAAAATCATTTATTAGAGAAATTACGATATGTTTTATTTCATCCCACTTAATGTTTTCTTTCTTATTTACTGAAATAAAATCATGACCTAAAAAAATGCCTTCAACACCATTTATTGATAAAATATTTCGTACCAATTCATTTTTCATATCCTCTTTATTTGTAATTTCATAAGGACCACTATTTGAAACTTTCTTCCCAGGAAGAAATTTCAAAGAATTTGGATTTGGTGTTACTTCTGTTTGAACGAACATAAATTATATATAGTGAATATTTTTAAAAATAAAACTTGATAATAAATTTTTATTAAAAACCCACTATTTCTTTAATTCTTTCAATCTTTTTAGAAGCAATCATATTTGCTTTTTCAACTCCATCTAGAAGAATTTTATCTAAATACCTTTTATCTCCTAAAAGTTTCTTTATTTCATTAGAAATAGGTTCAATTTTATTAACAAGTTCATCAGCCAATTGTTCTTTAAATTCTGAAAAGTTTTTACCTGCAAAATTTTTTACTGAGTTTTCTAATGTTGAGTTTGTCAAGCTTGAATAAATTCCTAAAAGATTCTTTGCCTCTAATCTTTCATCAAGCTCCTTTATGTCTTGTGGCATAGGCAAGGGATCCGTTTTTGCTTTTTTGATTTTGTTTATTATTTGATCTTTATCATCTGTTAAATTTATTCGACTTAAATCTGATAATTCTGATTTACTCATTTTTTTTGAACCATCTTTTAAACTCATTATTCTTGAAAATTCTTTTTGAATTAAAGGTTCAGGAACTTGAAGAAAATTTTCTACTTCAAAATCATTATTAAATTTTTGAGCTATATCTCTACATAACTCCAAATGTTGCTTTTGATCATCACCTACTGGAACATGAGTAGCATCATATAAGAGAATATCAGCTGCCATTAAAACTGGATAAGAGTACAGTCCTACGCTGGCTTTCTCTTTATCTTTACCAGCTTTCTCCTTAAATTGAGTCATTCTATTCAACCAGCCCATTCTAGCTACACAGCTTAATATCCATGCTCCTTCTGCATGTGCAGCCACACTAGATTGATTAAAAATTACACTTTTTTTTGGATCTATTCCGCTTGCTACAAAAGTTGCAACCGTTTCCTGTATATTATTTTTTAATTCTTTAGGATCTTGCTTTACTGTGATGGCATGAAGATCTACTACACAAAAAATACATTTATTATCTTTATCGTTATTTAAGTCTACAAAGTTTTTTATGGCACCTAAATAATTTCCAAGATGAAGATTACCTGTAGGCTGAACACCAGAGAATATTTTTTTACCCATAAAATTAATACTTTAATTTAATATCGTTCATTTGAAAAGCTTTGATGAAATAAGACACAATTAAATAAAACAATAACCCTAATATAACAGATAAAACTAAATAAAAAGATTTAATTGATTGATTAAATGCTAATTCGTTCTGGAAATAATTTAACATAAAGTTAAAAAATAAACCCATCATAATTGATGCAAAAATTATTTTAATAAATTTAACAAAAAATATTTGGTTAAAATAAAATAATTGTCGATTTTTTAAAAATAAAAATAACAATATTGAATTAAACCAAGATGAAATAGATGTAGCTATTGGAATTATTATAAAACCAATTTCACTAAAAAAATACAAACTGATAAAAATATTAACCAATACTGAGATCAAAGAAATGTAAAATGGAGTTTTGGTATCATGGTTTGCAAAGAAAAAACTTGAAAAAACTTTTATCAATGCAAAAGCAGGCAGACCTAATGCAAAATAATATAAAGCTAAGCTTGAATTGCTCACCGAATTTTCATTGAAAGACCCATAGCCAAATAAAGCTGAAATAATTTGTTCTGATCCTATGATTAAAGCTATAGTTGCTGGAAGACTTAAGAATAAACTTAATTCGAGAGCTTTATTTTGTATAAGCAAAATCTTATTTTTTTTTCTAGATTGAATATGTTTTGACAGCTGAGGAAGTATCACAACGCCAATCGCGATACCAGCTATAGCTAGGTTAATTTGATAAATTCTATCAGCATAATATAAGTATGAAACTGCGCTTGCTTGAAACGATGCAATTATTGTACCAATTAAAATATTAATTTGAGTGACACCTGATGAAAAAATACTTGGTAAAAGTTTTTTAAAAAAAAATTTAACCTTGTTACTTACTTTTAATTCAAAACTAAATTTAAGTGAGTAATATTTTGATACATATTTATATAAAAATATTAATTGTAAAAAACCAGCTAAAGAAACACCATAGGACAAATAATAAACTAATTGATCACCTAAAGATTTAGAAAAAAACAATACTAAAATTAAAACAATATTTAATATTATTGGCGCTGCAGCAGCTGCTGCAAATTTATTATGTGAATTTAAGATTGCAGAAAAAAATGAGGCTAAACAAATAAAAAATAAAAAAGGAAAAGTAATTCTTGTTAAATTAATTGCTAACTTCATTTTTTCTAAATCACCCACAAATCCTGGCGCAATAATCGAAACAAATGCTGGCATGAAAATTTCAATTATTATTGTTAAAAATAACAACCCTAAAAAAAGGAGATTAAAAATATCGTTAGCAAATTTGTTTGATTGTTTTTTTCCCTTATTTATTTCTGATGAATAACTTGGAACGAATGCTGCATTAAAGGTGCCTTCAGCAAACAATCGTCTAAAAGTATTTGGGATTCTAAATGCTACAAAAAAAGCATCCGCTAACATCCCTGTGCCTAGAAAAATTGCTATTAAAATATCTCTTAAATAACCCAGCAATCTACTAATGATAGTATAAAAACCAAATGTGCCTGTTGACTTAAGTAAGTTCATAAATCATATTAGTCTTAATTTTACCCCAATTGTACACTTATTGTTATCAGAAATGAAAAAAACAAAAATTGATCATTACACAGATAAAGAAGCTTTAGATTTTCATAAAGACAAAAAACCTGGCAAGATTGAGATTATTTCTTCAAAAAATATGACAACTAAGCGTGATCTCGCTTTAGCATATTCTCCAGGTGTTGCTGCTCCTGTAAAAAAGATAAGTGAAAATCCAGAAGCAGCTTATGATTATACGAGTAAAGGAAACCTTGTTGCTGTAATAAGTAATGGTTCGGCAATATTAGGGATGGGAAATTTAGGTGCTCTTGCATCAAAACCCGTGATGGAAGGAAAGGCCGTATTATTTAAAAGATTTGCAGATATCGATTCGATTGATTTAGAGATTGACTGTAAAGATTCAGAAGAAATCATAAATTCAATTAAAAATTTTGCACCTAGCTTTGGTGGGATAAATTTAGAAGATATAGCGGCCCCAGATTGTTTTATAATTGAACAAAAATTAAAAGAAATTTTGGATATTCCTGTTTTTCATGATGATCAACATGGAACGGCAATTATAACAACTGCAGCATTAATTAATGCTTTAGATATCAGCAGTAAATCAATTAAAAAAATTAAAGTTGTAGTTAATGGTGCAGGAGCTTCGGCACAAGCTTGTACTGAGTTATTTAAAAACTCAGGAGTAAAATCCGAAAATATAATAATGCTAGACAGAAAGGGTGTTATTTTTGAGGGAAGAACTGAAGGAATTGATCAATGGAAATCTAGATACGCAGTAAAAACTAAGCATAGAACTTTAAAGGATGCTGTTAAAGGTGCGGATGTTTTTTTAGGACTGTCTGCAAAAGGTGTTTTAAAAAAAGAGATGGTTAAATCTATGGCAAAAAATCCAATTATATTTGCTTGTGCAAATCCTGATCCAGAAATTACTCCAGAGGAAATTAGTGAGGTAAGAAATGATGCAATTGTTGCAACTGGGAGATCAGATTATCCCAATCAAGTAAATAATTTAATTGGATTTCCTTATATTTTTAGAGGAGCTTTAGATGTTAGATCGAAAACGATAAATGAAGAAATGAAAGTTGCTGCAGCTAATGCAATAGCCAAGCTTGCAAGAGAAGATGTTCCTGATGAAGTGGTTGCAGCTATGGGTGGAGAAAGACCACATTATGGAAAAGATTATATTATTCCATCAACATTTGATCCAAGATTAATTAGTGTGATACCAGCGGCTGTAGCAAAAGCAGCTATAGATAGTGGGGTAGCTAGAAAAAATATAGATGATTTTGATTTTTATAAAGAACAACTAAAACAAAGACTAGATCCAACAGTAACTATCATGCAAGGTATCAATTCATTTATTAAAAAAAATCAGAAAAGAATTGTTTTTGCTGATGGTGAAGATGAAAATACTTTAAAAGCTGCCATAGCATTTAAAAATTCAAAATTAGGTATTCCAATCCTGGTTGGTAAAGAAAGTAAAATTAAAGAACAAATTAAAAATATTGGTTATAGTGAAAATTTTGATATTGAAATTGTCAATTCAAAAGATGAAAAAAAGAGAAAAAGTTACGTTAAACATTTATTTGGGAAATTACAAAGAGAGCAAGGATTATTAGAACGAGATTGTGACCGAATGATCAGAAATGATAGAGTTGTTTGGGCTACTAGTATGGTTGCCTGTGGTGATGCTGATGGTGCTGTAACAGGCAATACAAGACGATTTGGTGCTTCATTTGAAAAAATCAAGCAAGTTGTAGATGTAAGAAAAGGTGAAATTATGTTTGGTTTAAATATGATCGTTCATAAAGGAAGAACTATTTTTGTTGGTGATACAACTGTCCATGAATATCCAACTTCTGAACAAATGGCTGAAATAGCTATATCTACAGCAAGAGTGGTTAGACTTTTTGGATTTGATCCCAAGGTTGCTTTTGTATCTCATTCTACATTCGGACAACCTCTTACTAGTAGAACAAAACATATCCGAAGAGCAGTTGAGATATTAAAAGAAAGAAAAGTAGACTTTGAATTTGATGGAGATATGCAGCCTGATGTTGCTCTTAATCCAGAGTATGAGGAACTTTATCCTTTTGCAAAGATAGTAGGTAAAGCAAATATTTTAATAATGCCTGGACAGCATAGTGCAGCAATTTCATATAAACTTATGAAAACTATTGGGGACACAAAAGTAATAGGTCCTTTATTAATTGGATTGGGTTTACCAATAGAGATTGCTCCTCTTAGATCGTCAACTTCGGAAATTCTAAATCTTGCTTCTATTGCAGCTTACTCTGCTGAAGTGATTGATTATAAAAAGTAATTAATCTCTTTGAATTCTTAAATCTTCAACAAGTATTATACTTGCAATCACGTCTTCCACATCCAGTATTTCTTTTGCTTCACTAACAACTAAATCTTTTTCTTCTGAGGTTAAAGCAATTCCATAAATATAAATTTTCTTTTTGTAAGTATCTATTTGATAGTTAGTTGCCTTAATATTTTTGTTAACAATTATGGCTGTTCTAAGCTGAGAAGTTATCAATAAATCTTTTGCAGATTGCTTAAAGTTAAAATCTTCCTTAATTTTAATATCGTTTCTAACAGATCTAGCACCCTTAGTTTCCCATGCTAATTTTGTAATCATTAATTTTTCTTCAGGACTATCTACTTTTCCGGTTACAAAAATTCTACCATCTAAAACTTTACTCTTTACAGATAAAAGATATTTACGATCCTTGGCTAAAATTTTTGCACTAATAATCTTTTGCATTATTGAGTCATCTATTTGAGTACCAACTGTTCTGGGATCTAGGGCAACTGAAACACCAGTGCCAAAAAGACCTTTGGAACCTACACCTGCACAACCACTTAAAATTAAACTGATAAATATATAAACTAATATTTTATTTTTCATTTTTTAACTTTAAACAGTAGTTGTATATTTCTTTTTTGGACACTTTAGTATTTTGGCTCAAAATATCTATTATTTCTTTAGTAGATAATTTATTAATCATTTTTTTAATTATATACATATCTGATTCAGTTAGTTTTTCAGTTAAATTTTTATTTATTTTTTTTTCAGAAATAACAACTGTTAGCTCACCTTTTGGCTCTTTTTCAAATAGCTCTAATTCATTTACATTTTTTCTAATATATTCTTCGTACATTTTTGTTATTTCCCTACAAAAAACTATCTTTCTTCCGGTAAAGTTCTTTTTTATTTCGGGTATGATTTTGTTAATTTTTTTAGGAGAAATAAAAAAAACTAAGGAGTTTTCAAATTGTGAAAATTTTTTTAATTCATTTGATAAATGATTTTTTTTTTCTGGGAAAAAACCACAAAACAAAAATTTATCTGAAAAACCACTAATTGAAACAGCTGAGGCAATAGCAGAGGGTCCAGGAATAGGAAAAATTTTTACCTTATTATGAATGCATTCATTAACTAATATTGAACCAGGATCAGAAATACCAGGTGTTCCAGCATCAGATATCAAAGAAATTATTTTTCCAGATTTTAGATATTCAATAATTTTTACTAAATTTTTTTTCTCATTAAATTTATGATTTGAAATTAATTTTGATTTTATTTGATATTTATCTAAAAGATTCTTTGAAACTCGAGTATCTTCACATAAAATATAATGAGATTGTTGTAAAACCTCAATTGCTCTTAACGTTATATCTTTTAAATTTCCTATAGGTGTTGATACCAAATAAAGACCATTTTCGTATTCTTTTAATTTAAATTGTGGTTTTATGATCATAATTTAGCTTAAAAAATATTATACTAGCATCAAAATGATCAAATTAATTAAAATTATTTATTTTATTTTTTTTAGTTTTTACTTTCTTTTTTTTTCAAATGTTAATGCTCAAGAAAAAATCAAAATAGGATTATTGGTACCTATAACAGGAGAAAATAAGGAGATTGGAGAGTCGATTATTAAAGCAGTTGGGCTAGCTGTAAAAGATATAGATAATGATTTAATAGAAATCTATCCAAAAGATACTGCAACTAAAGCTAACCAAACTTTAAAATCAGCTTTTGAATTAAGTGAAATGGGAATAAAGGTTGTTATTGGTCCAGTATTTCATGAAAGTTTAACTTATCTAGATGAAATGAAAAATTTAACATTTTTATCATTAACAAATAAGACTTTAGACCTTCCTAAAAATGTAATTTCTGCTGGAATTAATTCTACATCACAATTTAATACCATAAAAAAATTTTTAGAAACTAATCAAATACAAAGAACTATTTTTTTAACCCCAATCCAAGATTATGAATTTGAAGTTAAAAGAGGAATGAAAAATTCAAAAATTAAAATTTATAAAGATTATGAATATAATACAGACCCTACAAAACTTACAAAACAAATAGAGGAAATTACGAACTACAGAATAAGAAAACAAAATTTAGAGGATGAAATAAAAAGGATAAAAAATTCAAATGATCCTAATAAAGAAAAAAAAATAAAAAGGCTTGAAAAAAGATACACTTTAGGTGGTTTAAATTTTGATGCTGTTGTAATTGCAGATTTTGATGAAAGTCTAAAAAGTGTATCTACTTCACTTTTATATACTGATGTACTTCCTAAAAATAAATACTTTATAACTTTAAATCAATGGTTTGACGAAAGTCTATTAAACGAAACTGATATCCAGCCATTATATTACCCATCAATAAATAAAGAAAATTTTGATAGCTACAAAATAAAATACTTTAACGCATTTAATGAAGACCCTACACACTTATCTCTATTGAGTTATGATCTTGTTGGCTTAGTTTATTATTTATCAATAAACTCAAAAGCAGAAAACCTAAATAAAATTTTTAATAAAAAAAACTCATTCAAAGGAAAAATAGGAATTTTTGATATCAAAAATAATAAAATAAATCATAGACTTAATTTTTATAAAATTGAGGATCAAAAACTTACAGAAATTTTTTAATTTTTTTAAAAGCTTGATATCTATGATCCATTTTATACTTTTGAGATGGCTTCATTTCTCCAAAAGTTTTTCTTTTTTTTAAAGGAATAAAAATTGGATCATAACCGAATCCATTTTTTCCTTTTGGTTTATTGGAAATATGACCCTCAACTTTTCCTACAACACAAACAATTTTTTTATTTAAATAGGAAATAGAAAGTGCACAAATAAATCTTGCTTTAATTTTTTTATTTTTCCAGTTTTTATCTTTTTTATATAGTTCTATATAAACTCTTCTTATGGCTTTATTAAAATCTCCATGCTTTCCACCCCACCTTGCAGAATAAATTCCAGGATTTTTATTCAAAAAATCTATCTCTAAACCAGAGTCATCAGCCAAACATATCAATCCTGTTTTTTTTGAAAAATATTTTGATTTAATTAATGAATTTTCTTTAAATGTTTTTCCATTTTCAACTGGACTCTTGAGGTTAAACTCAGATGTAGAATGAATTTTAATGCTTTTTGGCAATAAACTCTTGATTTCACGTAATTTACCCTTGTTATTAGTACCAATCAGTAATTTATCAATTTTTTGTTTTGACATCTAGAAATTACTAAAATCCTTACCATATAAGAGGCTATGGAAAAAGAGGAAAACCAAAATAGCACTTCTGTAGATCAGAACCAGGATACAATAAAAGAAAATGAAAAACCTGAAGAAAATTTAGCCGAAGAAAATAAAGAAGAAACAGACCAAGAAGCTAAAGAAGAAATCAAAGAACCTACTCCACAAGAAAAAATTGCTGAACTTGAAGATAAAGTGGCAAGAACTTTTGCTGAAATGGAAAATCAAAGAAGAAGGTTTGAAAAAGAAAAAGAGGATGCTTTTGAGTATGGTGGTTATAGTTTTGCTAAAGAAGCATTAAATTTAATTGATAACTTGGATCGATCAAAACATGTTCTTGAAAGCGATGACAAGTTGAAAGAAACTGAAGCATTAAAGAGGACATTAGAGCATTTAGACATTATTAAAAAAGATCTAATCTCAATATTCGAAAAAAATAACATTAAACCTATTGATAGCCTTAACAAGAAACTAGATCCAAACTTTCATCAAGCAATGATGGAAATAGAGGATGATACGAAAGAACCCGGAACAATAATTCAAGAAATTCAAAAAGGCTTTACAATAAAAGACAGATTACTTAGACCCTCATTAGTTGGGGTGTCAAAAAAAGTTACAATAAAAGAGGAAAAAACTGAAGAAAATAAGGAAAATTTGGAAAATAATTAATTATGAGATCAACTTGTAGTTTCACATTTAAACCCTATATGACGAAAGAGAGACATTAATATTATGAGTAAAATTATTGGAATAGACTTAGGAACAACAAATTCATGTGTTGCCATCATGGAAGGAACACAAGCTAAGGTTTTAGAAAATGCTGAGGGAGCAAGAACTACTCCGTCAGTTGTGGCATTTTCAGACGAAAACGAAAAATTAATTGGACAACCAGCAAAAAGACAAGCTGTTACAAATCCAGAAAATACTATTTTTGCAGTAAAAAGATTAATTGGAAGAAATTTTGACGACCCAACGGTAAAAAAAGATGTCGAAGCTGCACCTTTTAAAATAGTTAATTCTGAAAAAGGTGACGCTTGGATTGAATCTAAAGGTGAAAAATATTCTCCTTCTCAAATTTCTGCTTTCATTTTACAAAAAATGAAAGAAACAGCCGAAAAATATCTAGGTCAAGCTGTAACTAAAGCTGTTATTACAGTACCTGCATACTTTAATGATGCACAAAGACAAGCAACAAAAGATGCTGGAAAAATTGCTGGTTTAGAAGTTTTAAGAATTATTAATGAACCAACCGCTGCTTCTTTAGCATATGGTTTAGATAAAAAACAAAATAAAAAAATTGCTGTATATGATTTAGGTGGAGGAACATTTGATGTTTCTATCTTAGAGTTAGGTGATGGTGTATTTGAAGTTAAATCAACAAATGGAGACACTTTTTTAGGTGGTGAAGATTTTGATAATGCTGTTGTTGATTACTTAATTTCTGAATTTAAAAAAGATAATGGAATTGATCTTAAATCAGATAAACTTGCATTACAAAGATTAAAAGAAGCGGCTGAAAAAGCAAAAATAGAATTATCTTCTGCTGAACAAACGGATATAAATTTACCTTTCATTACAGCAGATAAAACAGGTCCAAAACATATTAATTTGAAAATGACTAGAGCAAAACTTGAAGCTTTAGTTGAGGACTTAATTGCTAGAACAATGCCTCCATGTAAAACTGCATTAAAAGATGCAGGAATTACTGCTAGTGAAATTGATGAAGTAGTTATGGTAGGTGGTATGACTAGAATGCCAAAAGTATTAGAGGAAGTTAAAAACTTTTTTGGAAAGGATCCTAACAAAAGTGTAAACCCTGATGAAGTAGTTGCAATGGGTGCTGCTATTCAGGCTGGTGTATTACAAGGTGACGTTAAAGATGTACTTCTATTAGATGTAACGCCACTATCACTTGGTATCGAAACACTTGGTGGAGTTTCTACAAAACTGATTGATAAAAACACAACAATACCAACTAAAAAAAGTCAGGTGTTTTCAACTGCAGAAGATAATCAGCCAGCTGTATCTATTAGAGTTCTACAGGGTGAAAGAGAAATGGCAGCTGATAATAAAGCCTTAGGTAATTTTGAATTAGTGGGTATTGCACCAGCTCCAAGAGGAGTGCCTCAAATTGAAGTTACATTTGATATTGATGCTAATGGTATCGTAAATGTTTCAGCTAAAGATAAGGGAACTGGTAAAGAACAAAAAATTCAAATTCAAGCTTCAGGTGGACTAAGTGATGAAGAAATTGAAAAAATGGTTAAGGATGCAGAAGCTAATAAAGAAGCTGATAAAAAGAAAAGAGAGTCGGTTGACGTTAGAAACCAAGCAGATACTCTAATTCACTCTACTGAAAAGAATTTAAAAGAGCATGGATCAAAAATTTCTGATGCAGAGAAAAAAGCAATTGAAGATGCATCAACTGCTGTAAAAGAAGCTTTAAAAGGTGAAGATATTGAAGATATTAAGAAAAAAACCGAAGCTTTAGTTCAAGCTTCAATGAAACTTGGAGAAGCAATCTATAAATCACAACAAACTGCAAAACCTGAGTCTGGTAAAGATGATGGTGGAGATGATGCGGGAAAAAAAGACGAGAATGTTGTCGATGCTGATTTCGAAGAAGTAAAAGACGAAAATAAAGAAAAAAGCGCTTAAACTGACATCTAATTGTCTGGGGTAATTTGATGGCTAAAAGAGACTATTACGATGTCCTAGGCGTTAATAAAAGCGCGAGTCCTGAAGAATTAAAATCTGCATACAGAAGGTTAGCAGTTAAGTATCATCCTGATAAAAATCCAGGAGATTCCAAAGCAGAAGAAAAATTTAAAGAAGCGAGTGAAGCTTACGGTATTCTTTCTGATAAGGAAAAAAAGCAAAACTACGATAATTTTGGTCACGCTGCATTTGAAAATGGTGGTGGCAGACCAGGTGGCGGCTTTGGTGGTTTCAGTGGAGCGGATTTCTCAGATATTTTTGAGGATTTCTTTGGAGATTTTGGAGGAGGTGGAAGATCAAGAAGTAGAAAATCTAATAATAGAGGTTCTGACTTGAGGTATGACTTATCAATTTCTCTAGAAGAGGCTTATCACGGAAAAAAACAAGATATTAAATTTTCAACATCAGAACAGTGCGGTACTTGTAAAGGAAATGGATCAAAACCAGGTTATTCTCCAGACAGATGCTCATATTGTGGCGGTAATGGGCGAATAAGATCTAATCAAGGATTTTTTACTGTTCAGCAAACTTGCCCTCAATGTAACGGAAATGGTGAAGAAATTACTAACCCTTGCAATGATTGTAACGGCCAGGGTAAAAAACAAGCATCCAAAAGAATATCTGTAACAATTCCAAAAGGTGTTGATGATGGAACGAGAATTAGATTAGCAGGAAAAGGTGAAGCAGGAACAAGAGGTGGAGCAACGGGTGATCTTTATCTGTTTATTAATGTTAATTCACATAATTTATTTAAAAGATCAGACGAAAATTTATTTTTTGAATTCCCTCTTTCCTTAGCTGATGCAGCTTTAGGAACAACGGTTGAAATTCCTACTATTGATGGTGGAAAAGCAAAAATAAAAATTCCTGATGGTACTCAAAATGGAAAACAATTCAGGTTAAAAGGTAAAGGAATGCCTTTCATGAGAAGAGGTGATTTTGGTGATTTATATGTTCAGGTAAAAACGGAGGTACCTGTCTACTTAAATAAAAAACAAAAAGAATTACTGGAACAATTTAGAGAAATCGAAAACGATAAGTCAAATCCGAGTATTAAAAAATTTTTTCAAAAAGCAAAAGATTTCTGGAAAAACTAAAAGACTAATCTTCTAAAAAAGGTTAATATTAGCTAAATGAAAAAAATTAATTTAGCTATCTCAGGATGTATGGGAAGGATGGGTCAGCAACTCATCAAATCTTCAAATAAGAATAAAAATTTTAAATTAGTTACACTTACAGAGAATAGATTGGTGAATAAAAAATTTAATGGAATTAAACCTGAATTAAATTCTAATAAAGCCTTTAAAAGAACTGATGTAATTATTGATTTTACAGTACCTAATTGTACTCTTGAAATACTCAAAATAGCATCAAAACTTAAAAGAAGAGTGGTCATTGGTACTACTGGATTTACTAGAAACCAAGAAAACCAAATTAAAAAATTTTCAAGAAAAATACCTATTTTAAAAGCTGGTAATATGAGCTTAGGTGTAAATTTATTAATGTATTTAACTGAAATAGCCTCAAAATCATTGAATGATGAATACCTAAGTAAAATATTTGAAGTACATCACAAACATAAAAAAGACTATCCATCTGGAACTGCGTTAATGCTAGGTAAAGGAATTGCGGATGGAAAAAATAAAAATTTATATAATTTAATTGGCAAAAAATTTTTAAACAAAAAATCTTTTCCCTATGGAAAAAAAATTAATTTTAACTCAATTAGAAAGGGTGAAATTATTGGTGAACACGAAGTAAAATTTTCGAGTGGAAAAGAAATAATTACATTAAACCACGAGGCTTTTGATAGGGCTTTATATTCTGATGGTGCTTTAACTGCTTCGAAATGGTTAATGAAAAAAAAACCAGGTTTGTATTCTATGAGAGATTTGCTTAACTTTTCATAATGAATGAAAAACAAAAAGCAAAATTCATAATTAAAACTCTAAATAAAATTTATCCTAAAGCGCCTGTTCCTCTAAAAAGTAAAAATACTTTCACACTTTTAATTTCTGTACTGCTTTCTGCGCAATGTACTGATGTTAATGTGAATAATGTAACAAAAGATATATATCCAAAGTATTATAGGCCTGAACACTTTGTAAAATTAGGAAGAAAAAAAATTGAAAAATTAATTAAAAAAATTGGTATTTATAGAGTTAAAGCCAAAAGTATATACTTAATGTCAAAAAAAGTTTTAGAAAATCATAAGGGAAGAGTACCTAAAACATTTGAAGAACTTGAAAAACTACCTGGTGTAGGACATAAAACGGCTAGTGTCGTGATGTCCCAAGGTTTTGGATATCCAGCTTTTGCGGTTGATACTCATATTCATAGACTTGCACAAAGGTGGGGTTTAACAAATGGGAAAAATGTAATTCAAACTGAAAAAGATTTAAAAAGAATATTTCCTAAAAAAACATGGTCTAAACTGCATTTACAAATAATTTTTTATGGCAGGGAGTATTGTAAAGCAAGAGATTGTTATGGACTAACTTGCAAAATATGTACTAGTTGCTACCCAAATAGAAAAAAACCTGTTATTACCAAAAAAGCTTAATATGAAAATTTTAGGAATAGGAAATGCTATAATCGATGTTATCTGCAAAGTGGATGATGGTTTCATTGAAAAAAATAATCTAACCAAAAGCACAATGAAATTATTTTTCGATGAAAAAGAATTCAAAAGTTTATTAACAAATCTTAAAATTGAAAAAACTGTTTCTGGAGGTTCTGTTGCTAACTCTATAGTTGGACTATCACAACTTGGCAATAAAGTTGGTTTTATAGGTAAAGTTTCAGATGATGAATTTGGTGCTAATTATGAAGAGGGATTGAAAAAAGAGAATGTAGAATACTTTTATTCTAAAAAGAAAGAAGAATTGCCAACTGGGACATGTTTAATATTGGTAACACCTGACTCAGAGAGAACAATGTGTACTTTTTTAGGAACAGCAGGAAAAATTAATGAGAATGATGTTAATTCTGATGCAATTAAAAAAAGTGAGATAATATTTTTGGAAGGTTACTTATGGGATGAAGGAGAACCAAGGAAAGCATTTAATCAGGCTATCAATAATGCAAAGAGAGTTGCTATGACACTATCTGATCTATTTTGTGTAGATAGACATAAACCTCATTTTTTAAACTTAGTTAAAAATAAACTCGATATAACTTTTGCCAACGAACAAGAAATGATCTCATTAATAGAGGCAAAAAATTTCGAGGATGTTATAAACTTTTCTAAACAACTAAATAAATTAGTAGTTGTAACTAGAGGTGAGAAAGGTGCAATTGCGGTTAAAGGAGATGAAGTTTTTGAAAGTAATATACAAAAAAATCTTAAAATTGTAGATCTTACAGGTGCAGGTGATCTCTTTGCTGCTGGTTTTTTACATGGATATATCAACAAATTATCTACAAAAGAATGTCTTGAAAAAGGTACTGAAATGTCTTCAAGAGTAATACAACAAATAGGGGCTAGAATTTAATTTAAATTAACTTTAATTGGATTAAAATAATCAAATGTTAGAAAGTGAAGTTTTAAAATTTTTTCCAGAACCTGTTTTTAAATATAAATTTGAAAAAGCAGAATTTTTTAACAACGAGTTAGCTCAATATATTTATAATCTACAAAAGGAAGATTTGAATGGTTTAACAAAATCTAACAGGGGTGGATGGCATTCGAAAGATTTTAAATTAACCGATCAAAATTCTATACAATTTAAATTTGCTGTAGAGTTACAAAAATATATTTTTGACACATTTCAAAAGTTTGGTTGGGAAACCAGAAAAAATAATATCCGAATCACACAAATGTGGGCGATAATAAATAAAAAAAATGATTTTAATGTAATTCATACTCACCCAAATACTTATTTGAGTGCAGCTTATTATGTAAAGGCTCCAAAAAATTGTGGAAAATTTATCGTAGAAAATCCAAATATAGCAAAGAGGCACTCATTTCCACCCATTGCCTATAGAAATGAATTAAATTTAGTACTTAATGGTTTAGATATAAATGAAGGTGATTTACTCCTTTTCCCGGGTTACTTGCCCCATAAAGTTGGAAAAAATGAGGCTGATGAAGATAGGATTGTGATCAGCTTTAATGTAGATCTCAAGAATTAATATAAAATTCAAAAACTATTTTTTTAATTTTTTTATTCTTTTAAAACTACCTTTTCCTTTTTTTGGTTTAACAATTTTAGGTTTAAATTTAGTTGAGTATAAACTTTTAATTAAAGGATTTTTTTTATTCAATTTTATAACCATTTTTTTTACTTATAATAAAATTACTGTCATTAAAAAAATTTAAAAATTTTTTTCTCAACCTGTAAATATGTGTCTCAACTGTATGAGTTTCTAAGTCTGCTTGATATCCCCAAACATTATTTTGTAACTCACCTGCTGTTATTGGTTCTGCAGCTTTTGACAAGTAAATTATAGTATAAATTTCTTTTTCAGTTAATTTTAATTTTTTATTTTTTAAAAAAATTTCTCTAGAATTTAAATTAATTACATATTTTTTAATTAAAATTCGGGATTGATCGCTAAATTTTTTTTTAAGAAAATAAATATTTAATTTTTCACTAATTTCAGAAATTTTAAGAGGAAATTTATCTAATATTAACTGATTGGAATTAACTATATTTGTTTTATTTGTAACGATTGAATAATTATCATTTTTTTTTATCAGATTATTTAAATCATGTGCATTTAAAATTTGAACAACACTAAAGTTTAAATCATGTTCAATTTCTTTCATTATTTGATAAAGAGGAGTAAATTGATAAACTATTACAATTTTATTATTCATTTAAGTTAAGAATATGACAATTTTTTTAAAAAATAAACAAACACTTCAAATAGATAATTTTACATTCAAATGTTGTATTGGCAGAGGTGGTTTAACAAAATTTAAAAAAGAAGGAGATAAAAAAACTCCAAAAGGAATCTTTAAATTGGGGAACCTGTATTTTAGAGAAGATAAAATATGTAAACCAAAAACTTCACTAAAATGTATTAAAATTAATCAAAATATGGGCTGGTGTAATGATGTAAAATTTCCAAAAATATATAATAAACTTTTTAAAATTAGAAATAGAGTCAAACATGAAAAATTGAAGAGAAAAGATCATAAATATGATCTACTTATTCCAATTAAATATAATTTTAATAAACCTAAAATAGGACTAGGTAGTTGTATTTTTTTGCATCTAACCAATGATTATAAACCTACAGCAGGCTGTATCGCACTTAAAAAAAAAGATTTTTTAATATTGTTAAAATTAATCAGAAAAAATACAAAAATAAGAATAAGCTAGGATCTTTTACCAAAAATACCAGATCCAATTCTTAAATAAGTTGCAGAATTTTTAGCCGCCTCCATGTAATCTGAGGACATACCCATGCTTAAATCTTCAAAACTATAATTTTTTGTTAATGTATCCATATCTTTAAAGAACTTTTCAGAGTTTAGCTCCATTGGCGGTATACACATCAAACCAGCTAAATCTAAATTTAGATTTTTACAAAATTCGATTAACTTTTTTAAATGATCTTTATCAATTCCTGATTTTTGTGTTTCCTCACCAATATTAACCTGAATAAATATTTTAATTTTTTTGTTTATTTTAATCGACTCATCTGAAATTTTTTTTGCAAGTTTTTCACTATCAACTGAATGAATATAATCAAATAGCTTTACCGCAAACTTGACCTTGTTCGTTTGCAATTTACCGATCATGTGTAATTTAATTTTAGGATTTTTTTTTTTTATTTCTGTCCATTTTTCAACTGCTTCTTGCACTTTATTTTCACCAAAATCAATATGCCCATAATCTATTAAGGGTAATATTTTATCTATTTTAAAAGTCTTTGAAACTGCAATAATTTTTGTTTTATTGTTAATATTTAAATTTTTTAAATTAACTTCTATGTTATTTTTAATATTAATTAAATTTGTTACACAATTATGCATTTAGAAAATACTGGTAAATATTATTTTATAAATAAATTTGATGCAAATAACATTAAAAAACAAGATAAAAAAACAATAATAATTTATAGGAATTACTCCTCTAATAAAATAGATATAACTCTTATTTTAAAGATAAAAAGATTTTGCAGAAAAAACTCTATAAAATTTTTTCTGTCAAATAATATCAAACTAGCTTTAAAACTTAATTTAGACGGTGCATACATTCCATCATTTAATAAAAGTCTACATCATTTAAGCTTTTCATTAAAAAAAAAATTTGGTCTTATTGGATCTGCACATAATTTAAAAGAAATTAGAATAAAAGAGGTTCAAAGAGTTGATAAAATTTTTATATCCTCTTTATTTAAAAAAAATAAAAATTATTTAGGCATAAATAGGTATAAACTTTTATCTAAATTATCTAAAAAACAAATTGTTGTACTTGGAGGTATATCACGATCTAACGTGAAAAAACTTAAGTTAATAAATTGCTCAAATTTTGCTGGTATTTCTTACTTTGAATAAAAAAAAGGCCCCTAAAAAGGGGCCCTTTTAAATTTAATCTAAACTAAATTAGAATGCAAATGATGCACCAAGTGACCATTTTTCTGCATCTTCAGTAGCTGTAGTAGTACCGTCCATATCTGTAGCTTCTGACATTGAAGCGGAAATTGTCATTCCACCCGCAGTGTAAGAAACAGATAGTCTCTCATACTCAGAACTCTTAGTACCTTGATCAATATCTTCAGTTCCGTAACTGATAGATATCTCATCTGATACTGTGTATGAAAGTTTGTAAGATGTAACATCATCATCATTTGTTGTTGCTGCTGCATCATACTCGTAATCACTATAAGATATAGTTATAGGACCCCAAGCGTAACTACCTTTAAGTACAGTAGCATCTTCTGTGTTACCTACAGAGTTACTATCACCGTGTGCATAGCTTACTGTTAAGCCTTCAACACCTGTGTAAGTACCTGAAAAACCTACAGCAGAATCTTTACCTGCTCTAGATGGTAAGAACGATGCTTTTACAGTTAAACCTTCCATTAAAGATGGAGTTGTGTACATAAACATGTTGTCACCTGAACCAACACCAGACGGCTCTAAACCAGTCTCGTCATCGTATTGATCCCAGATGTCACCAGCTGCTGTAGCGTCTAAAGCTGTAGTAGCTGAAGATCCACCCTCACCCGCAAAGTTTACTGATCCAAAAGTATCTGAACTAATTGTTACAGAGTGACTGTCAAACGGCGTACCTGCGTTACTGCTTTTAGTAGTACCATCTGCATTACTTGCATCATCACCTTGGTCTATTACAAATGAAAGAGAAACGTTTAAACCGTTATCTAACTCACCAGAACCAGTAAATGTTAACTGGTTACCCATTGTGTATGATTTACCTGAGTCTGCAGCAGTACCATTTTTGTGTTCTACAGTTATACTTGCACCACCGGCAACACTCATTTCTCCAGCGAAAGCTGAAGTAGCAACAAGTGAACCTGCTAATGCAGTTAAACCTATTTTTTTAATGTTCATATTAATTACTCCTTTAATTAATTGTTAATTATTAATAATAAACATAGTTTGAATATCATTAAATTGACTGATTTTAGCCTCTGATGAGTGATTTTTGGCATTTTTACTGCAAGTGTTGCATTTTTACATCACTTTTTTTCTTAATTTTTTAGGTATTTTGGGAATATGCTATATATGTATATGTTATTAAAAATCTCTAATTTTAAATGATTTCAATTAAACTTTTAAAAAATACATTAATCGTTTGTTTTCTTGGACTATTTCTACATAGTTGCAATGGTAAACTTCCAGGCGGTGATGCTAGAAAGTTCCCGGATGACCCTAAATTAAGGGTGAAAAAGAATTTAGAGGAAGGTAGAGGTTTCAGATTAAATACTGTTTTGACACCAAAAGGTGGGGTATTTGATTTTGCTAGTTCAAATGAACTCTGGAGAGCCTCTTTGGATGCAATAGATTTCATGCCTTTAGTCTCAGCAAATTACAGTGGAGGTATAATTATAACAGACTGGTATTCAAATGATGTAAACTCAAATGAGAGCATTAAGATTACAATTAGATTTTTAACTAATGAAATAAGATCAGATTCAGTTGATATAAAAATTTATAACAAAAGATGTTCAAATAACTTATTAAATTGTGAAATTATTAGAACTGACGGTGTACTAGTTACAGAACTTAAAAGAAAAATTCTAAAAAATGCTGCTATTCTTAAAGAAACAAAAGAGAAAGAAAAAAAGGAAAACAAAAAGAATTAACAAAAACTCTTTAAATATTAATATTAATTATTTAGTCTAAATTCGTGGAACGTTATAATTTTAAGATTGTAGAACAAACATGGCAAAAATTTTGGGAGGATGAAAAAACCTTCTCAACCAAAATTGATAAAAATAAAAAAAAATTTTATTGTCTGGAAATGTTTCCATATCCATCTGGAAAAATTCATATGGGTCATGTAAGAAACTACGCTATAGGTGATGTATTAGCCAGATACAAATCTTTACAAGGTTATAATGTTTTGCATCCAATGGGATGGGACTCTTTTGGAATGCCAGCAGAAAACGCAGCAAGACAAAATAATTTAGATCCTAAGTCTTGGACAGAAACAAATATTGCAACTATGAAGAATCAATTAAAAAAATTAGGACTATCTATTGATTGGGATCGAGAAATTTCTACTTGCACACCTGAATACTATAAACATCAACAAGAATTTTTTTTAGAACTTTACGACAAAGGCTTAGTTTATAGGAAAGAGGAATATGTAAATTGGGATCCTGTAGATCAAACTGTGCTTGCTAATGAACAAGTTATTGATGGGAAAGGTTGGAGATCAGGTGCTACAGTTGAAAGAAAAAAGTTAAATCAATGGTTTTTTAATATTAAAAAATTTTCTGAAGAATTACTTGAAAATTTAAATTCTTTAGATGAATGGCCAAACAAGGTTAAGGTCATGCAAAAAAATTGGATTGGAAAATCTTTTGGATGTGAGGTTGGTTTTCAGATCGAAAACTCTAAAATTGTTTCGGAAATTAGATGTTTTACTACAAGACCAGATACTTTATTTGGATCCTCATTTTTAGCATTATCAGTAGACCATCCATTAGCAAAACATTATGAAAATAACGAAGAATTTATAGAATTTAAAAAAAAATGTTCTGAAACTGGTACAACAGAGGAGTCAATTGCAAATGCTGAAAAAATTGGTTTTAAAACTGAACTAATAGCAATTAACCCATTAGACAATAATATTAAAGTTCCAGTATATTTTGCTAATTTTGTGCTTATGGACTATGGATTAGGAGCAGTATTCGGCTGTCCGGCTCATGACCAAAGGGATTTAGATTTTGCAAAAAAATATAAATTAAAAATTACGACAGTTGTTACTCCAGATAAAGAAAATCTTTCATTTAAGGTAACTGATGAAGCTTATACTGGACCTGGTTTCATATTCAATTCTTCATTATTAGACGGTTTAAAATGTCCTGAAGAATCTATTTTAAAGACGATAAACTATCTTGAAGAAAAAAATCTAGGTCAAAAAAAAGTAAACTTTAGATTAAAAGATTGGGGCATATCAAGACAAAGATATTGGGGATGTCCAATCCCTATAATTTATGATGAACAAAGCAATCCTCACAAAATTCCAAAGAATTTACTTCCTGTTAAGCTTCCTCATATTAAAAAACTTTCCTCATCAGGTAACCCATTGGATGCTCAAGAGGATTGGAAATACATAGAAATAAATGGAAAAAAATTCACAAGAGAAACTGATACTTTAGATACTTTTGTTGACTCATCTTGGTATTATTTACGTTTTTGTTCTCCAAAAAAAAGTGATTATGGTTTTGATCAAGAAGAAATAAATTATTGGATGCCTGTTGACCAATATATTGGTGGAGTTGAACACGCTATTCTGCATTTACTTTACTCCCGTTTTTTTATGCAAGCAATTGCATATAAAAACAAAAAATTTGATATTAAAGAACCATTTAAAGGGTTGTTTACTCAGGGCATGGTCTGCCATGAAACATATAAAGATAATAATAACAATTGGATTAGTCCTGAAGAGATAATTACAAAAAACGGTAAAAAATTTCTTAAAAATGACCAATCAAATGAAATAATTGTTGGACCATCAGAGTCCATGTCTAAATCAAAAAAAAATACGATTGATCCTGAAAAAATAATTGAATTGTATGGAGCAGATTCAGTTAGGCTATTTATTTTATCAGACAGCCCTCCAGAAAAGGATGTTCAGTGGTCAGACGAAGGGATCACTTCTTCATATAAATTTTTACAAAAACTATGGACTTTGAATACTAAAATTCAAAATAAAATAAACAAAGATAATAAAAAAGATTGTAGTGGAGATTTAGAAAAATTTACTCATAAATTTATCAAAAGAATTACAGAAAACCTAAATAATTTTAGTTACAATATTGTGATTGCAAACATACATGAAATGCAATCTTTCATGATCAAAGAAATAGAAAAAGAATATACAAAAAACACTTTACTTAAAAATTATAGTAAAATTTTAATTTCTATACAGCCAATTATTCCACATTTTTCATGCGAATGTTTAAAGTTAATGAATATGGAGAATTTAATATGGCCCAAGTTTGATGAAAAAATTATTGAAGAAACTGAAGTGAATTTTGTTGTCCAGATTAATGGGAAAAAAAGAGGTATAATAAACACAAATAAAGAAATTTTAGAAAAAGATTTATTTAATCTTGTAAAAAATGATAATAAAATCACTAAATACTTTGAGAATAAAAAGATAATTAAAACAATTTTTGTTCCAAAAAAATTAATTAATTTTATTGTGACAGATGTTTAAATTTAAAACTATATCGATTCTTTTAACATTTTTAATTTTACTAAGTCATTGTGGATACACAGCACAATATGCAAAAAAAAAAGATCTGGATTTTTCTATACAAATTACAAATTTATCTGGTGATAGAGATTTTAACAATTTACTTCAATCTGAATTAAATCGTTATTTCGATAAAACAAAAGCTGAGATTAAAAATTTCAAAATAAGCGCTGCTTCAAAATATGAAAAAAATACAACTTTAAAAGATAGCTCCGGCGCACCTAGTGAATATGAATTAAAAATAACCGTTAACTTTGAGATAAATGTTAATGGTACAACAAAAAATATTACTCTTAAGGATAAGTTTAATATGAAAAAAATTGATGATTCATTTGAAGAAAGTAAATATGAAAAAACGATCAAAAGTAACTTTGCAGAAATAATAAAAGAAGAATTAATATTTTATTTATTAAGAATGTAATGATCTTAAAATCTTTTGAATTAAACAAAATTAATTTAAAAAAAAATAAAATAATACTTATATATGGTAAAAATGAAGGGCTCAAAAATGAGTCTTTAAATTTAATTTTAAAAGACTCAAAAAATATTTCAAATTTTGATGAAAAAGAAGTTTTAGAAAACTCAATATCTTTTTTAGAAAGCACACTATCTAAGTCTCTATTTGAAAATGAAAAAGTAATTATAATCAAAAGATCTACAGATAAAATTCTTAAAATTATTGAAGAAATTGAATCACGAAATATTGAAGATATAAATATAATTATAAACGCAGAAAATCTTGAGAAGAAATCAAGACTTAGATCATTTTTTGAAAAAAGTAAAAATCATATATGTATACCTTTTTATCCAGACAATGAACAATCTCTATCAAAAATATGTTTAAATTACTTTCAAGCTAAAAAGCTTCCTATATCTCAATCAAGTATTAATCTGATAGTCAGTAAATGTAATGGGGATCGAGAGATTTTGTTAAATGAACTAAAAAAAATAGAGTTATTTTCAATAAATAAAAAGAAAATATCAAAAGATGAAATAACCAAATTAATTAATTTATTAGAAGATCATGATATTTCCATTTTGGTTGATAATTGTTTGGCAAAAAATGAAAAGAAAACAATAAATATTTTAAACGAAAATAATTTTTCTAATGAAGATAGTGTTTTAATTATAAGAATTTTTTTAAATAAAACAAAAAAAATTTTAAAACTTTCAAGTGAATTTGAAAAAAATCAAAACATTGATGCTACCATTAATTCATCGAAACCTCCTATTTTTTGGAAAGATAAAGAAATCACAAAACAACAAATTTATAAATGGAAACCAAAAGATTTAAAAAATTTAATTTATAAAACAAATGAAATTGAATTAAATATTAAAAAAAATCTAAACAATTCACTTAATATAATAACTGATTTTATATTAGAACAGTGCTCAACTAAGTCTAATAGTTAGATTTAATTATATCTATAATTTTATTCAGTTGATCTAAATCTTTATACTCAAAAGAAATTTTTCCCTTGTTCCTCTTATTGTTTTGTATATCAACATTTAAACCAATTTTATTAGATATCGATAGCTCTAGAGCTATGATGTTTGTGTCTTTTAAACTTTTTGAGACTTGTTTTTTGTTTTTAAATAATCTTACAAAATTTTCGGCTTGTCTAACCGAGAGTTTTTTCTCTACAATTTTATTTGCCACAAAGCTCGCATTACTTAAGCCTACTAAAATTTTGGCATGACCTGCCGTCAATTTTCGAGACTCTATCAATTTTATTACATCTTCAGGTAACGTTAAAATTCTTAAAGAATTCGCAATATAACTTCTACTTTTACCTATAAATTTTGAGACTTTTTCTTGATCATATAAAAATTCATCAATAAGACGTTTAAAACCTTGTGCTTCCTCAAGTGGGTTTAAATCGTGTCTTTGAACATTTTCCACAATAGCAAATTCCAAGGATTTCAAATCATCAGCCTCGGTAATCACAACTGGAACGTTATGAAGACCAGCTTTTTGAGCTGCAAGCCATCTTCTTTCACCTGCTATTATTTCAAATTTATTTAAATCATTATTAGATCTTCTAACAATGATCGGCTGTATTATTCCTCTTTCTTTAATTGAATTTGTAAGATCTTCTAAGTTTGCTTCATCAAATATTTTTCTTGGTTGATATTTATTTGGCTCCAGATCACTAATTGATACTTGATTTTTTTGAGACTCTACTTTTGTTTCTCCTATCAATGAAGATAATCCTCGACCTAATCCTTTTTTAATTTTGTCCATTAAGCTGCACTCCCTATTGTTCCTTCTTGATTTATAAATTCATCGGTAAAACTAAAATATGATTTACTACCAGGACAAGTCTTGTCATAAATCAAAACTGGCATGCCATGGGAAGGGGCTTCGGACAACCTGACATTTCTTGGTATAACTGTTGAATAAACTTTTTCACTAAAATAATCTCTTGCTTCTTTCTCTACCTGAGACGAAAGCTTATTTCTTTTGTCATACATCGTTAAAAGTATACCTCTTATTTTCAAATCTGGATTTAAACTAACTTTTATCCTTTCGATCGTTTTCATTAGTTGAGTTAAACCCTCTAGTGCAAAAAATTCTGTTTGTAAGGGAACCAAAAGTGAATTTGAACTTACTAGAGCCATTACTGTAAGAAGACTTAAAGATGGTGGACAATCGATTAAGACATAATCATATAATCCTCTAGAATTGTTTAAATATGCGGCTAATTTGGTCTTTAATATAAAAGCTCTGTTACTATCATCAGCTGTCTCTACTTCTAAGCCCGATAAATCTACATTAGATGTTATAATATCTAAATTTTCAAACTGTGTTTTTTTAATCACGTCACTAATTTCTCTAGTTCCATTCAAAACTCCATAAATTGTATCACTTGAGTTATCCATATTAGATAATCCTAGACCTGTAGTAGCATTGCCTTGTGGATCTAGATCAATTACTAAAATTTTTTTATCTATTTGAGATAAACCTGCTGCAAGATTTATCACCGTAGTAGTTTTTCCAACCCCACCCTTTTGATTTATTATCGAAATAATTTGCATTTAATTTTTTTTTTTAATTTTTTTAATATTTACTAAAAATGAATCTGTACTTGTTAAACTTTTCTTTTCTATATACTCCAGCTCCCAATTTTTTTTGGAATTTTCAAAAATTTTTTTTCCACTCTTCCCCATAAAAAAAATTAAATTTTTATATTTTGAAAAATTTTCATATACTAATTCTAAAACTACTGGCATTGGTTTAAATGCTCTGGACATTATCGTTCCGGTTTCTAAATTTTTTATTTCAAAAATATTTTTTTGAAAAATCTTTGTGTTTAAATTTAATTTTTTTGAAACTTCCTTTAAAAAATGGCTTTTATGATAACTTTTTTCATAAAGGTGCACATTCATATTATTTTTCATATTTTTCAGTATAATTGCCACGATTATACCTGGCATACCCCCTCCTGAACCTATATCTGTGGTTGTATTACTATTTAAATCAACAAAATCAATAATTTGTGCTGAATCTATAATATGACGCTCAATTATAGCTTTTTTTGATGCTGTATTTTGGCTAATTATGTTAATTTTTTTATTTTTTTCAAGAATCATAGATATATAGTTTTCAAAGTCCAAAAATGTTTCACGTGAAACATTTAAGTGATTGATTTTAGAATAAGAATTTAAAATTTCTTGATCCATTAAGCTATATGCTTAATAGACTTTCTTTTGACATGTGACAACAAAATATATACAGCGGCAGGAGTTATTCCGTCAATTCTTAGAGCTTGACCCATTGTTTTGGGCTTTATTTCTTTAAATTTTGCTTTTACCTCATTAGATAAACCTGATAGCCCGTCATAATTGATTTTATCCGGAATAATTAGGTTTTCGTCCCTCTTAAATGCTAAAATATCAGCTTTTTGCTTCTTTAAATATCCCCTATAATGAGCATTTATTTCTACCTGTTCATCAATTTCTTTGCTAAAAAAGGGTATATCGGACCATATTTCCCTAATTTTACTCATATTTACCCCTTTTTGGGTTAAAACTTCGCTAGATGATCTCAATATTCCGTCTTTTGCTATTTTTATTCCAAATTTCTCAGCTTTAGATGGTGAAATCTTGGAATCTCTCATTTTTAAATTTATTTTACTAATTTGGTCAAGTTTACTCAAGTATATGGATTTTCTCTCATTACCTATTAATCCAATTTCTATTCCCTTTGCAGTTAATCTTTGATCAGCATTATCAGATCTCAAGCTCAATCGATATTCTGCTCTAGATGTAAACATACGGTATGGCTCAGCAACTCCTTTAGTCACCAAATCATCGATCATTACTCCGATATAGGCATCAGATCTATCAAGTATGAATGGTTCCAATTTTTTAAAAGACAAGGCAGCATTTATTCCAGCTATAAGGCCTTGTGCAGCAGCTTCCTCATATCCTGTTGTTCCGTTAATTTGACCGGCAAGATAAAGATTGCTTATCTTCTTAGTTTCAAGAGTTAGGAATAGTTCACGTGGATCTATATAGTCATATTCTATCGCGTATCCTGGTCTTAATATTGTAACATTCTCTAAACCATTGATATTATTACATATTTCTTGTTGAACCTCAGCTGGAAGTGATGTCGATATACCATTTGGGTAAATTGTGTTATCATTTAGACCTTCTGGCTCTAAAAATATCTGGTGACGAGCTTTATCTACAAATTTTACTATCTTATCTTCTATAGATGGACAATACCTTGGACCTACCCCTTTTATGCTACCCGAATACATGGCACTCTTTGATAAATTCTTTTCTATAATCTTATGAACCTTTTCGTTTGTATAAGTCATTCGACAAGATATTTGTTTATTTTGATTTTTTTTAGTTAAGAATGAAAAAAAATAAGGATCGTCATCTGCGAATTGTTCTTCTAAGTTTTCAAAATTAATTGTCCTTGAGTCTAACCTTGGTGGTGTTCCGGTTTTTAATCTTCCAATTTTAAAATTATATTTTGCTAATTGTTCACTCAAACCTGTAGAAGGTTTTTCATCGTATCTACCTGCTGGAGTTCTTTCATCACCTATATGTATTAAACCATTCAAAAAAGTCCCTGTTGTAAGTATTATCTTATTAGATTGAACTTTCTTTCCTTCTTTAGTTTCAAATCCACTTATCGAATTTTTATTAAAAATAAACTTTATTACTGGATCAGAAAAAACGCTTAAATTACAATAGTTTAGCAATATTTCCTGCATATATTTACGATAAAGAGATCTATCTGATTGAGTTCGTGGTCCTCTGACTGCTGGCCCTCTACTTCTATTTAACAATCTAAATTGTATACCTGATTTGTCTGCTACATCTCCCATAACACCATCAAGGGCATCTATTTCTCGAACCAAATGACCTTTGCCCAAGCCTCCTATTGCCGGGTTACAGGACATCTCCCCGATAGTTTCTATTTTATGAGTAAATAGGGCAGTGTTCACTCCAAGACGAGCAGAAGCTGCTGCAGCTTCACATCCCGCATGTCCACCTCCAATTACAACTACATCAAATGATAAATCATTTTTCATAATCCAAATCTATATGTGATTATATAATTTACAAGGTAGGCGTAATTTTTTGTAAATAAGCCACATTTATCAACGTTTTTTGATAAAAAAAGTGCAAAAAGCCAAGAAAATAGGGTATTACTTGCCGATACAAAAATCGTTGAAAATACTACCTAATATCTCCTCTACATCAACTTTACCAACTATCATACCTAAATGTCTAGTAGCTAATCTTAAATCTTCTGCGGCTTTATCAAAATCTTCGATTTCTTTTTTTTGATTAAAGTTATTTAGATAATCCAAACACTGTTGCAAATGTTGCCTGTGTCTCTCTCTTGTAATTAAAATATCATCACTTGTAATAAATTTATTTTTTAAATTATTTTTTATTTTTAATATTAATTCTTCAATGTTTTTATTTTCTTTAATCGAAATTAAAACATGATTTGTTTTTTTAATTTCTGGATCAATATCTTTTTCTAAAAGATCAGATTTATTTATAACTAAAATTGCATTCTCATCTAAAAAACCCTTCAAAACATTAGTAAAATCAAGGCTTTTTGCATCAACCACAACAAGCTTTAAATCTGCTTGTTCAGCTCTATTTAGAGATAATTTAATTCCTTTTTTTTCTATCTCATCTTGAGAGTCTCTTATTCCAGCTGTATCAGAGATTATAACAGGATAACCGTCTATATTTAAATGGGTTTCAATCACGTCTCTAGTTGTACCTGCAATTTCAGAAACGATTGCGACATCACGATTAGATAAGTGATTCATCAAGCTAGATTTGCCAGCATTAGTTGGTCCTAGTATAGCAATTTTAAAACCTTCTCTAATTCTTTCTCCAACTTTTTGGTCGTTTAATATTTTTTTAATTTTATTTATTACTTCATCTGAACTGTTTTTGATTTCATCTAAAATATTATTAGGCAGATCTTCCTCTGGAAAATCAATTTTTGCCTCAACATGTGATAAAATTTTTAAAAGTTTTTCTCTTAAAAAATTAAATTGATCAGATGATTTTCCATTCATGATTTTTATTGCTTGTTGCCTTTGAATTTCTGTTTCAGATGAAATTAAATCAGCAATACTTTCTGCTTTAAGTAAATTTATTTTTCCATTTTGAAATGCAAGTTTTGTAAATTCACCGGGCTCAGCTAATCTGCAATTTTCTATACCTGATAATGATGAGTGCAAGGCATCTATAACAGCTTTACTACCATGAACTTGGATTTCGGCCATATCCTCACCTGTGTAGCTGTTTGGGGCAGGAAACCACAATAAAATACCTTCGTCGATAAGCTCAGAACTGTTGATTTTATTGAACTTTTTAAGACATGCAACTCTTGGCGGGGGAGGTGGCTCTCCAGTTAAAGCTTCAACAACTTTTCTGGTTTCGTTACCAGAAATTCTAATTATCGCGACTCCTGAAATACCAGGTCCAGTTGATAAAGCAAATATCGTCATTATGAATTATTATAGCTTTGTATAAATGTAAATAATATAAGTTTTTATTATGATTATTTGGATTGCTTCTTATCCCAAAAGTGGGAATACA
>CACJTU010000012.1 GCA_902596375.1 uncultured Pelagibacteraceae bacterium
TTGAAAATAAAGAAAATTTCTCTATTTTAGAAATAAAAGAAAAAAATCTCCCACATTCTTTAATAAATAGAAATCTTTTAAGATTTATTGCTTAAGAATTAAAGATCACTTTAAAGATTAAAAAATAATAAGTATAAACATACTATGTTAATTAATAAATTTTTTTTATTATTTATTATAATTATATTTTCATTTTCATGCTCAAAGGAGGAAAGTAGAAAGTCTATAATAAGCGAAAAAAGTTTAGATATGCAAGTACTAGAAGCATACGAAGAAGGAATGAATTCTTTAGATGGTGGAGATGTAATATTCGCTGCAAAAAAATTTAATGAAGCAGAACTATTATTTCCTCAATCAAAATGGGCACCAAAATCTGCTTTAATGGCAGCATATTCATATTACAGTCAAGACTATTACGCTGATGCAATAATGGAATTAGAAAGGTTTATTGAGGTCTACCCATTAGATAAAAATTTAGATTATGCTTATTATCTTATGGGTCTTTGTTATTATGAGCAAATAATTGATGAAGAAAAAGATTTACAATCAATAACGAATGCAAAACAAAATTTTAATATTGTTTTGAAAAACTATCCTGAAACTGAGTACGCAATAGACTCAAGTTTTAAAATTGATTTAATTAATGATATTCTTGCTTCAAAAGAGATGTATATAGGGAGATATTATTTTGATAAAGAAAAATGGATTGCTGCAATTAATCGTTTTAGAACAGTAACAGATAATTATGAAACAACAATTTATACACAAGAGGCTCTACATAGACTTGTTGAGATTTATTATATTCTTGGCTTAAAAGAAGAGTCAGAGAAATATGCAAGTTTATTAGGTTACAACTATCAATCTTCTGAATGGTATAAAAGAAGTTATGGTCTATTTAATTTAAAATATAAACAAAAAAGAGAAGAATTAGTTAATAAAAATAAAAAAAGTAGAAAAATAATTGAAAAGTTTAAATCTCTTCTGAACTGAGATGACTAAAAACGAAGTTGAAAAATTATATAAGAAAAAAATAAATTTATTAAAAAAATATAATAAGAGTTATTTTGATAAAAATACACCAATTGTTTCAGATAAGGATTATGATGAATTAAAAAGAGATATATTATTACTTGAAAAAGAAAATGATTTTTTAAAGTCAAAAGACTCCCCATCAAATGCTGTTGGTTACAAACCATCAAAAAATTTTAAAAAAGCACCACATCGAATCCCGATGCTATCATTAGCTAATGCATTTAATGAGGATGATCTTTTAAATTTTGAAAAAAAAATATTAAATTTTCTATCTAAAGAAGAAGATACCAAAATTTTTTATACAGCAGAACCAAAAATTGACGGAATATCAGCGTCTTTAATTTATAAAAATAAAAAATTAATCAGAGGTTTATCTAGAGGAGACGGTAAAGAGGGTGAGGATATAACTTCTAATCTTATTACTATTAAAGATATTCCTAAGGAAATATTTTCTAATGATTTTCCTGAAGAAATAGATATCAGGGGAGAAGTTTTTATTCAAAACAGTGATTTTGAAAATTTAAAAGAAAAATTTGCCAACCCAAGAAATGCAGCTTCAGGCTCATTAAGGCAAAAAAATCCAGAAGATACAAAGAAAATTCCCTTAAAATTTATAGCCTATACTTTTGGTTTTGAAAAAGGTTTAAAAGTTCAAAGTCAATTTGATTACCTTCAAAAGTTGAGTGAATGGGGATTTAAAATAAACCCATTAAATAGTTTAATTTCAGGGATAAAAAATCTAATTAAAAATTACAACGAGGTTGAGAAACAAAGAATGAATTTAGATTTTGACATAGATGGAATTGTGTACAAGGTTAATGACTTTGCGCTTCAAAAAAGATTAGGAAATGTTGCAAATGCACCTAGATGGGCTGTTGCTCACAAGTTCTCTTCAAATAAAGCTGTTTCAAAGATTTTAGATATTGATATTCAAATTGGAAGAACAGGAGCTTTAACACCAGTTGCAAAAGTTAAACCAATCAATATTGGAGGAGTAACAGTTTCAAACGCTACTTTGCATAATGAAGACGAAATAATCAGGAAAGATATTAGAATTGGAGATACTGTAATAATTGAAAGAGCTGGAGATGTAATACCACATATTCTATCAGTTGATTTAAAAAAGAGAGATAAAAAGAGTGTTAAGTTTATATTTCCAATCAAATGCCCATCTTGTGGATCAAAAACTATAAAAGAGTTTAATGCAACAACAAAAAAAAGGGATGCTGTTAGGAGATGTTCTAGTGAAGGTTATGATTGTGAAAAAATTTCTATAGAAAAATTAAAACACTTTGTTTCAAAAGATGCCTTAAACATTGAAGGATTTGGAAAAAAAATTGTTGAAAATTTTTGGAAATTAAAAATTGTCAAGTTTCCTCAAGATATTTTTAGATTAGATTTTGACAAAATAGAAAAACTTGAGGGTTGGGGAGATTTATCGGTTAAAAATTTAAAATATTCAATTAATGAGAAAAAAAATATTTCTTTAGAAAGATTTATTTATGCTTTGGGTATTAGGCACATCGGAATGGAGAATGCTAAACTTTTAGCTAAATATTTTACATCATTTTCTAAATTCAAAAATTTTTCAAAACAAAGTAAATATGAGGAATTATTAAATATTGATGGTATTGGTGAAACTCAGGCAAATTCAATTAAAAATTTTTTTTCTAATATAACTAATCTTAAAGTTTTGACTGAATTAGAAAAAGATTTAAATGTCAATAATGTAATAGTTAATAAAAAAGAGGGTAAATTAAAAGGTAAAACTTTTTTAGTAACGGGTAAACTCAATGGAATAAGTAGAGCTGAGGTTAAATCATTAATTGAAGAAAATTCTGGTACTACAGTAAGTACCGTTTCGAATAAATTAAATTATTTAATTACAGGAGAAAAGCCAACTAAGAGAAAAGTAGATAGTGCAAGAGAACTTAAAATTAAAATTATTAATCAAGAAGAATTTTTGCAGATGCTAAATAAGGCTAGCTAACCATTTTTTCTCATTTTGATTTAAATATTTTGATATTTTTAAGTAAACGTCCATATGATATTTAAATAAATAATTTTTTTCGGTCGTTGTTAATAAATTCAAATTAATTAAATCTTTTTCAATGGGAGCCATTGTTAAATTTTTAAAAAATAATTTTCCATCTTCTTTATCCACATAAACTAAATTTTCTATACGAATTCCAAAATGGTTCTCCTTGTAATAGCCTGGCTCATTACTCAAAACCATTCCTGGTTCTATTTTAACTTTGTTTATTTTAGTTATTGATTGTGGTCCTTCATGAACATTTAGAAAAAAACCAACCCCATGGCCAGTACCATGTGCATAATCTAAATTGCTCTTTTTTAAAAATTTTCTTGCTCTTTTATCAATTTTTTTTCCAGTATTGTCTTTATTAATATTAGTTGTAGCAACAGCAATATGTCCTTTTAAAACTTTAGTAAAAATGTTTTTTATATTTTGGCCTTGATTAGTAAAGCAAATTGTTCTTGTTACATCAGTTGTGCCATATTTATACTGTCCACCTGAATCACAAAGAAAAATATCTTTTTTGTTTATATTTCTACAATTTTCTTTTTTTGCCCGATAATGCACAATAGCGCCATTTTTCCCAGAACCTGCTATCGTATCAAAACTAGGATAAAGAAAACTTTTATTCATTTTTCTAAATCTTTCCAATTTTTTAGCTGCTTCTACCTCAGTAATTTTATTTTTATTAATTTTTTTAATCCAATAAATAAATTTTGTTAAGGCTACTCCATCTAAAATATGTGCGTTAATCATATTATTAATTTCTGCTTTATTTTTTATTGCTTTTAAATGATAAGAAGGGTCTTCTCGACTCACAATTTCAAATTTTGAATTAATTAAATTTTCGTAAAATATTGAACATGATTTGTCATCAATAATAAATTTTTTTCCTTTAAGTTTTAATAATTTATTTGGGAATTCATTTATATCTAAAAACTGATTTAATTTAATCGTCTTATTTTTTATTAATTTTTTACATTTTTCCATTTTACTAATTAGTAATATTTTTTTTGTTTTGCTTATTATTAATCTTGAATTGGGAATGGGACTATTTGGACCATCTCCTCCTCTGATATTTAATATCCACGCAACATTTTCTGGAGCACTTATGAAAATATAATCTGATTTATTTTTTTTTAGATATTTTG
Source organism: uncultured Pelagibacteraceae bacterium (assembly GCA_902596375.1). Taxonomy (GTDB): domain Bacteria; phylum Pseudomonadota; class Alphaproteobacteria; order Pelagibacterales; family Pelagibacteraceae; genus Pelagibacter. The sequence continues at coordinate 4,219 of CACJTU010000012.1, forward strand.
AAATTTTGTATATTTTAGAATTGACGCTTTCACCGACTATATTTTTATTTAACGAAAAAAAAGGGATTTTTATGTTCTCTCTTTGTTTTTTAATCTCATCAATTAAATTTTTATTAATGAATTTGATTTTATTATATTTTAAAAAAAATTTTGTAATTTGCGAATTTGTAAATAATTTAGGGTCAATGCCTAAAGTTAAATTTTTAAATAAATTGCAGTTTATTAATTTCTCAAATCCATGAATTTTAAAATTTCTTCCACTTTCAGATTGACTCTGAATTGTATATCTCCCATCAGTAAAGAGATAGTTTTTCTTTTTTAATATTATAGCTAATCCTGCAGAGCCACTAAAATTTGAGATAATTTTTAATCTATTAATTTTTGAATACTCTGTGAAATAGTCGTCGTTTTTTGGAACTACATATCCATCAATTTTATATTTCTCAAATTTTTTTCTTAATATTTGAATGTTTTTTTTCATTTAATTCTCTTCTGGTATCTTATCCAGCCAGGACTTCTGGTGCCTTCCTCAATTTCAAAATCTTGATTAAACTCAAACTCTTCTTCATCATTTATTTCTTCATCAAAAAAAGAATTTTTTTCAACATTCTTTTCAGGCAATTCGTCTATAAACCTTGAAGCCATACTATCTATCCAGTCTCCTTGATAAAATCTATTCATAGAAAAAGATATTATAGCTTTTTTCTTGGCTCTAGTAATTCCTACGTAAGCCAAACGTCTTTCTTCCTCTAAGCCATTTTGACCTTTTTCCTCAATAGATTTTTGATGTGGAAACAAACCTTCTTCCCAACCTGGAAGAAAGACAACATCAAACTCTAATCCTTTCGCAGCATGCATCGTCATCATATTTATTTTTTCACCATCCCATTCTTGATCGACTGAAGTTGCTAAAGATACATGTTCTAAAAAACTTTCTAAATTATCAAATTCTTTCATTGCGCTTAATAACTCTTTTATATTCTCCAATCTATTTTCATTATCTACATCTTTTTTATTTTTTAACATTGCTGAGTATCCAGACTCGTCTAAGACAAGTTGTAATAATTTAATGTGGTTTGATTTTTTTATTATTATATCATTTCTCCATTTAGTTAGAGAATTTATAAACAAATTTAAACCAATTTTAGCTTTTGGTTTAATCAAATTTTGTTCAAGCATTTTTATAGACGCTCTTTCTAAATTTAAATTATTTTCCTTTGCAAATTCATGAATATTTTTTAAGGTACTATCTCCTATTGATCTTTTTGGGTTGTTAACAATTCTTTCAAAAGCAAGATCATCTTTTTCTTGGTTAATCAATCTTAGATAAGCTACGCAGTCTTTTATTTCAGCTCTTTCATAAAATTTTGTGCCACCTAATATTCTATAAGGCATACCAATTTTAAGGAAACGTTCTTCAAATTCACGTGTTTGAAAAATAGCTCTTACAAGGATTGCAATATTATTATAAGAAAATTTTTTTTTAATATTTTTCTCTATTTCGTCTGAAATTCCAACCGCTTCATCTTTACCATTTTTAAAACAATTTAGTTTAACTAAATCACCTTCATCCATAGTTGTAATTAATGTTTTACCAACTCTATTTTGATTATTAGAAATAAGATTTGAGGCAACTGTTAAAATATTTTGCGAGGATCTATAATTTTGTTCTAATCTAATTACTTTTGTATTTTCATAAACTTGATCAAATTCCAAAAAATTTTTGATTTCTGCTCCTCTCCAACTATAAATTGATTGGTCATCATCTCCAACACAACAAATATTTTTATTTTTTTCTGATAATAGATTAAGCCATTTACTTTGTATAAAATTGGTATCTTGATACTCATCAACAAGGATATATTTAAAATTTTTTGAATATATCTCTCTAATGTCTGAATTGAATTCTAAAATTTTTACAGTATGCAATATAAGATCACCAAAGTCACAAGAGTTTAAGTCAGTTAATTTTTGTTGATAAATTTTGTAGAGTGGAAGAATTGTTTTTTCATAAAGATCTTTTTTATTTATTACTACTTCATTCGGATAGAATCCTTTATTTTTCCAACGATCAATTATTGCCAATATAAACCTTGGAGACAATTGTTTGATGTCAATATTTTCAGCCTTACAAATATTTTTAATAAGTCTGATCTGATCATCTGTGTCTACTATAGTAAAATTAGAATTAAGGTTTGCTGCAGAGGCATGTTTTCGCAATAATTTTGCACAAATAGAATGAAATGTGCCTAGCCACGAAAGTCCGGTTGCATTAGAGCCAAGTAATTTGCTTACTCTAATTTGCATCTCTTTAGCAGCTTTATTTGTAAATGTTACTGCTAAAATTTGATTTGGAAATGCCTTTTTTTCTTTAATAATATTAGCAATTCTAGAAGTTAAAACTTTTGTTTTTCCAGATCCGGCCCCAGCCACAATCAAAAGTGGGCCATCCAGATGAAGAACAGCTTCTTTTTGGGCATCATTTAAATTTTCTAAATAATCTTTGTTTATCATTTAAAATAATCCTTTATAAGATTTCTTTATTGTTATGAGCAAAACAAATTTTTTTGTAAAATATTTAAAATACATTAATGATTTTATTAATAATCTTTTAGAAAAAAATTTAAACAAGTTAAATTTTAAGAATCTAAGCTTTTTATTTAAAAATAATAAAATAATTTTAACTTTTGTCGCACTTTTTGTTATTTTTATTTCTTATTTATTATTACCCACTTTTTATAATAAAAATGATATTGCAAAAGAGCTGAAAAATGAGCTCAAAAGTAAATTTGATTTAAATTTTAAATTTTCTAAAGACATAAAGTATAATTTTTTTCCCAAACCTCACTTTGTAATCACAGACTCTAAAATTCTTAAAAATGAAAAAGAAATTTCAAAAATTAGAAAATTAAAAATTTTTATTTCATTTGATGATCTTTTTTCTTTAAAAAATATCGAAGTAAGAGATTTAATTTTAGAAAATGGTAATTTCCAACTAAATATGAACAATTATAATTTCTTTGTAGAGCTATTAAACAGAAGTTTTCAAAATGGAGATATAATAATTAATGATAGCAATGTTTTTTTTAAACACATAGATGATGAAGTTTTATTTATAACTAAAATTTTTAAGATGAAATATTATTTTGATTCAAAAGAATTAAAAAATATTTTCTATTCAGAAAATGAAATATTTAATATTCCTTTTTCAGTAGAGTCTTTTTTTAGCGAAGATAACAAGAAAAATTTATCTATAATTAATCTTAGTTTAATGAAACTTAATATTGAAAATGAATTAATTTTTAAGAATGATAAAACAATCGGTAAATCAAAGTTTCATTTAAATAAAATAAAAAGACTTGTGGACTATAAAATTGAAAAAAATTCATTGGATTTTCATATATTTGATAAAATTGATAAACCAGATGTTACCTATAAGGGCAAATTTAATTTTAAACCTTTTTTTGCAAATTTAGAGGGTAGATTAGATGAAATAAATTTAAATTATTTATTTGGTAATAATGCAATTGTAGCTCAACTTCTGAAGACAGAAATATTTAATAATAAAAATATTGATTTTAAATTGAGTATAAATGCAGACAATGTTTACAATAATGTCAACTTTAAAAATATTAATTTAAATTCAAAAATTCAAGAAGGTTTAATTGATACAGACAAAACAAAGTTTGAATGGAGGAATTTTGCAAATTTTGAATTATTGGAAAGCTTAATTTTTGTTAGAGATGGAGAGTTAGTTTTGGATGGAAAATTAAAAATAATTATTAATGATTATAACGAGGTATATAAATTTCTTTTAACACCTAAAAATTATAGAAATAAAATCAATCATATAGATTTAAATTTTTCTTATAATTTTGATCAAAAAATAGCTGAACTAAAGGATATTAAAATTGATAACAAAATTAATCAGAATGTTAATAAAATTTTAAGTAATGTAATTTTAAAAAAAGATGATTTACAAAACAAAATTTATTTTAAAAACTTATTAAATGAAGCAATTAAGAGTTATGCTGGATAGATCATCTTTTTAGGATCAACTATCTTATTGTAATCTTTTTCATTTATTAATCCTGTTTTTAAAGTTTCATGTTTTAAAGTAGTATTATTTTTGAGTGCAGTTTTTGCTATCTTTGCTGCATTATCGTAACCAATATGTGGAGCTAAAGCAGTTACTAGCATAAGTGAATTGTCTAGATGTTCTTGTATTTTCTTTTTGTTAGCTTTTATTCCTTTAACACAAAATAGAGCAAAATTTTTTGTACTATCAGCTATTAAGTCGATTGATTGTAAAATATTATGAGCAATTAAAGGCTTAAAAACATTTAATTCAAAATGCCCATGAGAACCAGCCATAGTAATACCATTGTGGTTTCCAATTACTTTTACACAAACCATAGTAACTGCTTCGCATTGTGTTGGATTAACTTTTCCAGGCATGATGGATGAACCAGGTTCATTTTCAGGAAGAATTAATTCTCCATATCCAGCTCTTGGGCCAGAACCCAAGAAACGAATATCATTAGATATTTTCATTAAAGCTACCGCACAGGTATTAAGAGCACCAGAAAAATTAACTATTGCATCATGAGCAGCAAGTTCAGCAAATTTATTTGGAGCTGGTTTAAATTTGATTTTAGTGAATTTAGCAATTTCTTTTACAATTTTTTTATCAAAATTTTTCTTAGAATTTATTCCAGTACCAACAGCAGTACCACCTTGTGCAAGAAATAAAATTTCTTTTAAAGCATACTCTATTCTTTCGATACTTTTTTTAACTTGAAAATAATATCCAGAAAACTCCTGTCCAAGAGATAGTGGAGTAGCATCTTGTAAATGAGTTCTTCCAATTTTAACAATGTTTTTAAATTCATTAGATTTTCTTTTAAGTTCCTTTTCTAAAATTTTTAAGCTTGGTAGCATTTTAGAAATAGTTTCTTTAGCAACAGATATGTGCATTGCAGTTGGAAAAACATCATTTGTAGATTGAGATTTGTTTACATGATCATTTGGATGAACAGGTTTTTTAGTACCTTTTTTACCACCTAAAATTTCTATAGCCCTGTTAGCAATAACCTCATTTACATTCATGTTTGTTTGTGTACCAGACCCTGTTTGCCAAACTTTTAAAGGAAAATTTTCATCTAATTTACCTTTGATCACTTCATCTGAAGCTTTGATTATTGCTTTAGAAATTTTACTATCAATTAATTTATCTTTAGCATGCACAATTGCAGCTGATCTTTTAATTATAGCTATCGATTTAATGATTGAAATATTTACTAATATTTTTCCAATGTTAAAAAATTTATTAGATCTCTGAGTAGATGCTCCCCAATATTTATCATTTCGGACATTAATGCTTCCAATACTGTCAAATTCTTTTCTTAATTTCATTGATTAATTTTTAAGTAACAAATAATTATTAACATATAATAATTTTTTAAAAATATACAGGAGCATTATGTCGAATTTTAGTAAAGTTGGTACTTTCATGAAAACTTTTGGTCAGGAAGTAAAAACAAAACCATCATTTAGCACTGATAAAATAAATAAATTAAGGATAGATCTAATAAAAGAGGAATTAGAGGAACTTACAGAAGCTATGAATAATAAGGACTTATTGGAAGTAGCTGATGCGCTAACAGATATATTATATGTAACTTATGGAGCAGGGCATGCCTTTGGAATTGATTTGGATAAATGTTTTAATGAGGTCCAAAATTCAAATATGAGCAAGTTAGATGAAAATGGAAAACCAATTTACAATGAGTCTGGAAAAGTCATGAAAGGTCCTAACTATTTTAAGCCAGATCTATCAAAGTTTGTGAATTAAATTTCTAACTTAAAGTCAATTGCAGGAGCACTGTGTGTAATACTTCCTACAGAAATTCTGTTAATTCCAGTAGAAGCAATGGCTTTAACAGTTTTTAAAGTAACATTCCCTGAAGCTTCAGTTTCATATAACTTTTTAGCAATTTTAACACCATGTTTTAGATTTTTAACACTCATATTGTCGAGCAGAACAGTATTAAATTTTAGACCTAAAATTGATTTAAGTTGTTTTATTTTATCAACTTCAACCGTAATTTTTTTTCCTTTTTTATTTTTTATTGCCTTTAAGACTAAAGTTTTTAAATCTGAACTAGCAATATGATTATCTTTAATTAAATATTCGTCGCTTAAATTAAATCTATGATTTGTACCACCTCCTAATTTAACAGCATATTTTTGTATAACTCTTAGATTAGGAATTGTTTTTCTTGTGCAACAAATTTTAGTTTTTTTTCCAGCTAATTTAACAAACTCATTTGTTTTAGTCGCTATTCCAGAAATGTGAGATAAAAAATTTAAAGCTACTCTTTCAGCGATTAGAATATTTTTTGCATCACCTTTAATTAAAGCTACTAAATTTCCTTTTTTTATTTTAGAACCATCTTTTTTCTTAATAATGAATTTTATTTTATCATCAATTAATTTAAAAGTTTGTTTAGCAAATAACAATCCTGCAACAATTGCACTTTGATTTGCAATTAATTTAACCGTTACAATTTTATCATCATTAATTAAACTTGAAGTGATGTCTCCTGATGGATAAAGATCTTCGTTTAATGCTAGCTTAACAGTACTTTTGATAAATTCTTTGCTTAGTTTTATTTTTGACACTTAATTATCTGCCAATTGCTGCCATTCTCTCTACAGATATTCTGGCTTTCTCAATTGTTTCTTTGTCCATAATAATTTCACCAGTTTCGTTCTCTAAACAATCTAATATCTTTGGAAGTGTAATTTTTTTCATGTGAGGACACATATTACATGGCTTAACAAACTCTACATTTGGATTTTCTATTTGAATATTGTCACTCATTGAACACTCTGTGACCATCATCACTTTTTTTGGCTGATTATCTTTTACATATTTGATCATTCCAGATGTAGATCCAGCAAAATCACTTGCTTCAATTACATCAGGTGGGCACTCAGGGTGCGCTATAATTTTAATTCCTGGATTATTTTTTCTTATATCTTCTATTTCTTTTTTATTAAATTGATCATGGACAATACAAATTCCTTTCCAAGAAATAATTTCAACATTGGTTTGAGAAGCAACATATTTAGCTAAATAATCATCAGGTAAAAATATAACTCTTTTTACCCCAAGTGATTTAACTATTTTAACCGCGTTAGCAGATGTACAACAAACATCTGTTTCAGCCTTAACTTCTGCTGACGTATTAACATAAGACACAACAGGAACGCCTGGGTATTTTTCTTTTAATAGCCTAACGTCTTTACCTGTAATAGATGATGACAAAGAACACCCAGCATCCATATCAGGAAGAATAACTTTTTTATTAGGACTCATTAATTTTGCAGTTTCTGCCATGAAATGTACCCCAGCCATTAAAATTATATCAGCTGAAGTTTTTGAGGCTTCAATTGCTAATGCTAAAGAGTCTGCAGAAAAATCTGCTACACCATGATAAATTTCTGGTGTTTGATAGTTGTGAGCAAGAATTACAGCATTCTTCTCTTTTTTTAATTTGTTAATTTTATGAATATAAGGAGCATGCACTGACCATTCAATTTCAGGCATAACCTTAGAAATTTTTTGATAAATAGGATCTGTTGCTTTACGCACTTCTTGTGTAAATTCCATGAGGATTTTTACCAATTTGAATCATGATTGTCATTCATTTATTATGGGACATATCGCGGTCGTGCTGAAATTGGTAGACAGGCACGGTTGAGGGCCGTGTGGACCTAGTCCATGAGAGTTCGAGTCTCTCCGACCGCACCAAAGCGAATTTTATAAAGGAGTTTTTGATGGATAAATTACTTTCAGCAATATTTATGATTGGAGTTTTGCTTTTGGTTCTTCCAAGCTTTTTACATTCAAATTCTCAATTAAAGCAATTTCTTAAAAATCTCAGTATTTGGATTATTGTAGTTTTTACAATTATAATGTTTGTTTATTTATTTAGATAAAAAAATTAGTTTTTTATCCAATCAGGTTTATTAATATTTATTGAAGCGTCTTTAGTTTTAAAATTTGCTTTTTCATCAAAGTTTTCGTTTAAGTATTTAATTAAAGCAAAAGGGTAGTCGCTATTAATTAGAACCTTACCTATTTCTATTTCATTATTATAAATACTTTCGCCTTCATATAGTTTTCCTTTAATTACGTTTATTGGAAATAATCTTTTTGAAAGCTTGTTCTTTAATTTAATTCGCGCTGTATTTTCTTGTCCAACATAACAGCCCTTTTTGAAATCAATTCCATTTAATTCTTCAAAATTACATTCAATACCAAACAATTTTTCTTTCAATTTATTTAAATCTTTTGGAACAATTCCAAGGCTATGACTTAATGAATAATATTCCTTCAGGTTTGCATCATGAAGATCTAGTTTTTTTAAAGATAAGTAAAGTTTTTCTAAATTAATAATTAATCTAGCTCCCAATTGTTTGTTTCTTGGATCTAAAAAAATTGGATCTTCTCTATACTTAATCGTGTATCCAGGTTGATCTTTAGCTTCATCAAAAGTTAAGAATTTTTTATGAGAAAATGCTGCTACAACAAATTCATTACTTAAATTTAGAATTTCAACTTTTGATCTTAACTTATATAGGGATAATTGTTTGAATAACTCCTCTGCCTGAGGTTTTTCACAATCCAAAAGATATCCAGACTTATGTTTTACGATTATAAATTCATATAAAAATTTACCTTGAGGTGTAAGTAATGAACTAAAACAACTATTTACATCGCTTACTTTGTTTATATCGTTACTAATAAGATTTTGAAGAAACTCGTTTGCATTTTCTCCATTAATATAAAGAATTGCTCTGTCATCTAAAATATAAACGTTTTTGATATTCATAATTGATTAATTATAGAATGTAATATAATAACAATTTTTCAAAATGTTAGATCTTATAATTAAAAACGGACAATGTTACATCGATGGTGAGTTAAAAAATGTTGATGTTGCTATAAAAGATGGAAAAATTCAACAGATTGGACAAATTTCAGAAGAAGCAAAAGAGACAATCAACGCAGAAGGTCATAAAGTATTACCTGGTTGTATAGATACCCAAACTCATTTTAGAGAACCAGGGTCAACAGATACGGAGGATCTTCATTCAGGGAGTAGAGCAGCAATTGCAGGAGGTATTACAAGTGTATTTGAAATGCCTAATACAAATCCACCGACTTCTAACATGAAGGAATTTCAAAGAAAATTAGATCTGGCTAAAAATAGAATGTATTGTAATTATGCTTTTTATTTTGGAGCAACAGCAGATAATGCGGATGATTTAGCAAGCCTAGAAGTTTTAGAGGGTTGTTGTGGAATTAAACTGTTTGCAGGATCATCAACTGGCAATTTATTAGTGGCTGAAGAGGATGACATAGACAAGGTTTTTCAAAATGCTTCAAAAGTTGTGGCGGTTCATTCTGAAGATGAGGCAATTTTAAAAGTTAATAAGAAATTGATTAAAGAGGGTGATGTTCATACTCATCCAGTATGGAGAAGTGCAGAATGTGCAATAGCATCTACAAGAAGAATTGTTCGAATTGCAGAAAAATACAATAAAAAAGCTCATGTACTTCATATTACAACAAAGGAAGAAATAGATTTCTTATCTCAACACAAAGGAAATATTACATTTGAGATTACTCCTCAGCATTTAACCCTTTATGCTCCAGATTGTTATGACAAGCTTGGAACTTATGCTCAGATGAACCCACCATTAAGAGATAAATCTCATTACGATAGATTATGGTATGGAGTGAGAAATAATTTTAATGATACTATTGGATCTGATCACGCCCCACATTTAAAAGAAAATAAAGATAAAGTGTACCCAAAAACTCCTTCAGGTATGCCAGGAGTTCAAACTTTAATGCCTGTAATGTTAAATCACATAAATGATGGAAAATTATCTCTTAATCAACTGATGAACTTCGTTTGTGAAAATCCAGTAAAGATTTTTGGAATAAAAAACAAAGGATTTATTAAAGAAGGTTATGATGCCGACTTTACAATTGTAGATATGAACAAAACTATTGAAATTAAAAATGAAAATATAGAAAGTAAATGTAAATGGTCACCATTTAATGGTTTCAAATTTAAAGGAACACCAACACACACAATTATTGCAGGTAAAATTAAAATGCAGGATGGAAAAATTTTAGGAGATCCAGAAGGAACACCTTTGCAGTTTAGCTAAGCTTCCCTGTAAAACTATTTACAAGTATCACACCAATTACAATTAAGAATAATCCCAAAATTGCTTGCCAAGCTAAAGTTTGTTTAAAAAATATATAGCCTAGGATTGCGATAGTAAAAATTCCTAAACCACTCCATGTTGCATAAACAATTGCTATTGGAAGTTTATTAACTACAAAAGTTAATAGATAAAATGCTGTAAGATAGAAAGCAGATAGAGCAACTGTTGGTATAAGTTTTGTAAAGTTTTGTGAGACAGGAAGTAGCATTGTTCCGGCAACTTCACAAAATATTGCTGCGATTAAAAAAATATATGTTTTAACCATTGTTTAAGATTTTGTGGTTAATTAAATCTTCTTTTATTTCTGTTAAAATTGCAGGATCATCAATTGTAGGAGGGACTTTATATTCAACACCATCAGCAATTTTTCTTATAGTTCCTCTTAAAATTTTCCCTGATCTTGTTTTTGGTAATCTTTTTATAACAATTACTACTTTAAATGCAGCAACCGGGCCTATTTTGTCTCTTACCATTTGCACACATTCTTTAGATATAGTTTCATTATCTTTATCTACACCAGATTTTAATACTACTAATCCAATGGGTAATTGACCTTTTAATTTATCTGCTATTCCAAGTACCGCACACTCAGCAACCGATTGATTTTCTGACAAAACTTCTTCAATCGCTCCGGTTGATAATCTATGACCAGCTACATTAATGATGTCATCAGTTCTAGACATAATCCAAATATAACCATCATCATCTATGTGGCCTGCATCATATGTTTGATAATACCCTTCATAATTAGTCATATAGTTTTCTTTGTATCTTTGATCGGCATTCCATAATGTTGGAAATGTACCTGGAGGCAATGGTAGTTTTACAACAATATCTCCCATTTCGTTTGGTTTTGCTAGAGATTGATCTGGTTTAATGATTTTTACATCATATCCAGGTACAGCTTTGCAGGCTGAACCATATTTTGTTTCCATCATTTCAATTCCAGTACAATTTGAGCTAATTGCCCAACTAGTCTCTGTTTGCCACCAATGATCTATCACAGGAACTTTAAGTAAATTCTCAGCCCACTTAATTGTATCTGGATCGGCTCTTTCTCCAGCAAGGAATAAGCTCTCAAAACTACTCAAATCATATTTTGAGAAAAATTTACCTTCAGGATCTTCTTTCTTTATCGCTCTAAAAGCTGTTGGAGCTGTAAAAAGAGATTTTACTTTATAATCTGAAATGATTTTCCAAAAAGCTCCTGCATCTGGAGTTCCTACAGGCTTGCCTTCAAATAAAACTGTAGTGCATCCTTTAAATAATGGAGCGTAGACAATGTATGAGTGTCCTACAATCCAACCAATATCACTAGCAGACCACCAAATATCATCAGTATTAATGTTATAAATATTTTTCATAGTCCATTTGAGAGCAACAATGTGGCCCCCAATGTCTCTAACTATCCCTTTGGGGGTTCCAGTTGTACCTGATGTATATAAGATATAAGCGAACTCATTTGAGTTCATCTCAACACAATCTACATCTTTGGCATCAGAGATAACCTCTTCCCAGCTGACTTCGTTAGGCGCATTTAGTTTGACCTCATTTCCTGGTCTTTGAAATAAAATCATCTTATCAATTTTGTGATTGGCTATTTTAATAGCTTCATCTACTAGTGGCTTGTACTCAACAGTTCTTCCTGGCTCAAAACCACATGAGGCAGTAACTAATAACTTTGCTTTACTGTCATCTATTCTGCTGGCAAGCTCATTTGAGGCAAATCCACCAAAGACAACAGAGTGAATTGCGCCAATTCTTGCACAAGCAAGCATAGCAACCACCGCTTCAGGGATCATTGGCATGTAAATGATGACCCGATCGCCTTTATTTGCGCCCTGAGCTTTTAATGCCCCAGCAAACCTAGAGACTTTTGATCTTAATTCCTCATAAGTGAACTGACTTTTGTTACCTGTAATAGGACTATCGTAGATTAAAGCTATTTTTTGACCTCTACCTTGGTCAATGTGAATGTCCAATGCATTATAACAAGTGTTTGTGACCCCATCCTCAAACCATTTATAAAAAGGTGGGTCAGATTTATTTAAAATTTTTGATGGTTTTTTAAACCAAAAGATATCTTCAGAGGCTTCTTGCCAAAATTTTTGAGGATTGTTTATAGAATTTTCGTAAATTTCATTAAACTTAGAAGACATAAAGATTTGATTCGAATTCCTTATTTTTTTTGGTTTTTAACTTATAAATTGTATTTAATTTTAAAAATTAAGTAAAATCAATGCTTATTAGTGACAATTAAGTCTTCATAAAACTATTTTTATTTGCTATCTAACCACGAAATTGGCTTAAGGTAACTTAAGTCTAGTTTATATAAACTAAATAAAAACTAACGAAGAGGGAGTTTTTTATGAAAAAACTTAAACTGTTTGCTTTAGCAGCTATGGCTCTGATTGGATTTTCAGGTATAGCTATTGCAGCAGACGCAACGATGTTGATGCAAGATGACTTCGTAGGAATTTCATTCTGGGTTATCTCTATGGGAATGTTAGCAGCTACTGCTTTCTTTTTCATGGAAGCAGGCAATGTCGCATCAGGCTGGAGAACATCAGTTATTGTTGCTGGTCTAGTAACTGGTATTGCATTCATACACTACATGTACATGAGAGAAGTATGGGTTGCTACTGGAGACTCACCAACTGTTTACAGATACATTGACTGGTTAATCACTGTGCCATTACAGATGGTAGAATTCTATTTAATTCTAGCAGCTATTGGTAAAGCAAACTCTGGAATGTTCTGGAGATTGTTAATTGGTTCATTAGTAATGCTAATCGGTGGATACTTAGGTGAAGCAGGATATATTAATGCTACACTAGGTTTCATCATCGGAATGGCAGGTTGGGTATACATTCTTTATGAAGTATTCTCAGGTGAAGCTGGTAAAGCTGCACAGAAGAGTGGTAACAAAGCTCTTGTAACTGCATTCGGAGCAATGAGAATGATCGTTACAGTAGGTTGGGCAATTTACCCATTAGGTTATGTATTTGGTTACTTAACTGGTGGTGTAGATGCTGACTCACTAAACGTTGTTTACAACTTAGCTGACTTCATTAACAAAATTGCATTTGGTCTAGTAATCTGGGCTGCTGCAACTAGTTCAAGCGGAAGAAGAGCTAAGTAATTAGCTAAAATTTAAATTAAGGGCAGGTACATTTTTGTACTTGCCCTTTTTTTTACCTTTAATAAAATTATGTATAATAACTATACATAATTTTTGTTCATGGATGTTAAATTAGATAAATGGCATAAATGCCAAATTGATAAAGAAGTCCTTAAAGAGCTTTCTAAGAAATCAGATTTAAAAGGACTTCAACACGTTTCGGTTTTTTTTGGGCTACTGTTAGTAACTGGAATTCTTGCATATCAAACATGGGGTACATGGTGGTCGGTATTTTGGTTTTTAGTTTATGGAAATATTTATTCTTTCTCTAATCCATTATGGCATGAGACAGGACATAAAACTGCATTTCAATCTAAATTCTTAAATGAATTTTTTTATTATATTTCCTCATACATGGCCAATTTCGAACCAACAAGATGGAGATACACACACTTTGTTCACCATGGAAATACCTATTCAACTGAAAATCCTTTTGATCATGAGATTGAATATGGAAATGATTTAAAAGAAACACCAAAAAGATTAATTATAAATATTATTCCTTTTTTAGACTTAGTGTTTTTTAAAAAACATATTTCATTTGAGATTATTCAACATGCTTTAGGAATTAAAACTAAAGTTATGCAAGATAGCATCCCAGAAAATGCACAAGCAAAAGCAATTTTTATTTCAAGAATTTATGTTGCTATTTGGCTTTTAATTATTTTATGGTCTATACTAGTTTCATCTTGGATGCCTTTGTTGTATTTTGTGTTACCACAATTTTATGGAAAAACTTTACATAAACTTGTTGCATTTACTCAACATGCGGGTTTGGCAAGAAACATCAAAGATCATAGGGTTACATCACGTGAAATGTATTTAAATCCAATACTAAGTTTTTTATATTGGAAAATGGAATATCATTTAACTCATCATATGTTTCCAACTGTTCCTTCATATAATCTTGATAAGTTGCATCATCATATAAAAGATCAGTTACCAAAGCCAAACAATGGATTAATTGATGCGTATAAAGAGATTATTCCTGCCTTAATGAAACAAAAAGAAGATAAAAGCTATTTTATAAAAAAAGAGGTTCCAGAACCTCAAAATATTTAAAAATATACTAAGTATGATTTTACTTACTTGTCCTATTTAGATAAGGAACTATATATAACGCATGGCAAAAATAACTTACCACACGCACGATAACAAAACGCACACAATTAATGTTCAAAACGGTTTAACTGTAATGGAAGGTGCAATTCAAAATGATATTCCAGGAATTGATGCAGATTGTGGAGGTGGAATGGCATGTGCTACCTGCCACGTTTATGTAAAAGAAGATTGGTTAGATAAACTTCCAAACAAAGAAGATGGTGAGGAAGATATGCTTGATATGGCGTTCGAGCCAAAAAATAATAGCAGGTTGAGTTGTCAGTTAATAGTTTCAGATGAGTTAGATGGATTAGAAGTGAACATTCCATCAAAGCAAGGTTAAATGAATAAAACAGATGTATTAATTATTGGGGCAGGGCCAACAGGATTGTTTTGTGCTCATCAACTTGGAATTATAGGATTGAGTTGTGAGATAGTCGACAATCTTGATAAAGCAGGCGGTCAATGTATAGAGCTATATCCTGATAAACCTATTTATGACATCCCAGCTGTCCCAGAGTGTACTGGAGAAGAGCTAACCAATAATCTTCTAAAACAAATCAAACCTTTCAATGTTAAATTTCATTTAAATGAAAGAGTAGAAGAGTTAAAAAAAAATCAAAATAGATGGCATGTTAAAACTTCTGGCGGGGAAGAGTTTGATGTTGCAGCAATTGTAATTGCAGGCGGTGTTGGTTCTTTTGAGCCTAGAAAATTTCCAGTAAAAGAATGTGAAAAATTTGAGGGCATTTCTTTATTTTACTCAATTAAAGATAAATCAATTTTTAAAGATAAAACTATTTCAATATTTGGGGGAGGAGATTCTGCTTTAGATTGGGCTATAGAGCTATCAAATACTTCAAAAGTAAATTTAATACATAGAAGAGATGGATTTAGTGGAGCAGAGTCTAGTGTTCAAAAAGTAAAAGATCTTAATGATCAAGGAAAGTTAAATTTATTTACGAAATACCAAATGGATTCAGTAAGTGGAGATAAACAAATTGAAACTATTAAAATAAAACATGATGAAGGTGAAATTAAAGAAATTAAATCTGATTATGTGTTAGGTTTCTTTGGTTTAATTATGCAACTTGGCCCTATTTTAGATTGGGGATTAAATATTGATAAAAAAACTGTTCAGGTAAATACTGAAAACTTTGAAACCAATGTACAAGGGATATTTGCAATTGGAGATATTTGTTCTTATCCAGGAAAATTAAAATTAATTCTTTCAGGATTCCATGAAGGTGCCTTAGCTGCAAGAGGTTGTTTTAAATATGCAAAACCAGATGAGAAATTAAGATTTGAATTCACAACAACATCTAAAGCTGCACAAGAAAGACTTGGTATAAAAAAATGATAGAGCTTTTTTCTGCCAATACTCCTAATGGATGGAAAATAAGTATTATGCTTGAAGAAATTGGTTATGAGTACAAAGTAACCAAAGTTGATTTAGGTAAAGATGAACAATTTAAACCAGAGTATTTAAAAATTAGTCCATTTGGAAAAATCCCTGTCATTATTGATCATGAGAACAATAAAAGCATATTCGAGTCTGGTGCAATCTTGATGTATCTAGGTGATAAAAGTGGAAAATTTTATAATGAAAAAGATAGACTTGTAATTAATCAATGGTTAATGGCTCAAATGGGAACCGTTGGACCTATGATTGGTCAACACCATCAGTTTCATCACTATAATCCTGGCAAAAGTGAATTTGGAGAAGAAAGATATTTTAAAATTACCAAAAGAATTTATGGAGAATTAGACACAAGATTAAAACAATCTAAATTTCTTGCAGGTAACAATTATACAATCGCTGATATTGCAACGTGGCCATGGATGGCAAGACATGAATGGCATGATATTGGTTTAAAAAATTATAAAAATTTATCTAGATGGTATTTAGAAATAGCTGACAGAGAAGCTGTTATTAAAGGTTATGCTTTTATGGATAAGGAAGCCAAAATTCCTAAACCTTAAAGATTTATCCAAATAACCTATAAAGAGTACTAAGAATTCCATAACCTGAAAATTCAATAGCTACAATTACAATAATAATTAAGATTAATTTTTTATTCATTTTAAAAATAAATATAACAACAACATAATCCAGAAGAAAGGGTAGTAAAAATAAATATATTTCTTAGCAAAAAGAAATGATATTGAGCTTTGTTTAGATGATTTTTTTTTCATCACTAATCATCTGCATGAACTTTTTCTTCTTTTTCATGCTTTTCTTGTGCTGCAATTGTGTACTTAGCAACAGGTCTTGCCATTAATCTTTTTAATCCAATTGGCTCTGCTGTATCTAGACAATATCCATAAGTGTCTTCTCTAATTCTTCTTAACGCTTTATCAATTTCTGAGATTAATTTGATTTGTCTGTTGATTGCTTTCATCTCTACATTGCTATCGATATAGGAATTTGCTTGATCGACAATATCAGCGGAAATATTATTGTCATCCATTCCACCATTATAAAGCGCCTCATTATTAGCCTTGATTAGTTCCTTCTTCCATTCAGTTAGTCTTATTCTGAAATAGACTTTATGTTTTTCACACATATATTTTTCAGTATCTTTTGGAACATAAGTTTTTGAAATTTTTACAGGACTTTTGGTTGCAACTTTTACTGTAGTTGGTTTTACTTTACTTACAACTTTAGTTTTTGGTTTTGATACTTTTTTCTTTGCTTTAGCAATCTTTGGCATAGCGTAATTTTAATCGATCGCAGTATATTCAGCAAAATAGGGGTGTCAAGCAAGCTTAATTGATATAAATATTTACAAATGACCATTAATAACAAAAATATCAATAATGTTTTTTTTATTTTTGTTACAGCTCATATAATTTTTTGGACCCTGATTCCATCTATTACAAATCATAATTTACCACTGGATACAATCGAAGCTTTAGCTTGGGGAAGTAATTTAGATTGGGGATTTAATAAACATCCCCCAATGAGTGCTTTTTTTCCAGAAATATTTTACCAAATTTTTGGACCACGAGATTGGGTATATTATTTATTAAGTCAAATTTTTGTAATCATTTCTTTTTATTATGTATTTAAATTTTCAAATGAAATATTAAACAATAAATTATTAGGTTTAATTTCTGTATTACTAATTGAAGCGATTTCTTTTTATAACTTCACCACACCAGAATTTAATGTAAATGTATGTCAATTACCTTTCTGGTCTTTAACAGTTTATTATTCCTGGAAAATATACAGTGGTAAAGAAATAAAGTTTTTAGATTGTTTTTTAGTAGGTCTTTTTGCTGCTTTTGGGTTTTTATCAAAATATTTATTTATTTATTTGTTAGTCTCCATTGATATTTTATTTATTTATTTAATTTTTTTTAAAAAGGAGAGAAAGTTTGATTTTAAATATCTAATTACTGTTGAAGTTTTTTTAGTAATTTTAGTTCCACATTTTATATGGCTATATAATAATGATTTTATTACTATTACATATGGATTAGCTAGAACTGGCTTGGAACAATCTAGTTTTTTAGATCATATTAAATTTCCAATAATCTTTTTATTGAAACAAGTAGGGATCTTAATTCCTTTTTTAATACTAACTTGTTTATTAGTTAAAAAAATTAATTTTAAAATTAACCTCAAAGATAAAAAATTACTTTTTTTAATAGCCATTAATATTTTGCCAATAATTTTAATGTTTTTAACATCATTGATTACTGGATCAAAAATAAGAACTATGTGGATGACACCATTCTATTTATTTTTTGGCACATTAACTGTTTATTTGTTTCAAGCTCAAATTAATCTTAAAAAATTAAAACCATTCATGTTAGGGTTTATTTTCTTTTTCTTTTTATCACCAGGACTTTACGCTTATGTTTCAATTTCAAATGACGACAAAAGAACAGATTATATGGGTAAAGAAATTGCTGTTAAAACACAATATGCTTGGGATCAACAATTTGAATCAAAAATAAATGTAGTTTTGGGAGATGAATGGAATGCTGGAAACTTATCTTATCATTTAAAATCTCGACCAGTTTGGGAAGGCTTTGTTGAAAGAGAAAAACTTGATCAATTGAAAGATTACATGTGCCTTGATAGTATTTGTGTAGGATCAAGATAGATGAAATACGTAGTTTTAATTCCAATTTATAACGACAGAGAGTCTTTAAAGTTAGTTATTGAAAATATTAATTATGAAATAAAGGATTTAAATCATGAAATATCAATAGTTGTTATAAATGATGCTTCTTCTCAACAGATTATTGATAATTATCCAAATATTGAAAACATTAGTTCTCTAGAGATTGTAAACATGAAAGAGAATAGAGGACACGCAAGATGTATTGCATCTGGTTTAAAATACATATTTGAAAAAAAAGAGTTTGATTTTATCATTCCAATGGATGGTGACGGAGAGGATAGACCTGACGAAATAAAAAATTTTATTCAACTTTCAGAACAATCAAGTGAAAAGTCTATTACAGGTGACAGAGTTAAGAGATCCGAAGGTTTATTTTTTCAATTATGTTATCAGTTTCATAAATTTTTGACTTTAGCTTTTACAGGACAATCAATTAAGTTTGGTAATTTTACATGTTTATCAAAAAATACAGTAAAAAAAATGTTAGATGAAAAAGCTACATGGAATAGTTTTTCTGGTTCATTAAAAAAAATAGAAAAAGATTTAATTTCTATTCCATCCACAAGAGGCAAAAGATATTTTGGTCCGTCTCAAATGAGTTTTTTTAAGTTATTAAAACACTCACTTTCAATAATTAGTGTTTTTAGAAAAACTGTTTTAATTCGATCAGCTTTATTTATTATTTTTTATATATTACTGATTAAAAGTTACGCCTCAGTAATTACTTCATTACCATTAGTTTTGTTATTGATAATGATATATTCAATTTCTAGTTTAGCTTTAAGAGAAAATATTGATGAATTTAATAATTCCTTAACAAATATTCACGATATTGATAATATTAAATAATTTATGAAAAACTTTTTTAGAAAAGTTGCTTTTGGTATTGGACCTAATGAGCAAGCTCCCTCTGATCCTTTGAAGTGGGCTCTTGATCAAGTAAATGATGTGCCAGAATTATCTTGGAAAGGTAAAAAATATTCTGAGAAAGAATTAAGAAAATACTATAGAGATTGGGTTTATGGTGACAGAAAAGTACTAAGAAAAAAGTATAAAGATAACAAAACACTATACAAAACTCATAAAGATATACTTAGACACAAAACAGGACAAAAGTTTTGGGAGTCTTTAGAAATTTCGATCAGACATAATGAAGGAATAAATAGTAGTAGTCCAGTTTTAGCCAAACTATGGATGTTTTGGGGAAATTTTTTTGCTATCAGTGAAAAAGATTTTTTAGCAAATTATTCAACAGGTGCATATCAAAGAGAAATTATTAGGCCTAATCTAAATCAATCATTTGAAAAAATGGTTTATGATGTAACTACTTCTTGGGCCATGATACATCATTTAGATAATAGCGAAAGTGCTGGACCAAAGAGTATTACTGCTGGAGAAGAATGGAGGCGAAGAAAAAAAGAACCAGCAACTATAAATGAAAATCATGCTAGAGAATTATTAGAACTTCATACGGTCTCACCACAAGCTGGCTATACCCAAGAAGATGTAATTCAACTGGCATATATTATGACTGGCTGGCAACATAGATGGAGTAAAAAAAATCTAGAAACAGGCAATGTCTGGTTTAACTCTGAATATCATCAAAGAGGCAAAAAAAATGTATTAGGAAAAGAATATAAAAAGGGTAAAAAAGCATTAGCTGATGTTGTTAAAGATTTAGTTAATCATCCTAATTGTAGAGATTTTGTTGCAGAAAGACTTTGTAGATTTTTAATCACTGATGAACCTACAAAAGAGATGAAGCAACCAATTATTGATGCCTTCAAAAAATCTGATGGATTTATCCCTGAAATTCATAAAGCAGCAATCAAAGTAGCTTTTGAATACAATGACAAATATAAAAAATTTCAGACACCTGAGAACTGGCTCATTCAAGTTGCTAAAATTGCAGATTTAAATTGGCCGCCATCCCCAGATCTGATGGATAAATATGAGCTTGGTCAAAGACCGTTTGACTCACAAAGAGAACCTGAGTGGTTATTACAAAATATTGGTCACCATCCGTATAGAGCAAAACAGCCAAATGGTTGGTCAGACCATTCCGCTGATTGGATTTCTCCGGAATTATTAATTAGGAGACTGGTGTATGCAAAAGCAAGTTATAATTTTACTAAAATGGAAAATACTAAAAATTCAGATTATTATGTGAAAATGGTTGAAAATAATTTTGACAACCCAAGCAAAATAATGAAATACTTAAATCAAAAAAACAGATCTGTTGAAAAACATACTCTACTTTTTAACCATCCGGAGTTTTTAAAAGCATGAAGATATCAAGAAGAGATTTTTTAAAAACTACAGCTTTAACCTCATTGTATTTTGCTGGTTTCAGTGCTCATAGTTATGCAAGTTCAGACAAAAAGAAAAATTTGGTAATAATAATGTTACGTGGTGGAATGGATGGTCTATGTGCTATTCCAGTTAAAGGTGACAAAAATTTTGAGAAATTGAGAAGTAAAATCAATCTTGATAGAACTTTAAAATTAACGTCAGATTTTGATTTACACCCAGCATTAAAAACATTTAAAAGTCTTTGGGATCAAAATTTAAGTGCAGCTGTCCATGCAACAAATATCCCTTACACAGGTAGATCACATTTTGATGGCCAAAATTTAATGGAGTCAGGCGGTAAAATACCTTACCAAGAAAAAACAGGCTGGCTTGGAAGAGGAATGAAATCAGCTGGGTTAACAGGGCAAGGATTAGCTTTGGCTCTCCCTATGCCTCTATTAATCAGGGGTGTTCCAATGAATAATAATTATTTTCCTGTAGGTCGTAGTCTACCATATCCTGCAACTTTAGAATTAATAAAACAAGCATACAAAGAGCACGATGAAAAATTATTAAGTGACAATCTAGAAATAATTTTAACAAGAGATTTTAATAACAGATCAAGAGATGATGCTTGGATTTTAGCTTCAAGTGCTGGCACAGAGTTATCAAAACCAGATGGACCTAAAGTTGCAGTCTTTGAAGTGGATGGTTTTGATACTCATGCTGCACAAGGAGCAACAGATGGTGCTCATGCAGATTGCCTGTCAGATTATGATAACATTGTTAGATCATTAAAATCTTCAATGTCTGAAGAGGCATTTAATAATACTTTAGTTTTAACCCTAACTGAGTTTGGAAGAACAATTAAGCAGAACAGTAGTAATGGAACAGAGCATGGTTACGGTTCAGCCATTCTAATGGCAGGAGGACTTGTTAAAAAAGCACAAGTGCACACGGATTGGCCAGGATTAAAGAAAAAAGAATTATTTGAAGGAAGAGATTTAAATTCTACAATAGACTCAAGAGCAATTTACGCTTCTGCCATGTCTACAGTTTTTGATATAGATTTCAAAAAAATCACTAAAGAAGTTTTCTGGGGAGAAAATCTACAAAATTTATCCGATAAGCTTTTTAAGGCTTGATGAAAAAATTATTAATTATTTTTCTAACTTTTGTATTTTTAACTAATTTTGCAAATTCTCAATCGAGATTTGGTGAATTGACTGAAATGCGTGATGAAAAAATGAGAGGTAAAGATGGTCAGTGGGTCAGACCTCACCCAGGGCCTTTTATTTGGAATCATATTGAAAGAGATAAAGGAAATTTTACTTGGGATGATGTAGATCAATATGTTGTTTATGCTCAAGAGCATAATCAAACAATTATAGCAACCATATGGCCTCATGCAGACTGGGAGCAAAAATCTTGCAAAAGAAAAAAAACAAGAAGTGCTTTTGGCAAACGTTTTACAAAATATTTAAGCAAACCATGCTCTATGGATGATTATAAAAATTTTCTTGTAAAATTAGTGGATCGTTATGATGGTGATGGCTCCAATGATATGCCCGGATTAACTAAACCAATAAAATATTGGGATGTAATGAATGAACCAGAATTTAAAATGTTCTTTAAAGGAAGTAAGGAAGATTTTATTGAAATCTTTAATTTTTCATCAAAAGTAATTAAAGAAAAGCAACCAGATGCCGTTATTGTTATGGCTGGTGCTGCAGGAATGTTTCCTGAAAATAAAAAATATTGGAAATCAGTTTTACCAGAAATAAAAGATCATTTTGATATAGCAAACATCCATCACATTAGTGGTCCAGATGGACAGTGTGATAAAGAGCTTTGGGTAGATGAATTTGCTGAATTATTAAAAAGTGTAGATGTTGATAAACCTATTTGGTTAACAGAAGCAATGACCTGCGGCCCCCCAGTGAAAGCATGGGTAAATGCATTTTTAAATGGAGCAGAAATAATTATTGATGTTGGTGTCAATGCACCAGGTCCAAAAATGAGCAAAAAAAGTAGAAAAAAATTAAATGAATTTATTACTGAATACGATGGTTTTACATCAATTAAGTCTCTTTCAAAAAATCAGGTAGAGTTTTCATATGAAGATGGTTCTACAAAAACTTTAGAGTTTTAAAATTATGAAAAAAATTTTAATTATTCTTTTATCACTTTTGTTACTGCCATCATTTTCATATGCAAACAAAATGAAAAAGCTAGAGAAGAAAGATTTTGATAATTATGTTCTAAGAGCTCAATCCAAAAGTAAAATGGTTTTTAATAGTAGAAATGTTCCTAACAGATCTGGGCTCTATAAGTTTTTTGATAAAATTGAAGATCGTATGGGAGTTGCAGAAAAAGGAATTGAATTTAATTTAAGCTACTCTGATGTAGGTGATAAATTAGACTGGAGTAGATGGGGCAGACCAGGTTTTGCTCAGCGTTTCCAAATTCATGAACCTAAAAAATATACAACTAAAAAAGGAAAAACTAAATGGTATCGAGTTGGTTACTTTATTCCAAAAAATTTTAATACATCAAAGCATAATATCTCTTTATTTGATTTTAAAATGATTTATGGAAAGGAAGGAGAAAAGGCCGTAGGACCATCATTTAATATAAATAATAATAGTATTTTATGGATGTGGAATGGCTCAAATTATAAAGCGGCACCAAATGAGGCTGGAGAACAATATTATTTTGACAGTTATGGAATTCATCTTGACGATAGATTTTCTCCTTTAAGGGGTAAATGGGTAAACCTACTAATTAATGCAAAATGGGCCAAAGATGGATTTTTACATTTGTGGATTGATGGAAAATTAAGATCTAGTTACTTTGGAGATGTTTTAGGAGGAGCTTCAAGAGTAAGGTTTAAATTTGGTCCTTACAGAAACTATATGACAGATGCTACTGATCAAGGTTTAGAAGTTAAAGATGCGGTCATTCGTTACTCTAATGTTGGAAAAGCAGATAAATGTGATGATTTATGGAGTGGATGTGATGAAATTATAAATCAACTAACTAACAACTCTCAAGTTCATGGAGCAATATCTGTTAATTTTTGTATTCCGTCTGGTGACGGTGATAAACCAGCAACCTGTGAGAATCTTGGCTATCCACAAAATCCTAGACCTTTTTGATTAGATTTAATTTTTATTAAGTATTATTATTTTTTATGGGAAAAGTTAAAAACATACTTTTTATAATGGCTGATCAATTGAGATGGGATTATTTATCTTGTTATGGTCATCCTCATCTCAAAACTCCTCATATAGATAATTTAGCAAAAAAAGGAGTTCAATTTAATTCTGCGTTTGTGCAATCACCAGTGTGTGGCCCCTCAAGAGCATCTTATTACACTGGTAGAACAGTTTTTAGTCATGGCTCTACCTGGAACCAAGTTCCACTTCCAATTGGGGAATTAACTATTGGCGATTATCTACGTCAATCAGGAATAAGAACGGGCGTTGTAGGTAAAACACACATGAGACCAGATTTAGATGGAATGAGCAGACTTGGTATTACTAAAGATACTGAGATAGGATTGATCGTTAGTGAACCAGGATTTGATCCTTATGAAAGAGACGATGGACTTCATCCAAACAATCAAATTAAAAATTCAAAAAAAACTTTATCTTACAATGAGTGGTTAAATAAACTTGGATATGATGGGCCTAATCCATGGAATGATTGGGCAAACTCTGCTGAGGGAGAAAATGGTGAAATACTTAGCGGTTGGAGATTAAGAAATTCTAATAAGCCAGCTAGAATTCCTGAAGAGCATTCCGAAACAGCTTTTATGACTAATCGAGCTATGGAATTTATAAAGGAAAGTAAAGATAAATCATGGTTTTTACACTTATCTTATATCAAACCACATTGGCCTTATATGGCACCAGCCCCTTACCACAATATGTATTCTGCTAATGAATTTTATCCAGTTCACAGAAATGATGCTGAACGAAATAATGATCACCCAGTTTATAAAGCGTTTATGGAAAATAGTATTTCCAAAACTTTTTCAAAAGACGAAGTGAGAAATACAGTTCTTGCTGGATACATGGGGTTGATAAAACAAATTGATGATAATTTAGGAAGGCTATTTAAATTTTTAGAAAGTTCAGGTCATATGGATGATACAATGATTGTATTTACTTCAGATCATGGAGACTACCAAGGAGATCATTGGTTAGGAGAAAAAGAATTATTTCATGAGCAGTCAGTTAGAGTTCCAATGATTATTTATGATCCAAGTGATTATGCAAATAAAACTCGAGGCACAAAAGAAGAGAGATTTATTGAAGCAATTGATTTACTGCCAACTTTTTTGGATGCAGTAGAAAGTCCAACGAGCAAACATAGATTAGAGGGAGATTCTTTAATGCCATTATTAAAAGGGGAGAGTACTAAAAATTGGAAAGAATTTGTTTTTAGTGAAATAGATTATGCATTTAATGAAGCTAGAAAAATACTTAATATAGGAGCATCAGATGCAAGAGCCTTTATGATAAGAAATAATGATTGGAAGTATATTTATTACAAAGGATTTGAACCACAATTGTTTGACTTAAAAAACGATCCTGACGAATTCAATGATTTAGGAAAATCTGAAAAACATTCAAAGATTAGAGAAGAAATGAAAGAATTACTTTTAAAAAGAATAATAGATAGAAAAAATAGAGTTGCAGCTACGGATGAGTTTGTAACTAAAGAAAGAGATTATACCAAAGATGATGGTATTATGATTGGTGTTTGGTAATTATGATGATGCCATTAAGCTTGGCAAATACAAACATATCGCTGGAAAAGCAATAATAAGGGCAACTCTAATTACATCGGTTAATAAAAAAGGAATTGTTCCAAACCAAATAGTTTGAAGAGGTGTATTTTGCATAACACCTTTAATTACAAATAAATTCATCCCAACAGGAGGAGAGACCAATCCAAACTCAACGACTATCACAGCAAATATTCCAAACCATACAGGATCTATACCTGCATCCACTATAACTGGAAAAAAAACTGGAATTGTTAAAAATAACATTGCTAAAGAGTCCATTACAGTTCCAAGTACCAGATAGATTACACAAATAACTAATATAATTCCTAATGGTGTCAGTTCTAAATAATTTATAAAGTCTACAACTGCAAAAG
>CACJTU010000013.1 GCA_902596375.1 uncultured Pelagibacteraceae bacterium
TGGAAGATGTTCATATGGGCTATGAAGAAGATAGACCTGCTGTATTCTGCAGAAATGCAAATGGTTGGGTTACAATTCCAAAATCAATTAAACTACCAAATAATCAACAAGATAGAGATATGATTGCAAGAGAACTTTTAGTTAAGTTTCAAATGTCTCCAAAACATCCTCTTGTTGACTTGAAAAAAGCTTATTTAAAATTTTAATATTTCAATTAAAAGTTGATTTTTTTTAAAAACCTAGTGCACAAGCTAGGTTTTTAAACATTTTTATATTTGTATCGAATCACAAAATTTAATAGGCTCCCATAAACTAATATGGAGAGAGAATATGACTGATCAGTTAGGTGCTCTTACAACCATATTTACAGAATTTTACTACTGGGTGACAGTGGTACTGATGTTCTTAATTCACGTCGGTTTCTGTATGTATGAAGTTGGAGCTTCTCGATACAAACACCATCAACATACTCTTATGAAAAACACGATGCTGATACCATTGGTAACAGTAACATGGTTTTTATTTGGTTGGTGGATTTACTGGGCTTTTCCAACAGGACCTGGATTAGCACCATCAATAATGAATGAAAGTGCTGCACTAGTTACAGACGAATCTGCATTTAGTGCTACATGGTATACTGCTACAAGTGATTTAATGGCTGTAAATTTAGGAGACCACATTTCTGGTGTCTTCTGGGCTGCCTTTTTACTTTTCTCTTGGACAGCTGCTTCCATCGTTTCTGGAGCTATCATTGAAAGAATTACGACTTTTGCATTTGGTATATTAGCAATTGCAATTGGTTCTGTATTTTGGACAATTGATGCTGCATGGGGATGGCACTTCGACGGTTGGATGTTGAAACTTCTAGGATATCACGACGCTTACGCATCAGGAGTAATTCACGCGATTGCGGGTGGATTTGCTTTAGGTGTTCTAATGGTTTTAGGACCAAGAATTGGTAAGTTTTCATCTAGCGGTGAACCAAGAAATATTGGACCAAGAAATCCTTGGTTAGTAACAGTAGGATTATTTTTAATTTATACTGGTTTCTGGGGATTTTACGCAGCATGTAACATACCTATTTTCGATCTAGGACCTGAGTATGGTATGGAAGGTATATCTTACTGGACAGCAACTAATATCTACGTAACGCCTACTACACTTAGTGGTATTACATTTAACTTCTTGATGTCATTATCAGGAGGATTATTGGCTGGATACTGGATTGCTAAAGGAGATCCTTTCTGGACTTACTCAAGTGGTCTAGCAGGTGTGATCTGTGCTTCAGCTGGAAATGATTTATATCACCCAATTCAAGCAATGATCATTGGTATGATTGGTGTTGTTATTGCATACAAACTACATTATTGGGTTGAACGTAAGTTCAAAATTGATGATGCAGTTGGTGCCGTAGCAGTACATGGTTATGCTGGATTTGTAGGTCTTGTTATTTGTGGTTTTGTCTTAAATGGTTATCCATCATCTGGTTACAGTGTTGGTGCTATGTGGGACGGAACAACTTATGCAACAATTAATCCATTAGGACAGTTCATCGGAGCATTAATAATGTTCGTTGTTCTTGGACTAATACCAGGCTACATCATAGCTAAAGTTCTTAACGGTATGGGTAAATTAAGAATCCCTCGTGAAGTTGAGATAGCTGGATTAGACTATGAAATGATGGAATCTGCTAAAGAAGATGAAAAAGCAGTTTCATCTGCAACCAGGTAAAGGAGGAAAATATGGCTACAGTTACAAACTGGATAGATCATCTAAATAAACCAGCAGAAGAAGTTGCTGGTGCAATTTACCCTGGTGCTGGATCTGTTGAAGGCATACTGGTAATCATTGCATTGATCTTATGGGTTGGTTGGCACGTTTTGACTGCAAGAGCTGAAAGTGATGAGCTTTCAAGACTTGCTAGAAAAAGACATAGTGCTAACGATCACAAAAGCAATATTACCGACTGGTAATTTAAATTGAAATTTGGGCGCTACTTAAATGTAGCGCCCTTTTTTATGTTCTAAATTTATGGAAGATAATAAAGAAGAATTAAGACCCTCAAAAATGAGAGGTGTAGCATTTCCTAAAGCTAAGTATGGTGTGATACTAGCTATAATTGTAATCATTGTTGTAAATTTAATTTATTATAAAGAAACAATTTTATCTTTTTTTAAATAATTATGTTAACTTAAGTTGTGTCTAAAAATTTATTTCAAATTGCCAAACAAAAAAAAATTAAATATTTTTTAATCAGTTTTGTAGATTTATTTGGTGTATTAAGATCAAAATTAGTACCTGCTCATGCAATAAAAGAAATGCAAAATGCAGGAGCTGGTTTTGCTGGATTTGCAGCTTGGTTAGATATGACACCTGCTGACTCAGACATGTTTGGAATTCCCGACCCAGATAGTTTAATTCAACTTCCATGGAATAAAGAAGTTGGATGGTTAGCATCTGATCTATGGATGAATGGCAAACCAGTAGATGCGTCACCTAGAGTGATGTTAAAAAATCAAATAAAAAAACTTAAAAAACAGAATTTAACAATGAAATCAGGTGTTGAATGTGAATATTTTTTAATTTCACCTGATGGCAATTCAATTGCAGATCCAAGGGATACACAATCTAAACCTTGTTATGATCAATCTGCATTAATGAGAAGGTATGATTTAATTAAGGAAATTTGTGACTGTATGATTGAAATGGGATGGGGCCCTTACCAAAATGATCATGAGGATGCTAACGGTCAATTTGAAATGAATTGGGATTATTCAGATTGCCTAAAAACTGCAGACAGACATACCTTTTTTAAGTTTATGGTAAAAACAATTGCTGAAAAGCACGGACTGAGAGCAACATTCATGCCTAAACCGTTTGGAAATTTAACCGGTAATGGTTGCCATGCTCACGTATCAGTTTGGCAAGGTAGTAAAAATAAATTCTTAGATAATAAAGATAAACTTGGTTTAAGTAAAATGGCCTATAATTTTTTAGGTGGAGTAATTAAAAATGCTTCATCTTTATCTGCATTTTTTAACCCAACAATAAATAGTTACAGAAGAATAAATGCACCACCTACAAAATCTGGAGCATCATGGTCACCGAGTAGTATTTCTTACACAGGTAATAATCGAACACACATGATAAGAATCCCCGATCCTGGAAGATTTGAATTAAGATTAATGGATGGTTCTGCTAATCCTTACTTATTGCAAGCAAGTGTTTTAGCAGCTGGTCTATATGGTTTAAAAAATAAAGTTGATCCAGGCAAACCTTTGGATTGCAATATGTATAAAGATCATCATAAATATCCCAACTTACCTAAACTGCCTGATGAACTTGCACAATCATTAAATTTATTAAAAAATAATAAAGATATGAATGATGCTTTTGGCAAAGATGTTATTGAAAGTTATATAAAGTTAAGAAGTTCAGAAATGAATGAATTCAAATCAAAAGATAGTTTTGATAAAACAAAAGATGTTACAAAGTGGGAAAAAGAAAATACTTTAGATTGTTAGTACATGACTATATTATCTAACGGTCATCAATGGAAATATACGGAATTTACAGATAATAAAAATTACTCATTTAATAAAAAAGAAATTCTTAATTCTTTAACCTCAGAAGAAATTGATGATGCTTATAAGAGTATTTCTAATTGGAAAGGTTATTCTCCTACTCCCCTGCTTTCTTTAAATAAACTTTCAAAAGAGTTAAATTTAAACAAAATTTTTTATAAAGATGAAAATAAAAGATTTGATTTAAAATCTTTTAAAGCTTTAGGCGGAGCTTATGCGGTAGAAAAAGTAACTAAAGGAAATAAAGATATAGTGGTGGCAACAGCTACTGCTGGCAATCATGGAAGATCAGTTGCCTGGGGTGCTAAAAGATTAGGTCTAAGCTGTAAAATATTCATTAGTGAATTTGTAAGTGATGCAAGAGGCAAAGCCATGGCCGCACTTGGAGCAGATGTAGTAAAAGTAAAAGGTAATTATGAAAAATCTTTGATGGAATGTATAAAACAGTCTACTGAAAATAATTGGCAAATAGTTCAGGATGTTGCTTGGAAAGATTATATGGTCGTCCCCAAGTATACAATGGCAGGTTATACGGTAATGATGAAGGAGATAACTAATCAAATCCAGGAAGAGAAAATAACTCACATCATTTTACAGGCTGGTGTTGGAGGCATGGCTGCTGCCATGGTTGCAGGTATTGCAAGATATTTGAACTATGTTCCAACAATTATAGTTGTTGAACCGGATAGTGCTGCGTGTGTAATGGAAAGCATTAAAACTGGAAAAATAGAAAAAATAGATATTAAAAGAGAAAGCTTAATGGGTGGTATGTCTTGTGGTGAAGTATCATTGGTCCCATGGGAAATACTCAAAAATTCAGTTAAACATTGTATTAGTTTACCAGATGATGATATTTCAAAAACTATGAAACTACTTGGCAATTCAAGCTTTAGTGATGATAAAATAATTGCAGGAGAAAACTCAGCACCTGGCGTAATCAGTCTGATTACAAGTTGTGAAGATCAAGCAATTAAAGAAAAATTAGATCTAAATGAAAAATCTAATGTTTTGGTTTTTGGTTGTGAGGGAGATACTGATCAAGAAATGTATCAAAAGTTAATTAACCAAAATTAAATCAATGAGTAGCACAGGTATTTTTTGGATAAGAGAAGATTTTAGAATTGAAAATAATCCTGCTTTATCTTTTGCAACACAAAATCATGATAATATAGTTGCATTATATATTTATAATAATAATGATTTTGATAACAAAAGAGAAGCTCAAAAATGGTGGGTATATAAATCTCTAGAAACTTTAAAAAAAGAATTGTCAGATTATAAAATTAATCTTGAAATAGTAAAAGGCGATGAATTAGAAATTTTTTCTAAATTTAATAAAAAAGATAAGCTTTCAGTTTATTGGAATAAAATTTATGAACCAGATGTTATAGCTAAAGGAAAAAAAATACGTGACATATTTATTAAAAATGAAATCAATTATAAATATTTCAAAGGAAATATTTTAAATGAATTTCAAGAGATAACAAAAAATGATGGAACTCCCTTTAAAGTGTTTACCCCTTTCTGGAGAAATGCGGAGCAAGTTTATTTAAATCAACCACCAAGCAAAAACTATATTGTTAAAAAGAAAATAAAAAAGATTACAATTTTTAAAAAGTGTATTGAACCAATAGAAATTTTACCAAAAAAAAATTGGTATAAAAAATTTGAAAAATATTGGAAAGTTTCAGAAAATGACTCAAAAAAAATATTAAAAAATTTAATTGAAAATAAAATTAAGGATTATGGAACTTCTCGAGATATACCATCTATCGAAGGAACCTCTAAATTATCTCCTTACATCAAACATGGCCAAATTCATGTAGGCAGTATTTGGAAAAAATGTTCTGAAATTAAATCAAAAGGAATTGGTTATAGAAAATATATTAATGAGCTTGGTTGGAGAGAGTTTTCGCATAGTTTAATTAATTATTTCCCTGAATTCTTAAAAGGAAATTTCAGAAAAGAATTTGATAAATTCCCTTGGGCAAAAAATGAGAAATTCTTAAAAGCATGGAAAAGAGGAATGACCGGTTATCCTATTGTCGATGCAGGTATGAGAGAACTATATGAGACTGGATGGATGCATAATAGAATAAGAATGGTTGTTGGTTCATTTTTAGTTAAACATTTGAGAATTAATTGGACTGAAGGTGAGAAGCATTTTAGAAATTGTCTACTAGATTTTAATAAAGCAAATAATGTTGCTCAATGGCAATGGGTTGCTGGCTGTGGGGCAGATGCAGCACCTTATTTTAGAATATTCAATCCAATACTTCAGGGTGAAAAATTTGATAAAGAAGGCAATTATGTAAAAAAATGGGTTCCTGAACTTAAAAATGTTCCAAATAAATTTATTCACAAACCATGGGAAATGGAATTAAAGTATCAAGAAGCTATAAAAACAATTATTGGCAAAGATTACCCTGGTCCTATTGTTGTTCATGAAAAAGCTAGAGCTGCAGCTCTTGAAGCTTTTCAATCTTTGAAGAAAAAATAAATTTAGTTTTATTCTCCAATAAAATGATGGATTACAGTTCTTTTTTGAGCCTCTAATCTGTGTTCAAATAAATATATGCCCTGCCAAGTTCCAAGCAACAATTCACTATCTTTCACACTTAGAGAAATTTGATTATTTGTTAATGCAGATTTAATATGTGCAGGCATATCATCTTTTCCCTCCGTAGTATGAATATATAGTTTGTTATCCATAGGAGCTAATTTATCAAAATAATTTATTAAATCTGTTTGTACATCTGGATCTGCATTTTCTTGAACAATTAATGAGGCGCTTGTGTGCTGAATACTTAAATTAAGAATACCATTTTTAAAGTTATTTTGATCAATCCAATGAATTGTATCATTAGTAAATTCATATAACTTTTGACCATTGGTCTTAATATGAAGATTGTAAAATTCTTGTTTCATTAATTATACTCGTTCGATGTAAGCTCATACAAACGACTAATGGTTCGTTTAAATGGTTTTTCTAACAATCTTGAAGAGGTAAATTGATTTAAATTTATATCAGCTGTAACTGCTAATGAAATATTTTTATCATAAATTACATCTAACAAAGTGATAAAACGTTGTTGTTGATTTGAATTAACATCATTAAATTGAGGTATTTGATCTATTACCATAAATTTACAGTTTTTAACTATTTCTAAATAATCTTCCGCTCCTAAATTTTGATCACAAAGTTGATTAAAGTCACATCTAACAATTCCCTCATAAAAGTTTTTTATTTTAAATTCTCTTCCCTTTACATTAATTTTTATTGAAGATTGTTTTTTATCCTTTGTTATAGTTCTAAAAAATTTATTAATCTTAAAATTGGTTTCTTGATTAAGTGGAAAAAAATATCTTTGTTTTTGATTATCATTAGATTTTCTATAATCATCCTCAATTTTTAATTCATACTCGATGGATTGATCTTCCATTATTTTTATAAAAGGTAAAAATTGTTCACGTTGAAGACCTTCTTTATAAAGTTCTGAAATTTTAGTGTTTGAAGTAAGAATAATTTTAATATCTTCTTTAAATATTTGTTCAAATAGTTTTCCTAAAATCATTGCATCAACAATGTTTGTTACTTGGAACTCATCGAAATAAACTAATAAAGCTTTTGATTTTAAATTTTTGACAAATTGATTGATTACATTTTCTTCATTTTTTTCTTTTTGCTCATGGACAAAATCATGAAATCCTAACATAAATTCATTAAAATGCTTTTTTAATTTTTTTTCTTCAAGATGATCATAAAAGAAGTTTAAAATCATCGTTTTACCAACCCCTACACCACCATATAAATAAAATCCTTTTTTAGTTTTTTGTTTGGAAAATAATTTTGAAAAAAAAGATTTGTAATTACTATTATGGTAATCTTCTAATTTTTTTATAACTTTGATTTGATTAGGATTAACTTCTAAATTTTCATTTTCACAATAAGATATGAATTCTTTTTCAAATTTTTTTGGCATCAATTTTTTTTAGTTTTAAAGTCAATACCATACTCTGATCTTGGTCCTTTCCTTAGCCCGAATGGACCTGAGATAAATAAAGTTAATGGTTTAGTTCCAGGTTCCAAATCTACTCGATGCAAATTATTTGCTGATCTAAAACCAATATACCCTGGTGGACGCCAAAACTTACCAGTGCTTAATGTTTCCCAATAACCGCCTCTTAAAATTATAGTGATATAAGGAAATGTATGATTATGAACTCCTTCTCCATGATCATCTGCTAGCATCTCATGAATTAATATATTGAATGGAAACCATTTAGGTCGATACCTCATCAAAACATAGTAACGGTTCATCCAAGGCTTTGCCTCTTTAAAATTTGGATGTGAAGGTCCTCTATCTAATACAACTTTTTTTCTACCAATTTTTTCTAAAAATTTTAAGAACATGTTTAGTTATATTGTACAATTGAACCATTTCTTACTACATATAAATTGTTATTAAATATAAACGGTTCAGATACTAATCCACTAGAAACTTTTTCAATTTTAATTATTTTTCCATCCTCAATCCCAGCTATGATCATCTTACCATCTGAGTTAGTTAAAAATACGTTTTTGTCTCCAACTACAAAACCAATAGGGTAAATATATTTTCTTTTTTTATCTTTGTAATTTAAAAATAGATCTGTAATTCGAACTATATTACCTTTATTTTTGTCAATTAAATATAAATAACCTTCATTAGAAATTGTAATAATTAAATTTCCAATCAAAATCGGTTTTACATTAGAATTAATTTCATTTATCCAATTAATAGCACCTGTTTTAAAGTCAATTGAATAAAACTGATTTTTATTATTTGAAAAAAATACAGAATTTCCATCTGATACTAGTTTAGAAGTCTTAAAATTATAAGTTTCATTTATTATCGAGCTACTCTGTGTAGGTAATTGCCATGTAATTATACCAGTTTCAATATCTACAGCTGTAATATCTCCTATAGAATTATTAAAAATAACATTATCGTTTAGAATAACTAGAGAATATTTAATATTTGAAATTGTAAATGAGTCCTCTGTTTGCAAATTCCAACATTCGGAACCATCTTTAATTTTGTAACATCTCAGTGTATTTTTATAATCGATAACAAATATTTTATCTTTATGCTTTTTAATATTTGAATTAAACGGATAATCATTATTATTTGACCAATTTAATTCTCCGGTACTAATATTCACAGAATAATATTTTGCTATGCTATCGGTTACTAAAAGACTTTGACCATCTACTAAAAAATTAAGTTTTGGTTTTAATTTTTTTTCAGATTTCGAATAATGGTTTTTTTTCCAAATAACATTCTGATTATTATCATACCTAATAATTGAACCTTTTTTATCAAAAAATATTATTCCATTTTTCAAAAAAATTGGTTCGAAATCTAATTTATTAATTTCCTCTAACTTTGAAAATTTAAAATTACCAATCTTTAATAATTCACCTTTGTAATTTTGCAAACCAAGATTATTTTGATTTTCATTATTTTTATTATTTATTTTTATTGAGGATAAATCTAATTTTAAATCTTTATTAAATTCTGAAATACTTAAATTTTCTTCAGCAAAAACTTTTGTTATTTTTTTATCTGTTTCTAATTTATTTTCTTTATCTTTCCAAATTCTTGAGTTTTCGTTAAATGAACAGTTATTAAGAAAAAATAATACAATGAAAGTAAAAATTAATTTATTCACTCAAGTCTCTGTTCAATCTTTTCTCTGCTTGAAGTCTTATATCTGGATTTGAATTTTCTAAAGCTATTATTTGGTTGAAAAATTCTTTAGCTTTTTGTTTTTGATTATTTGCATAAAAATATTCTGCCATTAAATATAAAGAATGTGATTTCCAGACACTTTTTGAGTTAATCAATGGATTTAACATATTTAGAAGATCACTCTCCTGAGCGTTATCTGCATTGTAGAGTGCCTTCTTGTATATAATTAAGTTGTTAATCTCACTGTCTAACGAAGTATCGTTTATCAATATATCAAATAATGAATTAATTCTGGACTGATCACTTACAAGATTATTATCAATGATAAAATAAAGGGATAAAGGTGAATAAGTTGGATCTTTCTTGTTTATAATTTCAATCAGGCTGCTAGCTGTTCTTTCTTTTGTTTTTTCTGAATAATCAATGATTATTGAATTATAATTATCTGAGATATCTTTTTTTTTATTAATTAAATATTTATCGTAACTAAAAACACCGACTATAATAATTATTAAGATAATTACACCTGAAATAATTTTATTTTTATTGTTTACAAAAAAATTCTTAATTTTTTCATTTCTAGTATTTGTATTTATAATTGATAAATCTTCGTCCATAACTAAATCATATTCCTTAAAACGTACTGCAGAATACCTCCATTTTTATAATACTCTAATTCATTTTTTGTATCAATTCTGCATAAAGTTTTAATTTTCTTTATTTCGCCTGAAGCATATTTAATTTCAACTGTCACTTCATCTGAGGGATTAACACCCTTTTCTATATTTAGAATACTAATTAATTCAGAGCCAATTAATTTTAGATTTTTTCTATTTACATCTTCGATAAATTGTAAAGGTAATATTCCCATTCCAATCAAATTAGATCGGTGGATTCTTTCAAAACTCTCTGCGATTACTGCTTTTATCCCAAGTAATTTTGTTCCTTTAGCTGCCCAATCTCTAGATGATCCGGTTCCATACTCTTTTCCACCAATTACAACCAAATCTGTTCCTCTTTTTTTATATTCAACAACTGCATCATAGACAGGAAGAACTTTTTCTTCTGGATATAACTTTGTAAAACCACCCTCTGTACCAGGAGCCATTTCATTTCTAATTCTTATATTTGCAAAAGTTCCTCGCATCATAACTTCATGGTTACCTCTTCTTGAACCATATGAGTTATAATCTTTAGGTAAAATTTGGTGTTCCATAAAATATTCACCAGTTGGACTATCTTTTTGAATACTGCCGGCTGGCGATATATGGTCAGTAGTCACCATATCACCTAAAATTAATAATGGTCTTGCATCCTTAATTTCTTTAAATCCTTCTGGTTTATCTGGCAACGAGTCAAAAAACGGAGGTTTTTTTACATATGTTGATCCCTCATCCCAATTATAGATACTACTTTTATCAGTTTTAATTTTTTGCCATTGAGTTGGGCCCTCAGAAACATTTGAGTATCTTTGTATAAACATCTCAGCATTAAGTGAGTCTTTTAAAGTTTCTTCTATCTCTTTATTTGAAGGCCAAATATCTTTTAAAAATACATCTTTTCCATCTTTATCTTTTCCTAATGAATCTTTGTACAAATCAACTTCCATATGCCCAGCTATTGCATATGCAACAACAAGTGGGGGTGAAGCCAAATAGTTAGCTTTTATATGTGGAGAAATTCTTCCCTCAAAATTTCTATTTCCAGATAAAACTGAAACAGCATAAATATTTTCTTTTTGGATCGCTTCTACAATATTTTCTGGGAGTGGCCCTGAATTTCCAATGCAAGTTGTACAACCATATCCAACTAAATTAAAACCAAGTTGATCTAAATAAGTATTTAATCCAGCTTTTGCCAAATAGTCTGTAACTACTTGAGATCCAGGTGCTAGAGAAGTTTTTACCCAGGGTTTAACCTGCAAACCTTTTTCAATAGCTTTTTTAGCTAATAGTCCAGCCCCGATTAGAACATTTGGATTAGAAGTGTTCGTACAAGAAGTTATTGCAGCAATTAATATTGAGCCATCTTTTATTTCGTAATCTGTATTTGATACTTTCGAAATTGACTTTTCATTTTTATTTGTAGCTTCCTGCAATACTTTTTGAAACGAACTAGGTGCATCTGTTAAAAGAACTTTGTCTTGAGGTCTTTTAGGTCCTGAAATAGTTGGTACGACTGTGGACATATCTAAAGATATAATGTCAGTAAATTCTATTTCGTTACTCGCCCATAAACCTTGTTCCTTGGCATAATTTTCTACGATATCAACAGTTTGTTGATCTCTTCCAGAAAATTTCAAATACTTTAATGTTTCTTCATCGATAGGAAAAAAACCACAAGTAGCACCATATTCTGGTGCCATGTTTGCAATTGTTGCTCTATCCGCTAGTGTTAAATTTTTTAAACCCTCTCCATAAAACTCAACGAATTTACCAACTACTCCTTTATCTCTTAACATTTTAACAACAGTTAATACTAAATCAGTTGCAGTAGTTCCTTCTGGCATTTTGTTCTTCATTTCAAAACCGATGACTTCTGGTATTAACATGGAAATTGGTTGACCTAACATTCCTGCTTCAGCTTCAATTCCTCCAACACCCCATCCTAAAACAGATAAACCATTTACCATTGTTGTATGACTATCCGTTCCAACTAAAGTATCTGGAAAAAGATATTTTTCACCTTTAAATTCTTCTGACCAAACAACTTTTGACAAATATTCAAGATTTACTTGGTGACAAATTCCTGTTCCTGGTGGAACTATTCTAAAATTATCAAATGCCTGCTGTCCCCATTTTAAAAAAGAATATCTCTCACCATTTCTTTCAAATTCTATGTCGACATTTTTTTCAAAAGAATCAGCTTTTGCAGATTGGTCGACTTGCACAGAGTGATCAATTACAAGATCTACTGCAGACAGTGGATTTATTGTATTTGGAT
Organism: uncultured Pelagibacteraceae bacterium; assembly: GCA_902596375.1. Taxonomy (GTDB): domain Bacteria; phylum Pseudomonadota; class Alphaproteobacteria; order Pelagibacterales; family Pelagibacteraceae; genus Pelagibacter. Next base: position 12,263 of record CACJTU010000013.1, read on the forward strand.
CTTTATTTTTTTCTTTAACTGCTTCTCTCATTGCAGCTAAATCTGCAACCGCAGGTATTCCTGTATAATCTTGAAGCAAAACTCTTGCTGGTCTATATGCAATTTCAGTTTTAGATTTTTTTGTCTTTAGCCAGTTTTTAATCGCCTCTATTTGAGATTTTGTTACACTTAAGTTGTCTTCGTATCTTAATAAATTTTCTAGTAAAACTTTAAGAGATTTTGGAAGTTTATCTATTCCTTCAAGTCCATTTTTTTCTGCTTCATTTAATGAGTAATAATTATACTCTTTGTCATTAACTGTGATTTTTTTTAGTGATTTATAAGAATTTTTGTTTCCTGGGGTCATATTATAAATAAAAAGTTATTATGCTTGTTAAAAGAAGCAGTGACATAGCATAATTAAAGTAATTAATAAATTTCTGATTTGTCGCAAATTTCCTGAAAAATTTACCTAAGAAGGTCCACAGAGTTATACTGGTCACTGAAACAATTAAGGCCATAATGATAATTTGAGTCGTATAACTTACAAAGGTTTCTCCTGGATTAATATAAGTAGAAACAAGAATAATTGATGCAATAACGCCTTTAGGATTTAAGAATTGAAAAATAAAAGTTTCATGAAACTTAATTGGATTTTTGTTTTTATTTTCCTGATCAGAAGGTCCTGAAAAAGAAATTTTGTATGCTAAATAAATTAAAAATAGAGTTCCTAAATATTTCAATACCTCTTGAATTAAAGGATAAAGTTTAAAAATATTTATCAACCCTAGAGCTAAACATAATAACAAAAATGGAAATCCTAAAGTTACACCAATTATATGTGGTAATGTTCTAAGAATACCAAAATTAAAACCAGAATAGAAAGCAACGAAATTATTTGGTCCAGGAGTAAATGCTGCAACAATTCCAAATAAAGTTATAGAAAGAATTTCAGGATGCATTACTAAGCAATCGGTAATCCGTTTTCTGCTTTTTGAGAAGGATGAACAAGTGTAACTTTGCCATCAGCATCAATTGCTCCTAAAACCAATACTTGAGAAACTATTCCGGCAATATTTTTTTCAGGAAAATTACAAACAGCAATAACTTGTTTTCCTTTTAAATTCTCCTCATTATAATAATGAGTAATTTGAGCCGAAGATTGTTTAATGCCAATTTCGCTTCCAAAATCAACTTCAACCACTAAAGATGGCTTTCTCGCTTTTTCATTTTTTTTTACAGAAATTACAGTACCAATTCTAATATCTACTTTATCAAAATCATTATAGGTAATTTGCTCTTTAATCATAATATAATATAGTGTTTTAAGTTTATGAGTATAGATAACAATTTATATGAAAAATCAATCAAGATTTTAACTGACTTAATCGCATTTAAAACTATCTCAGGTCAAGATAACAGTAATTTAATTGATTATTGTGAAAAAATTTTAAATAACGTCGGAATAGATACTTTCAAAGTTTATGATGATGATAAAAAAAGAGTAAATCTTTTTGGAACTCTAAAAGCAAAAAATCAAAGCATAAAAAAACCAATTATATTATCTGGTCACACTGATGTGGTTCCAGTATCTAAAGGTTGGAGCAGTGATCCATTTGTTGCAACTATTAAAAATGATAAATTATATGGAAGAGGCTCATGTGATATGAAAGGTTTTATTGCATGTACACTTGCTTATGCACCTATCTTCAAAGAAAGTAATTTAGATAGAGACTTACATTTCTGTTACACATTTGATGAAGAGACCGCATGTATTGGAGCCCCTTTATTAATAGAGGAATTAAAAAAAAGAGAAATCAAAAATGGAATTTGTATAATTGGTGAACCAACTAAAATGAAAATTATTGACGCCCACAAAGGTATGAATGAATACACAGTTCACTTTGGAGGACTTGCGGGACATAGTTCTAAACCACATTTAGGAGTAAATGCAGCGGAATATGCTACTAGATATGTTGGAAAACTTTTAGAAATTAGAGAAGAATTAAAAAAAAGAGTTCAAAAAGATAGTATTTTTGATCCTCCACATTCAACTTTATCAATTGGTGGAATTAAAGGTGGTATTGCTCATAATGTCATTGCAGATAAATGTAGTGTTGAATGGGAAACAAGACCAGTTGTTAAAGAAGATGGAGAATTTGTTACGAAAGAAATTGATAAATATGCAAATGAAGTACTTCTACCAGAAATGAAAAAAGTATTTCCAGATTCATATATTAAAAAAGAAGTGATAGGTGAAGTTGTTGGTTTTAACAGATTAGATGAGTCTGAGGCATGTGAATTTGTATCAAATATAACTGGTGATAATTCTAGAGAAGTAGTTTCTTTTGGAACAGAAGCTGGTTTATTTCAAGAATTAGGTATCAGTACAGTTGTTTGCGGACCTGGATCCATAGAACAAGCTCACAAAATTGATGAGTTCATAGAATTAAATGAAATGAAAAAGTGCCTTAAGTTTTTAGAAGGTGTGAAAGATAAGTCAGTAAATTAACTCCAACCACCCACGGCTTTTACTTCTAAAAACTCTTCTAAACCGTGTTCACCTGCTTCTCGACCTATTCCTGAATGTTTAAAGCCACCAAATGGTGCATCAACTGCAATACCTGCTCCATTTACATCAACCATTCCAGATCTTAATTTTCTCGCAACTCTTTGTACTTTTTCCGAATCTTGAGTTTGGATATAATTTGTTAATCCATAAGCAGTATCATTTGCAATTGTTATTGCCTCTTCTTCTGTTTCAAATGGGATAACAGATAAAACGGGTCCAAAAATTTCAGTTCTTGCAACATCCATATTGTTATTTACGTCAGCAAAAACAGTTGGTTTAACAAAGTAACCTTTGTCTAATCCATCAGGTTTACCTGTTCCTCCAGCAACTAATTTTGCACCTTCATCTATTCCTTTTTGAATTAAAGTTTGTATTTTATTGTATTGAGTTTCTGAAATAACTGGACCTATATGTTCTCCTTCTTTTTTAGGGTCACCAACCTCAAAACTTTCAGTATATTTTTTTAATCTCTCAATAGCCTCTTCATACATTGATTTTTCAACTAACATTCTGGTTGGTGCATTACAAGATTGTCCTGAATTTCTAAAACATCTTAAAGCACCTCTTTCAATAGCCTCTGGATCAGCATCTTTAAAAATTATATTTGCTCCTTTACCACCTAATTCTAAGCTTACTCTTTTAAAATCTTTAGCAGCATTTTGTGAAATCAAAGCTCCTGCTCTTGTTGATCCCGTAAAAGAAATCATATTAATATCTGGATGACTTGTAAGAGCATCACCTGTTGTTGCTCCATCACCATTAACTAAATTGAACACACCTTTTGGAAATTTTACATCATCAATAATTTCAGCAAGTATCATTGAAGATAGTGGTGCTAATTCTGATGGCTTTAAAACCATTGTACAACCTGCAGCTATTGCTGGCATTACTTTTAAACAAACTTGGTTCATCGGCCAATTCCATGGTGTTATTAATGCACAAACACCTTTTGGTTCATAAATTAATCTTTGATTAGGAGCATGCTCACCTAATGGTTTTTCAAATGCAAAATTTTTTAAGTATCTAATAAATGATTTAATATGACTTGCTCCTGTGCCTGCTTGTAATTTTGTTGCAAAATCTTTTGGAGCACCCATCTCAAGAGTTATAGCTTCTGCAATATCTGCCCATCTTTTCTTATAATTTTCATAAAGTTTTTCTAATAGTGTAATTCTTTCTTCTTTGGAAGAAAAGGCCCAAGACTCGTAGGCATCTTTAGCTGCATTAACAGCAATGTCAACATCAGCTTTGTTCCCTAAAGTAATTACTGCACAATTTTCTTCTGTGGCAGGATCAATTACTTTAATTTCCTCAGAACTGTTTGGCTTAACCCACGCTCCATTAATGTAAAAATTTTTTTTGTCTAACATGTTTTGACGTTATCCTTTCTTTATGTTTTTGCAAATAAATTAGTTAATTCATAAACAATAGTAGCTGCTGCTAAAGAGGTTACTTCTGCATGATCATATGCTGGAGAAACCTCAACAACGTCTGCTGAAACTAAATTTAATCCAGACAAACCTCTTAAAACATTTACCATTTCTCTTGTAGTCATCCCTGCAATTTCTGGTGTACCAGTACCTGGAGCAAATGCAGGGTCTAAAACATCAATATCAATTGATAAGTATAAAGGATTGTCTCCCACTCTTTTTCTAATTCTTTCTGCTATTTTATCGGTTCCTTCTGTTTGAAACTCATCACAATGAATTATTTTAAATCCAAAACTTTCATCATTTTTAATATCATCTCTACTATAAAGTGGACCACGAATTCCAACATGCATAGAGGCATCATCTAAAAATAAACCTTCTTCTCTTGCTCTTCTGAATGGAGTTCCATGAGTATAAGGTGCACCAAAATATGTATCCCAAGTATCTAAGTGGGCATCAAAATGAACTAAAGATACAGGACCCTTATTTTTTTTATTGATTGCTCTTAACAGTGGAACTGCAATAGTATGATCTCCACCTAAACTTATAATTCCTCCAACCTTATTTAGTAAATCTGTTGCGCCTACTTCTATTTGTTTGATTGCTTCATCAATACTAAATGGATTGCAAGCAATATCACCAGCATCAGCTACTTGTTGGATTTTAAAAGGCTCAACATCATAATTAGGATGATAATTAGTTCTCAAATGTCTAGATGCTTGTCTGATGCTTTGTGGACCAAATCTTGCTCCGGGTCGATAACTTGTGCCAGCATCAAATGGAATTCCAACAATTGCAACGTCACAACTTTCCACATCTCTTAGTTCGGGAAGTCTTGCAAAAGTGCTTGGGCCAGCAAATCTTGGAACTTTAGTTCCACTAACTGGTTGAATTGGATTTTTGTTTCTTTCTTTTTTCATTTTTTAATAATCTAAGATAATATTATCTAATCTAATTCGTCTATAATAATTTAATGAAAATTTTATTTTTATTTATTCTTATTTTTCATATTTCGCATGTAAATGCTGATGAAATTTATAATCTGATAAAAATTCCAAATTTAGAAATTTATAAATTAAAAAACGACAATAATATTCGTTATTTAAGCGCTAAAGGTAATTTTAAAATTGGTGCAAATAAGAACATTACTTGTGACAAAGTTGATATAAATAATTTAAATACAAAATTTCCTTTAATTGAAAAAAATCTTAATCGATATAATTCTAATTTTCTTAATAAGATAAAATTAAAATATATTGTATTTTGTGAAAATTTATTCATATCTGAAATTAATACTGGGGGAATACCTGATAATAAAAACAGGACATTAATTTTAGATATTAATTTTAATAAAAAATATTTTGAAAGAATGATACACCATGAAATTTTTCATATGATTCAAAATACACACGTTGAATATTTTAATGAGGGTAAATTTTCATCTTTTAATCAAACATCATTTAATTATGCTGATTGTTCAACTTGTTCTGATAGATTAAACTTAGATCTATATGAAAAAACTGATGGTTTTTTAACAGAATATTCTAAATCTATCCCTTCTGAAGATATGGCAGAAATTTTTTCATTTTTAATGACTGATAAAGAAACAATTGAAGATAAAATCTATAGCGACAAAATCCTGAATAATAAAGTGAATTTTATAAAATCAAACTTAGCTAAAATAGATAAAAATATTTTATGATTAAAACTATTAAACCCTCAAAATCGGAAAAAATTTTATTTATATTTTTAATTAGTCTTTCAATATTTGCTTTTACATCTTTTTTTTTATTAAAAAATAAATGTCTATTTGTAGAAAAAAATAATTTAAGTAAACTTAAATTTAATGAACCAAATAATATTGCCGTGATGAATGTTGAGTGTGGAAATGTAATAATTGAACTTTATCCAGATATTTCTCCTAAAGCAGTAGAAAGATTTAAAATTTTAATTGAACAAAAAAAGTATGATGGTTCTGCTTTTTATAAAGTTTCAGAAAATACTTTTGTACAAGCTGGAGATATTGAGTATGGAAATATAAATAATTTAGATTATTCCAAAATTGGTAGCGGAAAGTCTGGATTAGGGTTTTTAAAATCAGAATTGAGCAACGATTTTAAATTTACAGAGGGTAGTGTTGGTTTTGCTAGAGCAACAGAATTTGATACAGAAGATAGTGAATTCTTTATTACATTAAAAGAAATACCAATTTATCAAGGTGAATATACTCCAATTGGTAAAGTAGTTTATGGTTTAGATATATTAACTAAAATTAAAACAGGTAATAAGGCAATTTATGTTTTAAGACCTGATTATATTAAAACCTTTAGAATGTTTAATTCTAATTAACCAAAGGTTTTCCAGTGGACAAAGTGTGTTTAATTCTTTCTTGAGTTTGTTTTGTTTCTATCAATCTCATAAAAGAGTCTAGTTCTAATTTATACAGATCATCCTCTGACAATTCTTTTTCAATAGTAGTATCTCCACCACTTAAAACGTTTGCAAGTTCAGTTCCAACATGCATACCATGATCTAAAATTACTTTTTCGTTGTATAATTTCTCTAAAACCTTAACCATTTTATCTTTCAACGGCTTTCCAGAAAGTTTGAATTTGCACTCTTCTGGAGGAACAAAATCATTATTTTGATCAATTAAATTTTTTGATTCCTCAAAAAGACTGTTTCTATTCATTATTTTTTTGTCTTCTGATCTTAAATACTTTAATGGCTCAGCCTCGATTGGAGATGTAGCTGTTTTAGCATAACCAATAATATCAAAAACTTTTAGTGGTGCATAATCTGGGTCCGATTTTGCTTGTTCTGTTTGTGACCATCTCCACAACATTTCTTTACATCCCCCGCCTGCTGGAACTAATCCAACAATAGTTTCAACTAATCCAATAACTAAATTTGTGTGTGAGGCAACAAAATTACTTTGAACTAAAACCTCAAAGCCTCCTCCAAGTGTAAGTCCAGAGGGAGCTGATACAACTGGGTACTTAGAGTATTTTAAAGTTTTGCATGTATCTTGAAAATACTTAATGAATTTTTCAATTGATTTAAAATCTCCTTTGTCAGCAAAATTCATAGTATAACTTAAATTTACACCTGCTGAAAATTGCATGCTTTCATTAATTATTATTAAGGGTTTGTCAGTTGCATTTTTCAGTGCATCCATTGAGTCATAATCTAATGCACAAGCTTTTGTTGTAAATTCAACAATATTAAAATCTTTAAATCGATGAATTTCAGCTGAATTATTTTTATCCAGTTTAATTGCTGATGGTCTTATTTTTCCTAAAGTTTGAATGTCTGTATAAATTTGTCTTTCTCCATAGAAATTTTCATCTTTTGATTTTGATAAATTTTCTAAAAATTTATTATTTTCAAAGTCATCGATTCTTTCAAAGAAATTCTTTATCCCTATAGATTTCAACATTTCAAAAGGACCCATTGCCCAATTAAAACCAAGTCTCATAGCTTCATCAATATCATTAAACTTATCGGTAATTCCTGGAACAAGTGAAGATGCATATTTAATTATTTTTGAAATTACAATCCAAGCATACTCACCATACTTATCTTTTCGATTAATTAAATTATTGATGTCAACAGTTTCAATTCCTAAATCTATTTTTTTTGTTCCTGAATACTCTCCTGTTTCTAAATTAATGGCTTCTAAAATTTTTTGATCTCCACTTTTATTCATTCTATAAAAGCCACCTTTTCCTTTACGACCTGTATAACCAGTCTCAATTAATTTTTTTACTAATGGAATCTCTTTTGCAACAATTTGAAATTCATCTTTCTCTGAAAGTTCCTTTATAAAGCTTTTTAATACATCAGCCATCAAATCAATTCCAATTAGATCATACAATCCAAATACTCCTGTTTTAGGTATACCCATTGGTCTACCAAAAACTGCATCCGCTTCTTCTATTGAAAGTTTCATTTTGAATGCTTCTGTCATAGCAACTTGCATTGCATAAACACCAATTCTATTACCTAGAAAACCTGGGGTATCGTTGCAAACTATAGCTCCCTTACCAAGTTCCACTTCACAAAATTTCTTTAAAGAATTGATTTTATTTAAATCATTATTTTCGTTTTTAACAATTTCTAACAATCCCATGTATCTAACTGGATTAAAAAAGTGAGTGATACAAAAGTCTTTTTTTTCTTCATCATTTAATTTTTCTGATAGAACTTTAATTGGAATTGAGGAGGTATTTGAAGAAACTATTGCACCTTTTTTTCTATTCTTGAATATCTTCTTGTAAATATTGTGTTTAATATCAATTCTTTCTACTACTGCCTCTACGACCCAATCTGCATCTTTTACTACGTCAAAGTTTTCATCAATATTCCCAACATTAATATTATGAATTTTACTTTTATCTATTAGCAAGGGAGGTCTAGATTTATGAATTCTTTCTCTAGCTTTTTTACTAATTTCAGTTGTCAAATCTAAAAGAGTAACTGGTATATCCGCATTACATAAATGGGCTGCTATTCCACTACCCATTGTGCCAGAACCAATAACTACAACTTTTTTAATTTCCATAACAACTTCTATATATGAATAAATTATTTGGGTAAATTATCTATTTATTCCTCTTAATCTCTCAGATCTTCTTCTTAATAATTCAGCAGTTACAAGAATTAAAGTTGATAAAAGAATTAAACAGGTAGCAACTGCAAGAATTGTAGGGCTCAATTGTTCCCTCAAGCCTGTCCACATTTGTATTGGAATAGTCGTATTTTCTAAACCTGCCAGAAATAGCACCACCACGACTTCATCAAAAGATGTTACAAAAGCAAATAATCCTCCAGAAATTACTCCAGGTAAAATTAGAGGAAGAGTTATTTTCATAAATGTATTTACTGGGTTACTTCCTAAACTTGCAGCAGCTCTTGTTACACTATGATCAAAACCTGAAAGTGTAGCTGTTACAGTAATGACAACAAAAGGTGTTCCTAATATAATATGTGCTAAAACTATTCCTGTATGTGTTGCAGCTAAACCAGCTTTTGCCATAAAAAAGAAAATTGCAACACCTGATATAATTAATGGAACAATCATTGGAGATATTAAAGTTGCCATAATCAAACCTTTATAAGGCATGTGTCTACTACTGAGACCTAGTGCAGCCAAAGTACCTAAAATTATTGAACCAATGGTTGCAAATATTGCAATTATAAAACTATTTTTTGCAGCTAATCCCCATGGGTTTTTAGTTCCATAGACCATATCCTTGTACCATCTTAAAGAAAAAGCATCAGGATCAAGATTTTTCATGCCTTCAGAAAAAACTAAAAATTCTTCAGCGTTAAAAGATAATGGAAATATTACAAATAGTGGTGCAATTAAAAAGAAAAACACAAATGTACAAATAGCTAGATAAATATAATGCCAAATTCTATAACGCGTTTCTGTATAACTTGGTAATGCCATATTTATCCTAATTTAATATTATCTACTCCAACTAGTTTATTATAAATCCAATAAATAACTAAAACTCCAGTTAACAACATTAATCCCATAGCTGATGCAAAACTCCAATCAAGAGTAGTCTTCATATGAAACGCAATCTGATTACTTATTAATGTTCCTGAGGCACCTCCAACTAAAGCTGGTGTTATGTAATATCCAATTGCTAATATGAAAACCAATAAACATCCGGCACCAATACCTGGTATTGTTAAAGGGAAGTAAACTTTCCAAAACGCAACAAAAGGTGTTCCTCCTAAAGATTTACCAGCTCTCATTAAGCTTGGCGAGATAGTCTTCATAACGCTATAAAGTGGAAGAACCATAAATGGCAATAATATCTGTGTCATTGCAACATATGTCCCAACCTTATTGTACATCATCTCTGGCCTGTTATCGTCCGCAACTAAACCAATCATTACAAAAAAGTCATTCACTATTCCTTGCTGTTGCAACAAAATCATCCAACTAGCTGTCCTTACAAGTAAAGATGTCCAGAAAGGAAGTAGCACACAAATCATTAATAAGTTGCTGTATTTCATTGGTAGTGTTGCTAATAAATGAGCGATTGGGTATCCCATAAAGAAACAAAAAAGTGTAACAAAAAAGGCGATTTCTAATGTTCTAAGCCATAGAATTCTATGTATTCTTCTATCTTCATCTACTTGAGCTATGCTTCCATCAGCAGCAAAATACATGTCCATTCCCTTAAGATATTTTGAAGCTGTATAGGGAGGTGCGGTTCTTTTAATTGCTTGCCAATATTCCACATCTCTCCATCTTTTATGAAGTTTATTGATTTGCTCTTTTAAACTAGCGCTTTCATCAATTTTTTTTCTTTTGATTTGTCTAAAAAGTTTTTTGGTAATCGTATTAAAACCATTTTTTTCTTTATTTAATCTTTGTCCTAATTTTCCATGCTGTTGATTTTCAGCAAGTAATTTGTAATCCTCATAAAACCCCCGATATACTTCTTCTGGAGGTAACTCATCTAAATTTTCCCATTTCTCCATCGCTTTAAATGTTTTTGGAAGCATATTGGTGACCATTCTGTCATCAACACTCCTCATAAACATATCTCCAATTGGAAAAATATAAGTAATTACAAGAAATAATAATAATGGAGCTACAAGAAGAAATGCCTTTATTTTATTCTTCTTTTCAGCTTTTTTTAAACTGACCTCTAAAGGTATTCCGTCAGTTGTTAAAATTTGTTTTGTTTCAGAGCTCATAAAAAAATAGGGCGGTTAAAAATAACCGCCCTAAATATATTATATAAATTCAGTGTTTAAAACTGAAATTATAGACCTGCTTTCATTGCTTCCCACTTCTCACTGATCTCAGTATTGTTATCAGCCCAGAAGAATGGGTCTACTAAGAAATAGTTCTTAGTGTTTGCAGGAGCAGTTGGCATTTGTGGCATCATGTTAGTTTTACCATCTTTGTACCAAGGCTCACCAGCAGTAATTACATCAAGAGATGATTTTCTCCATGGAGCATATGCAATGTACTTCGCACTACCAGCTAACATTTCAGTGTTAGTCATCATAGCTAAAGCTTTTTTAGCATTTGCTTCATCCGGTCCACCTTTAACAAGTGCGAAATATTCGTAGTCAAGACCTTGACCATCCCATACTTGTTTAATTGGAGCGTTCTCTCCAACTTCAGCGTTAAAGAATCTTCCGTTCCAACCAGTTGCCATTACAACTTCACCAGCAACTAATAATTCAGGTGGTTGAGCACCTGCAGACCAGAATACACATCCACCATTAGGATCTGTACAAAGCTTTTTGATTTTATTCATAGCTCTGTCGATTCCACCATCTTCTAAAAGTTTTCTGTAAACTCTAGTTCCGCCATCACCCAACTTAACACCGTCAGCTGCTAAAGCGATTTCTAAGTTTGTTAAAGCACTTTTATAGATTGCTCTTTTTCCAGGGAATTTTTTAGTGTTAAAGAAATCCTTAATTGTTTTAGGCTCTTTACCACCAAATGCTCTTGTATCAAAAGCATAGTTCCAAGAATATAAAATGTTACCTACAGCACATTCACTTGGCATTCCTGTGAAGAAGTCTTCACTTGCAGGAGTTCCATCTGGTGCAGCTGGGAAGTCTTTGTCAAAATCAAATTTAACAAATAAACCTTCATCACATCCGTTAATAGTATCGAATGCAAATAAATCTATGATATCCCAAGTTATAGCACCCGCTTCTTTTTGTGCTTTGATTTCTGATAAACCACCAGAATAGTCAACCCAGTTGATTTCTATTCCAAGTGCTTTAGCAGTAGGATCACCATACCCAAGCTTTTGAGACTCTGTGTAAGCTCCACCCCATGATGCTACTGTGACAGCAAAGGCTGAAGAAGTAAGAGATACAACAAAAGAAAGAGCTAGTAATAATTTACTTATTTTTCTCATTATTCCTCCGTTTAAACGTTGATATAAATTAATTTATATAAGTAAAAGTACAACAAATAGGGAAGATTAAGTCAACAGCTGATTTTGTCATTAGTTACGTGTATTAGATGTGTATATTTTAAATTGGATTATTTTGGGTCTAATGCTCTAGCATCAACACTATTCCAACCAATATTTATATCTTGACTAACTTTTAGTTCTAAATTGGATGTGCTGTTTGGTACTTTAAGAATAAACTCAGAACTTCCTAAAAGATTTAATCTAACTCTTGTATGATCACCGTGATAAATTACTTCCTCAATCTTTCCTGTAAACATATTATCCATCTTGTCAGTTGGATTAATTAATGCCCTTTCAGGTCTTAAAGAAACAGTTGTTTTCTCACCTTTAGACTTTACGGAAATTGGATTGGCTAGTATTTCTGAATTTGCTAATTTAACTTTACACTTGTCATTAGCAATATCAACCACTTCTCCATTAAAAGTATTATTTTCACCAATAAATTCAGCAACAAAAGAATTTACTGGCTTCTCATAAAGTTCGGCTGGATTTGAAAGTTGTTGAACTTTTCCATCATTGAATACTGCAATTCGGTTTGACATAGTTAATGCCTCACTTTGATCATGAGTTACATACACAACTGTTACACCGATACTTTCATGAATATGTTTTATTTCATATTGCATGCTTTCTCTTAAATTTTTATCTAGTGCTCCAAGTGGTTCATCCATTAATACTACTGCTGGATCAAATACCAAAGCTCTTGCAACTGCTACCCTTTGTTGCTGACCACCAGAAAGTTGAGCAGGCATTCTAGTTTCAAAACCACTTAATGAAACCATCGATAATGCTTTATCAACTTTTTTATCTATTTCATCTTTTTCAACTTTTCTTACTCTTAATGGAAAAGCTAAATTTTCATAAACTGTCATATGTGGAAACAATGCGTAGTTTTGAAAAACCATTCCGATCCCTCTTTTATGTGGAGGAATATTCGAAATTATATTTCCATCTAATAATATTTCACCGTGAGTTGGTGTTTCAAAACCAGCCAACATCATTAAACAAGTTGTCTTACCAGAACCAGATGGACCAAGCATTGTTATGAATTCACCTTCTGCAATATCTAATTGAAGATCTTTGACGACAAGAACCTTACCGTCATAACTTTTATCTACTTTATCGAATTTAACAAACTCTGGATTTTTAGACATAAAGGTGAATATAAAACATTTGTGTAAATAGATTTCAATAGCTAATTAACTCTTAATATGAAGCTCTTTTGGAAAATTACAGAACAATTCTGATCCATTCTCTGTAACTCTTATAGCCTCAGATGCTTCAACACCCCAATCACCGAACTGCATCACTGCTATCATATGAAAGCAAACATTAGGTTCTAAAACTGTCATATCTCCCTTATAAATATTAAGAGTGTGTTCGCCCCAATCTGGAGGATAACCAATTCCTATTGAATAACCTGTTCGAGATTTTTTTTCTATTCCATATTTATCTAATATTTTCCAAAAAGCTTGTGCAACATCATCTGCTGTATTCCCAGGTTTAATTTGACTTATGCCAGCATTTAAAGCTTCAATTGTTTTGTTCATTGTATCAATCTTTAATTGATTGGGTTTTCCAAGCAGAACTGTTCTCGCCATTGGAGCATGATATCTCTTATAAACCCCAGATAATTCAATAATTGTAGCCTCACCCTCCACAAATTTATCTTGTGTTGCTGTTAAATGCGAAGCTGAAGTACCTTTCCCTGTTGGAAGTAATGTTGCAATACTAGAATATTCTCCCCCAAATTCTTCTGTTCCATAGAATAAAGTTTTTTGAATTTCACCTACTGCATCGCACTGTCTTACTCCTGGTTTAATAACCTCCATTGCAGTTTTCATTCCTTTTTCAGAAATTTTTGCAGCAGATTTCATGAAACCTATTTCAGCATCTGATTTTACTAACCTTGCCCAATTAACTAAACGATCGCTATCTTTGATTTTTGCATTAGGTAATCCTTGCTTTATTTTTTCATAACAAAACGCAGTGAAGTAATGCGCATCCATTTCTAATCCAATGCATAACTTATCCCATTTTCTTTCTTTTATAATCTCTACTAAATTATCATAAGGATGTTTTGGCCAAGTATGGATATAATTTTCGTCATAAACTAAAATATTCTCATCCTTTAAATAAGTTTTAATATATGCGCCACCTGCATCTTGAGCCCTAACAAAACATAGAGGCTCGTCTGCATCAATATGAACAATTGCGCATTGAGCATAATAAAAAGACCAAGCATCATAACCTGTTAGGTAATTCATGTTGTTAGTGTCATGTGAGATTAAAAGATCGATGCCTTTTTCTTGCATCATTTTTTTAACTTTTGTTAATCTTTGCTTATATTCTTCTTTTGTGAACAACATTAATTTTCTTTAAATAATTTACCAAATCCTTCGACAGAATTATTTTTGTTTATTTTAACAAGCGTATCCCAAATTAAAGCCTGATTGCTAGATAAAACTGTAGTATTTAATTTTTTCTCTAATTTATCAATAATTGGCAATACTGGTAAAGCAGTACAAGAAACAAAGAGTGCCTCTGCCCCATTTAAATCTATTTCGGATAGAACATTAAATAAATAATTCTGATCAACTTTTCCAATATCGTAATCAGCTTCTATATCAAAGTAAGAATTTGAGGTAATTTCAAACCCCTCGTTTTTAAAATATTCCAAAACTTCATCGTTAAGTTTTTTGCTATAAGGTGTAAATAGACTTATCTTACTTATATTTAATTTCTTTAAAGCTTTGATTGCAGCGGTACTTGGAGTTGTCACTTCTGCCATGGGTTTTGCAGCTTTTACTTTTTTCTCTATAGACTCATAACCTGCAGCTATTGTTCCAGATGTACAGCCATAAACAACACAATCGATATCCTGATCAGGTAATATATCTTTTGTTACCTCAGTTACTTTGTTTGACATTTTGATCAAATTTTCTTTTGTTAGCGGGTTGTAGCATTCGATACGATTTACAAAGAAATCAACTTCTCTGTCTTTAATTACGTTTATAAAATCTCTTTCAATCATAAAATCGCTTGCAAGCGCAATAAGTCCAATTCTTGGATTAGATTTGGTAATATATTTAGGATCTATTTTTGTTGAATTCATAATTTAAAAGGTGAATATATCAGAAGTTCTTTAATAATCATTAATATAAAAAATAGGTATGAATATAAAAGATACTTTCGTAGCATCCTTGGTACCTATTTTTTTAGGCTTTGGTTTTGTAATAGCTAAACCAGCATTTGAATCTTTTCCTCCTATTCTTTTGATGGGTATAAGATTTACGTTTGCTGCATCATTATTAATTTGGTGGTTTCCAATACCAAAAGGATATTTAAAAAGAATTTTTGCTGCATCATTAGTAGCTAATACTTTGCAATATAGTATTACATATTCTGGTTTAGATTTAATTGATGCATCTGCAGCAGTACTTTTGGTTCAAACAGAAGTTCCATTTGGAGTTATTTTTGCTTACTTCATGCTTAAAGAAAAACCAACTATTAGAGCTTTGATTGGTATAGCTATCGCTTTTGTTGGTGTTTATATTTTAACCGGATCTCCTAACTTGGATGGAAAATTTATTGGAATTGGACTTACGATTTTAGGTTCAGCTGTATGGGCTCTTGGACAAGTTATGGTTAAACCTTTAAGTAAAGAAATAAATCCTTTAGCGTTAGTTGCTTGGTTAGCATTATTCTCTGGACCAATATTAGTGATGCTATCTGCAATAATTGATGGAAACACAATTAATTATTTAACAAATGCAAAATTTGATCATTGGATTATTGCAATTTATATAGGTTTCATCATGCAACCAATTACTTATGGTTGTTTCTATTATGTTTTGAAAAACAACCCACTTTATAAAGTACTGCCGATTGTAACTATGGGGATACCGCCGACAGGTTTATTAGCTGCTATTTTTCTTTTAGGAGAAAAACCAACTCCAGAATTATTTATAGGTGGTGCAATAATCATAGTTGGTGTGATTTTAATTGTATTTACAAAAAACAAAAAAGAAGAGGAAATAAAATGAAAATAGGATTTATTGGTTTAGGTAATGTTGGAGGAAAACTTGCGGGAAGTTTATTAAGAAATAACTTTGATCTTACAGTAAGAGATTTAGATGAAACTATAACAAATTCTTTGAAAGACTTAGGTGCTAGGGTTGCAAAATCTCCAAAAGAATTAGCAGAAAACTCGGATTTAATAATTACTTCCCTTCCTTCTCCTGAGGTTTCTGCAGAAGTGATGGAGGCTGATGATGGAATTCTAAATGGTTTATCAGAAAACAAAATTTGGCTAGAAATGAGTACCACTGACGAAAATGAAGTAAAAAGACTTGGAAAAAAAGTAATAGAAAAAAAAGCTATCCCTTTGGATGGACCTGTGAGTGGTGGATGTCATAGAGCTGCAACAGGTAATATTGCTATATTCGTGGGTGGAGAAAGAAAAGCATTTGAAAAAATTTTACCTGCATTAACTGTTATGGGGAGAAAAATATTGCATACTGGTGAGCTTGGTACAGCAAGTGTATTAAAAGTAATTACAAATTATCTAGCATCTGCACAT
>CACJTU010000014.1 GCA_902596375.1 uncultured Pelagibacteraceae bacterium
TCGTTTATTTTCTCTTCAAATAAATGAAAATAAAAAATATTTAACACTTTCAGATAAAAATAGAATTAGAGAATGGAAACTCCCACCTACAAGAGGAAATATTGTTGATTATTTTGGAAATGTAATTGCAGGGAATTTAAAAGTTTATCAATTACATATAATTCCAGAGCAAGTTGAGAATTTTAATTATTTACTAGTTAGATTGAAAAATCTTTTAAATCTAAGTGACAAAAGAATTGCAAGAATAAATAAATTAAAAGCAGAGCTAAAACCGTGGGACAGTATTATTGTTTCTGAAAACTTAAGCTGGAGTCAATTTGTAAAAATTAATAATTATTTATACGATCTTGTTGGCGTTAAACCAGTAATGACAATCTCCAGAAACTATCCATTTAATGATGTATACACACATGTTCTTGGATATGTGAGTCAACCAAATGAACAAGAAATTTTAGAAAATGAAATTATCCAAGAAAGATTTGTACCAGGAATGAAAATTGGAAAACTAGGCTTAGAGAAAAGACTTGAAAATCATTTAATTGGAACAAATGCTATTCAAAGATATGAAGTAAATGCTTACGGTAAAAGAATTAATCAACTCGAGCATCAAAAAGGTGAACAAGGATCAAAAATACGTTTAACTGTAGACACAGAAATACAAAAAGCTTGTGGGAAATTGTTAAATGAAAAAGCAGGATCTATAAGTGTAATGGATATCTATACTGGAGATATAATAGCAATGTATTCATCTCCATCTTACAATCCAAATTTATTTTTGTTTGGAATAAGTCAAGATGAATGGCAATTAATTAGAAATAATCCATTAAAACCGTTAATAAACAAAACTCTTTCGGGTCTATACTCACCAGGTTCAACAATAAAACCTATCGTTGCGCTTTCAGCTTTAGAAAACAAAGTAATAGATACAAAGTTTAAAGTTAAATGCACAGGAAAAATGGAGTTATATGGACAAACATTTCACTGTTGGAAGGAAAAGGGACATGGCTGGGTTAGTTTGAAAAATGCAATGAAACAATCTTGTGATACATATTTTTATGAGGTTGCTAGGTTATTGGGTGTCGATAGATTAAACATTACAGCTGAAAAGTTTGGCTTAGGTAAAAAAGTTCTTGGCGATTATTTTGATAATGAAAAAAAAGGATTATTTCCAAATACAAAATGGAAAAAAAACAATCTTGGTAAAGGCTGGGTATTAGGAGAGACATTAATAACAGGTATTGGTCAAGGCTATACACAAACAACACCTTTACAACTTTGTATGATGACAGCACAAATTGCAAATGGAGGCTTTGCTGTAAAACCGAAAATAATAGTGGATAGTAATCCAATTTCTTATGAAGATGCAAAACAATCAATGGAAAGCGGGTTATTATTTGATACCGACTCTGCGGAATTGTTAGATAAAAAGTTATTTAAAAACCAAAGAAATATTAAGATTGTTCAAGAAGCAATGTTTGCTTCGACCAATGAAAGATTTGGAACTTCTTATAAATCAAGAATTGATGACCCTAAATATCAATTTGCAGGAAAGACTGGAACAGCCCAGGTCAAGAGAATTAGCAAAAGAGAGAGGGAATTGGATTTAGAATTAGAGCAAATCCCATACAAAGATAGAGATCATGCTTTGTATGTTGCTTATGGACCATATGTTAACCCAAGATATGCGCTAAGTATAATTGTTGAGCATGGTGGTTCAGGAAGTAAGGCGGCAGCACCAATTGCAAAAAAATTATTTAAATTAATAATCGACAGACATGATTTAAGAAATAAACAACCAAATTTTGAGAGGATTACTGTTTAAATGTTTCAGCACGATAGATTGAATAATGAGATTACATTATTTCAAAAAATAAAAAACCTAGACTATATATTATTGATTTCTGTTATTCTTCTTTCTGTATTAAGTGTTTTTGTTATGTATTCTACAGATGGTGGTGAAATACTTTTTCATACAAAAAATCATTTTGTAAAACTTGCAGTTTTTTTTCCTTTAATGATTTTTGTGGCTTTCTTTAATATAAAATTTTGGCATAACTTTTCTTATATAATCTATTTTATAGTAATCCTTTTATTAATTTATGTTTCATTTTTTGGACTAAAGTCCTCTGGTTCAAAAAGATGGATGGATCTTTATTTATTTGTTCTGCAACCTTCAGAACTTATGAAAATAGCAATCATAATGTGTCTTGCAAAATACTTTCATAGAATAAAAATAGAAAATGTTAATTCATTTACTAGTATAACAATCGTGTTATCAATTATAATAATTCCAATAATTTTTGTAATTGCTCAACCTGATCTTGGTACATCTATATTAATTGCGTTAAGTGGATTAATTATATTGTGGTTAGGAGGTATGAAAATTAAATATTTTATATACTCATTTATTACTTTTTTAATTTCGCTTCCATTTATAATCTCATTTCTTAAACCATATCAAAAATTAAGAATATTAACTTTTTTAGATCCAGATAGAGATCCTTTGGGCGCTGGATATCAAATTATACAGTCAAAAATAGCTATTGGCTCAGGAGGCCTTAACGGAAAAGGTTTTTTAAAAGGAACTCAGAGCTACTTAGATTTTTTACCTGAAAAACATACAGATTTTATATTCACTTTATTTTCAGAGGAGTTTGGTTTTATAGGTTCAGTTGGTCTTTTGATATTATACTCAATAATAATTTTTAGAATTGTAAGAATAGGAGCAATTTCAAGAAGTAATTTTGCTAGACTTTTCTGTTTTGGTTATGCTTTTGCAATCTTTATTTATATTGTGGTAAATTTATCTATGGTTTTGGGTCTACTACCTATAGTTGGTTCTCCATTGCCTATTATGTCGTATGGAGGTTCTTCAATGTTGGCCACTATGATTGGTTTTGGCATAGTATTGAGTGCAAAAATTAATCATAAACAAATGATTGCATAATTTGTCACTCTGAAAATTAAATATTTACTTGTATAACAATTTTATGAATAAAAATCTTAAAGTAGGAATAGTTGGAGCAGGAATTCAAGGTGTATCTAATGCTTTGTTTCTTCAAAAAAAAGGTTTCAATGTAACTATTTTTGACAGAGACAACCCAGGTAGCCAAGCTGCCTCTTATGGTAATGCAGGTCACTTTTCACCTTATGCATCTCTTTCTTTAAACAGAACTGACGTTCTAGCAGATGTGCCTGCTATGTTGCTTAGTTCTTCAGGTCCACTTGCTTTAAAATGGAATTATGTTCCTAAAATGATTCCATGGTTTATAAAATTTATAATGAATACTACTAAAACTAAGATGATGCATACTGCTAAAAATATGCACCAAATTTTAGATCTAGCTTTACCTGCATATGATGAATTATTTGAAGAGATAGACTTAGAAGGTTTGGTTGAAAATAAAGGAATTCTTTATATATGGAATGATAAAGATTTAAAAAGTAGAGAATTAGAAATTAAAGTTAGAGATGAATTAGGTGTTGAACAACAATTGGTCACTAAAGCCGAAATACACGATCTTGAACCACATATTAAACCATTTTACCATGCAGGTGTTTATTATCCTTATGCAAGACATGCAAGAAATCCGAAAAGAATTCTTTTAAAACTATTTGATTTATTTTTGCAAAAAGGTGGAAAATTTAACAAAGTAAATATTAAAGATATTAGTTTTGATGAAGAAAAACCAGTTTTTAAAACTGAAACTCAAAGTTATGTTTTTGATAAAGCAGTAATAGCTTGTGGAGCTTTTTCAAAAAAATTAACAGATAACCTTGGTGAAAGAATTCCTTTAGATACAGAGCGTGGATATCATGTTCATTTTAAAAATTGTGATCATTTATTAACTAGACCTGTAATATTTTCCAACCGTGGATTTGGAATTACACCGATGGAACAAGGATTAAGAGTTGTTGGAACCGTAGAATTTGGCGGATTAGATAATCCATTATCTAAATCAAGAGTTAAAAATTTGATAAATAATGCAAAATATATGCTTGGTGATTTACCTGAACATGAGGATGAATGGTTAGGATTTAGACCAACTTTACCAGATTTTTTACCTGTTATGGGACCATCAAAAAATTACAAAAATATTTATTATTGTTTTGGGCATCATCATTTAGGATGGACTTTGGGTCCAATTTCTGGAAAGATTGTTTCAGGGATGATAGCGAACGAAAATACAAATTTAGATTTAAAACCTTATAGTTCGCTTAGATTTAGTTAAGTGACTAAAGATAATAATTTTTTAGCTTATTTATATCTATTTTTAACAGTAACTTTCTGGGCAGGAAATTTTGTAGTAGGTAAACTTGCAAGTTTTTATGAAGTTCCACCTTTTTCACTAAATTTTTATCGCTGGCTTTTTGCTTGGTTAATTTTAGCGCCTTTTACAATTCCTGAAATATTAGAGAAAAGAAATTATATAATTAAAAACTACAAGCTTTTCATTGTTTTGGGAGTTACTAGTATAACAGTATTTAATTCAATTGTTTATTATTCATTAAATTTTACCCAGGTGATTAGTGGAGTTTTAATGATTTCAACGATACCTGTGATGATTATGTTGTTTTCTTCAATATTAAAAATTGAAAAGACAAATATTTTTCAAATTATAGGGGTAGTGTTTTCTTTTGCTGGTGTAATTGTGATTATAACAAAAGCAAATATAGAGATATTAAAAAATTTAGATTTCAATAAAGGTGATATTACAATGGTGATAGCAATGTTTTCATGGGCATTATATTCGACATTGTTAAAGGGAAAACAATATGAGTTAACTCAAATATCATTACTTCAAGTAGTGATTACATTTGGTTTAATATTTTTGATACCAGTTTATTTTATTGAATATCAAATTGGCTTTAGAATTAATTTAGAATTACCATTTATTCTAATTTTATCTTATGTAGTTTTGTTTCCAGGTTTGGCATCTTTTATTTTATGGATAAAAGGAATATCTATGATTGGTGCTAATCGTTCTGGTGTTTTTTTACACCTAATGCCAATTTTGAGCGCGATAATGGCGATGATTTTTTTTAGTGAAAAATTTATGTTTTATCATATTTTAGGTGCTTGTTTTATTATTACAGGAATATTGTTATCAAATAAGAAAGTTAAAAATGCTTAAAGTTGCTATATTAGATGATTATCAAAATGTTGCTCAACAATTTGTAGATTTAGAAAAACTATCTGGAAAATATGAATTTAAGATTTTTAGTGAACCTTTTTTAGATGAAGCAGATGCTATTGATCAGTTAGCCGATTTTGAAGCTTTATTAATAATGAGAGAAAGAACTCCAATTACCAAAAATTTAATTGATAATTTAAATGATTTAAAATTTGTAATCACAAGTGGATTACGTAATAGATCTATTGATTTAGAAGCTACAAAGAAAAGAAAAATTATAGTTTGTGGAACAGATATAAATATTAACCCAACGCCTGAATTAACATGGGCCTTAATTCTTGGTTTAGCTAGAAATTTTAAAGAAGAATTCGATAATATGTATCAAGGATATTGGCAAACTACTATTGGTGTAGAATTAAAGGGAAAAATTTTAGGTTTAATTGGATTAGGCAGGGTAGGCAGCGAAGTTGCTAAAATTGGAAAGGCTTTTGGTATGCAAGTAATGGCCTGGAGTGAAAATCTTAACTTAGATAAGTGTAAAGAATTAGACGTATTACCTTGCAGCAAAGAAGATTTAATTACAAATTCTGACGTACTTTCAATTCATGTTCAAGGAGGAGCAAGATATAAAGATTGCATTACTTTAAAAGAATTGGATAAAATGAAAAAAACAGCTTTTTTAATAAACACATCTCGAGGACCTATTGTAAATGAAGATGATTTAATTATTGCTTTATCAACTAATGTAATTGCTGGTGCTGGAATTGATGTATATGAAAAAGAACCCTTGCCTGAAAACAATAAGCTTAGATTTTTACCAAATGCATTACTTACTCCACACATTGGTTATGTTACAGCTGAAAATTATAGTATTTTTTACAACCAAATGATCGAAGGATTAGAGGCTTGTGTAAATGGAAAGCCTATCAGAGTTCTAGAGTAAAAAATGGAGCTACCTGTTGTTAATCACGAGGATTATTTTGCTAAAATTGGTGATGATCATAAATTTCCTATTAATAAATTTGGAGAATTAGCAAACTACTTGATCCAAAATAAAATAGTAAAAAAATTTCATAAACCTTCAGCCTGTTCAGTTGAAACATTAAGTTATGCACATTCAAAAAATTATATTTTAGATATTCAAAACAAAACTTTAAGTAAAGAGGGAGTAAAAAAAATTGGATTTCCACTTGTAGATAGTGTTGTACAAAGATCTTTAGTTGCTACAGGCGGAACTGTGCTAGCATCTAAACTTGCAATAAATTATGGCATCTCATGTAATACCGCAGGTGGAAGTCACCACGCAAGTTATGATGAAGGTGCAGGTTATTGTGTATTTAATGATGTTGCAGTTGCGTCACATTATTTACTTAATAGAGGTCTAGCTAATAAAATTTTAATCGTTGATTTAGATGTTCATCAAGGAAATGGTAACTCAGAAATTTTTAAAGATAATAGAAGTGTATTCACATTCAGTATGCATTCTAAAACTAACTATCCAGCAAAAAAATCAAACAGTGATTTAGATGTGGAGCTCGAGGATAATTTAGAGGATGATGCCTATATCAAAACACTTAAACATTATTTAAATGAGTTAAATCAAGAAAATTTTGATTTCATTTTTTACATAGCTGGTGTCGATATTCATTTTAATGACAGATTAGGAAAATTAAAAATTTCTGATGAGGGTATTAAATTAAGAGATGAGCTAGTAGTAGAAAACTTTTTTTCTAGACGAATACCATTTTGTGGGGTTTTGGGTGGTGGTTATAATAAAGATTTTAATAAACTTGTTGAATTACATTCAATGTTACATCAATCTTGTGCTAAATATATAGGATCATGACAAAAAAAATAAATCCAAATTTAACTGCTGAGCAAAAATTAATTTTATTTGAGGAAGGTACCGAGCGTGCTGGATCAAGTGAACTTAATCATGAAAAAAGGGAAGGAAGTTTTCATTGTGCAAACTGTGGTGAAAAATTATTTGATTCAAAAACAAAATATGAGAGCGGATCTGGATGGCCTTCTTTTTATGAATCTTTGCCAGACGTATTTGAAACCAAAACAGATCACCACATAGGTTATGCAAGAACCGAATATCATTGTAAAAAATGTGGAGGCCATCATGGGCATATATTCGATGATGGACCTGAGCCTACAGGAAAACGATTTTGTAACAATGGGGTATGTTTAGTTTTTAAACCTAAGAGCTAAATTTAATGTTTGAAAATATCGATATTGAGAAAGTTAAAGAAGAGCTAAGAAATCACTCAGCAAATTATAAAGAAAATTTCGCTAAAATTGAAAAGTTCATAGAAATTGAAATACAAGAAATATTAAATCTCAAAAAAAACAATAAATCTATAATTCCAGAAATTAGTATTAATGAGCTAGATCAAAAAAACACAAAGGTAATAGAAGATATAAAAAAAAGAGGCTGTGTAATAATCCGAGATGTTTTTGAAGACAAATTTATTGAAAATTTAAATTTAGAATTAGAGAAGTATATTGATGAAAATAATTATTACGATGATCAAAGGAAGAAAGCTGATTTAGATAAATATTTTAGTGATCTTAAATCAGGTAAACCCCAAATATACGGCCTTTATTGGTCTAAAGCACAGATAGAAATAAGACACTCAGAGCAAATGGCTAAAGTAAAAAAATGGCTAAATAATCTTTGGTTATTTGAAAACTCTGAATATAAAGTTTTTGATCCAAATAAAGAATTGTCTTATGCAGATAGAGTAAGAAGAAGAGAGCCAGGTGATGATACTTTGGGACTTTCTCCTCATTGCGATGCTGGATCTATTGAAAGATGGACCGATAGTCATTATCAAAAAATTTATAGAGATATATTTTCTGACAACTTTGAACAATATAATCCATTTGAAGCAAAGTATAGAGATAGAACAATAGAGTTTGAGTCCCCTGCGGTTGCACATGTATTTAGAACATTTCAAGGTTGGACAGCTTTAACAGAACAAGGTCCTAACGATGGAACTTTACAATTAATACCTATTGCTAAAGGAATTGCTTATGTTTTAACCAGAGCATTACTAGATGATGTTGAAGAAAATGAATTGTGTGGATCAAAACTTGGTAGAGCTTTATCAGTAAATAAAGATTATCATTCATTACTGTTAAAAGGTTTAGTTTCAATTCCAAAAATGAATCCAGGTGACACTGTTTGGTGGCATCCAGATGTTGTTCATGCTGTTGAAGACAAGCATTCAGGAAAAAATTATTCAAATGTTGTTTACGTTGGTGCAACACCTTATTGTAAAAAAAATCTAGATTATACGGTAAAACAATCAAAAAAATTTTTAGAAGGAAAGAGTCCACCAGATTTTGCGTCTGAAGATTACGAAATTAAATATAAAGATAGAGTTAAATTAAAAGATTTAAGCTCTTTAGCTAAGAAACAATTAGCTTTAGAAGAATGGAATTAATTATTTAAAAGATCTTGAAGTTTATTTTCTTTTTCTAATGCTCTTACTTCATCATAACCACCAATATGCTGGTCATCAAAAAAAATTTGTGGAATAGTTCTTTTTCCATTTGCTTTTTTAATCATTTCATCCATTGCTCCATCAACTTTTGAAATATCAATTTCATTATAAGGCGCATTATTTCTAGCTAATAATCTTTTTGCAGCCTCACAATAATTACATAGTGGACCTGTATACATGGTAATTTTTTTCATAAACTATAAATAGTCACCTTTTTTAATTTTACTAGCTATTTCTTTTCTAGAATATTCAAATTTTTTTCGATGTTTTATACTTTTTTGGTTTACTCTTTTTCTCCATAACCTGAAAGATGATGGTTTTAGAGATCTTCGCATAATTTTAATTACATCAGATTCTTTCTTCCCTGTTTTTTTTTCAATTTCCTCGAAAGTGATCCTATCTGCCCAGGCTGCCCAAATGATCCAATCTGGATCGTCCATTTTGGGCTCTGGGTTTTTGACTCTAGTAACTGGTCTGTGACCTTTTTTTTTCATAAATCCTTTATATTTGAAAAAAATATTTAATGCATTTTTTTTAGCCTCTGATATTATGTCTTAGATAGTCCTTCTTAGCCATCTTTAGCTCCCGGTTTTTAAGGACTATCTTTTTTTATGCTCCCCTTAGATTTCATTCTTTATCTACAGATAATAATTTTTCTTTTCATTACACCAGGAACCCCAAGAGTTGTGATTATCTCGTATTCAATGAATTATGGAGTTGGAAAATGTGTTTGGTCAGCGTTAGGGGATGTAACAGCAAATTTTATACAGGCAACTTTAGTAATTTTTGTAATAGGATCTTTTTTTTCTGAGAACTCAACGATATTAAATATATTTAAATGGATAGGAGTAATTTATATTTTATATCTTGCTTATGATATTTATAAATCACGTCCAAAAACTATTTCAAGCGAAGGTGAAACAAAAAAAAGCAACTTATCATTCTTTCGAGATGGTTTCTTAGTTGCTGGAACAAGTCCTAAAGCTTGGATGTTTTTTCCTTTTATATTTCCTCAATTTATTGACTTTAATTCAAATTTATTGGCACAATTTTTAATTTTAATTACAACTTATATTGTTTTAGATTTTTTATCTTTGATTGGTTATGCAATGCTTGCACAGAAACTAATTAAGTGGATAACTGCTAATCCAAAAACAATTAATACAATTTCTGCGAGTGTTTTAGTAATTATTGCCGGAATAATTGTTATAACTCAGCAATATTAAATAGTTTTTGGTCTTTATTGCCACTTGCATAAAATAAAATTTCTTTATTTAATCATCACATAATTAATTAATTAAAGAGGAAATAAAATGAGATTAAATAAAATAATTCTAAGTTTTGTTTCTGCATTAGTAATTTTATTTTCAACTTCTGTTGCATCTTTTGCAAAAGTAGTTGGTGACAAAATTATTTTAGGTGCTGCGATTTCCTTAACTGGTAAATACTCATCTAATGGTGTTCATACTCAAAATGGTTACAACATGGCCGTTGACAGAATTAACAGCATGGGTGGTGTTAAAGTTGGTGGAAAGACTTATAAGTTTGACATTATTTATTACGATGATGAGTCAAACCCAAAGAGAGCTGCACAGCTTGCAGAAAGATTAATTTCACAAGATGGTGTTGAGTTTATGCTTGGCCCTTACAGTTCTGGTCTAACTAAAGCGATTGCGCCAGTGACTGAAAAGTATGGTGTTCCAATGGTTGAAGCAAATGGTGCATCTAGATCTTTGTTTACAAAAGGTTACAAATATCTATTTGCTGTATTAGCTCCAGCTAACTTATATCTTGATGTTGCTATCGAAACAGCAGTTGAGTTAAATGGTGGAAAACCAGTAAGAATTGCACAAGCGTTTGAACAAGATGCATTTTCACAGGATGTTAGATTAGGTATTTTAGATGCTGCAGAAAGAACTGGTTCTAAAATCATAATCGACGATAAATTGCCTAAAGAGCTAAATGATATGGCTGCTACATTGGTTAAAGTAAAACAAATGAAACCAGATGTGCTTGTTGTATCAGGTCACACAAAAGGTGCGTTAACTGCGATCAGACAAATTGCTGAAATGAAAGTTGATGTTCCTATGTTGGCTATGACTCACTGTGATGCGGCTAAGCTATCTAAACAGCATGGTAAGAACTCACAGTACGCTCTTTGTGCTTCTCAATGGCACAAGTCACTAACTTATAAAGATGATTTCTTTAAAGATGGTATGACTTATGCTGCAGACTTTGAGAAAGAGTTTGGATATGATCCACCTTACCAATCTGCTGAATCTTCAGCTGCTTTATTGGTATTCAAAGATGCATTTGAAAGAGCAAATTCTTTCGATCAAAAGAAAGTAAGAGATGCTCTTGCAGCTACGAATATGCAAACATTCTATGGAAATATTAAATTTGCACCTGGTGGTCAGAACGTTGACAAACCAATGGTACTTTTCCAAGTAATGTGTGATGCTTCAGGAAAATGTGAAAACAAAGTTGTTGCTCCATTAAAATGGGCATCAGCTAAGTTGATACATCCAATTCCTAAGTGGTCAGATAGATAAAATAAATACTAAAGCCCCCTAGTCATAGGGGGCTTTTTTTTATATAACCCAAAAATACTTTTTATGGATTTTCTTGTATTTCAATACCCAATGATAACTGTTCAAGCCTGCTTGGATGGAATTCTTCTTGGAGTTTTGTTTGCATTAATCGCATATGGAATGGCACTTCAATGGGGAGTGATGAACATAATTAACATTGCACAAGGAGATCTTGTTATTTTAGGTGGATACATAGCATATTTTATGTACCTCTACGGTATACATCCAGCATGGGGAGTAATTGTTGCACCTGTAATAATGTACTTTGTTGGTATAGCGATTTACAAATTAGTAATTAATAAAGTAGTAGATAGGGATTTATTTATCTCTATTTTGGCGACTTTTGGAATAAGTATTCTTTTCATGCAATTAATGAATTTTGCATTTGGTGCAGATGTTGTACTTGCAAACTCTGGTTACGGAACAACTATGTTGTTTGATAGCAATGTTGTGTTACCTAATTCAAAAATATTTTCAGCATTTATAAGCATTTTGTTTGCAGTTTGTTTAGTAATTTACATGAAAAAATCTAAGCTTGGCCGAGCTATTAGAGCTACAGCTCAAAATGCAAGAGCCGCAAAGATTTTAGGTGTTGATACAGAAAAAGTTTATGCAGCAACATTTGGAATAAATGCTGCTCTTTGTGGTGTTGCTGGGGCACTAATTTCAATAACATTTACTATTCATCCTTACATGGGTTTACCATATACGATTAGATCTTTTATGATTGTAATTGTAGCAGGATTAGGAAACTTGCCTGGTGTTGCAATGTCAGGAATGGGATTAGGAGTTTTTGAAGAGTTTGCAGATTATATTTTGGGTACAGAATTTAGAATTGGTTCAGTATTTTTATTATTAGTTTTAATCCTAGTTTATAGAAGATTTAAACTTTCTAGAAAAAGAGAGTATTTAAAATGAGAAAAGTTAAAATTAATGATAATCAAGGGAAATCTATTGAAGTTGACATAGATCAATTTAAAAAGCATTTGGATGAATATCATTCTTCAGGGTCAAGTGTTCATGATGAAGATGGCCATTATTTTACAGTAGATCAGAATTTTAGAGATAAAATCAAGAGCTTATATGAACAAAAATAATTTAATTTTATATATAGGTATATTAATTTTTGGGCTAGCAGCTCCTTATGTATTTCCTGCATTTAAAGTTCAATTATCCATTCTTTGTATATTGATTGTCCTTGCAATCACCTGGAATATTCAAGGAGGTGAAATGGGCTATAATACATTTGGAAATATTTTATTTTATGGATTGGGCATGTACTTGTGTGCCTCGGTCCAGGTTGGAATGTTTTTTCCATTAGCTGAATGGACTGAAAGTGGTGGTGAAAAAACTTTTGTTCATACACCAGCTCAATTTTTTCAAGGAATGGCAGCTGGACTTGTAGTTGCTGCAATTGTACCAACAATAGTTGCTGGTTTAATTGGATATGCAATTTTAGGTTTAAGGGGTCATTACTTTGCTATCTGTACTCTTGGATTAGGTGTAGCAGCTGGAGAAATTTCTGGAGGAATTGAAATCATTGGTGCGGGACAAGGTTTCACTACTCCACCTTTTCCTAATGTAGGAAGTTTAGAGGCGAGAGGTGAATTCTTTTATTTTTTAAGTTTCTTAGTTTTGGTACTAACATTCATTGCAGTCAAAGCAATTTATACCACTAGATTTAAATTAATCTTAAATGCAATTAGAGATAATGAAGATAAAGCAGAAGCCATGGGAATAGAGACCATGAAATATAAAATAATTGGTTGGATGATATCTGCCTTCTTCTGTGGTTTAGCCGGAGGAATTATGGGCGGCTTAGTTGGATACATAGACTCCACTGATGTAGCATTTGATGGAAGAGAAATGGGTGTGTTTATGGTTTTAATGGCAATATTAGGTGGTAAAGGAACTTTATGGGGACCAGTTATTGGCGCTACAGTATTTCATATATTTAAAGAAGGTTTTTGGACTTTTTTCTTGGGATGGCAGTATGTAGCTCTTGGAGTTTTAATTGTAGTAATTGTTATTTATTTCCCAGAAGGAATTATGGGATGGTTAAGAGAAAAATATCCTGAGAGATTTGGTGAAGTTGTAGATGAAGCAGACCGAAAGGCGCAGGTAGAGATAAAATGAGTATTCTTGAAGTAAATAATGTCAGCAAATCTTTTGGGGGAGTAAAAGCTAATGTTGATATTTCAATGAATGTTGAAAAAGGTAAGATAGTTGGATTAATTGGTCCAAATGGTTCTGGAAAAACAACATTATTCAATTCAATTGTTGGAACTTATCCAATCGACCAAGGCTCAATTAAGTTTAATGGAAAAGAAGTTTCTGAATTGCCAGTTCCGGTTATTGCAAAATTAGGTTTATTAAGAACGTTTCAACAGACAAGAATTTACGGAAAATTAAATTGCATAGACAACATGCTTATCAGTCACAAAGGAAGTGATGAAAGTATGTTTAAATTATTTTCAAAAATACCACAGGAATTAACAGAAAAAGCAGAAAATTTATTGAATTTTGTTGGATTGTATCAAAAGAGAAAACTTAGAGCAGGAGATTTATCTTTTGGTCAGCAAAAACTACTAGAGCTTGCTATGGCGCTAATGAATGAGCCGGAGATGCTTTTGTTAGATGAGCCAACCGCAGGAATTAATCCAACCTTAATTAATGGAATTATAGATAGATTAATTAAAGTGAACCAAGATTTTGGAATTACTCTTTTAGTCATAGAACACAACATGAGAGTAATAATGCAATTAGCGGAAAATATTTTTTGTCTAGCTCATGGTAAGATGTTGGCAAACGGATCGCCAGATGAAATTAAAAACGATAAGCGAGTTGTCGACGCATATTTAGGAGCGCAATAATGTCAAATCAATATGAAGTTTTAGGTAAAGCGCCAACACCGGAAGATTTAAAAAAACTATCTCCAGATGAAATACATTTAACAATTAAAAATTTAAATGCTGGATATGGAAAAATGGAAATTCTGCATAATTTTGACTTGTTTGTAAATAAGGCTCAATCCTTATGTTTGATTGGACCGAATGGAGCAGGTAAATCTACAATACTCCATTCGATATATGGGTTTACAAATATTTTTTCAGGTCAAATAGAAATAGATGGTAAAGAAATTACAAATCTAACACCAGCTGAAAAATTAAAGTCAGTTGGAATTGCATATATTTTACAAGACAACTCTGTCTTTCCAGATATGACGGTAGAGGAAAATTTACTGATGGGTGGCTACATAAAAGATAAAACAGAGGAATCTTTTGAAGAAGCAGAGAGAATATTAGAAAAATATGAAAGGCTTAGAAACAGAAGAAGCCAACCCGCAAAAGTATTATCTGGTGGAGAAAGAAGATTATTGGAAATATCAAGAGCTTTAGTGATGAAACCGTCTGTATTACTTGTTGACGAACCTTCAATTGGTTTGGAACCAAGATATATTGATATGGTTTTTGAAATTTTAGGAGATCTTCAACAAAATGAAAAAAAAACAATCATTCTAGTTGAGCAAAATGCCAAAAAAGGATTGGAGTTTGCAGATATAGGATACGTTTTAGTATCTGGGCAAACTGCAATAGCAGGTAAAGGAGACGATTTACTTCAAAACCCTGATGTTGGTAGACTGTTCCTAGGTGGATAATGATTAATAAAAATTTTTTCTTCAAAGGATATAGATCTATATTTACTCACGACAGCCCTGCAATTGCTCTCACTTGTTGTTTTATAGCTATTGGAGCTTTATTTAAAAATTTAGGTTTTAATATTCAGGAAAGTATTTTTTCAACTGTTTTAACTTATGCTTTACCGGGCTCACTAGTAATGGCTGAGTCCATGTTAATTGGAGCATCTCTGTTAAATATTTTTTTGGCGGTTTGGTTTGTTAACGCAAGACTTTACCCTATGGCTGTATCCTTATTCCCGTTGATGATGCACAAAAGTCAACCTAAATGGAAGTATTACTTTTCTTGTCATTTCATTGCTGTTTCCGCCTGGCTAATCATGAAAAGTAATTATAAAAAAATTCCAAAAGAATACAGAATTGATTATTGGATTGGTATTGGAAGTGCAACTGTAAGTGTATCAGTTATTGGAACATTTATAGGTTTCTCTTTTTCAGAGTATTTGAATAAAGATATGATGATAGGATTAGCAATTCTTAATCCGGTTTATTTTTTATGCATGATGGTTGGGGCATCTAAGACTATACCGGTAGCTCTATCAGTTTTGCTTGGAACTATATTGGGGCCAATTATTTATTTATTCTCACCAGAGTGGTCAATTTTGTTAGCAGGTGTAATTGGTGGAACCATAGCTTATCTAGTAGGAGAGCACAGTGTCAGCTAATATCGTTTACGCAATCCTTGTTACGTCCTTAGCAACATT
Source organism: uncultured Pelagibacteraceae bacterium (assembly GCA_902596375.1). GTDB lineage: Bacteria > Pseudomonadota > Alphaproteobacteria > Pelagibacterales > Pelagibacteraceae > Pelagibacter. Next base: position 15,643 of record CACJTU010000014.1, read on the forward strand.
TTTGTCTAGATTTTTGGGAGCTCTTACATCTGAAGGTATAAAAGAAACCTCTAAACTTTTTAAGTGGTTTAATTGTTTAGCTTATGCAACATTAGCAGCACTAATAGCTAGAACTATAATTTTTCCAGCTGGTGTTTTGTTAGATGCTAGTTATTCAAGTAGATTTCTTGTTGTGCTGTTATCTTTAGTTATTTTTTTTATTTCAAAGAAAAACTTTGTTTATCCTACAATTTTCTCAGCTATTTGTATGGCAATACTTAATAATTATATCTGATTAGATTGATTTATAAAATAAGGTAAAATAAAATTTAGAATGCAAAAAATTACAGGCATAGACATCCAAAAACACGATAAATCAAATAGGATTATAAAAATTAGTTTAGATAACGATATTATAGATAAATTAATTTTCCCATTTAATAAATTTGATTTAACAGCGTTGGAGTTAAAACCATTTACAAGATTTACTTTAGCTAAAAGTTTAGATGATTTAACAGATAATAAATTAAGCAAATTAATGAACTCAATTATTAGAGATAGATCTACAGGTTGCTTTATTATTGGACCAAAAAATATAACTGCAAAAATTAATGATACATTTTTAGTTAAGTTATCAACTGCAATAGCTCATTTAATTGGTGTACCAAATCATGATGCAATGGCAGGAAAATACTATGCTCGTTTTCATGTAAAACATGAAGATACTAGCGACTCTTACTTAAGAAAAGCTTATAGAAATATGGATCTTCATACAGATGGGACATATGTTAAAGATGTAACAGATTGGTTAATCATGACAAAAATTGATGAGCAAAATGTTGAAGGTGGAGAAACAGCTATGCTACACCTTGATGACTGGGAGCATTGTGATGATTTATATAATGATCCAGTAGGGAGACAAAATTTTGTTTGGGGGTCACCAAAAAGTAAAAATATTGATTACAAGGTAGAGCACCCAGTCTTTTCGCATGATAAAGAGGGAAGACCAACAATATCCTACATAGATCAATTTCCAGAACCACAAAATATGGACCAAGGAAATTTTTTACAAAGATTATCTGATGGATTAGAGGAAAGTAAAAATAAAATAATTACAAAGTTACCCGTTGGATTCTCTGTGATTGCAAATAATTATTTCTGGCTTCATGGAAGAAAACCCTTCAAAGAAAACAAGGAATTAAGCAGAGAATTACTAAGAATTAGAGGTTCTTTTTTTGTTAATTAATTCAATATAATCAATATAAAGTATCCGAAATTATGAATTTAGGTTTTATTGGTACGGGAAAAATTGCAGCTTCAGTGATTACTGGAATATGTAAATCAAAAATTTCTTATAAGAAAATAATTGTTTCACCAAGAAATAAAAAAATAGCTCATGGGCTAAAAAGAAAGTATAAAAAAATAGTTATTGCTAAGGATAATCAGCAAATTGTAGATCAGTCTAATTGGGTATTTTTATCTGTTACACCTACTGTCGGTGAAAAAATTATTAAAGATTTAAAATTTAAATCGACCCAAACTGTTGTTAGTTTTATTTCGACAATTACTTTATCTCAATTAAAGAAAGCAATTAAAGTAAGAGCAAAAATTGTGAGAGCAATACCTCTGCCTCCGATTTCGTTAAAGAAAGGTCCTGTACCTATTTGTCCCCCTAATTCAAAAGTGAAAGCGTTTTTCAATAACTTGGGCACAACTGTAGAAATTAAGAATGAAAAATCGTCTATAAATTTTTGGTCAACCTCTGGCATGATGGCGCCTTTTTATGAGGTGTTGAGAGTAATGACTGATTGGTTGGTAAAAAGAGGTGTAAAAAGAAATAATGCTCAAAAATATATTACTTCTTTATTTTTAGCTTTATCTGAAGATGCTGTAGTAAATTCAAAAGAAAATTTAAAGAATTTAGTAAAAGAGTCTCAAACGCCAAAAGGTTTAAATGAACAAGGTGTTAAAGAATTAACTAAAGCTGGATTTTATAAATCTCTAGAAAAAACTTTAAACAGTATTCACAAAAGACTAAATAAATAAATCGAATGTCTGAAAATATTTTAGAGATTAATAATTTAAGTAAATATTTTGGTGGATTAGCTGCAGTTTCAGATTGTTCAATAAAAGTTAAAAGAGGAACTATCACTGGTATCATTGGGCCAAATGGATCTGGTAAAACCACTTTATTCAATTTAATTGCTGGAAATTTAAAATCCTCTGGTGGTAATGTTGTTTTTGACGATGAAAATATTACTGATGTACCATCTTATGAATTATTTTCTAAAGGGTTGTTAAGAACATTTCAAATTGCACATGAGTTTTCAAATTTATCTGTTTTAGAAAATTTAATGATGGTTCCAGGAAATCAATCTGGAGAAAAAATAATGACAGCATTATTTAAACCAGGTTTAGTTGCCCAAGAAGAGGCTGTGGTTAAAGAGAAAGCGAAAGAAGTTGTTGAATTTTTAAATTTAGGACATTTATCAAATGAGCTTGCTGGAAACCTTTCAGGTGGACAAAAAAAATTACTAGAACTTGGAAGAACCATGATGGTTGATGCAAAATTAGTATTATTAGATGAAGTAGGGGCTGGAGTTAACAGAACTTTGTTAAAAGATCTTGGAACTGCAATAGAAAAGTTAAATAAAGAAAAAGGTTATACTTTTTGTATGATTGAACATGATATGGATTTTATTGGAAGATTATGTGATCCAGTGATTGTAATGGCTGAGGGTTCAGTATTATTTGAAGGAAGTGTTGAAGAAGCAAAAAAAGATGAGAAAGTAATTGAAAGTTACTTAGGAAGAGGATCGAAACTTAAGGAAAATTAATTATGACAATTGTTTCTCACATTATTTTTGCTTTATTTGCAGTTGGTTTTGGAACAAGAAACTTAATTGCAAAAAAAGGGGATAATAAACACAAATTTATAGGTTGGATCTGGGTATTACTTATGTTTTATGTTGCGATTTCTTCTTATTGGATCAAAGAACTAAATGACGGAAATTATAGCTGGATACACATTTTAAGCGCTTGGACCTTGATCTCTTTGTTTCTTGCAATTTACTTTATTAAAATAAAAAAAGTTATTTTACATAAAATATTTATGGCTGGTAACTTTATTGGATTAATAGCTGCGGGTATTTTTACTTTATTACCAGGAAGATATTTACCAAATTTAATAGGAATATTTTAAATGGCATATTTTGAAGGAATAGAAATGACAGGTGGTTATGGTAATGGTCCAGATATCATTAGTTCTTGTTCTGTAAATGTAAATAAGGGTGAAATAGTTTCTATTCTAGGCCCCAATGGTGCTGGCAAATCAACTGCAATGAAAGCAATGTTGGGCTTGCTCAATTTAAAATCTGGATCAGTAAAGATTGATGGTAAGGATATTTCTAAATTATCTCCTCAAGATCGAGTTAAGCAAGGCATCTCTTTTGTCCCTCAGACTAAAAATGTTTTTGCAGGTATGACTGTTGAAGAAAATTTAGAAATGGGTGCATTTCTTGTTGAGGATGAAATCAAAAATATAATTGAGGAAATTTACGAATTGTTCCCAATTTTAAGAGAGAAAAGAAATCAGATGGTTGGTGAACTTTCTGGAGGTCAAAGACAACAAGTGGCTCTAGGTAGAGCTTTAATGATTAAACCCACAGTTTTAATGTTAGACGAGCCAACTGCAGGTGTATCACCAATTGTTATGGACGAATTATTTGATCATATTGTAAAAGTTAAAAGAACAAACGTTGCTATCTTAATGGTAGAACAAAATGCAAAACAAGCATTAAGCATTTCAGATAGAGGCTATGTATTGGTCACTGGAGAAAATCGTTATTCAGGAACTGGAAAAGAATTATTAGACGATCCAAGAGTAAGAAGCTCTTTTTTGGGAGGGTAATATGGATTTTGTAAATGCAATAATTCTTTTATTAAATTATATTTTCATTCCTGCATTAACTTATGGCTCTCAATTAGCTTTAGGTGCAATATTTGTAACTCTTATCTATGGAATCTTACGATTTGCAAACTTTGCTACTGGTGACATGATGTCATTTGGAACCATGATGACAATTTTGTTTACATGGTATTTTCAATCTTTAGGTGTTTCTTTGGGTGTTTTACCTACTGCTTTATTAGCTATTCCTTTTGGAATAATTTTCATGATTTTTTACATGCTTTTAATAGATAAGTTTGTCTTTAAGTATTACAGAAATCAAAAAAGTCCCCCAGTTCAATTTGCAATGGTGAGTATTGGTGTAATGTTTGTAACACAAGCTGTGGTCAGAATTATAATTGGACCTGGTGATAGAAGATTTTTTGATGGTGAAAAATTTATTATTAAAGCTCGTGAATTTAAAGAGATGACAGGTTTAAACGAAGGACTTGCACTAAAATCAACTCAAGTAATTACTATTTTTGTAACAATAGTTTTAGTCTCTTTATTATTTTGGTTTTTAAATAGAACCAAAACTGGAAAAAGTATGAAAGCTTATTCTGATAATGAAGATCTTGCTTTGCTATCAGGTATTGATCCAAAAAAAATAGTTTTAGTTACTTGGGTTATTGCTGGTATTTTAGCTACAATTGGTGGAGCTTTGTATGGTTTAGATAAAAGTTTTAAACCATTTACTTATTTTAATAATATGCTTCCTATTTTTGCTGCTGCAATTGTTGGAGGAATTGGAAATCCATTTGGAGCTTTTTTAGGCGGATATGTAATCGCTTTTTCTGAAATATTGCTAACTTACGCATATAAAAAATTCTTTATGTACATTTTACCAGAAAGTATGGAGCCAAATAGTTTAGTTCAGTTATTATCTACAGATTATAAGTTTGCAGTCTCTTTCTCTATATTGGTAATAGTTTTAATTTATCGACCTTCGGGAATATTTAAGGGGAAAGTATTGTGAGAAAAAATCTAAATGTAATTGCAGCTTACAGCATCATGATGGTGCTTATTCTAATGGTTGGGATATTTCAGTCATGGAACATAGCGTTATCAATATTTAATCTTTGTTTGATTTCTGCTGTCATGACAATGGGTGCGAATATTCAATGGGGGTATGCTGGTTTAATAAATTTTGGAATTATGGGCTATACAGCTTTAGGTGGTTTAGCTGCAGTATTAATATCTGTAGATCCTGTCCAAGAAGCCTGGAGGGCAGGAGGTTTCGATATTCTAATGTCATTATGGCTCATAGTAGTAATGGTATTAGTTATAAGGTTTATTTTAAAAAGATTTGAAAAATCAAAAATCAGAACATACAGCATAGCTGCAATAATAATTTCAGGTATTTTGCTGATTAGATTTTCTGCAGAGCCAGGCATAGAAGCTATTGAAGCAGTTGACCCTGCTAAAACTGGTTTCTTAGGAGGATTTGGATTACCAATTATATTTTCTTGGATAGTTGGAGCTCTTTTTGCAGGGGGCTTAGCATTTATAGTTGGAAAAGTTGCACTCGGTCTTAGAGCAGATTATTTAGCTATTGCTACCCTTCTTATTTCTGAAATTGTTATTGCAATTATTAAACACGAAGATTGGCTCACAAGAGGAGTCAAAAATGTTATTGGATTAAAAAGACC
>CACJTU010000015.1 GCA_902596375.1 uncultured Pelagibacteraceae bacterium
TCAGCAAATACTTAAGTTTGATTATGAGCAAAATTTTAAAGATCAGGATTTTTATGTTTCAAAAAGTAACGAACATTCTTTTCGTCTTTTAAACAGTTGGCCTAAATGGGATAAAAATTTTATAAACTTAATTGGTGAAAAGTTTTCAGGAAAAAGTCACTTAATAAATATATTTTTAGCAAAAAATAGAGGAATTAAAATACATTCAGAGGATATGAATAATGATTTTCTTCAAAAAATTAAAATATATGAAAACATTATTATTGAGGATTTAAGTGAAAAAATAAATGAAAACTTATTATTTTCACTTATTAACATAATAGATCAGGATAATAAATATTTGATAGTAACCTCAACAACACCAATAGTTGACTTTAAATTTAAACTAAATGATCTCAGTTCAAGATCTACAAATTTTATTTTATCTCAAATTGAAAAACCTGGTGACGATTTAATTTATGCATTAATACTAAAAAATCTTTCTGACCGTCAAATATCAATAGACCAAAAACTTATTGAATTTATAATTAAGAGAATTGATAGAACTTATGGCAAAATTTCTGATTTCATATATAAAATCGACGAAATTAGTTTAAAAAGAAAGAAACCAATCGATTTTAAAATTATTAAAGAGGCATTAGAGGTTTAATTGAGTAAATACAGAACACATAAGTGTAATGAATTAAGAAAAGAGGATGTAGATAAAAAAATTTCTCTGGCAGGCTGGATAAATAAAAAAAGAGACCATGGGAACTTATTATTTATTGATTTAAGAGACAATTACGGAATTACCCAATGCATAATTGATAAAGATAACAAATATTTTTCTGATTTAGAAAAAATGCAATTAGAAACAGTAATTAAAGTTCAGGGGAAAGTCATTAATAGATCTAAAGAAACAATTAATTCTGACATCGACACAGGTGAAATAGAGGTTGTTATTGATAAGCATGAAGTTTTAGGTACTTGTAAAGAGCTACCTATGCCAATCTTTAGTGATCAAGAATATGCAGAGGAAATAAGATTGAAATATAGATTCTTAGATTTAAGAAGAAAAAAAATTCACGAAAATATAATTTTAAGATCTAAAGTTATTTCATACATCCGAAATGAAATGACTAAATTAGGTTTTTTAGAATTTCAAACACCAATTTTAACTTCATCTAGTCCAGAGGGTGCTAGAGATTTTTTAGTACCTAGTCGTTTAAATCCAGGAAAATTTTATGCACTACCACAAGCTCCTCAGCAATTTAAACAATTAATAATGGTTTCGGGCTTTGATAGATATTTTCAAATTGCACCTTGTTTTAGAGATGAAGATGCAAGAGCGGACAGAAGTCCCGGGGAGTTTTATCAATTAGATTTGGAAATGTCATTTGTTGAACAAGAGGATGTATTTAATGTGGTCGAAAAATTAATGGTCAATACATTTAAAAATTTTTCTACCAAAAAACTTATGTTCGATAAATTTCCAAAGATTTCATACAAGGAAGCAATGCTTAAATATGGTACAGATAAACCAGATTTAAGAAACCCACTCATTGTAAATGATATAACTGAAATATTTACTAGAGAAGATGTTTCATTTGAAATATTTAAAAAATTAGTAAAATCTGGATCTAAAGTAAGATGTATTATTACAAAAAATACGAAAGATAAGCCCAGAAGTTTTTTTGATAATATTGATAAATGGGCAAAAGGAGAAGGTGCTTCTGGTTTAGCTTATTTTACTTTTGAAAAAGATGAAGATATTTCAGCAAAGGGCCCTATAGGAAAATTTTTTTCACAAGATGCATTAGTTGAGATCATGAAAAAAACAAACTGTGAAATAGGGGATAGTATTTTCATGGCTTGTGGAAAACAAGATGAATTAGAAAAAATTACTGCACTAGCAAGAGATAAAATTGCAAAAGATCTAGATTTAATTGATGAAAATGTTTTCGCATTTTGCTGGATTGTAGATTATCCAATGTTTGAAAAAGATGAAACAACAAACAAGATTGAATTTAGTCACAACCCATTTTCAATGCCTCAAGGTGATTTAAGTGAAAAAGATTTTGAAAAACCATTAGATATACTCGCTTATCAATACGACATAGTTTGTAATGGCATAGAATTATCTTCAGGAGCAATTAGAAATCATAAACCAGAACTTATGTATAAACTTTTCTCGATTGCAGGATATGATAAAAATCAAGTAGATGAAAAATTTAGTGGCATGATTAATGCACTTAGTTATGGGGCACCACCGCACGGAGGAATAGCACCTGGTATTGATAGAATAGTGATGTTATTAGCTAATGAGAAAAATATTAGGGAAGTTACTATGTTTCCAATGAACCAAAACGCGCAAGATTTAATGATGAATGCACCATCTGAGGTAAATCTAGATCAATTGAAAGAATTAAATCTTTCTTTAAAAATTAAAAAATAACTTATTTTTTTCCTTTTAAACTTATTTTTACATCTGAAAGATCAACTAGATTTTTTTTATAATTATTTCTTACGAAACCTTTACTAGTAATATCTTTTACAATTTTTAATAATTGATTTTGATCTTCAGAGCTTTGATCCTCAGTATTGTTCGTATCATTTCCTCCAATCGCAGGAGTGTGGGCTAGATCTTCTCTATTTTGATATGAAATAGCTAATTCTCTAAAAATATAATCCAAAATTGATGTGGCACTCAAAATTCTATCATTACCATGGACTTTGCCAGATGGTTCAAATTTTGTACCAACAAATGCACTTATAAACTCATCTAATGGAACACCATATTGAAGGCCTAAAGAGACAGCAATTGCAAAGTTATTCATTAAAGCTTTAACAAGTTCTCCCTCTTTACTTGTATCAATAAATATTTCTCCAATTTTTCCATCCTCATATTCTCCAGTATGCAGGTAAACTTTGTGATCACCAATAGTGGCCTTTTGAATATACCCCTTTCGTCTATCAGGCATGCTAAATCTTTTACCTGACTTTTCGTTTGTTGTGTTTATACTTGTTATTATACTTTCTTTATTTACTGCGCTTTTATTATTTGTTTCTTTAACTACTTCTACTTTGTTATTTTCTATGACTTTATTATTTTTAGGATTTAGGCTTTTCGTTTTTCTATTATCGAGTTTTACATCTAAAACTTCAAATTTCCCATCGTCTCTCTTTTCTAAATTTTTTAGCTCTGCCTCGTTAATATCATCTAAATAATGATTTACCTTAAAGGTACACGTATAATAAGTTTCAACTAAATACTTTGCCATTTGACCTCAATTTAAATTTTAATTTGAATAATGAATCAATTAATTTATATACATATTCATATTTTAGTCTAATTTAAATTTTACAATTTTTGATTGAATAAATAAAAAATATTATGTTGACACTCATAAGAAAAATTTTCACATGGTGGAATCAAGATACTTTTGGAACGAGACTAAAAACTATTTTTTTTGGAAAACTAGTTGGCACTGATGAGTTAGGTAATAAATACTATGAGAGTAAAAACGGAAAAAGATGGGTTATCTATTCAAACACAATAGATGCATCTAAAATTCCTGTTGAGTGGTTTTCTTGGATACATTTTACACCTAATAAAATTGAAAAAAAACATATCTTAGAAAAATACGAATGGCAAAAACCACATCAAGAAAATTTAACGGGAACTGACTCAGCATATTATCCAAATAAAAATAAAGATGTTGTTAAAAAGAAATATTCAACTTGGAAAGAATAATTTTAAATTAATCTATTTAGTTTTTTTATTTTATTTTTGTTTAGTTTTTAATTCAAACTCAAAAAGTAATTTAGAAGGAGTTTTTACTGATATAAAAATTTTAGACAAAATAAGTTCAAAAAACACTTTATTAAAATTAGAAAATGGAAAATTAAAAAAATTTAAAGATCTAGAAATAAAAAGTATAAAATGTAAAAATTCTGAATTTGATGATAATCCAGAGATAACAGCTTATATTCAGGTCAGAGATTTAACAAATAAAAATAATGATGAAGTTTTCGTTTTTAATGGTTGGATGTTTTCATCTAGTCCTTCAATAGAACCTTTTGACCACCCTGTTTATGATGTATGGTTAGTAAGCTGTTATTAAACAATTGAATCTTTATCTAACCAACTTACATTAAAATCTGAATTTATAAATTTTTTATGATTAAGTAATTTTTTATGCAGAGGTATTGTTGTAGTTATTCCCTCAATAACAAATTCATCTAAAGATCTATTCATTCTTTGAATTGCTTCTGTACGGTTTCTTCCATGGCAAATTAATTTACAAACCATACTGTCGTAATAAGGTGTTACCTTATATCCTTGAAATATTGCACCATCTACTCTAGTTCTAAAACCAGATGGTTGATGACACATAGTAATAACTCCAGGCGAAGGCTGAAAGTTTTTACTAGCATCTTCAGCATTTATTCTACATTCAATTGCATGTCCTCTAGGATTTATATCACTTTGTTTCAAAGCTGTTTCTCCTGAAAAAGCAATCCAAATTTGTTCTTTGATTATATCAATACCTGTAACCATTTCTGTCACTGGATGTTCAACTTGAACTCTTGTGTTCATTTCTAGGAAATAAAATTTTCCATCCTCATATATAAACTCAACAGTTCCAGCTCCCATATAACCTATCTTAGCTACCATTTTTACTGTTCTTTCATATAAATCTTTTCTTATTTCATCATTTAAAACCGGACTTGGTGTTTCCTCTATTAATTTTTGATGTCTTCTTTGAACTGAACAATCTCTTTCATGAAGGTGAACAACTCTATTTTTTCCAGCTAATATTTGAACTTCAATATGTCTTGGATTTTGGAAAAATTTTTCAATATAGACTTCGTCATTACCAAAGTATTTTTGCGCTTCAGATTTAGCTGTTGAAAACAACGATTCAAATTCTTCTTCCTTATAAACTATTTTCATACCTTTGCCTCCGCCTCCACCTGAGGCTTTAATTAAAATAGGAAAACCAATTTTTTTACAAAGTTCTTTTGCTTCAGAAACATCTTTTACTCCTCCTTCAGACCCTTCAATAACTGGCAATCCATTTTCTTTAGCTATTCTTTTTGCTTGGATTTTATCACCCATCATTTCAATATGTTTTGATGAGGCTCCTATAAAATTAATTTTATTCTCTTCTAAAATTCTTGCAAAATTTGCGTTTTCTGAAAGAAAACCATATCCAGGATGAACGGCATCAGCATTTGTAAGCTCTATTGCTGACATTAATGCTGGAATATTTAAGTAACTATTAGCTGGTTGATGTGAACCAATACATACACTTTCATCAGCCATTCTAACATGCATACTTTCTCTATCTACATCTGAATGAACAGCGACAGTAGGAATTCCCCATTCTTTACATGCTCTAATAATTCTAACTGCAATTTCCCCACGGTTTGCAATTAAAATTTTTTTAAACATTATTTATTCTAGGATAATAATAGTTTGACCAAATTCTACTGGTTGACCATCTTCAACACAAATTTCTTTTACCACACCATCTGCTGTTGAAGGAACATGATTCATTGTTTTCATTGCCTCAACAATCATTATTGTATCACCTTTTTTAATTTTTTTCCCAACCTCAACAAACTTTTTAGCACCGGGTTCTGGAGCATGATATGCTGTCCCAATAATAGGTGAAGTAATTTCGGTTCCTGATTTAGTATTTTGAGTTTGAATAGGTGCTGAACTTGTTACAGGTGATGAGGATGAAATAACTTGTGGTTGATTACTAATAGAAACATTATTTTTTGATACTTTAATTTTTGTATCTTTTTCAGTTATCTCAATTTCAGTAAGATTAAATTCTTTTAAATAATCACTTAATTCTTGAATTATTTTTTTATCAATTTTCATTTTGCAAAGACTTTTGTAATGAAATTATGGCCAAAATATATCCTTCAGCACCTAATCCAAAAATTCCTCCAGTTACGACACCACTTATAAGTGATTTATGTCTAAATTCCTCTCTTTTATAAATATTAGATAGGTGTAGCTCGATAATTGGTTTTTTGAATAAATCTAGAGCATCTCTTATAGCTACAGAGGTATGAGTAAATGCAGCAGCATTTATGATCATACCATCAAATTTTTTCCTAGCATCTTGAATTATATTAACAAGCTCTCCTTCAATATTAGATTGAGCAAATTTAATATCAAGACCAATTTCTTGACCTTTTTTAGAACAATTTTCTTTAAGTTGCTCAAAAGTAGTTGATCCATATTGTGATTGTTCTCTTTCTCCTAATAGATTAAGATTTGGACCATTAATAATAATTATTTTATTATTCATTCAGCACTTATATACGATGAAAAAAATAAAAAAAATAAAAATCAAAATAAATGGTAAAATCAAATCTATAAATCAAGATTCTAACCTTTCTGAAGTGTTAAAAAATCTAAAAATTCCATTAAATAAAGTAGCTATTGAGCTTAATGAAGAAATAATAGATAAAAAAAAGATTAATAAAATAAAATTAAATAAAAATGATAAAATTGAAATAGTTCATTTCATTGGAGGCGGTTAAATTGAAAAAAGATAGTCTTATTATTGCGAATAAAAAATTTAATTCCAGATTAATCGTTGGAACTGGAAAATATAAAAGTATGTCTGAGTGTGCAAAAGCAATTAAGCTCTCAGGAGCAGAAATCGTAACAGTTGCAGTAAGAAGGGTTAATATTTCTGATAAAAATAAGCCTTTGCTTATGGATTATATTAATCCAAAAAAAATTACATATTTACCCAATACTGCTGGATGTTTTAATTCAAAAGAGGCTTTGAGAACTTTGAGATTAGCAAGAGAAATAGGTGGTTGGAAGTTAGTTAAATTAGAAGTTTTAGGAGATAAAAAGAATTTATTTCCCGACATGATTGAAACTTTAAAATCTACAGAAGTTCTTGCTAAAGAAGGTTTTAAGGTTATGGTTTACTGTAATGATGATCCTTTAATGGCTAAGCGTTTAGAGAATTCAGGTGCTGACGCAATTATGCCCCTAGCTGCACCAATTGGATCAGGACTAGGCATACAAAACAAAATCAATATTCAAATAATTAGAAAACAAACCAAACTTCCATTAATTATTGATGCTGGTTTGGGTCAAGCTTCAGACGCTACAATTGCAATGGAATTAGGTTGCGACGGAGTGCTTGTTAACACTGCTATAGCAAAAGCAAAAAAACCATTTGAAATGGCTTTAGCTTTTAAAAATGCTGTTATTGCAGGAAGACAATCTTACAAATCTGGAAGAATAGATAAAATTTTAATGGGTAATCCATCCTCACCATCAAAAGGAATTATTTAGTCTTTTTATAATACCTTTTTTTATTATATTTTTTTTTATTTATCTTTTTCTTTTCTTTTTTTTCTGAAAATTTATCTTCTTTATTTTGAGTTTCTAAATTTTTTAATTTTTCATAATATTCTATTAACTCTGTCGTCTTTTTTGATTTATTTTTAATATCTATAATGTACTCAGGTATAATTAAAGAATTGTCACTAATGATATCTATTTTTACTTTATTTTTTTTTTCAAAATAAGTTAAGTCATTAACAAAATTTTCTTTAAGGAAATCTGAAATTTTTTCACAAACTTTTAATTCAACAAATTTAGCTTTGTTAATTACAGCTTTTAACTCAACAATTTTTAAAAGTTTTTGAGCAAAAGACTCGTCTGTTAATGTTACTTTCCATTTTATTGCACTTTCCCTAAGTCTTTGTCTTGACATCTCCAGAAGACCAAAATTACTTATTCTTCCAATTTGAATTCTAGCTCTATCTGACCTGCATTTTTCTTTAAGTTTTCTTTCTACTAACCTCCTATTTCCATAACTTAGCATATCAATAAAATCTATAATGATTAAACCAGACAAATCTCTTATCTTTATTTGTCTTGCAATTTCTTCTGCAGCTTCAATATTCGTATCTAGAGCAGTGCTTTCAACATTTTTTCCTTTTATTGAACTTCCAGAATTTATATCAATAGAAACCAAAGCCTCTGTTGGGTTAATAACTAAATATCCTCCAGATTTTAGCTTAATTTCAGAGTCAAAAATTTGATTTAACTTTTGTTCAATATTTTCTTGAATAAATAGTGGGATTTTTCCTCTATATTTTTTTACTTTTTTGACATTTGATGGCATCATTGATTTCATAAATGATTGAGCTTTTTTATAACCCTCGTTACCTTCTACAATTATGTTTTGAGTATTTTCGTCAAACATATCTCTTAATGTTCTTTTTATTATTTCACTTTCTTGATGTATTAAAGAAGGAGCAATTGAGTTTATTGCATTTTCTTTTATTTGACTCCAAGAATTAATTAAAGTTTCTAAATCACTATTTATTTCATTTTTTGTTTTATTACTTCCAGCAGTTCTGACAATTAATCCCATCTCTTTAGGTATTTCAATTTCATTTAAAATTGATCTTATTTTTTTTCTATCAGCAGGATTAAATATTTTTCTTGATATACCTCCTCCTTTAGGAGTGTTTGGCATTAACACTATGTACTTACCAGCAATAGAAATGAAAGTGCTTAAAGCTGCACCTTTTTGACCTCTCTCGTCTTTTATAACTTGTACAAGAATTACCTGGTTAGGTTTAATTACTTCCTGAATTTTATATCTTTTAAATTTAAATTTATGCTCTTTCTTTTTTTCTTTTCCATCACCTAAATTTTCTTTTTCAGCAATATTTTCTTTAGTATTTGAATCTTCTTCTATTGGTTGTTCTGATATCTTTTCTATAGGATCATCAATTTCTAGTTTTCCTTCAGCAATATTTTCTTCTTCTTTAGCCTCAACTTCTCTTGAAAGTTGCTCTCTAGCTTTTTCTTCCTCCTCTTTAATTCTTTCTAAATCTGCTTTTGGTATCTGATAATAATCTGATTGAATGTCATTAAAAGACAAAAATCCATGCCTCTCTCTTCCAAAATCAACAAAGGCTGCTTGTAAAGAGGGTTCAATTCTACTTACTTTGCCTAAATAAATATTATTTTTAATTAAGTTGTTTTTTAAACCTTCGTACTCGTAATCTTCAATATTTTCACCCGATTTAAGAACAACTCTAGTTTCGTTAGGATGCGAAGCATCGATATATAAATTTTTTTCCATAATTTTGTGAATGTTAATTTCATTAGTAATTTAATTTTTAAAATTTTGTTTAATTTTCTTGCCATATCTTTAACAAATTCCAGGATATAATGAAATTAAAATGAATAAATTTTTTAGAAATATCTTTATTTTAATTACTTCTTTTATTCTATTATCAGCAATTTCGATAATAAGTGTTTTATGGACTTATTCTAATGATTTACCAGATTATAAATTTCTTAAAAGTTACAAACCTCCCGTTTCCAGTAAAGTTTACTCTGGTAATGGTGATTTGGTTGCAGATTTTTCAAAGGAAAAAAGAGTATTTGTTCCATTTAATTCAATTCCAAAAAATGTGATTAACGCATTTTTATCTGCTGAAGATAAAAATTTTTTCAAACATCCAGGCGTTGATGCTAAAGGCGTTATTAGAGCTGTAATAAATAATATTTCAAATATTTTATCGTCTAAAAGGTTGGAGGGTGCATCTACAATTACTCAACAGGTAGCAAAAAACTTTTTATTAACAAATGAAGTAAGTTTAAATAGAAAAATTAAGGAAGCAATTCTAGCTTTTAGAATTGAGAGGGCTTTATCAAAAGAAAGAATTCTAGAACTTTATCTAAATCAAATTTATCTTGGAAGTGGAGCATATGGAGTGGCCGCTGCAAGCTTAGAATATTTTGATAAATCTATTAAAGATTTAAATTACTCAGAAGCTGCTTTATTAGCAGCTTTGCCAAAAGCACCCAGTAGATATAATCCCTATAGAAATTCAGATATAGCAAAATTTAGAAGAGATTTAGTTTTAAAAAATTTATTAGAAAACAATTATTTAACCTCAGAATGGTATGAAAAACTTACAAAAGAGGAAATAATTTTAAAAAAAAATAAAAAAATTTATTTAGAAGATGCTCAATATTTTATTGAAGATGTAAGAAAGGGCGTAATTGAAACTTTGAGCTATGATAAAGTTTACAAACAAGGTTTTAATATTAATACTCCAATAGATTTAAATTTACAAACAATTGCAACGAAATCACTTAGAGATGGATTAATAGCATATGATAAAAGAAGGGGATGGAGAGGACCACTTACTAACAAGATTTATAATTCAGAATGGAAAAAAGATTTAGAAAAGTATAAATTAGAAAATTCAATTAATTGGAAATTAGCAATAGTCAAAAAGATAAATAAATTTTCAGCAGAAATAGAAACAGAAGATAATATCGAAGGTGTCATTGAATATCAGAGTATTTCTTGGACAAAGAAAGAATTTAATAAATTATTAAAACCTGGTGATATTATTTATGTTAAAAATCTTAAAGAAAATATTTTTAACTTACAACAATTACCAAAGGTAAATGGTGGAATTGTTGTGATGGATCCTTATACTGGAAGAGTTTTAGCGCTAAGTGGTGGTTTTAGTTTTAAGCAAAGTGAGTTTAACAGAGCCACTCAAGCTAAAAGACAGCCTGGATCAGCTTTTAAACCATTTGTTTATGCATTAGCCTTAGAGAATAATTTCACACCAACATCATTAGTTCTAGATGCACCAATAGTTTTAGACCAAGGAGATGATTTAAAAATGTGGAAGCCAGAAAATTATGGAAAGAAATTTTATGGACCATCAACTTTAAGGATAGGATTGGAGAAATCTAGAAATCTAATGACAGTAAGAATAGCCCAAAATCTTGGTGTAGAGAAAATAGTTGATTTTTCAAAAGCATTAAAAATTTATGATAAGCCAGAAGAGCTTTTATCTATATCTTTGGGGTCTGCTGAAACAACTTTATTAAAACTTACATCTGCTTATTCAGTTTTTGTTAATGGAGGAAAACTTGTTGAACCAATACTGATAGATAGAATTCAAGACAGTGAGGGAAACACTATATTTAATAATGATAAAAGAAAATGTATTAATTGTGATCAAATTTCTTATTTAACCAATGATTATCCAGAGATTAAAAATAACTATACGCAAATTTTTTCTCCTGAAACAGCTTTTCAAATGACATCAATTTTAGAAGGAGTTGTTCAAAGAGGTACAGCTAAAAAACTAAAAGATTTAAATTTAAATATTGCAGGTAAAACTGGAACAACAAATAAAAATACAGATACTTGGTTTATAGGTTTTACCTCAAATGTACTAGTTGGTGTTTATGTTGGTTCAGATAATCCAACTCCATTAGGAAAATATGAAACCGGATCTAAAACGGCTTTGCCAATATTCAAAAGTTTTATAAGTGATTCTGTTAATAAAAATGATGCAAGGCCATTTAAGGCTGCTAAAGGAACAGTGATGATGGTTGTTGACCCTTTAACAGGTCAAAAAGCAAAATTTAACTCAAAGAATACTATTATTGAGGTTTTTAAAAAAGAAAACGTTGTTGATGGAAAAGTACTTTATACAAATTCAGATAGATTAGACTCAAATAATATATTAAAGTTTTACTAATGGATAACAATTATCAAAGTTTTAAAGAAGAAGTTCAAAAGATAAATCAAAAAATACAGGAGTATCTTTGAAAAAAACAATATCCATTCAAAACTGCAATCTTTAAATTCACAAATGCTGAGTGCCGATTTTTGGCAAGATAAAAATAATTCTCAAAGAGTAATCAAAGAAAAGAAATTTTATGAAGATTTAACTAATTCTTTAAATAACAATGTAGAAAAACTAAAAGATTTAGATGATTTAAATCAACTGGCGTTTGAGGAAGAGAATTTACAAGTTCAAAAAGAAGTTCTCCAAAATATTAAAGAGTTAAGAGATGAAGTTAAAAAAAATGAAATTAAATGTTTTTTATCTAATGAAGCAGACCCTTTAAATTGTTATATAGAAATACATGCTGGTGCTGGAGGCACAGAAAGTCAAGATTGGGCTGATATGTTAAGAAGAATGTATTTAAAATGGTCTGATAAAAAAAATTTTAAATCAAGTTTGATTAGCGAACATAAAGGTGACGAGGCTGGCATAAAGTCTGCAACAATTAAAATAGATGGTGACTATGTTTTTGGATGGTTAAAAAAAGAGTCGGGAATACATAGATTAGTAAGGATATCTCCATTTGATTCAGGAGCAAGAAGGCACACCAGTTTCGCAAGTGTTTGGATTTATCCAGTTGTAGATGAAAATATAAATATAGAAATTTTAGAAAAAGATTTAAGAATAGACACCTATCGTTCCAGTGGAGCAGGTGGCCAGCATGTTAATACTACTGATAGCGCAGTTAGAATAACACACATTCCTTCAAAAATTGTTGTTCAATGTCAAAATGAAAGATCTCAACATAAAAATAAAGAAACATGCATGAATATGTTGAAAGCTAGATTATATGATTATGAAATTAAAAAAAGAGAGGAAGAAAATCAAAATGTTGAAAGTTCTAAATCTGAAATAGGGTGGGGGCATCAAATTAGATCTTATGTTCTCCAACCTTACAGACTTGTAAAAGATAATAGAACTAGTTTTGAAAGCACTAGTCCTGATAAAGTATTAGATGGTGATATTGATGGGTTTTTGGAACAATCACTTTATAAATTAAATGAAAAATAATATTTTAAAATATTTTATCCTACTGTTGTTGGTGTTAGTTATTTTTACAGTTTACCTCAGCACAGTAGGTATAGAGACAGATAAATTTAATGATCAAATTAAAAAAAGAATTTTACTAATAAATAAAAAGATAGATATAGATTTAAAAAAAATTAAATTAACTCTAGATCCTTTTAAACTAAAAATTTATGCAAAAACAATTGGTACCACAGTATATTATGCAAAGAGACCTTTAGAATTAGAAAGCATTAAAACGCAAGTTTCGCTCAGTTCTTTAATTAAAAATAATATTTCGTCATCAAATATAGAGGTAAAAACTAAGTCTATATTATTAAATGATTTAATTAAATTTATTCGTAAAACAACCAACAAACCTGAATTATTTATATTAGAAAAAATTGTAAAAAAAGGTCATGTAATTATAGATCTGAGTTTGAACATCGATGAAAATGGTAAACTTAAAAATGATTATATTATTGAAGGTTTGATAAAAGATGGAAGTATTAATTTTTTAAACAGGGCTAATTTTAAAAATATAAATTTTAATTTCAATTTTCAAAAAGATAATTATCATTTTGATGAAATTAATTTTAAAACCGAAGAAGTAAATTTTATTTCGAAAAAACTTAACGTAAAAAAGAAAAAAAATAGCTTTTTTATTGATGCCATTGTTGAAAACGATCAATCAAGTTTAAATTCAAATATATTAAATTTATTAAATTTAAGTTTTAAAAATATAATTGTTGATAATGCTAAATTTAAAACAAATAATGAATTTTCTTTAGAGATAGATGAAAAATTCAAAGTTAAAAATATTATTTTAAATTCTGATATAAACATTACACAGCTAAAATACAAAAATTTAAAAATAATAAATAAATATTTTCCAGAAGTTGATGATCTTATTTTACTCGATAATCATAAATTAAATTTAAATTATAAGGATAAAAATTTATCAATTAACGGTGGGGGGCAAATTCAAATAAATACTGGAGAAATAGATGAAATTAAATATTTTATAAATAAAAAAGATAAGGATTTAAGAATAGATTCAGAATTATTTTTAAAAAATATAGTTTTAGAGCAGCAAGATTTTTTAAAAAATTTCTTTCCTAAAGCTAACGAAAATATAAATTTTAATAATCAAAAATTAAAAATTAATTTTAACAATAATACTCTAACTTTTTCAGGTTCTGGAAAATTTAAAATCGATAAAGATTTTGAAGAAATTGATTATTTTATTGAGAAAAATGAAAATAAATTAAGTTTT
>CACJTU010000016.1 GCA_902596375.1 uncultured Pelagibacteraceae bacterium
ATATGGAAAAAAGTAATAACAGAGTTTTCCCTCTAAGAGTTCCAGGTGTATTTGAATTTACAAGTGCTGTTGCTACCGGAACTTCAAAAGCTTTAGCAGGACAATTATCTCCTCAAGAAGCTTTAGACGAAGTTGCTAAAGAGTGGGAAGCAATTGTAAGCAGAGTAGGTAAAAAAGCAGTTCAAGATGCCTACGCTGTTGGTGTTAAAATGGAAGACAACAAGCTATAATAAAAAATACTTTATGTGGCCATTAATTAAAATGGCCACATATAATAAAAGTAATATAATCCTTTTTATATAAATGAATTTTAAGCATAAATATTTCTTCCTATTTCCAGGTTTATTTGTGTTGATAGGAATATTAATTTTTCCAATAATTTTCGTAGTTAGATTAAGTTTATCAGGATGGAATAGTTATAATCCTGGTTTAGATTACATAGGTTTAGAAAATTACATAAGATTATTCACTGATGATCCAAGATTTTGGGAATCATTTTTTAGATTGAGTTTTTTATCAGTTACAACAGTTATCTTACAATATGTGATTGGTTTTGCATTGGCACATATGGTTTGGAAAGATATTAAATTTAAAAGATTTTTTAGAGTTCTTTTTTTAGTTCCAATGATGACTACCCCTGTGATCATGACAGTTATTTGGAGAACTTTCTTTCACGAGTCTCTTGGACCAGTAAATGATTTGTTATCAGTTTTTGGTGTAGCTCCCAAGTGGTTGACAGATCCAGTTATTGCAAAATTTACAGTAATTATAGTTGAGGTATGGCAATGGACACCATTTATGTTTTTACTTTTATTAGCAGGGTTGTTGTCATTACCTAAAGAACCATTTTTGGCTGCTGCGATTGATGGTGCAAGTCCAGTTAGAAAATTCATTTATGTAACATTTCCATTGATGGCCCCTATCTCAATTGGAGCAATAATTATAAGGTTAATTGAGGCATCAAAGATTATGGATACTGTTTATGTATTGACCTCAGGTGGTCCAGGCACCTCTACCGAAACTTCAAGTTTTTATATCTTTATTAAAGGATTGAGAGAATTTCAGATGGGTTATGCAGCGTCGATGTCATTTACTTACTTAATAATTATGATCATAAGTCTAACTATAATAGCAAAAGTATTAACTAAAGTTTTATTAAAAGAATAGATAATGAATAAACTATATATTTTTTTGAAATATTTTTTTATTGTCGTTTGGACAGTATTTGTAGTTGCTCCTTTTCTTTGGGCTTTAACAACATCTTTTAAAGATTTCCAGTCTGTTAATGGGGGAGTAACATATATTCCATGGGTTGATTTTGAGCCAAACTTAGAGGGTTGGAAGGTTTTAATTAAATCTCCAGCTAAAGGTGGAGTAGATATAATTGAACCATATTTTAATAGTTTGTTTGTAACTTGTACTGCAAGTTTAATTAGTATTATTCTTGGAACATTGTCTGCTTATGCATTATCAAGATACACATTCAAGGCAGGGTTTGTAAAAAATAATGACATTACTTTTTTCTTCATCTCACAAAGAATTATGCCACCTATTGTTTTATCAATTCCATTTTTTTTATTTTTAAGTTCAATAAATTTATTAGATAGTCTGACTGGGCTAATTGTTGTTTATATTGTTTTATTAATGCCAATAGCGGTTTGGATTATGGTCGACTTTTTTAATAAAGTTCCAAGAGAAATTGACGAGACAGCTCTAATCGATGGTTGTAATCCTTATCAAGCATTTTTAAAAGTGGTCTTACCAAATTCAATACCAGGTTTAATTGTAGCTGGAATGTTTTGCATAATTTTTGGATGGATTGATTTTTTCTTTGCTTTTATTTTAACATTTACAGAGGTGCAGTTATTACCTGTTAAAATTGTTGCATTAAATTCATCAGTAACTCCTTGGTGGAGTTTATCTGCATCAGCTTTAGTTTCAGTAGCACCGTTAATTATTGTTGCATTTATAGTTGAGCGATATTTATCCAAAGGAAATTTATCAGGAGCTATTAAGTAATGGATTTAGTTGCTAATAATTTATCATACAAACCAGATGATCAATATCATTTAAACGAAGTATCGTTTAATTTTAGAGAAGGGAATCTATATACAATTCTAGGAAGAACGTTATCTGGAAAGACAACTTTATTAAAAACAATAGCTGGTCTTTTAACACCAGATAGTGGTGAAATCGAATTTGATGGTAAAAACTTTTTAAAAATTCCTGTCTGGGAAAGAAATGTAGCAATGGTTTACCAACAATTCATAAACTATCCTCATTTAAATGTTTTTGAAAACATAGCCTTTCCTTTGAAACAAAGAAAAATAGATAAAAGTATTATTAAAGAAAAAGTAATGGACGCTTTAAAATCTGTAGGCTTGTTAGGTTATGAAAATAGAAAGATCCAAGAGCTTTCTGGAGGGCAGCAACAAAGGGTTTCGCTTGCAAGATCTTTAGTCAAAAACGCTAAAATACTATTGCTAGATGAGCCATTAGTAAACTTAGACTACAAATTGAGAGAGCAACTTAGAGAAGAGTTTAAGAACCTATTTTCTAAAGGGTTAGCAGATGAAACAATATTAATTTATTCAACAACTGATCCAAGGGAAACTATGGAATTAAATGGTGAAGTTATTGTTTTAGATGAAGGCAAGGTCTTACAAGTTGGTCCAGCAAAAGAAATATTTGAAAACCCCAATTCCTTAAAAGTTGCAGAAATTTCTAATGACCCCCCCATGAATATTATTGAAGCTAAAATTTCAGATAATCAAATTAGATTTGAAGGCGTTGATGTAGAGGCCCCACAACATTTATCTAAACTAACCGAAGATGGTTTAAAAATTGGATTAAGATCTTCTGATATTGAACTAAGCGAAAATGGACATGAATTTGAAGTTGAACTTGCAGAAATTAGTGGTTCAGAAACATTGCTACATTTAAAAAGAGGAAATACAAAAATTATAGTTTCCATAGAAGAAGTTTTAAACTTTAAGATACACGATAAAGTAAAAATTAATTTTAAAATTGACAGAGCTTATGCATTTCATGCTGATGGAAAATTAGCATCTTCACCTTTTGGAGATTTGAATGGCTAAAATTGATTTAAGCAACATATCTCATTCGTACAATCCAAATGATCTAAATCCAGTTTATGCTTTGAATCCTTTCTCAATGACGTGGGAAAATGGAAATCGATATGCAATCTTAGGTCCTTCTGGATGTGGAAAAACTACCATGCTAAACATTGTATCCGGTTTAGTGAGACCTTCTGCTGGAAGAATATTATTTGATGATAAAGATGTTACAGATTTAAAAACAGAAGATAGAAATATTGCTCAAGTTTTTCAATTTCCAGTTATTTATAATACTATGACTGTTTACGAAAATTTAGCATTTCCACTTAAATGTAGAGATTTTTCTAAAAGTAAAACTGATGAAAGAGTTAATTCAGTTGCTGAAACTTTAAATTTAAATTCTTTTTTAAATTCTCCTGCGAGAAAATTAACTGCAGATCAAAAGCAATTAATATCTTTAGGAAGAGGTCTTGTAAGAGAGGATGTAGCTGCTGTTCTAATGGATGAACCTTTAACTGTTATTGATCCAGATTTAAAATTTAGATTAAGAAGAAATCTTAAAGAAATTAATGAGCAATATAAAACAACATTAGTTTATGTAACACATGATCAAAACGAGGCGATGACTTTTGCAGATAATATTATAGTTATGAGTGAAGGAGAGGTGGTTCAAACCGGTTCTCCGAAAGAACTTTTTGAAAGACCTAATACAACATTTGTTGGATACTTTATTGGATCACCAGCAATGAACTTACTTGAAAGCGAAGCTTCCTCAAATAATAGTGTAAAGATTAATAATACCTTTATTAAAACCCATACAGATTTATCTAATTTAAAAAACAAAAAATATTAAATTAGGAATTAGATCAGAATTCATCAAAATTGCACAAAACCAAAATGAAAACTTGATTGACGTTAATGTTGAAAAGGTTGAGGATCTTGGAAACTATAAATTAATAACTGCCAAAATGGGAGATTTTACAATTAAATCAAAAGTCACCAGAGAGACTGAAATACCAGGCCAGAATGTTAAACTTCATATTCCTGCAGAGAAATGCTGCGTGTATGAGAATAATAAATTAATCTAGAACTAAGTAAAAATCGAAAGTATTTTCAATTTAAACGTTGATGTGATTAACTAAAATATAATCTATAAAATAAATGATAGACATTTTTTCTTTAAAAGTTGAGGAAATCGCTTCGAAAATTAAAGACGCACAGCTGACTTCGGTTGAGGTATGTCAAAAGTATATTGAAAAAATTAATAAATTTGAAAAAGATTTAAAAGCATGGGTATATTTTGATAAAAAACTCTTACTAGAAAAAGCTGCAGAGGCTGACAGATACAGACAATCAGGAAAACGGATAGGACCATTGCACGGTATTCCTATAGCAGTAAAGGATATTATTGGAACAGTTGATATGCCAACAGAATGTGGAACAGTAATTAAGATAGAAAAATCTTTTTCACAAAATGCAGAAATTATTGATTTGCTTTTAGCAGCCGGTGCAATTGTGATGGGTAAAACTGCAACGGCTGAGTTAGCTTATCTTGGTCCACCTAAAACAACTAATCCACATGATAACTCTAGAACTCCAGGCGGTTCATCGAGTGGTTCTGCTGCTGCTGTTGCATCATTTATGGCACCTCTTTCAATAGGGTCTCAAACAGGTGGTTCAGTTATAAGACCTGCATCTTACTGTGGAGTTGTTGGATATAAACCAACTTATGGACTAATTTCTAGAAATGGAGTTCTTAAAACTTCAGAAAAACTAGATCACATTGGCATGTTTGGTAAAACAGTTGAAGATGTAGCACTTCTTGCAGAAGTTTTAATTAAAAAAGATAAATTTAACAGTGCAACTGTCAACTATTCAGCTGAAGGTATGTTTGAGGAAACAAAAAAAATTCCACTTTTTGAACCCAAATTTATTTTTTATAAAACAGACTATTGGAAAAATGTTGAAAAAAAATCTAGAGAAGTCTTTGAATATTTTATTAAATCATTTAAAAACAACATAGAAATTTTTGATACACCATCTTATTTTAAAGATATTCATAAATATCATCAGATTATTTATGAAACGGATTTAGCAAATAATTTTGGATTATATTATAAAAAGTATAAAAATGAACTATCTAAACCTATGCGGGATGCTATTGTTAAAGGCAATAAACATTCAGCAAAAGAGTATGCCAAAGCCATAGATTTTATGAAAACAAGTTATGAGTCTCATGAAGAAGTATTTAAGGAATATCATGGGGTATTGTCACCTTCTAGCCCTGGTATAGCCCCCAAAAGTTTGAAGAGCACTGGATCTGCAGAATTCAATAGAGTATGGTCTTATTTAGGTACTCCATGTATTTCTCTCCCGCTATTAAAAGGAGAAAGTAAAATGCCATTGGGTGTTCAGTTAATTGGTGCAAAATTTGATGACCACAAATTTTTAGGTGTTGCTAATTGGCTAGAAAAAAAATGCAATAATTAACCTTTAATACCACTTCAGATTGTATTTAAAGCCACTGTTACCATTTTGATCTAGACTCTTTAGAATAATTATAATTATATCTCTATAGTTAATTAACTAAGAGGAGAAATAATGATTAAAGAAAAAAAATCATTGAAGGGTAAATCACCTTCAAGACGTAAATTCTTCAAGGCTGCTGCTGCGACTGGTGTTGCTGCTGTAGCTGCATCATCTTTAGCTGCTCCAGCCGTTGCCAAGGAAAGAATTGAAGCTTCTATGGTAGCTACATGGGGAAGAGATTTCCCAGGTTTAGGAACTGGTGCGCAAAGATTTGCTCAAAGAATTATAGACATGAGTGATGGAAGAATTCAAGTCACTTACTATGCAGCAAACGAAAGGGTTAAAGCATTTGACTCATTTGATGAAGTTGCTTCAGGTAACTCGCAAATGTATCACGCTGCTGACTACTACTGGGTTAAAAAAGATCCAGCTTGGGGTTACTTTACAGCTGTACCTTTCGGTTTCACTTACACTGAAATGAACGCATGGATTAGATTTGCTGGTGGTCAACAATTATGGGATGAACTAGCAGATAAATTCGGTCTAAAAAACTTTATGTGTGGAAGCACAGGAGTTCAAATGGGTGGATGGTTTAACAAGAAAATTAGAAGCCCTAATGACTTCAAAGGTCTTAAAATGCGTATGCCTGGATTAGGTGGACAAGTTATCGGTAAACTTGGAGGATCTCCAGTTTCACTTCCTGGTGGACAAATTTACGAAAACCTTGTTTCTGGTGCAATTGATGCAACAGAGTGGGTAGGTCCATGGAATGATGAAGCTATGAAATTCCAAGAAGCTGCTAAATACTACTACTATCCTGGAATGCACGAGCCAGGATCTATGTTAGCATGTGGTACTAACAAATCTTGGTTTACAAGCTTATCAAAATCAGATCAGCTATTAATTGAAGCTGCAGCTGCAATGGAAAATGACGTTATGATGTCAGAGTACAACGCTAAAAACGGTGCTGCGCTTGCAAGATTAATAAACGATCATGGTGTTAAACTAGAGAAGTTTAGCGACAAGGTTTATGATGGTTTTGCTAAAGCTGCTAATGAAGTATTTGAGGAAACAAGAGCAAGCAGTGGTCTCGCTGAGAGAGTCCACTCTAGTTTCTTACAGGCTAGAAAAGACATTGGTTCTTGGACGAACTTGTCTGACTCACCTTACATTTCTCAAAGAAACAGAGCATTAGGAATGTAATCTAACTAAATTTAGTTATTAAAGGGCCCTTAATTGGGCCCTTTTTTTTCAAACAAAATCGAGTATTACTTAGGTATTTTAAAATACTATGGTGACAAAAAATTCAAATCTATCTCTATATCTTAGAATAATCAGTTATTCAGTTTTAGCTTTTACTTTAGCATTTCTTATTAATAATGTTTTAACAGTTTGGAGTGATTGGCCAGGAATAAAAAAAATTTTTTCACATCATGAGATGTTTGGACTCAAGAAAAAAGCTCTAGAGGGATCTGATTTAAATTATGGTTACATGCAAATTGGATTGTATTTGATTTGTATTGCTACAGTCGTTTTTTATGTTTTTAAAACATATAGCCAAACTTTGGAGCAAGATTCAAAAATTTTATCAAGATTTTCAGCATATCTTGTTAGATCATCATTTTGGGCAGTATTTTTAGTTGGCGTAGCTGACTTTGTAATATCTTTTATGGTTGTTGAAAGATTATGGGAAGTAATCTTCAGTCCTGAAGTAAAAGCATTGATGGTTAAGGCCCCTGTAAGAATCACTTATATTCACTTTCCAATAATATTAATTTCTTTCGTAATTGGATATTTTACGAAATCAGTTGGTTTTATTTGGCTAGCAGTATTGGTTGTTGTAAGTGAATTCGTAATTGTATTATCAAGATTTATATTTTCATATGAACAGGCGTTCCAAGGGGATTTAGTTAGATTTTGGTATGCTGCACTTTATTTATTTGCTAGTGCATATGCATTAATTCATGAAGGTCACGTAAGAGTTGACGTACTCTATTCTTCTTTTAGTGAAAAAAAGAAGGCATGGACAAATATGGTTGGATCCGCAGTTTTAGGAGTACCACTTACATTAATAGTTATATTTTTAGGTTTAAATGGAAAAGCCAGCATTATAAATGGTCCTGTTGTGGCTTTTGAGGTTACGCAACAAGGATCGAATGGTCTTTATCTTTTATATTTGATGGCTGTTTATCTAGCTGTTTTTGCTGTCACGATGTTAATTCAATTTACTAGCTATTTTATGGAAAGTAGTCACAAAATTTTAAAAGGTATCAAAAATTAAATTATGGAAACATTCTTTTTAGCTGTTCTAGTTGTGATAATGATTGTTGCTCTTGCATCGGGTTACCCGGTTGCTTTTGCACTACCTGGTTCAGCTATAATTGCTATTGGTTTAGCTGCATTTTTTGGCTACATGTTCGAGGGAGACTCCAGTGCTTTTTTTGCTGTAGATGGACCTATAGAATGGCTCGTTGCTGGTATTACAAATTTTAGGAGTAATTACTGGGATGTAGAAACAGATACTTTGATTGCAATTCCTTTATTTATATTCATGGGAATTATGCTTCAAAAATCAAAAATTGCTGAAGACTTATTAATAACAATGGGTCAATTATTTGGACCAATTCCTGGTGGTTTAGGAATTTCTGTTATATTTGTTGGAGCTCTATTAGCAGCAACGACTGGTATCGTTGGAGCAACTGTAATTGCGATGGGACTAATCTCGTTACCAACGATGTTAAATAACAAGTATGACAGACAACTTGCTAGTGGAATAGTTTGTTCATCAGGAACATTAGGTCAAATTATTCCTCCATCAATTGTTTTAATTATTATTGCTGACCAGTTGGCAAGTGCATCTGATGTTGCAAATAACTTAAGACAAAATGATTATAAAGCCTTAACTGGTGAATTTAACATGCCAGGTGAATTTAGAGTAGGTTCATCAAGTGCAGGTGATATGTTCTTAGGAGCACTTTTACCAGGCCTTGTCTTAGTTGCTCTTTATATGATTTATGTGTTTATTTTTGCTAGAATAAAGAAAGGCGTTGCTCCACCAGTTCCATTTAAAGGAAATTTTGACCTTAAATTTTGGTTACGAGTAGTTGTAATTATTATACCACCACTTGCATTAATATTCGCTGTATTAGGTTCAATTTTAATGGGTATCGCCACTGTAAACCAAGCAGGCTCAATTGGAGCAATTGGTGCCACTTTGATGGCTGGTTATAGATTATATGAAGGAAAGAAAAGTGCGTTCTATCCTTTAATTTTAATTATTGGATCTCTAATTCCAATTACATTCTTTGCATCAAATTATGAATTAAATGTAAAAAATTTGGAGGAAAGAGATTTAAGTGCAATCTTTATTACCGCTTTCTTTGTGGTCATACTAGTATACGGAATAGGTTGGAGTTTTTGGAGAACTTTTAAAACAGAAAATGTTCTAAAAGAAGTTGTAACAGAAACGTGTGTGACTACTTCAATGGTATTTATTATTCTTTTAGGAGCAGCGATGCTTACTTCAGGATTTAGAGCTTTTGGTGGAGAAGAATTAGTAAGAGATTTTTTACAGGATTTACCAGGTGGTTTTTGGACACAATTTGTTGTCGTGATGATCGTAATTTTCTTGCTAGGATTTTTCCTAGACTTTATTGAAATTGCAGTTGTTGTTGTTCCGATAATTGCACCAATATTATTAGCTGAAACAGGGGCTAACGTTACAGCCGTTTGGCTGGGAGTTATGATTGGTGTTAACTTGCAGACCTCCTTCTTAACGCCACCATTTGGATTTGCACTCTTTTATTTAAAAGGTGTAGCTCCCAAAATTGTTAAAACACTTGATATTTGGAAAGGTGTTGTGCCTTTTATCATTCTACAGCTTATAGGATTGGGAATAGTCGGTACATACCCTAGCTTAGTAAATTATCTGCCAAATAGAGTATATTTAACTTCGAATGTTGCTCCTCCACCAATGAATCCTAAATTACAGTACTGTTTGCAGGAGTACAAATTTGCAAGATTTAATAACAATGGTGAGACAATTAAAAATGCAATATTAAAATTTCAATCTGAGGCACCAACTGATCTGCCAGATGATAAAATGGAAATTTTAGAAGATCATTTTGATAGTGCATTAGGAACTTTTGCATTAGTCGATAAATTAAAAAAAGTTGAGGTCGAATACAATGAATATGCTGTTGATTATAGGGATCTACATTTCACTGTAAGAAAAAAGCAAAAGAAAATACTCAAATTAAATAAAAAAATAGAAAAATATAAAGCAGAAATTAGAAATTTAGATGATGACGAATTAGATGAGAAAAATAAAATAGAATTAAGAATTGAGGATGTAAAACTTGAAATTGAAGAAATTAAAAACTCAATTCCAGAAATTTGGCAAGCTAAGAATTCAGAATTCGACAAAATAAATAAAGCTAAAAATACTACAACAAAAAGATACAGAAAGAATGTAGATGAAGCCTATGATCTACTCGATCAGTTTGCAATGTTCATAAACGACGGAGAAAGACTTGCAGAAGTATCAAAGGATATTAAAGAACTTGAGAAATTTGTTACGGAGGAAAGCTATACAAATGAATATGAAAATTCAATATCAGTTATGGACGGACTTTTTGATAAATTAAGTGAGATCTCTGGAATGGATGAATTTTTAAATAGTGTTGATGATTTATTATCAATAATAGACTCAGATGAAGTTGATTCTATGGAAGTAAGAGCGAAATCAAAAGAAGTTATAGAACTTTTTAATAAAGAAGTTAGATGGAGAGCGGATGCCAAACAAAATCTGATGCCTAAACTTGAAGAATATAATAATGCAATCAAAGAAACAATTGGACTAAGGTTGCAGTCTAAACTAACTAAAGAGCAAGCTATCTATGTATCTAAATGTAACTCTATTCATAGAGATATTTCACTAAACTTCTAGTTACTTAGTTATTTTTTCTATTAAATCTGACCTATTATATAAACCAAGCTTTTCCGCTTTCAACTTAAGCTCATTATTTTTTAATTTTAATGTTGATGTATCAACATTTAATTTGTTTCCAACCTCAATAATTGAACTAATAATAGGATCTATTTCCAGTGGTCTCTTAGCGTATAAATCTTGTGTAGTAGATGGTTTATGACCAATTATTGAAATTGCAGCATCAATTCTGTGATCAATTGATACATTAAATTTTACTCCTATTTTTTCTCCTACATTTTTGCATTCTTCCATCATCTTTCTAACCACATTTAATAATTCTTTATCCTTACCTATTTCATCTAAAGACTTATTATACAAAGCGCTAATAATATTGAATGAACAATTACCCCATAATTTTATCCATATCTCATCCCTTAAATTATTCTTTTGAGGAACTTTGAGGCCACCTTCAATCAACAAATTTGCAATTTTTTTTAATCTTTCAGATTTAATTCCATCCGGTTCTCCCATTGAAAGTCGTTCACCATAATTATGTTTAATTACTCCAGGTTCAATTATTTCACACGCTGGATAAACAACACATCCTATGGCTTTCTCAGGTTTAATTGTATTCCAAATTTTACCACTTGGATCTACGCTCTCAATGTGTTTGTCATCTAATTCAGTACCTGTCTTAGCTTTATAAAAATACCACCAGGGAAGACCATTTACTGCTGAAATGATAGCTGTTTCATCAGACATAATTCTTTTTATAGAATCAGCAATATTTGTAATTCCATGTGCTTTTATTGATATGAATATATAATCTTGAGTATCTAAGTTTTTGACATCATCGGTTACTTTCACTTTATAATTTTCTATTTTTTCATTTTTTATGAATGTAAGCCCATTTTTTTCTATAGCTTCTTTGTGTGGTCCTCTTGCAACTAAAGATACATCTACATCAGTTTTTTTAAGGCATGCTGCAATATACCCACCTATTGAACCTGCACCAAAGATACAAACTTTAGTCATTAATTATTGAGTCCAAAATTTTTTGCTAAAATATTTCTTTGTAATTTTCCCGTAGCGCCTTTAGGTATCTCATTTACAAAGAAAATCTTCTTTGGAATTTTAAATTTTGCAAGTTTATCTTTCGCATAATTTTTAACATCCTCTTCGGAACAGATTTTTCCATCTTTAACTATGATTGCTGTAGCTATATCCTCACCCAACATTTCATCATTATACCCAAAACAAACCGCTTGTTCGATTGATGGATGGTCCATCAAAACATTATCCACCTCTAATGGAGAAATTTTTTCACCACCTTTGTTAATTATCTCTTTAAGTCTTCCAGATATTTTTAAATATCCATCATCATCAAAATAACCTTGATCACCAGTCCTAAACCAACCATTTACAAAACTATTTTCATTAGCTTCAGGATTATTTTCATAACCTAAGGTAACATTCGGACCTTTAATACATACCTCTCCTTCTAAGCCTTTTTCTAATTGTTTTCCTTGTTCATCCATAATGCATACATCAGGACCAGCAGGTATACCAACAAAGCCAGGTTTTTGTTTCTTAGGTGGCAAAGGGTTTGATGTCATTTGATGAGTTGCCTCTGTCATCCCATAAGCTTCTATTACTGGACATTCAAAAGTTTTATTTAATTTTTCAAACACTGCTGGTGGTAAAGATGCAGAAGATGATCTTAAGAATCTTAGTTTTAGATTCTTAGCAATTTCCAAATTTTTATCCGCTCTCATTAATATGGCTTGATGCATAGTTGGAACACCAGAATACCATGTTATTTTTTCTGATTTTGCTAAATCTAAAAATTTCAAAGCATTAAAACCGCTGCTAGCACATACAGACGCACCAACTTTCATTGAAGATGCCAAAACCGCTATTAAACCATGAATGTGAAATAAGGGCATTATATTTAAGCAATGATCATTTTCATCAAGATTTAAACTCGAGGAAATATTCTCAGAGGACGAGAAAATATTCTTATTTGATAAAGGTACAATCTTCGGCCGCGATGTTGTTCCAGATGTGTGTAGCACTAAAGATTCATCCTCTTCATCAGGAAGATCAAAGTCTTTAGTATTTTTAAATAAATCAAACATACCGCTTGGCGTATTCTCTTTAGTTTTAATTTCACATACTGGGATTTTTAGTTTCTTTGCAACTTCTACAGCTGGATTTTTTGAGTTAGGCTCAACAATTAAAATTTTTGGTTTTAAATCACCTAAGTAAAATTCAAATTCTTCTGCTTTATAATTAGGATTTAAAGGCGCTGCCGACATATAGCTTGATATAGCTAAAAAGCTTGTAGCCATATGAGGGCCGTTAGGCAAAACAATTGCCGCCCTATCTTTATTGGAAATATCATTTGCTGCTAATTGGCCTGATATTTTTTTAATTAATAATTTTAATTCGTTATAATAAAGCGGCGGATGGCTTATTGAGGTAATTGCAATATTATTATTATTTTGATGTTCAATAATATTTTTTACTATTTTTTTCATTTAAATTAATAACCTTTTGCGTAGCCATCTTTTCTAGGATCTGATCCGCCAATTAAATTACCTTTTTTTCGGTCAATGCTAATTGCTTGGCCACCACCATGAGTTTCATCTATATATTCAACGTTATGTCCAATTTCTTTTAATCCTTGCATCACATCTTCAGAAACAGTTCTTTCTAATTTGTAAATATTATTAAAATGAAAAGCTCTTGGAAAACTTATAGCTTGTTGTGGTGAAAGATTAAAATCTAATATACTATTTAAAACATGTACTTGTCCTACAGGCTGGTACTGACCTCCCATTACACCATAACTAAGTACTTGGTCTCCATTTTTGTCTATTACCATCCCCGGTATAATAGTATGTAAGGGTCTCTTTAAACCCTCTATACAATTAGGATGATTTTCTTCAACTCTGAAGTTTGTTCCTCTATTATGTAAAATTATACCTGTTTTCTCCGTTGTTATTGCAGAGCCGAATGCATAACAAACTGAATTAATTATTGAAACTGTATTCAGATTTTTATCTACAACAGTTAAATAAACTGTTTCAGGGTGATTTGGAATATTTAAGTCACCAACCTCTGAACACTTGTTTAAAGATATTTTATTGGCAATCTCGTCTAATGTTTCTTCTGATAGGATTTTATCAAGATCTAAATTTATAAAATCTGGATCTCCT
>CACJTU010000017.1 GCA_902596375.1 uncultured Pelagibacteraceae bacterium
TGTCTAATAGTGAAGCATTGGAGGCAAGAAAGGAAATTGAATTAATTGAAAAAAAATTACCAAATGAAATAGATAAATCAGGAAGATATAATGTCCATTTAATTTCACCAAAACTTGATTCGATCGTTCATAATTCAAAAATTTTAGATGCAGTAGAAAGTATTATTGGAAAAAACATATTAGTTTGCAGCACTACTTTATTTATTAAAAACCCTAATAAACAAGGTTTTGTAAGCTATCACCAAGATGCAAAGTACATAGGATTAGAACCACACAATTGGGTTACAGCATGGGTAGCATTAACAGATTCGAATGAAAATAACGGATGTATGAAAATGTGGCCTAAATCACATTTGAATATTAAAGATCACAATGAGAAATTTAATGAAGGAAATTTACTTACCAGGGGACAAACAGTAGAAAATGTGCCTGAAGACGAAGTTAAATCTATAGAACTAAAAGCTGGTCAAATGTCTTTACATCACCCAAGAGTAGTGCACGGGTCAGGAATAAATAAGAGTAATGACAGAAGAATAGGATTTGTTATTCAAAGTTATATAGGTACAAACGTAAAACAAACCTTAGGTAAAAATAGTGTCCAAATTGCAAGAGGAGAAGATAAATATCATCATCATGAAATTATAAACAGAACTAATGCTTTAATGAGTGAAGAAAGTATTTTACTTCGAAAAAAAGAAAATGATTACTTGCAAGAAATTTTTTATAAGGGTGCAAAACAAAAAGGATCTTATTAGTTTATGAAAAAAGCACTTAACCTTGGAGTAATCGGAATAGATCATGGTCATATTTTCGATATGCTAGATGAAATGATCAAAGAAGGTTGTGACTGTAATTACTTTTGGACAGATGGGGATCCTTTAACTCTTCAAAAATTTAATAAAAAATATCCAAATATTAAAAGAAAAGAAAATAAAGAGGAAATATTAAATGACTCATCTATTGATATGATTTTAATATCTTCGATCCCTGTAGATAGAGCTGGTCATTCAATAGATGCATTAAAAGCTGGGAAAGATGTTATGGTAGATAAACCAGGCTGTACTACGTTAGATCAGTTAAATAATTTGAAAAACACTGTTAAAGAAACTGGAAAAATATGGTCTATAAATTTTTCTGAAAGATTTCACGTTGCTGCAGTTGCTAAAGCTGAAGAATTAGTCAATGAGGGAAAAATTGGTAAAGTAAAGCAAACGATTGGTACAGGTCCCCATAGACAGGGTAATTATGAAAGACCTGATTGGTTTTATAATCGTCAAAGCTATGGAGGAATTATTACCGATATTGGTTCCCATCAAATTCATCAATTTTTAGTATTTACAAAATCAAATCAGGCAAAAATCAACCATGCATTAGTAGAAAATACGACAAAGAAAGATATGCCTGGTTTTCAAGATTTTGGTGAAGTGAACCTTACTGGCAATGGTGGGCATGGTTATATTCGCCTGGATTGGTTTACTCCAGATGCCCTTCCAACCTGGGGAGATGGCAGATTACTAATACTTGGAGACAAAGGTTTTATTGAAATAAGAAAATATACTGACTTAGCAAAATCAGAAAAAGGTAATCATTTATTTTTAGCAAACAATGATGAGGTGAAGCATATTGATTGTTCTAAAGTTAAACTACCCTACTTTAGTAATTTAATTACTGATGTTTTAAACAGAACAGAAACTGCATGTCCTCAAGAAATTACTTACCTTTCAATGGAACTTGCTATTAAAGCTCAAGAGCAAGCTGAAAAAAAATGAAAAAATATCAAGTAGCAATAATTGGAACCAATATAGGAGCAAAGCATTTTGAGGATTTTAAAAAAGTATCCGAGAGATTTAATGTTCACACATTATGTGGTTTAACTCGGGAGGCTATTGATAAAATACTTCAATCAAATAATGAAACAAAAGTTTCTCTAGATTTTGATGATGTATTAAAAATCAAAGAAATTGATATAATTGATATTTGTCTTCCACCACATTTACATTTTTCTGCTTGTAAAAAAGCTATGGAAGCAGGTAAGCATGTGATTTGTGAAAAACCATTAGTTTCAAGTCTTAAAGATGTAGACGAATTAGAAAAGATCAGTAAAGCAACTGGCAAGCTTCTTTTCCCAGTATTTCAATATCGATATGGTCTAGGATTTTCAAAATTAAAATCATTAATCAAATCTGGTTTAGCAGGAAACCCTTTGGTTGCATCTTTAGAAACTCATTGGAATAGAGGTAAAGATTATTATTCAAAACCTTGGAGAGGAACTTGGGAAGGTGAACACGGTGGTGCAATATTAAGTCATTCCATCCATATTCATGATTTAGTGAGTATGATCTTGGGGCCTGTTTCAAATGTTTTTGCAAAATTAACAACTAGAGTAAATGATATTGAAGTTGAGGATTGTGCTGCCCTTTCAATTGAAATGAAAAATGGAGCTCTTGTTACAAGTTCAATTACATTGGGTGCAGCAAATGATACTAGTAGACTTAGATTTTGTTTTGAAGGATTAACAGCTGAGTCCGGTGCATCACCAGATAAACCATATAGTCCAGCTGATGATAAATGGGACTTTTTACCAAGAGCTCCTATAACTCAAGCTCAAATAGATGAAGTACTATCAAAAGTAAAAGAACCAAAATCATGGTATGCAGGTATGTTTGAGGAAATTGCTTATAAACTAGATGGATCTCCTAGTGATGAGGTAACTTTATCAGATGCTAGAAAATCTCTAGAATTTGTAACCGCTGTTTATGATTCTTCTAGACAAAATAAGAACATTAAACTTCCAATCAATAAAGATAATCCTTTATATAATTCTTGGTTACCTTTAAATAATTAAACATGGCAGATTCAAACAAAGCACCAAACGATTTTTTTGATAATTGGAATAAAATCCAATCAATGTCATATAAAAATGTCATTGAACTACTTGTAAAAAGAAGTAGCGAAAAAAAGATATTGGCTCTAATCCAATTTGAATTAGATCAATTTTCAGAAAATGTTCAAAAGGATTTAGTTATTTCTGAAACAAGTTCTTTCTATCAAGAAATATCTAACCTTTTCAGAGACTCTAAATGGTGGTCAACCGCTACAGTAACAGATGCATGTAAATATTATTTAAACTGTGCAAGAAATAATATTTCTTATTTTGAAAACTATGTAGAGGCAGATAGTGATTTGTCTCAAAATCAAAAAAATGAGATATTTGCTTTGTATCAATTGTGCACTTTATTTGTTTCTTGGAATGCTATTAAAGACAAACAGATCAGAGAAATTATAGATATTAGAAAAAGTTTATTTTTTAGATAAATCAAATTATTATTTTTTAAATTAATAGACTAATATTTTAAGATTTGTTAATTTTGAATAAGGATATAAATGAAACTAAACCCCGAATTTGCATTACTTAAATTTGTTAATCATTATATCAAACATGATCCTGACGAAAATGGACAGCAATACAATCTAGATCAAGTAAATTTGATTGAAACATTCGTTTATTCTTTGGTTGAAAAAGTCCACCCAAAAGTATTTGAAGATAACATTACTGAAAATACCATGAAGTTAAAATCAAAAAAAATCAATGATAATTTTGTAAAAATACCATTAACACCACTTCAAGTTTTACATTTTAAACTTCTTTATAAAATTATTTATATTTATAAAATTTACCCAAATAAACTCTCAAATTTTAATTTATCTGAAGACTTGAATGAGTTGCTCGATAATGAAAATGAAATATTAAATTTGTATAAAGAAATTAAAACAATTGGGTTAAATTAAATGAATAAAATAATTTCTCTAATTTTTTTTTTATTTGGCTTGTTTTATTTAGTTCTTTCAGTTTTGGGTTGGTTAGAGTCTGGAAGTTGGGAAACCTATTATTTTGGTCAAGCTTTATATTTTTTGACAAATATAGATATTGCACCAGAATACTCAAGTTGGTGGATAACTAAACAAATCTTAAATTTTATATATGATTTTCCTGCAACTATGTTTTTTTGGATTTTAGCATTTATTTTTTATACTTTTGATAATAATAAAAAAAAATAAAATTAAACTCGACACAGAAGAGATAAAACAAGAATTTAGGTTGTATGAACAAAGAAAATGCTAGTAAACTCTGGAAAATTATTCAGGAAGCTGGCGATTATTTGGTGGGGCAGTTACCTGACCATCCAAATCATCCTAAAGGAAGAAACCCCTATGCCCATGTTGCTATTTGCGTAAAAAGTAAATTTAATGCAAGTTACAAAGATATTCCTGATGAACAGTATGATGAAGTTATAAAGTATATTGATTTTTTAAAAGAAAATCCTAGTTAGCTTTAATTGTATTTAACAATTCATCAACATCACTATCTTTAGTATTCCAAGCAGCAACTAATCTTACCGCTTTTCCATCTAATTCTTCTTCATTCATTTTATAACCTTCAGAATTTAGATGTTCTATTTTTTCTCTTGGAAATTTTGCAAATACTTCATTTGCTTCTGTTGGATAAGAAATTTCAATATCATTATGCTTGTTTAAACCATCACTTAATTTTTTACCCATTGCATTAGCGTGCTTTGCATTTCTCAACCAAACATCATTTGAAATGTAAGCATCTAATTGTGCAGAGACAAAACGCATTTTAGATAGTAAATGTCCTGCTCTTTTCATTAAATAAGCAATGTCACCTACTAATTCTTTCTTAAAAAATATAATTGCTTCAGCTGCTAAACATCCATTTTTAGTTGCTCCAAATGACAATACATCAACCCCAGATTTCCATGTCATTTCAGCAGGAGTTACATCTAAAGATACCAATGCATTAGCAAATCTGGCTCCATCCATATGTAAATTTAAATTATGTTTATGAGTGATTTCTGCAATTTTTTTAATTTCATCTAATTGATAAACCTCACCTGTTTCACAAACCTGAGTAATACTAACTGATGAAGGTTGCGTATGATGAACAATTCCTTTTCCACCTATCGATTGATCCAACTCCTCCGCAGTTATTTTTCCCATTACTCCATTTAATGTAACTAACTTTCCTCCTCCTGTATAAAATTCAGGTGCACCACATTCATCGGTATTTATATGTGACATCTTATGACAATAAATATTTCCATAAGATGGTGTCATTGTGGATAATGCTAAAGCATTAGCTGCAGTACCTGAGGCAGTAGGAAAAACAATTACCTCTTTTTCAAATATTTCTGAAAACTTATCTTGTAATTCAGTTGATATCGTATCATTACCATAAGGAGTGCTATCTCCTTCATTGGCTTTTAAAATTGCATCTAATACCTCGGGACAGGCACCAGCAACATTATCAGAAGCGAATTTAACTCGCTCTCTTTTAATTTTAATTTTTGCCATAATTATTGTTTAGGAAAGTAATCTTTAAGATCGCCCTCTCGGTAAACATCTGCAGTACAACAATGTAAACCTCCACCAAAAGCATAAGCATCTCTAAGTTCTACTGGTACAACTTCCATTCCCAATTTGTCTAATTGTTCAGCTTGATAAGTTTCGCTTTTTTCCACACACACAGTTTTAGGATCTAAAACTAAAACATTCATTGATAGCCAAGTTGATGAATAACATAATGGAGGTGGTTCGTTATGTGCTGGTTGTGCACTGTCTACAATTTCCCAACCATTATCTTCAAATAATTTTCTTTGTTCTTTAGGAAGTCTTCTTTGTGGGTTATTTATAATTAAACCTTCTTTAATTGGGGTAAAAGTTGCATCAATGTGAATTGGATAAGGATCACCTGGGAAGTTAACTGCGTGTACTCTGTGATCTTTATAATGTCTCTTTAGCCAATCAATTCCTTTTAAATTTGTTGTAAATCCATGTTGTACAACCAAGTCTTTTCCAAATCTTAGTACGTCCGCTGCATCAAATAATGGTTCTTCTTCAGTGGTTACGAAATATTTTTTTTCAGTCCACTCTAATCTTTTTTGGACACCTATTTTATCTGATAAATAATCCTTTCTATAATCTGCATCAGTTAATCTTGGTTTTGGAGCAGACTCGTGTCTCATGTTAGGATCTTGATTATAATAATCTTTTAGAAGTGGTCTGTAACATAAATATTCAAACCAACGACATCGATAACTCATTGTAGCTTCTAAAATTTCGTTTCCTACTGTTAACAAAACATCTCTTGGAGGCATGCAGCCAAACATTGTTTCAGCTTCCCAATCTGGTGTGGATGTTTTTTGATTAAAATCTATTGGTGTTGGTCGATCGACTTTAATACCTCTTTTTTGAAGCATACTTGAAAAATCATCTAAAAGTTGATTTGCTTTATCGACAGTGTCTTTTGTTCTTGGTCCAAACTGACCTCGCATATCACTGTCTTCTGGAACTTTTGCATCTAATGCTGGTTCTGGTGCTGGTATACAAGTACCATCCGCTATTCCAACAATCACATGTTTTAACGGATCCCACTCATTCCAACTATTAACAATAGTTTTATTCTCGCTCATAAAAATTAGTTTTTTATAATATTATGCTCAGGGCCGAAAGGAAATTTTGTAATATTTTCTGCTGCATCTTTGCCAATCACCAAAATATCGTGTTCTCTATATCCACCTGCACCAGGATTGCCCTCTGGGATCATTATCATTGGCTCCATAGACACGACCATATTTTTTTCAAGAACAGTATCAATATCTTCTCTTAATTCTAAACCAGCTTCTCTTCCATAAAAGTGTGAAAGCATACCAAATGAATGTCCGTAACCAAAAGTTCGATACTGAAGATAACCAAGTTCAGCAAATAATTCATTTAGTTCATGACAGATATCAGAACATTTAACACCTGGTTTGATTAATTCTAATCCACGCTTATGCACTTTAACATTTGCTTCCCAAGCTTTAAGTGAAGCATCATCAGCATGATCTAAAAATAAAGTTCGCTCTAGTGCAGTGTAGTATCCTGAGATCATTGGAAAGGTATTTAAAGATAAAATATCTCCTTTAACTAATTTTCTATTAGTCTTTGGATTGTGAGCTCCATCTGTATTGATACCCGATTGAAACCATACCCAAGTGTCCATGTACTCTGCACCTGGATAACTTTTAACAATTTCTCTTTCCATTCTATCTCTAGCTGCTATTGCTACTTCGATCTCTGTGTTGCCTTCTTTAATATTTTTAACAATTTCCTCACCACCAGTATCTGCAATCCTTGCACCATTTCTAATGATCTCAATTTCTTCGTCAGATTTAATCATTCTAAGTTTCATTAGATCTTTTGAAACATCACTAAATACAGAGAAAGTAAAGATAGATCCTATTTTTTCTCTCATATCTAAAGTGACATGATCATTTTCAATTCCAATATTTTTTGGAGGTTCATCTCTTCCAATAATTGAAACAATGGCTCTTAAAAAATTATCCCTTTTCCAATCAGTATAAATAACGTTATCACAATGGGATCTACGCCATGGTTGACTTGCATCAATATTAGCTGAAATTGTTGAGATTTTATTTTTAGTGATCACACATCCGTATGGTCTACCAAAAGAGCAATAAATAAAACCTGTGTAATATGCAACGTTATGCATTGAAGTTAAGATAACCATATCAAGACCATTTTGATCCATAACTGATCTAAGTTTACTTACTCGATTGTTATATTCTTTATCTGTGAAAGGTAATTTTACTTTCTCACCATTTTTAAGTTCAAAAAAATCTGGTCGTTCCATATTAATTTAATGCTATGTATCTTTTGTTCCATCTCATTATTAAACTGTAATAAAATATAGATACAAAAAGAAAAAAACCACCGATTATAGTATTTGTGGATGGCACTTCATTAATTCCAAATAATGGCAGCCAAACCCAAAAAATTCCTCCTACAACTTCAGTTAAAGATAATAGAGTCAATTCTGCTGCTGGTATGGCCTTAGATCCAATCGAATATAAAATTAATCCAAAACACACTAACGTCCCATGCAAAGAAAATAAAGCTCCGTTATAGCTAGATGAAAAGAAAACTAAGTTGTTTGATAAAATCATAATTGTTGCAAACACAAAACAAAAGAAACCTGCAAAAGCTACTGTTGTGAATTTTGGTGTTTCTTTTCTCCACCTTAGAGTTACAGAAAAAACTGAAAAACCAATTGAAGAAGTTAAACCAAACACAAAACCAATTAAAGATTTTTCTCCAGTATTTCCAAGTGCCATAATAATGATACCAACTGTTGCAATTATTATTGAAATCCACACATTAAGAGAAATTTTTTCTTTCAAAAATAAAAATGCCAATAATGCTGTAAAAAAAGGCATCGCTGCCAAACAAAGCAAAGTAACTGCAGCGCTAGTATTTGTAATTGAATAAATAAATGTAATCATAGCGATCCCCAATCCAGATCCACCAATTACCCCAGATAAACCTATTTTATAATAGTTTTTGTAAAAATTTTTTCCTTCCTCGAAAAATAAATAAAGATTTAATAAGATGAAAATTGTTAAACCTCTGCCAAAAATGTACTGCCAAGGTGCCAATTGCGGATTTTCCATGTATCGAACCACTAATGGACCAAACGACCACAACAGACCGGCAAAAAGTACAACGGGAATGGCTATTCTTGGATTTCTTAACTCTAACATAATTAGAAATCTAATTGTAAATAGAATTTTCTACAACAAAAATACATTTCTAAACTAAATTTTGATTTGAAAAGTTGGGGAAAAAGCAATCAACGATATCTCCCTTTTTAAATTTTGATTTACCAGCTGGTAACAAAACCCAAATATTTGATTTTACAAATGATTTAATTCTAAAAGACTCTTGACCTTTTAAAATTTTAACATTTATTTTTCCATTTTTAGTTGTGCTTAATTGGCTCTTTACAAATCTTGTGAAATTCTTTTTTTTATTAAAACCGTTCATCAAAATAGCTTTAATTGATTTTTCTTCTGATAATCCTAATGCATTTAAAATATATGGAATTACAAAAAATCTAAAACATGCGGCTGAAGAGATTGGATTTCCAGGTAGACCAAATATTGCCTTTTCTTTTCCTTTAATTTTCGCAAACATTATTGGTTTACCAGGCCTTATTGCAGCACTTTTAAAGTAGCTTGATAATTCAAATTTTTTAACAACACCAGGTATGAAATCAAACTTACCAGCAGAAACTGCGCCTGACGTAATAATAATATCATCTTTAGATTTAATTAATTTATTTATTTTTTGTTTAAATATATTTTGATGATTATCTCTTAATATACTTCCACTTTTAAAGTTAAATAAAAAATTTTGATTTAAGTTTTTTATATAGTGTGTGTTAGAATTTCTTACCATCCAATTTGGAATATTATCTTTGTCTGATATTTCGTTTCCTGTCGAAAAAAATAATATCTTAATTCTTTTTTTTACTTTAATTTGTTTAATACCTAAACTTTTAAAAGCTAAAATATGTTTTGTTTGAACAATTGTATTTTTTTTTATTACAACCTCCCCTTTTCTATAATCTGAACCTGCAAACCTAACGTGATCAAATTTTTTTATTTTTTGGTCAATTAAAATATATTTTTTATTAGGCGCAAAAATTATTTGTTCTATAGGAATAATTGTATCAAAACCCTTTGGTATAATTCCTCCTGTCATTATTTCGGCAGTATCAAATTTTTTTATCTTTTTTTTAAATGGTTTCATTCCCGCCGCAATTGAGCCAATAATTTTAAATTTTTTTGGGAATTTTTTTTTTAATCCATTGGTATCTTTTGAATTAATTGCATAACCATCAAACGCAGCATTATTCCCTGCAGGATAATCTATATTAGAATAAATATTGGTAGAAACTACTCTATTTAGAGAATTTATACTCTTTATAGTTTCCTCTTTAATTTTAATTTTTGCTTTTTTTAAAATTGTCTTAGATTTTTCGTAACTAATCATTTTTGAGTATTTCTTCAGCTTTTTTTAAATCTTCTTTTGTATTTATATTAAAGAAAGGATTATTATTTGAAAACTCCATATTAATTATTTTTACACCAGTATTATTAGCCCACAACTCTACTTTTCTTTCTCCATTGTTTAAATCTTTCTCTAACTTATCTAGTAAATTAATAGACCATAAGCCAAATATATTATGTCGTGTGTTGTTTGACTTAATAAAAAATAAATCACTTTCATTAAAATTTATATTTTGAATAAAATCTTTAAGTATTTGTCTCTTAAAAAAAGGTGTATCAACAGGGAAAGTTGCTATCCACTTGTAGTCTTTTTGGTTTTCTTTTATCCATTTCATAGCTGATAAAACTCCACCTAACGGACCAAGACCTTTTTCAAAATCTTCAATTATTGAAATTTTTTCTGAGTTATGAAAACTAATTTTATTATTTGAAACTATTAAGAGTTCCTTGAATTCATCAATAATTTCAGTCAACATGTGATCAATTAACAATTTACCAGCTAACTTTACTTGGGATTTATCTTCTCCAAATCTTTGTGACTTACCGCCTGCTAGCACAGTGCCTAAAATATTGTTATGATCCATCTATAAAATATAAAACATTCAAAGTTGAATTAAAGAAATTAAATGGATTTAAGAATTTTAGAAATAGCCGCCCATACTGAAAATAATAAAGTTGTTGAAAACTATACTCATAAGTCAAAACACAAAAATCCATTATGTGGTGATGAGATGGAAATAAGCTTAATTGTCAAAGAAGATGTTGTAAAAGATATGGGTTATCAGTGTAAATCATGTGTTTATTGTCAGGCATCAGTCAGTCTACTGTCCAGAAAAATTAAGGAAAAAAAAGTTGATGATATTAAAAAATTTATAAATGTTGGTGAGCAACTTTTTGAGGACGCAAAAGTAAGTATGGAAAAAAATTGGAAAGACTTTAAAGAAATTTTAGATAAAAAAAATCTTTCAAGGAAAGAATGTTTGCTTTTACCTTTAAGAACTATTGCTAAAGCGTTAAAAATTTAAATGATCAAAATTACAAAACCCTTATTGCAAAAAGCATTAATTGCAGGTTTTTTTTCTGCATTTACAATTGGTGTGCTAACAGTCCTTACTTATAAAAGTACACTCGGATATTTTATTGCAGCCTCTTTCGGTTCTTCAATGGTTTTACTATTTGGTTTTCCTGAGAGCCCATTTGCACAACCAAA
The DNA here is from genome assembly GCA_902596375.1 of uncultured Pelagibacteraceae bacterium. GTDB lineage: Bacteria > Pseudomonadota > Alphaproteobacteria > Pelagibacterales > Pelagibacteraceae > Pelagibacter. Next base: position 11,143 of record CACJTU010000017.1, read on the forward strand.
GAATGTTTTTTTTGGACATTTGGTAACTGCTTTAGTAGGAGTAATTTTTGTAAACTATATTCCGCTCCCGATTTATATCAGTATTGCAATTGCAGTAGGAGCAGGAGTTTTTTTAATGATTTTATTTAATATTGTTCACCCACCTGCTGGTGGAAATCCAATTATAGTTATTATTGGAAGTGCCTCTTATGATTATTTAATTAATCCAATAATTTTTGGTAGCATAATTATATTGTTACTAGCAATCATAATTAACAAATATTTATTAAAAAATAACTATCCATTAAAATAGTTTTATGAATTCTAAATATAAAGTTTTAAAATATTCATCTAATAAGTTTGAAAATATAGATGATTTAATCTCAATTGAAGAACCATTGGAGATTTCATTAAAGTATAAAGAGTCTGATAAATGGATAAATCAAAGTTTATCTATAACAATGAGAACTCCTGGCGATGATGAGGATCTTGTAAGAGGATTTTTATATAATGAACAAATTATAACAAATATTGATGATATTGATTTAATAGAAAGTTATGGAGATAAAGTTGGTCAATACAATATTCAAAACAAAATTTTAGCAACTTTAAATAATTCTAAAAATATAAATATTGCAAAAATAAAAAGAGACTTTTTAACTAATTCCTCATGTGGTGTATGTGGAAAATCTTCTCTTGATGCTCTTGAAATAATTAAAAAAAATAAAACAAATTCATCAGAACCCAAAATCAAAAAAGAGGTAATTGTTAAATCGCCAGATACATTGAGAGAAGGCCAATCAGAATTTAGTAAAACAGGTGGAATTCATGCAAGTGGTCTTTTTAATAGTAATGGAGAGTTGGTTGCTGTCAGAGAGGATGTGGGAAGACATAACGCTCTAGATAAACTTATTGGTTGTGCATTAAAGAACAATCAAATTGATCCGAAAACCCAATTTATAACATGCTCAGGCAGACTAAATTTTGAATTGGTTCAAAAGGTTTTGATGACGGATATAGGTATAATGATAGGAGTTGGTGCGCCAACTAGTCTTGCTATCGATTTAGCGAATAAATTTGACATTACCCTTGTTGGTTTCGTAAAGAGGGACAGTTTTAATATTTACACAAATAACAAAAAAGTTATTGTGGGCTAAATTAATAAAAGGGTATTTGTGTCAAAAAATATAAGTAATTTATCAGGCAGAATAGGCTTAAAAGACAACCTATTTAAGCAAATCTCAGAAAATACCTTAAGCGATAATCCACAAGATATTAAAGAAATTGCCAAAAAACATAACCTAGGTGTTTCAACTCTTCATGGTGCAGAATCCTTTTATGAGTTTTTAAGACCCTCTCATAGAGAAAAGAAAGCTTTTGTTTGTAACGGTAGTGCATGCATGTGCGCAGGTACTCAAGACAAATTAAAAGATAAATTAAAAGAAAAACTAGGTGATGACAAAGTTGGAGAAATGTTCTGCTTAGGTCATTGTTATGAAAACCATGCTTTCCATTATGATGGAGAAAATTATGCTGGTAAAGATATAGAAAAAATTGACCAAATAATTAAAGGTGAGGAAATTAAGCAAGAAAAATTTTTCTCAAAAAGTTTTGCTACAACAAGTTTTTTAATGGATGACAAATTATCATCAACAGATCAATTCAAAGAGCAATTAAGTAAATTTATAAAAACAGATAAAAAAGAAATAATAAAATCATTATTAGATTCAAATTTAACAGGAAGAGGTGGTGCAGGTTTTCCAACAGGAATGAAATGGGATTTTTGTAGTAAAGCGAAAGGTGATAAAAAATATGTTATCTGTAATGCTGACGAGGGAGACTCTGGTGCATTTTCAGATAGGTATTTGTTAGAAGACCAGCCGCTAAAAGTTATTTTTGGAATGGTAATGTGTGGTTATGTAATTGGGAGTGATGAGGGTGTTTTATATATAAGAGGTGAATATCCAAAATCAATTGAAGCATTGAATGGTAGTATAAACGAACTTAAAAAATTAGGATTATTAGGTGAAAATATTTTAGGAACAGATTTTTCATTCGATTTAGGAATATGTATTGGTCAAGGTGCATATATCTGTGGAGAAGAAACAGCTTTGATTGCATCTATTGAAGGAAGAAGAGCAGAAGTTGACGTTAGACCTCCTTTTCCTGTTACAGAAGGATTATATAAAAAACCAACTGTAGTTAACAATGTTGAAACTTTAGCAGCTGCAACTGGAATTTTAATAAATGGGTCTGAAAAGTTTTCATCTATAGGAAATAAAAAATCAGCAGGTACTAAATTGGTTTGTTTGGATAGTTTCTTTAACAACCCAGGTGTTTATGAAATTGATATGGGAACTCCAATGAAAAAAATATTTAATGAAATTGGTGGAGGATATAAAGA
>CACJTU010000018.1 GCA_902596375.1 uncultured Pelagibacteraceae bacterium
TTAAGAATTTATCTCTTAACGCTTCTAATCAAATAATAAAAATTGATCAGGCAAATTTTAATTATTTAGATACAGAAAATAAAAAAAATAATTACAATATAAAAAAAGTAGAAGGCCAAAATTATTTAATTGATGGTACTTCATTTAATGCAAATTCTTTAATTTCGAATTTACTAGATGCTAATGATAAAAAAGAAAACAATCTTTTTGAAAATAACCTAAGTATGGACCTAAATTTTAAGGAAGTTTACTTTGATGAAATACACTTTGTTAAAGATTTAAATGGAAAGATAAAAATTATTGATAATAAAGTAGAAGAAGCAGATATTTTGGCCTTTTATAATAATTCGCAAAATATTAAATTTACAATTAGAACAAATGATCAACGTGAAAAAATTACTACTCTTTTCTCATCTAAGGCAAAACCCCTAGTAGATAGATATAAGTTTATCAAAGGTTTTAAAGATGATAGAGAAGGATATTTAGACTTTTACTCCTTGAAAAAGGATGGAGTTTCAACCTCTAAATTAGTAATTGATAATTTTAAAGTTAAAGAAATTCCAGCGTTAGCAAAATTGTTAGCGCTTGCATCACTTCAAGGAATAGCAGATTTACTCAAAGGAGAGGGTATAAGATTTACAGATTTTGAAATGAATTTTACTAATCAAGATAAACTAATGAAAATTCAAGAATTATATGCAATTGGTCCAGCAATATCTATTTTATTGGAAGGATACATTGAGGAGGATAAATTAATTAGTTTAAGAGGAACTTTGGTTCCAGCGACAACAATCAACAGATCTATTGCTTCAATACCTTTCCTTGGAGATCTATTGATTGGAAAGAAAGTGGGCGATGGTGTTTTTGGTGTCAGCTTTAAAATTAAAGGCCCCCCAAAAGATTTAGAAACTACTGTAAATCCTATAAAAACTTTAACACCCAGGTTTATCACTAGAACTTTAGAGAAAATTAAAAAAAATTAATTTAATTCTATTTTAATATGCCTTTTTTTTCCAAGGGAAAGTTTAAGATAGTTATCTTTAAATAAATTTTTATTGATTTCGAATTTTTCATCTGAAATAACATCGTCATTTATTTTAATCGCATTCCCTTTTATAAGTCTTCTGATTTCGCTTTTCGAGTTTTCTAGTTTAGATAATAAAACAAGGTCTACTATATTTATTTTTTCCTCTATTTTATTTGATTGAATATTAACTTTAGGTAAGTTCGAACCTAGAGTGTTTCCGGAGAAAGCTTCTTTTGCTGCTTGCTCAGAATTTTTAGCTGCTTCCTTTCCATGCAACATTTCTGTGGTTTTATTAGCAAGTAGTATTTTTAATTCATTTATGTCTTTATCTTTAATTGTTTCTATTTCCTTAATTTCAATTTCAGTAAACATTTTTAAAAATTTGATTACATCTCTATCATCTATGTTTCTCCAAAATTGCCAATAATCATAAGCTGATAAATATTTTTCATCTAACCAAATAGCCCCACTTTCAGTTTTTCCCATTTTAGCACCAGTTGCAAGTGTAATTAACGGAGTTGTTAAACCAAAGGCTTGGTTATTAGAATATCTTTTAATAAGCTCAACACCATTAACAATGTTTCCCCATTGATCTGAACCTCCCATTTGTAATAGACAATTTTCTTTCTTATTTAATTCAAGAAAATCGTATGCTTGTAAAATCATGTAATTAAACTCCATGTAGCTTAGTGACTGCTCTCTATCTAATCTAAGTTTTACACTATCAAATGTTAACATTCTATTTATCGTGAAATGTTTTCCTATATCTCTTAAAAAAGAAATATAATTTAAATCCTTAAGCCAAGTATGATTATTTACAAATATTGGTTTTGTATTTGGATCATTATTATCTAAAAATTTTTTTAAAATATTTTTGATATTTTTAATATTTTTCTCAATCTCTTCTTCGCTTAATATTTTTCTAGTTTTGTCTTTACCAGACGGATCCCCAATTCTTGTAGTTCCTCCACCAAGCAAAACTATTGGTCTATGTCCATTTTTTTGTAGTAGTCGCAAACACATTATTTGCAATAAGCTACCCACATGTAAGCTTTCAGCTGTACAATCAAAACCTATGTAACCTTTAATCTTTTCTTGATCTAATTGTTTAGATAATTCATCTTCACTTGTACATTGATAGAAAAAACCTCTATCTTTAAATTCTTTTAAAAATTTATTCATAAGTTTATAGTTACAATATACAAATTTTTTTTAAAAAGCATATCAATGAAAAAAAAATTATATACTGCAATTGGACTAATGAGCGGAACATCTATGGATGGTATTGATTTATCTATAATTAGCTCAGATGGATACGATGAATTTTCAAATATTTTAGATGATTATTATGAGTATGATAAAAATCTTCAGGAGCAGTTAGTTCGATTAAGAGATTTAGTCTTAACAAATAAAGATCTTTTACAAAATTCAGAAAAATTAAGAGAATTAGAGCGTAATTTAACTCTTTTTCACGCTGATGCAGTTAATCAATCATTAAAAAAATATAGAGATCCCATTGATTTGATAGGTTTTCATGGTCAAACAATTTTTCATAACCCAAAGGAGAAAATTACCAATCAATTAGGAGATGGAAAATTGTTATCTCAAATGGTCAAAAAAAAAGTCATATATGATTTTAGACAAGCAGATATTCAAAATAATGGACAAGGTGCACCTTTAACTCCAATTTTTCATCATATTTTATCAAAAAAAATTAATCAAAATTTTAATATTAAATTTCCAATAGGTTTCTTGAATATTGGTGGTATCGCAAATGTTACAAAAGTTATTAATGGTTCAAATAATTTTCAAAATAATCTTTCTGCTTTTGATATAGGCCCTGGTAATTGTTTAATTGATGAATGGGTAAGAAATAATTCCAATAAAAAATTTGATAAAAATGGTGAACTATCTAAAGTAGGAAAAGTTGATCAATTAATTTTAAATCAAGCAATAGATAATTTTAAAATAAATTCTTACTCCCAGTCATTGGATATTAAAAACTTTGATGTATCTTTTGCAAGAGGTTTATCTTTAGAAGATGGTTGTGCCACTATAACAGACTTTACGGCATATTTAATTGCAGAAGGGTTAAAATATATTAGTGAAGAAAATAGTATTATATTTTTACTCTGTGGTGGTGGTAGAAAAAATAGTAATTTAATTAATCGTATAAAAAATTATATATCAAATGAAAATTATATTAATTTGGAAAGTATAGATAATTATAATTTAAATGGTGATTATATTGAATCACAGGCATTTGGATTTCTAGCTATAAGGTCTTTTTTGAATTTACCAATTTCTTTTAACACAACAACTGGATGCAAAGAATTTACGGTGGGTGGAAAACTAGTAGAAAATTTTTAATATAGTGCTGTTTCTTTTTTTATATATTTATCAAGATGTTTAACTAAACTATCACTTGTTTTTGAAAAAAAGTGATTGGCCTCTGATATTGCATTAAATTCTACTTTAATACCTTTTTGTGCACTTAATCTTTTGTCAAGTTCAGTAATATATTCTACTGGTACCAATTCATCTTTTTTACCATAAGCAACTAAACCAGAAGTTGGACATGGAGATAAAAAAGAAAAATCATAAACATTTGGTTGAGGTGAAATTGCTATAAACCTGTTTATTTCTGGTCTTCTCATTAATAATTGCATTGCAATCAAAGATCCAAATGAAAATCCTGAAACCCAACATTGTGAATTGTCAAAATTTTCTCTTTCTAACCAATCTAAAGCAGCTGCTGCATCAGCAAGTTCACCTTGACCATTATCAAATTCTCCGTCACTTTTACCAACACCTCTGAAATTTACTCTGCAAACAGAAAAATCATTATCCATAAATGCATGAAAAGTATCTACTACTACTTTATTATTCATAGTTCCTCCATATTGAGGATGGGGCTGTAATACTAAAGCAATTGGCGAAGTATTTTTTTTACTTTTATAATATTTAGCTTCAAGTCTTCCTGCAGGACCAGGTATAAATATTTCTAAAATCTTGTTATCCATAAGCGATATTGATTATTATTCTCAAAAAAAATGTACATTTATCATAAGTCAGCGACAATATGTTAGTTTTTTTTTTACACTCTAAACTTGACCAATTTAGTCAGGTATGTATAAAAACCCACAATTTAAGGGTAAAAAATGAAACTTACATCAAAAGGAAGATATGCTGTAATGGCATTAGTGGATTTAGCTAGGTTTGATAACATCAATCCAGTATCACTAAGAGACATATCATTGAGACAAGGTATATCTTTAGATTATCTAGAACAAATTTTTTCTAAATTAAAAAAAAACGAAATTGTTAAAAGTATAAGAGGAACTCAAGGAGGATATGTTCTTAATAAAAACCCGAACGATATTAAATTAACAAATATCTTTCATGCAGTTGATGAAAAAGTAAAAACTGTTCAATGTAAAAAAGAATCTAAAAAAGGATGTAACGGCAAAGCCACAAAGTGCATTACTCATAATTTATGGGACGAATTAGAGATTCACATAAACACATTCTTTGAAAATAAAAGCCTAAAAGATTTATTAAAAAACAACAAAGAAACAAGAGTTTAGAATGGATAACAGACAAAAAGAAATAAATAATTTAAAAGACTACAAATATGGTTTTTCTACGGATATAGAAAATATTCAAGCCCCAAAAGGTTTGAATGAAGATGTTATTAAATTTATTTCAAATATAAAAAAAGAACCTGCATGGATGCTTGAATTCAGACTAAAAGCTTTTGAAAGATTTAAAGTATTAAAAGAACCAGATTGGCAGAAACCTAAATTTCCAAAAATAGATTATCAAGATTTATATTATTACTCTGCTCCTAAAAGTATGAAAGATAAGCCAAAAAGCTTAGATGAACTGGATCCTAAACTTTTAGAAACTTATAAAAAACTTGGAATTCCTTTGCAAGAGCAAGCGAGATTAAATGGAATAGCTGTTGATGCTGTATTTGATTCAGTTTCTGTAGCCACTACCTTTAAAGATGAATTAACTAAACAAGGAATAATATTTTGCCCTATATCAGAGGCAATTCAAAATCACCCTGAATTAGTCAAAAAATATTTAGGATCTGTAATTCCAACAAGTGATCATTTTTTTGCAACATTAAATTCAGCAGTTTTTACAGATGGTTCTTTTGTATACATTCCAGAGGGTGTTAGATGTCCGATGGAACTATCAACCTATTTTAGAATTAATGCATCTAATACAGGTCAATTTGAAAGAACTTTAATTATTGCAGACAAAGGAAGTTATGTTAGTTACTTAGAAGGATGTACAGCTCCAATGAGAGATGAAAATCAATTACATGCTGCTAATGTAGAATTAATTGCACTTGATGACGCGGAAATAAAATATTCAACAGTTCAAAATTGGTATCCAGGCGATAAAGATGGCAAAGGTGGAATTTATAATTTTGTAACAAAAAGAGGTTTATGCAAAGGAAAGAATTCAAAAATTTCCTGGACACAAGTTGAAACAGGTTCTGCAATTACATGGAAATATCCTAGTTGTATTCTTAAAGGAGATAATTCTGTTGGCGAGTTCTATTCAATAGCAATTACTAATAACCATCAGAAAGCTGATACAGGTACTAAAATGATACATCTAGGTAAAAATACTAAAAGTAAAATAATTTCGAAAGGAATATCAGCTGGGAGTTCAGATATGACTTATAGAGGTTTAGTTGATATTTCATCAAAAGCTAAAAATTCAACTAATTATACTCAGTGTGACTCTTTATTAATGGGTAGTAAATGTGGAGCCCACACTGTTCCTTATATAAAAAATAAAAATTCTGAGTCAAATATTGCTCATGAGGCAACCACATCCAAGATTAGTGAAGAGCAGTTACATTATTGTCAGCAAAGAGGATTAAATCCAGAGGAAGCTGTTGGCTTAATTGTTAATGGTTTTTGTAAGGAGGTATTGCAACAATTGCCAATGGAATTTGCTGTAGAAGCTCAAAAACTTGTAGGTATCAGTCTGGAAGGAAGTGTTGGTTAATATGCTTAAAATAAATAATTTAAATGCAACAATTGATAAAAAGTCTATTTTAAATGGACTATCCTTAGATATAAATCCTGGTGAGGTTCATGCAATTATGGGTCCTAATGGATCTGGAAAAAGTACTTTGTCCAACATTTTATCAGGAAAAAAAGGCTATGAAGTTTCAGGGGAGGTTCTTTTTGAAGAAAAAGATTTATTTGAACTTGAAACAGAGGAAAGAGCACACAAGGGTATATTTTTAGCTTTCCAATATCCTTTAGAAATTCCAGGTGTAAATACAAATATATTTTTAAAAACTTCTTTAAATGCCGTGAGAAAAGCTAGGGGTGAGAAAGAGCTTGATGCTATTGAATTTCTAAAGTTGGTAAAAGAAAAATCTAAAGAACTAAAATTTGATGAGGAAAAATTAAACAGACAATTAAACGTTGGTTTTTCTGGAGGTGAAAAAAAGAAAAATGAAATTTTACAAATGTCATTGTTAGCTCCAAAACTATCAATTTTAGATGAGACTGATTCAGGTTTAGATATTGATGCCTTAAAGATTGTTGCAGACGGAGTTAACTCGTTGAGAGATAAAAACAATTCATTTTTAATTATCACACACTACCAAAGATTACTTGATTATATAAAACCTGACTTTGTTCACGTTTTGATGAATGGAAAAATTGTAAAATCTGGTGGTCCAGATTTAGCTTTAGAATTAGAAAAAAAAGGATATGAAAATTTTAATTAAATGAAGGAACAATTACAAAAAGATTTTGATAATAGTATAAAAAATTTAAGTTTATCTCAAAAAGATATTGAAATAAAAAAATTTTGTTTAGAGAATTTCATAGACAAAGGTTTTCCAAATAGAAAAGAGGAAGATTGGAAATTTTCAGATTTGAATCAAATAATAAAAAATAATATTGGAGAACTTAGTTTCTATAATGACCAAACATCTACTAATAAAGTTGATACCTCCGTATTTGTAGATGGATTAGAGCATAATAAGATAGTTTTTGTAAATGGTAGAATTGAAAAAATTGATTTTGAATATGAAAAAAAAGATCAAATAGAAATAATTGATCAATCAGAAACTATCAATGAATTTAAAAATAGCAATTCCTTATCTGATTTGAACAATGCTTTTACTAATAAATGTTTTAAAATATTGGTAAAAAAAGGTTATCAGTTAGCAAAACCTCTAATTATCTATCATACAACAAACTCAAAAATTTGGTCTAAAAACATTAATTTACGACTTAATTTTGAACTAGATAAAGATAGCTTATTAAGATTAATTGATTTATTTAATGATACATCTGAAAAGAATTTTTTAAATATATTTTATAACTTTCAATTAAAGGAAAATGCAGTTTTAAAAAATTATAAAGTAGATAAATTTGAAAATAAAAATATAAAGTATTCTTTTAATAATATTGATCAAGATAAGAACAGTATTTCAGAAACATTTATTTTATCCTCTGGATCGAATTTTTTTAAAAATGAGATAAATTGTAATTTAAATGGAGTATATGCGTCAGCTTTTGTAAATGGTGTTTTTTCATTGAATAATCACAAACATCACGAAATCAGATCAATAGTAAATCATTTGACTGAAAATACAAAAAGTTATCAACTAATTAAAAGTGTTTTAGACGATAGTTCTAAAGCAGTATATCAAGGAAAAATATTTGTAAATTCAGATGCTCAGAAAACTGATGGGTACCAATTGAGTAGAGCAATATTACTGAATAAAGAGTCAGAGTTTAATGCTAAACCTGAATTAGAAATTTATGCTGATGATGTCAAATGTTCGCATGGTTCAGCTTCAGGTAGTTTAAATGAAGATTCTATATTTTATTTAATGTCTAGAGGTTTAAGTTATCAGCAATCAAGAGAACTATTAATCAATGGTTTTTTGCTAGATGTTGTTGAAAAAATTACTGACTCGGAAATAAAAAACTTAATAAAAAATATGATTGGAATTAAAGAATGAATATTGATCAGATAAAAAAAGAATTTCCAATTTTTGATGAAAAAATTCAAAATAATGATCTAGTTTATTTAGATAGTGCTAATTCATCTCAAAAACCTAAGATAGTTGTGGATAGAATTAATGAATTTTACACCAAACAATTTTCAAATGTTGGTAGAAGTGTTCATTATCTTGCAGTTGCTGCTACTAATTTATATGAAAATACCAGATCATCTGTTCAAAAATATATTAACGCTAAAGATAAAAATGAAATTGTTTTTACAAAGGGTGCTACAGAAGCATTAAATTTAGTTGCTAATACATTGGGTCAAAGTTACTTGCAGGAAGGTGACGAAGTATTGATTACAGAACTTGAGCATCATTCAAATTATGTTCCATGGCATTTTTTAAGAAAATCAAAAAATATAAAAATTAATTTTGCCGAAATAAATGAAAAAGGTGAAATCACTCTTGAGGAAATAGAAAAAAAAATAACCCCAAAAACAAAATTAATTTCTATTACTCATCTGTCGAATGTAACAGGCGCAATTTTACCAGTAAAAGAAATTACTCAGCTTGCACATTCAAAAGGAATAATTGTTGTAGTCGATGGATGTCAAGGAGCGCCACATTTAAAATTAGATATGCAAGATTTAGATTGTGATTTCTATGCAATTTCATGTCACAAAATGTATGGACCTACAGGTTTGGGAGTTCTTTATGGTAAGAAAAAATGGTTAGAAGAATTACCTCCGTACCAAGGTGGTGGAGGAATGATAAATGAAGTTAAAAAAGATAGAATATCTTACGGTGAATTACCTAATAAATATGAGGCTGGAACTATGGCTACAGCACAAGTAATTGCTTTTGATCAATCAATAAAATTTTTAGAAAGTATTGGTATCGAAAATGTCATTAAACACGAAGCAGACTTAGTTGAATACGGACAAGAGCTATTAAAAAGAAATAACTCAGTTAAACTTATTGGAAATCCAAAAAATAAAGGAGGGGTTTTATCTTTCACTATAGAAGGAGTTCACCCTCATGATATTGCAACTATCTTGGATGAAGATGGGGTTGCGATAAGAGCAGGTCACCATTGTTGTCAAATTCTTCATGATAAATTAAATATTCCAGCAAGCGCAAGAGCTTCAGTTGGTGTATATAATACAAAAGAAGATTTAGATCAGTTAAATGAGTCAATTAACAACTGTAAAAAAATATTTGATCTATAATGAATTTAAAAGAACTATATCAAGAAATTATATTAGAACACGGTAAGAACCCTAGAAATCTTCGTAAGACAGAAGATTTTAATAAAGATGCTAAAGGAAATAATCCTTTGTGTGGAGACAATGTTCATGTTTATTTAAAATTAAATGGACAAAAAATTGTAGAGGATATTTCTTTTGAAGGTAGTGGATGTGCAATTTCAATGGCATCAGCTTCCATAATGACAGATTTAATTAAAGGTAAAAACGAACATGAGGCTAAAGAAATAGTAGAAGACTTTTTAGGAATGATTAAAGAAAATCCAGAATTAGAGTCTGGAAATTTAGATGAAGATGAAAAAACTAAGTTGATGAGTTTATCTGGAGTAAAACAGTATCCAATGAGAGTTAAGTGTGCAACATTATCATGGCACACTTTAGTTTCTGCTTTTGATGAAAATAAAGAAGAGGTAAAAACAGAGAATTAAAATATGTCCAAAAAAGACCAAATTATAGAGGAGATAAGAAAAATTTATGATCCCGAACTACCTGTAAATATATACGAATTAGGTTTGATTTATGATATTAAGGTTGAAGACGATAAGTTTGCTAAAATTAAAATGACTTTAACTACACCAAATTGCCCAGTAGCAGAAAGTTTACCTAAAGAAGTAAAAGATGGTGCAATGCAAGTTGAAGGTATAGAGGATGTTGATCTTGAGCTAGTTTGGGATCCACCTTGGAATAAAGACATGATGTCAGAAGCAGCAAAATTGGAATTGAATTTGTAATGAACCCAATAATAAAATTAAGTGATAACGCAGCATCACGAATAAAAGAAATAATGGCCAATGCAGAAAAAGACTCTATTGGTGTTAGAGTATCAGTTAAAACAGGTGGTTGCGCAGGGATGTCTTATGTGATGGAGTATACAAAAGAGTTAAATCCTAATGATGAAGTGATTGAGGATAAGGGTGTGAAGGTATTTGTTGACTCAGCTGCTATTATGTATCTGCTTGGTACTGAAATGGATTATAAGAAAGAGGAATTATCCTCGTCATTTGTATTTAATAATCCTAATGAAACTGAGAGATGTGGCTGCGGAGAGTCCTTTAAGATATCATAAGTTGTATTGTCCCATAACTTGCATATCTGTATTGCATTATATGCATAACTAGTATATAGATTCTCTATGAACAAATTTGAGTTTAAAAATCTTGTTAAAAACTTGAAGAATTCTTTAAAAGAAAAAACATTCTTTAAAGAACTACGTAAAGAAGTTGAAACTGGTGCGAACGGCACACAAGATTACGTAGTCAAAAAAGGTATTAACAAAGATACAATAGCAACAACTAGACAGTAATTAAGTTTACTAGCTACTGTAATACATCTCAAACTCTACAGGATGAGGTGCATGTTCAAATTTATGAATTTCTTCAAACTTCAGAGCAATGTAAGCATCAATCTGGTCATCAGTAAAGACACCACCTTGAGTTAAGAACTCTCTATCTTTGTCTAAACTTTCCATTGCTTCTCTTAAAGAACCACAAACTGTTGGTATAGCTTTAACTTCTTCAGGTGGTAATTCATATAAATCTTTATCAAAAGACTCACCTGGATGAATTTTATTCTTAATTCCATCAATTCCAGCCATTAACATTGCTGCAAAAGTTAAATACGGGTTTCCTGCAGCATCTGGGAATCTAATCTCACATCTTGCACCTTTTTTACTTAAAGTAATAGGTATTCTGCAAGAAGCAGATCTATTTCTTGCTGAATAAGCAAGAAGAACTGGAGCTTCAAAACCTGGAATTAATCTTTTGTAACTGTTTGTTGTAGAGTTAGCAAAAGCATTAATTGCTTTAGCGTGTTTTAGAATTCCACCAATATAATGTAACGCAGTTTCGCTTAATCCAGAATACGCATCACCTGAGAATACTGGAGTATTTCCTTTCCAAATAGATTGATGGATGTGCATTCCTGAACCATTATCACCAGCAACTGGCTTTGGCATAAATGTTGCAGTTTTTCCAAATGAATGTGTAACCATTTGCACAACATATTTATATAATTGTACGTTATCAGCTTGGTTTACTAACGTTCCAAAGTACATACCAAGTTCGTGCTGACTAGGAGCAACTTCATGGTGGTGCTTTTCAACTTTAATACCAACTTCTTTCAAATTTTTAAGATATTCACCACGCATGTCTTGTTCACTATCAACTGGTGGCACTGGGAAATATCCTCCTTTAATTTGAGGTCTGTGTCCCATATTTCCATTTTCATATTCTTTTCCTGAGTTGTAAGGACCTTCTTTACTGTCTAACTTAAATCCACACTCATTCATATCATTTTTGATTCTTACATCGTCAAAAACAAAAAATTCAGGTTCTGGTCCAAAAAAAGCTTTGTCTCCAATACCTGAGGCTTTTAAATATTCTTCAGCTTTTTTAGCAACACCTCTTGGATCTCTTTCATAGGGATCTTTTTTAATTGCATCTAGAATGTCACAAAACAAAACTACAGTATTATGAGACGTAAAAGGATCCATGAACATTCTTGCAGTATCAGGTTTTAAAATCATGTCAGACTCGTTGATTGCTTTCCAACCAGCAATAGATGAACCATCAAAAAACACTCCTTCGTTCAACATACCTTCATCAACTATTGAAGCATCCATTGTTAAGTGTTGTAATTTTCCTCTTGGATCAGTAAACCTTAGATCCACAAATTCTGCTTCTTTTTCTTTAATAAATTTTAAAACGTTTGCTGCACTCATTTTGTCTCCTATGTAATTTTGTTTGGCCTAATTAGCAAAAAAATACTTAAAAATATTGCTTATTTAATAAATAACACCTATGCAATTTTCACATAAGTAGTGTAATTAGTCACTAAAATAATAAATATATTAAACTTGTGAAATCAATATTAAATAAAGAGCCAGTTTTAAGAGCAGAAAAATCACTAAAAAAATTTAGTCCAGATCTTAAAGTGATTGTTTTGGAGCAAACTGCAAGAACAGCTAACGACGCAGCTACAGCTTTAGGTTGCAAAGTAGGGGCAATTGTTAAAAGCTTACTTTTTAAAGCAGGGGATAGTTATATTTTATGTTTAGTTTCTGGAGACAAAAGGTGTTCATTAAATAAATTAAAAAAAATTTTAGATAAAAAAGATGTTTCAATGGCGAACCCAGAAGATGTTAAAAAAATTACTGGATATACAATTGGTGGAGTATCTCCAACAGGACATTTAACAAAAATAAAAATTTTTATAGATGAAACTTTAAATAGATTCACTAATATCTTCGCAGCTGCTGGACATCCTAATGCAGTTTTTGAAATAAATTTTGAAAATTTAATTGCATTAACTTCTGGTGAGATAAAAGAGATAACAGAATGAGACAACCAAAATTAATTGATTATCTTTTATTAACAATATTGTCTCTCATATGGGCTTCTGCGTTTTTTAATATTAAAATTGCAACTTATTCTTTCGGCCCAGTTACAATTGCATTCTTAAGAGTATTATTTGGAGCAATTCCAGTTTTACTTTTGTGTTATTTTAAAAATATTAAAGTTGAAGCTTTTTCTAAAGATTGGCATTGGTTTGCAATCATAGGATTTATTAATTTGGTAGCTCCATTTTTCTTAATTGCTTATGGCGTTAAATCTGTTCAAAGTAATTTAGCAGCTATATTGATGTCAACCACACCGTTAAGCTCCACAGTTTTAGCTCATTTTTATACAAAAAATGAAAAATTCAATTTAATAAAAACTATAGGAATTTTGATTGGGTTTTCTGGAATAGTATTTTTATTTTCTGATAATCTTTTAATAGATGAAAACAATTTTGTTTCAGCTTTATTGATATTACTTGGATCAACCTGTTATGTTGTAGGGGGTGTGCTAACATTAAAAATAAGTAAGAAAAAAAATGAAAATGTGACTGGATCTATTTTAATTTGGGCAATAATTATTTTGTTACCATTAACATTTTTAATTGAACAACCATTTGAAACTATTCCAAGAACAGATTCGCTTATATCAGCAATTTATTTAGGAATTGTACCAACTGGTATTGCTTGGTTGTTACGTTTTAGAATTTTGACTACAAATGGACTAATTTTTCAATCTCAAGTTTCCTATTTAATACCAATTTTTGGAACTATTTTAGGCTATATATTTTTAAAAGAATTAATTACT
>CACJTU010000019.1 GCA_902596375.1 uncultured Pelagibacteraceae bacterium
AACTGACTTGAAGGATCTGGAGCATAATAATATCCCTTATGCTTAACAGCGTGGGTAATTGATAAATTGGTAACACCTGGTTGAGTAACAACACATTTGTTATCAAAATCTATATCTAAAATTTTATTAAATTTTCCTAGTCCTAATAAAATTGCATCATTTAATGGAAGAGCTCCACCTGAAAGACCGGTTCCTGCTCCTCTTGGAATAACTTTAATATTTTCTCTATGGCAAAACTTTAATATCTCACTTACTTCCTGAGTATTTTCAGGTAGTACAACAGACAAAGGTAAATTTTTGTAAGCAGCTAGCGCATCTGTTTCATAGGGTCTTATTTCATCTAATTCGCTTAAAACATTTTTCTTGTCAGTAAATTTTTTTAGATTATTAACAATTAAGTCTTTTTTACTGACTATTGTTTTATCAACTTTTGGTAAAGCTATTTCAGACATAGCCTAGCCTAGCATTTTTTTGATATTTTCCAATGCGTTAGAAATGTTATCTCGAGAGGCTGCAAAGCTAAATCTGACGTAATCTTTACATGTTTTTCCAAAAGCAGTGCCTGGAACTATAGCAACACCTGCTTCATGCATGGCTCTTTTACAGAATTCACTTCCATCCATTCCGGTTCCAATAACTTTAGGAAATGCATAAAATGCTCCTCCTGGTAAACTACATTCTACACCTGGTAAGCTATTCAAGCCTTCATGAATTAATTTTCTTCTCAATGTAAATTTTTCCATCATCTCGTTAATTGAATCATCAGGCCCATCTAAAGCAGCAATACCTGCAAACTGTGCTGCAGCATTTACACATGAAACACTATTGATTAATAATTTATTTACATGCTCAACTAAATTCTCTGGCCAAAAACTCCAACCAAGTCTCCAACCCGTCATAGAATAAGCTTTACTCCAGCCTTCTAGCACAATTAATCTTTCTCTTAATTCAGGATAATTAAAAAATGTAGGCATTTCTTTTCCATCAAAAATTTGTCTACTATAAATTTCATCACTTAAAATAGTCACATGAGGATGCTTTTTTAAACCTTCTGCTAACTTATCTATTTCTGGTTTTTCTACAAAACTTCCTGTCGGGTTATTTGGATTGATTAAAATCAACAATCTAGTTTTATCAGTAATTAAAGATAAAATTTTATCTGCACTGAACTTAAGATCCTTATCTTCCGTTAAGTCATACGGAACTGCAGTTGAGCCTGTATAATTAATCATAGACTCATAAATTGGAAAAGCAGGTGTTGGATGAATAATTTCAACTCCAGGCTCACCAAAACATTGTATAGCATAATGCATTGTCGGTTTCCCACCAGGCATAATTAAAATTCTTTCAGGATCCACTTCTGCACTATAACGTTTCTTTATCCATCTAGTGACTGATTGTCTACATTCTAAAATTCCATTTGAAAGAACATATCCATGATGTCCATCATCAAGGGCTTTTTTTGCTGCATCAACAACGTGTTTTGGAGTTTTAAAATCAGGCTGACCTAATCCTAAATGAATCATAGGTTTACCCTGAGCTTCAAGCTTTTTTGCTTCAGCTAAAACAGAAAAAGCGCTTTCAGTTCCAAGCCTATTTAAAGATTTTGCGAGTTCCATAACAAATTAAAAAATTAAAATCGACAAACTAAACGAAAATTAGTTTTTTGTCTATTCAGTTTGAAAGTTTAAATTATCAAATAAATGCTTAAAATTCTTATATTTTAGTCCCTATATATTATTTTTGACGCATCAAGATCCTTAACAGACTTACAGCCCATTAAAATCATATTTCTTCTAATTTCTTTTTGCATGTTTTCTAAAAGTCTTTCAACACCTTTTTGTCCACCGGCACCTAAGCTAAAAAGAAATGCTTTTCCAAAACTACATGCTGTTGCTCCTGCGGCTAAAGCTTTAAGAACATGTGTTCCCCTTCTTACACCACCATCAAGAATAATTTCTAATTTGTCACCAACTGCATCTGAAATTGCTTTAACTTGATCAAATGGAGATCTTGATCCATCAAGTTGTCTTCCTCCATGATTTGAAATCATAATTGCTGTACAACCAATATCTATTGCTCTTTTAGCATCTTCTACTGACATTACACCTTTTAATGCCATAGGCTTATTCCATTTTTTTATGCAATATTCTGCATCTTTCCAATTCATTGCTGGATCGTATTGTTCATTTATATAATCCATAACTGATTTTGCAATATTAGTGCCTTTATCAGTTTTGTTTTTTATATTTGCTAATTCAAATTTTTTATTAGTAAAGTATTTGAAAACCCATCCAGGTCTCATTGCAAAACTTAATAAACTATCCAAAGTAAATTTAGGGGGTGTAGTAAAACCTGTTCTATGATCTCTTTCTCGGTTTCCGGCAACTAACGTATCAACAGTAATACACATTCCATCAAAATTTGCTCTACTGCATCTTTCAATCAAATCATCAGTAATTGATTTGTCTTTGTGAATATAAAGTTGAAAAAGTTTTGGCCCACTAGAAACATTAGCAACCTCTTCAATTGAAAAAGATGCCATTGTGGACATACTATAAATTGTATCAAACTTCTCTGCAGCTCTAGCAGAAGCCTTATCACCCTCAGGGTCATACAAACTTTGCATCGCCGTAGGTGATAAAAATAACGGCATACTGATTCTTCTACCAAAAACAGTAGTAGATAAATCTGGCTCACCAACACTGTTAAGAATATTGGGAACTAAATCACAATCATTAAAAGCATCTGTATTTCTATTTAAAGTAACTTCATCATCTGCTCCACCATCAATGTAATGAAAAATAGGAGCTGGTAATTTTTTTTTAGCTAATTTTCTAAAATCTTCAAAATTATAACAATCTTTAATATTCATGATGAGTGTCTATTAAAAGCTTTTAAAGAAATTAAACATATAACTATTTGCCCCAGGATTTTTATCTCCTAGACTAGCATTAGATATATGATTGTAAGAAAAGCCTAATTCACTTGATCTAGATAAATCGAGTGAAATTTGTAATTCACTTTTAAATTCAATTAAATGACCCAAATCTTTACCATCACCCTCAAAATATAATCCTGGGGTAAAGCTCGGAGTAAAATTTAATACTCCTAACTTATATTGAGCCTGAACACCTGTATAAATATATCCTGCGCTATCAGCTGTTACTAATGCACCCGTAATCGGTGAAAGATTACCTAAAAAAGTATCTCTATTTAAATTTTCGTTTTGATGTTGAAAGCCAATTAAAGTTGATCTTTTTCCATCATCGCTAAAATCAAACATTCCTGTGTAAACACTGAATTCTGTATTTTGATTTTTTAGAACTTTTTCCTCTGCAATCGAAGAAAATGCAAATGTGATCATTAACAGATTAATTAAAAATTTTTTTAAATTCATCACTAATTAATTTATTTTTTAACTATAAAGCTTTTGTAGATTATTGCACCTCCGATTAAAAATATCAATATCGGCAATAACCAAAGAATATATGTGTTTTTATTTAAACTAGGATCGTAAAGTATCCATTCTCCATATTTAGTTTTGAAATATTCATAAATTTGATCTTCAGAAAGACCTTCTTGAAGCTTTTTATCAACTACAATTTTTAAGCTATTTGCAAATTCAGAATCTGAATCATAAACCGATTGACCTTGACATATAAGACATCGTAAATTTTTAGTTATTTCATTTCTTTTATCATTCTCCTCAGCGTTAAGACTGTTTAAAGAGAATAACAATATAACAATTAAAAAAAATCTTAGAAGTTTCATTTTATCAATAAATTAATTTCATCAACTAATTCTTGGTTAAGAGGTCCAACATATTTTTTAATAATTTCATTATTATAAATTAAAAATGATTCAGGAACCCCATAGGCTCCCCACTCAATTGCAAGTGTACCATCTAAATCAATTAAGATTTTTTTATAAGGGTTTCCCAGTTCTATTAAAAAATTTTCTGCATTTTTTAAATTATCTTTATAATTCATCCCTATAATATTTACTTTATTTTCTGAATTTAAATTCATTAAAAGAGGATGCTCTTGTCGACATGGTACACACCAAGATGACCAAATATTTAATAAATAAACCTTATCTAACTCAAAGATACTTGATGATTTCAAATTTTCTCCAGAAAAAAATTCTTTAGTATTAAACACAGGTATCTCTTTTTTTGTATTAACATCTGGAGTGTATATTTTTGAGTCTTCTAAACCTTTATAAAAAATAAAAAATATTATTCCAAAAATAATAATAACTGAAAAAGGTAATATTTTATTTTTCATGATCTTTTTTGTAAAAAGCTAACAATGCCGGCAAAAGATATTAGAATTACTGATAACCAGATCCATAGCATAAATGGTTTAACTTGGTATCTTACATTGAAAAAATCTTGATTTTGAACCAGATTAATTACAATAAATTTATCTGACATAAGTGTTGTTTTGATATCAGCTTCACTTGTGGCAATGACAGGTTGATTATAAATTCTCAGCTCTGGCGAAAATCTATCCTCTTCACCATTTAAATTACTTATAGAAAAATTCGCAATAATAGCATTATAATTTTTTTCTTTTTTCTGATCAACACTTTCAAAAACTATCTTAGTTTTTGAATTTTCAAAAGTTTCACCAACCTTGAGATTTGTTATAATTTCGCTTGCAAATATATTGTTAAACAAGATACTTAGAATCAATAAACTAAATCCAAAATGAGCAATATTTTGTGAAATATTTTTATATTTTTTTACAAAAAAATCTCGCAAAGTAATAAAGAATAAATAAAGCGCACTCGATATCAAAATTGTATTTATTAAAATATTTTGATTAAAATTTTTTAATACTAAAAATGCTAATAAAATTGAGATAATTAAAAAAAAAATTAAATAAATCTTGTCTTCAAGTTGAGATTTTATCCATTTTAATTTTGGACCTATCGCCATCATAAGTAAAAATGGAATTAAAAAAGGAATTATTAATTTATGATAAAATGGTGGTCCGACAGATATTTTTTGGGAAGAAATTACATCTAAAAAAATTGGATAAACGGTACCTATTAATACAACTGATAAAAAATACATCATAAACCAGTTATTAATTAATATTGAAGTTTCTTTGCTCAACCAAAAAAAACTATAAGATTTTCTGTCATTATCTTTATGAAAAAAGAAAAAAATTAAAATAGATAAAAAAATCAAAATGAATAAAAAAACAAGAATAAATAAACCCCTTTCAGGATCATTAGCAAATGTATGAACTGAATTTAATATTCCTGATCTCACTAAAAATGTTCCACACATACTTAATGTAAATACTGCAATAGAAAGAATTATTACCCACGAAGTTAAAATAGATTTTTTTTCTAATACTAAAATACAATGTAAAAGAGTGGTTAATGCAAGCCAGGGCATTAGAGAAACATTCTCAACTGGATCCCAAAACCAAAAACCTCCCCAGCCCAATTCGTAATAAGCCCAAATCGATCCAAGCAGTATTCCTAAAGTCAAAAATATCCATGAAATTAAGATCCATTTTTTTATATGTGATGCCCAACTAGTAGAAATAATTTTTAAACTCGTTGCTGCCAAAACAGATGAAAAAATAATTGAAGAACCAACATAGCCTAAATATAAAATAGGTGGATGAATTGCTAAAGCAGGGTCTTGTAAAATTGGGTTTAATCCAAGACCTTCAGTAGGTATTGGAAAAATATAATTAAATGGATTTGATGTTTTTATTAGAAATAAAAAGAAACCAACAATTATTATTTGTTGAAAAACTAAAGTTAAAATCTTGTATTTTACCGGTTGATTTTTTGTTCGTACTAAAAATATGAAAATAAATAGAGTTAAAACAAGTAACCATAATAATAAACTACCTTCATGATTCCCCCAGGTTCCACTTATTTTGTAAAATAATGGTTTAGTAGTGTGAGAATTATTAAATACTGTTACATTACTAAAATCCGAAATAACAAAAGAAAAGATCAAACACAAAAAACTTATGACAACAAAAAATAATTGTAAAAATGTAAATGATAATATCTTGGTATCTAATACGTTTGAATTATTAAAATTTTTATATGAAAAATAAAATAACGATAATCCAATAATTAATCCTAATATTAACGAATAATATCCAACAAGACTATAAATCAATTTATTTTTCCCCTAATGCTTCTTTTACTTCTGGTGGCATATAATTTTCATCATGCTTTGCTAAAATTTTTGTAGCAGAGAAGAAGTTTCTATCTTTTAAAAAACCTTCTGCAACAACACCTTTTTCCTCAGCAAATAAATTTGGTACTGCACCCGAATAAGTAACATTTATTTCATTTTTAAAATCTGTTATTATAAAGTTAACTTCATTTGAATTTATAGAAATAGAATTTTTTTTAACCATACCTCCAACTCTTATTTTGCTTTTATCTATTTCAGTAAGTGATTTTATTTCAGAAGGCGATTGAAAATATACAACATTTTCCTCTAATGATTTTAAAATCAAAAATGTCGTTAAAATTAAAGTAATTAAGATTATTATTATAAAGAGAAATCTTAATTTAACCTTTCGACCATACATGGTTTAAAAGTTAATTATTTGTTACGTTTGCTAAAATTTCTTTATTTATTCTTTGTGATTTTGCAGAATTAGCTTGCTCAGTAGTAAGTGATCCAAATTTAGCAACAAATTTGTTTTGTTCTTTAACAAATTGCATTTTAGTTACCAAATATAAACCTAAGAAACTTAATAACGTAAAGCTAAAAGCAGATAACACATACACTGCATATCCATTCATAAAAAATAATTCATTTATCATAATCTATCTAAGCCTTTATTTTTAATTTTTATCAGTTCTGTATTATATTTCATTAAGAAAATTAACAACGAAAAAAGAGCAAATGCCGCAGTCATTATTAATAATGGGTAAAGCATTGATGAATGAATTGAGCTTTTTGACAAAATATTAATAGATGCAGGTTGATGGAGTGTATTCCACCAATCAACTGAGTACTTTATTATTGGAACATTAATAATTCCTAAAATAGTTATAATAGTTGAGATCTTGTAGACTTTTTCTTCTTTATCATAAATTCTCCAAATAATTAAATACATTGCATAGAATAAAGCTAATATTAACATTGATGTAATTCTTGCATCCCAAGCCCACCATGTTCCCCAAGTTGGTTTTCCCCAAATTGATCCTGTAACTAAGGCAATAATATTAAAAACAAATCCTGAAGGAGCTAAACTTTTAGAGATTAAAAAAAAGTTTTTGTTTCTAAATACAAAACCACAAATAGATAACAAAGTTATAGAAGAAAATATTCCAAGTGAAATCCAAGCGGCAGGAACATGAACATACATAATCCTAACTGCATCACTTTGTTTATAATCTTCAGGCGATATGATTAATGCTTCAACTAAACCAACACTTAATACAACAATAAACAAAAATAAAACGTACTTAGGTGCTTTTGACGTGATTTTGAAAATCTTGTTAGGTTCAAAAAGTTTAAACATATTTTAATTTAGAATTTTTTTTGGTGATTTCTATTATGAAATAGTTTTCTGATCAAGAATGCAGAGGGGAGATAATAAGATTGAAATTAACGTTTAACATTCTTGACCAGAAGATACTAAAAATATAGCTAATTTGTATGGCCTAGATTTGAGCTAAATGTGGTTGAATGATGGTTGCATTAATTAGAAAGCTTGAAATAACTAGAGCCTTTTTTTCCTGAAAAAATCTCTTCAATTAAAGGGTGTTTTATTGGTTCATCAGAGTCATCCATAAGCAAGTTTTGCTCAGAAACATAAGCTTCATAAGTTATCTCATCATTTTCTGCTAATAAGTGATAAAATGGTTGATCTTTTCTTGGTCTCACATTTTTTGGAATAGATTGATACCATTCCTCAGAATTATTAAATTCAAAATCAACATCGTATATCACACCTCTAAATTCAAAGTGTTTATGCTTTACGATATCTCCAATTGAAAATTTAGCTTTTTGAACTGGCATTGATCTTAGTATGGGTATTTAGAAATAAAAATCAATGCTAAAAATATAAATGTTTTGTGATGTGGCAAATATGTTAATATCTTTTTGGTGAATAAATCTTTTTTAAAATTTGTTACTGATTTCGGTCCTTTAGCAATATTTTTTTTCTATTATTACAATAGTGGTAAAAATTTATCAGTAGCAATACCTCCACTGATAGTTGCAACTTTAGTAGCTTTAGCAATAGTTTGGTTTTTTGAAAAAAAAATTCCTCCAATGCCTTTAGTAAGTGGAATTTTAATCACTTTTTTTGGTGGATTAACAATTTACTTTAATGATCCTATATTTATTTATGTAAAACCGACTATCATTAATATTATGTTTGCTCTTGCATTATTTTTTGGGAAATATTTTACCAATGAACCTATTCTAAAAAAAATAATGGGAAAATCTATTCCTCTAACTGATATTGGTTGGGAAATTCTTAATAAACGATGGATGTATTTTTTCTTTGGTCTAGCTTTATTAAATGAAATTGTTTGGAGAACTCAAACAGAAGAATTTTGGGTTAATTTTAAAGTATGGGGAATGCTTCCAATAACAATAATATTTACAGGGTTTCAGGTACCATTAATTAATAAACATAAGATTGATGCGTAGTAATTTAAAATTAGTAGTAAATAATCCGCATAATAAAATAGAAGAAAAACATTTTTTTGAAAAAGATGAGCTAAAAATTATATTAGACTTATATGCCAAGATGGTTTCTGAAGGATCTTGGAAGGATTATGGTTTAAGTATATCAAGTAAACAAGTGGGGTTTAGTGTTTTTAGAAATGCTGCTGAAAATGCCCTATATAAAATTTGTAAAAATTTTAAGCCTAAAAATAAAAATCTTAAGTATTTGATTACTGATACGAGTGGTAAGATACTAAAAAATTCTTACGATCTTAGAATTTTATTAAAAAATACCAACTGGAAGAAACTTCAAAAATAAATTTATCTTCTTTGACCAAATAATCTTAACAACATTATAAATAGATTGATAAAATCTAGATATAAAGTTAAAGCGCCCATAACAGCTTTCTTGCCCATTAACTCACCTGAGTCTGACGCAACATACATATTTTTGATTTTCTGAGTGTCATAAGCTGTTAAACCAACAAATATTAAAACACCTAAAATTGAAATCACAAAATACATCATAGAAGATTTCATAAAGATATTAACTATTGAAGCTATAATTATTCCTATTAGACCCATCATTAAAAAAGATCCTAACTTTGTAAGATCTCTTTTAGTTGTGTATCCGTAGATACTCATCGCTCCAAATGTTGCAGATGTAATGAAGAAAACTCTTGTTACACTCATTCCAGTATAAACCAATAATATTGAAGATAATGATAGACCCATCAAGGCTGCAAAAACCCAAAACGTAGCTTGTGCCTTTGATGCGCTCATCTTATTAATTCCAAAACTCATGTAAAAAACGATACCTAAAGGTGCTAACATTACAAGCCATTTAAGACCTGATAAATAAATTGCATTCCCCATCTGCGTTAAACCAACGATTGAACCTACATCATTAGTAACAACAGACATTTTAAATGTTAATAGTGCTACTATTCCAGTTAACAATATACCTGTTGCCATGTAGTTATAAACTTTTAGCATGTAGGCTCTTAAGCCTTCATCCATTACAGCAGCTGTTTGTTGTGCTGCTTTCGCTCTATTTAGTATTCCGTTTTTATCAAATTCCATAATAAGTAATATATATATTCTTTTACTAATTATTCAAGATACCTTAAAAGATTAACAAAATTTTAATTTAATATTTCTAATGAATTACAAAAATTTAGGTAATACCGATATTAAAGTGAGTACAATTTGTCTCGGTACTATGACGTGGGGGGAACAAAATACTGAGCTTGAAGCATTTGAACAAATGGATTTTGCTTTAGATCAAGGAGTAAACTTTTGGGACACTGCTGAATTATATGCAGTACCACCAAGAAAGGAAACCTATGGTGATACAGAAGAAATTATTGGAAACTGGTTTGAAAAAACTAAAAAAAGAGACAAAGTCGTTCTTGCTACAAAAGTTGCTGGTCCAGCAAGAGATTATTTAAGAAGTGGAGAAAATAGTTTTACAGGTCCAAACTTAGAATCTGCTTTAAATGACAGTCTTCAAAGACTTAAAACTGATTATATAGATTTATATCAACTTCATTGGCCAGAAAGAAATGTAAATAATTTTGGAAGACTTGGTTATGTTCATAAAGAAAATGAATGGAATAAATTTGAAGATGTTCTTGCAGAATTAAATAAATATATAGATCAAGGAAAAATAAGATACGTTGGTTTATCAAATGAGACTCCTTGGGGAGTTTTAAATTATCTTCAGTTATACAAAGATAAAAAGTTACCAAGAATGATGTCAATCCAAAATCCTTATAGTTTATTAAATAGATCTTACGAAGTTGGACTAGCTGAAGTTTCTATAAGAGAAAACATTGGCTGCCTAGCTTACTCTCCACTTGCAAGTGGATATTTAAGTGGAAAGTATAGAAACAAAAGTTTTCCTAAAGGATCAAGAATGGAGAGAGATTTCGATTTCTGGACAAGGTATAGAAAGCCAAATACTGAGGATGCCGTTGAACATTATTATAAAATTAGTGAAAAATTTGATCTAGATATGAGTCAGATGGCGATAAAATTTTGTGAAATCCAAGACTTTATGACTAGTGTAATAATTGGAGCAACTACAATGGAGCAGTTGAAAACAAATATAGAAAGTGTAAATGTAAACTTATCTGATGATGTCATTAAAGAAATTAACCACGTACAAACAATTTATCCAAATCCATGTCCATAATTAAAAAAATTACAATATTGTTAGGAATATTTTTTATTAGTGGTGTTGCTCAAGTTACAGCTCAAGAAATTAAAAAAATTGGTAAATATAAAGATTGGGAGGCAATGGTCGTTATGGATGCTGACGGTAAAGTATGCTTTGCACAATCTTTACCTATTTTGCAAGCTCCAAAAACAAATAAAAGAGATGCAAAATTATTTGTAGCATTCAGACCAAACGATAATATAAAAAATGAAGTAAGTGTTACCCCAGGTTATGAATTCAACAGAAATAATTCTGTAACAGCTGCTTCAGGGAAGAATAAATTTAAATTTGATATTAAAGAACAAGGTTTTGCATGGATTGCAGACAATAAAATTGAATTAAAAATGATCAAACAAATGAGAAAAGGATCTAGAATTATGATTACCGGATATAATCAACAAGGTTCTCAAACAATTGATCATTATTCATTATTAGGATTTACTAAGGCTTACAATGCATCTAAAAAAGCCTGTAACAGTTAAATGATAAATGGAAAAAATCATCTTTATCAATTTTGGCCAATTGTAATTGGTAAGTTTTATAACAAAGAACATGATCTTATAAAAAAAGAATTAATAGATTTTTTTAAAAATTATGAAAAAAAGAATTCAAAAGGAAATAAACAATTACATGATAAAAATTACACTGGAAACCATAACCTTTATCAAAGTGAATATAATTTACATACTGAAGAAAATAGTGCTTTACATAAAGTATTAAAATTTATTGCTATGTCAATTTTGGAAACAGCTAAAGCAGTAAACAAACCTTGGCTGGAGGGAAATAAAAAGGAATTAAATGTTAAATTAACTGAGTCTTGGTTCATAAGATATAATCAAGGTGGAATGGTGTATCCCCATAATCACGGAAATTTTAGTTGGTCCTGTGTTTATTATGTTCAGACAGGCAAAGAAGCAAAAAAAATGAATGGATCAACTTATTTTCTTAAGCCATATCATCCACAACATCCATTTGATTTTGGAAGTAATTATATGCAAAAAGGACAAGTTACGATGGAAGCAGAAGAAGGAAAGTTGTTAGTATTTCCTGGCCATTTATTTCATGGATCGCATCCTTTTTATGGTGAAGATGATAGAATAATTATATCAGCTAATTCGTATACAGAGTTAAAAAAAAATTAAATTAATGAAAAAAAAAATTGTTCTAGCTTATTCTGGAGGACTCGATACTTCTATAATTTTAAAATGGCTTCAAGAAAATTATGATGCAGATGTAATTTGCTATACAGCAGATGTTGGACAAGAAATTGATAGAAAAAAAATTATAAGTAATGCAAAAAAATTTGGTGTTAAAAATGTAATTATTAAAGATTTAAAAGATATTTTTGTTAAGGATTATGTTTATCCCATGATCAGAGGACACGCGATCTATGAGGGTGTTTATTTATTAGGGACATCAATAGCAAGACCTCTTATTGCAAAAGATCAAATAAGAGTAGCCAAAAAATTTAAAGCCTACGCAGTTTCGCATGGAGCAACTGGTAAAGGCAATGACCAAGTTAGATTTGAATTAGGCTATCATTATTTTGGTCCCAAAATTAAAATCATAGCCCCGTGGAGAATTTGGAAATTAAAATCAAGAACAGATTTAATTAATTATGCAAAAAAACATGGAATAGCTATTCCAAAAGATAAAAAAGGTGCACCTCCTTTTTCAGTAGATGATAATTTATTTCATACATCAACTGAAGGTAAGGTTTTAGAAAATCCAAAAAATTCAGCACCAGAATTTATTTTCCAGCGGACAATTTCTCCAGAAAAGGCACCAAACAAATCATCATTTATTACTATCAATTTTAAAAACGGTGATCCTTTTGGAATAAATGGAAAAAAAATGTCTCCATCTAAATTATTAACAAAGCTCAATGACATCGCGGGTAAAAATGGAATTGGAAGAGTTGACTTAGTGGAGAATAGATTTTTAGGTATCAAATCTAGAGGTGTATATGAAACACCCGGTGGAACTCTTTTAATCAATGCTCATCGAGCAATTGAGTCTGTTACTTTAGACAAAGAAACAATGCATAAAAAAGATCAGATAATGTCTAGATATGCTGAGTTAATTTATAATGGTTATTGGTATTCAAAGGAAAGATTTAAACTTCAAAAAATTGTAGATTTAAAAAGAAATAAAGTTAATGGCTCAGTAAAACTTAAATTGTATAAAGGGAATATTACAATTCAATCAAGAGTTACTAATAGTAGCGCATATTCAATGAAGAAGGTTTCTTTTGAGGAAAATAAATCATTTAATAAATCTAACGTTGAGAGATTTATCAATTTTCATAAGAAAAAGCTTCGTACTTAGATTGCTTTAGGACAAATTAACAATTGTTTAAATCACTAAAAATTATATCCTTAGACCATGGAATCAATAAAGAATTGGATGAGGGATGCTGCAAATATTTTATTTGATGATA
>CACJTU010000020.1 GCA_902596375.1 uncultured Pelagibacteraceae bacterium
AAAATTAATTTTTCTTTTATTGAATTTATTAAAAAATATTTTTAAATTCGTAGAAAATAATTTTTGATCTTCATTTTTTTTAAGAAGCTTGTTTATTGTGCTTTCTAAAAAAATAACTGATTTTTTTTGTTCAAAATTAAACTGGCTGCTATTTAAATTTTTAACACTCGGTGAAGCATATTTTTTATCTGGGACAGTTCTTATTAAAAACGGAAAATTAAAATAATAAATTTTATTGAAATATGCAATTAAAAAACTTTCTAAATATTCATCATGAATAATTCTTGTTGGACATAATTTACGATTTGAACGGCTAGGAACGTATTTCATAACTTGTATAAAATTTTTTTTTCTAAATATAGAAAAAATAGGTACTTTATAATTATTTAAAATCTTTATTAATCTATTTATTGACTCAGAATTTGACGATTTAAAATTATCATAAATTGAGTACCTAATATAATTTAATGAATTTTTTTTTGTAAACTTTGTAACTATAGACAATCCATTTAAAGCATCGATCTCTCTATTTTTTTCTAAAATTTTTATTGATTTCTTTATTCCATCCACAATATAAAAATCATCATCTCCGGACCAACATACGTATTTTGTTTTTATCTTATTTGTTACAAATTTCGTACATTCAAAGGGTCTTCCAATGTATCGAAAGTGTTTGATTTTTTTATTTTTAAAATTTTTTAAAAAATTCTTTGTTTTTTTAAATACTTTTATTTGTGAGCTATCAACTAAAAAAATATTTCCTGTAAATTTTTGATCTTTATAATAAAAAATTAATCTTTTTAATTCGTCAAATCTATTTCTTGTTGGTATGATTATAGTTATATTCATTTAGAATTTAGATCTAAAACCCATCCAAGACCTTTATACCTATCTTCATCATTTATTCTTTTTAAATAAATTGACATATAGGATAAAACTTCGTCGTCATAGATATAGTAAGGATAAGAACTCATAGTTTTAAATTTCTTTAATGCTAATTTTTCAATTTCTTTAGTTTCTATTATTTTTACTAAATCTGGATCTTTATTAAAATGACCGTCTATTAAAGCTGAATGTACGGTATTAAAAAAAAATACTTTTGATGTTATGGGTGGGACTATTAGTATTTTATTTGTCTTATTTTTTAATTCGTTAATATTATTAATTATACTTATTTTAAATTTATCTGGAAAAGCTGATAACATATTTTTTATAAAGTTATCATTATATTTAGTTTCATAAGTATTAAACTCCCAGATATTATTTTTTGTCAAAAAATTGTATAAATTTTTAACGTATGTTCTTGATTCAAGATTTTCTTTTAAAATTTTGAAAGAATGAATAAATTGTATAAAACAAATTAAATATAATAAATTATATAATATCTGGCTATATTTTTGAGAATCAAACAAAGAACTAAGCTCCAAATTAAATAAAAATCCAAATATAAAAAGAATAAAGCATATTAATGTCGAATAATATGCCTTTGCAACTTTCAAACCTTTTGTTAGCTCATGTACTAATGTAGGAACAATACTAATAAAAAATAAAAATAAAAAATTTTTAAAAAGTTCAAAGCTATCAAGAACGACAAAATCATAAACTGAAATAAATATAAATAAAACAACAGAAATTAAATAAGCAGGAAAAATAAATGGCATAAAAATATAATATGCTTTTAAATTCCAAAATAAGTCACCTCCCACAAAAGAACTAGGTAAAGTTTTTCCAAATATTTTTTTTTGATCCTCAATTGATAATTTTGAGAATGGTATGAAATGATTGACAAAACTACTATTTCTCCAAACTATTAGCCTTTTAACGTTTCTGGCAAATGATTTTAATGGCAATGTAATATGAAAAAAAATTAAAATAAAACCAAATAAAAAAAAACTTATTTTTAATAATCCCGCTATACTTATTGAAATTACAGAAATAAGAACAAAGAAAAGTAAATTAAAGATAATTAAAAATATAACTAATTTTTTAAAATACAGATTATTTTTTCGATTTATAAATGAGTAAATTATAATAAGAGAAAAAATTAAAGTTACAACAATCAAAAATGTATCTTGCTCGAACAATTTAATCATTATTGAAAAATCATTCCTTATAGCAAATAAAAAAGCTATGATAGCTAGTGGTGGATATTTATGAGCTGCACTAGAAGAGTGAAAACTTATAAAAGTTAAAGAACCTGCAATTAAATATAAAATTAATTGAATATTTAATGATTGGTCTTCAGCAACTTGAATAGTCAATATGCATAGCAAAAAAAACATTTGAGATAAAATCACATGGCCAATAAATAAAATAATGTGAAAACTCCAAAATGAAGTTAGATAAATTAAGCTCGCAAAAAAACCAATATTTTGATTAAAATAATTAGAAAAAATTATGTAAACCAATAAAGTAGAAACAAAGTTTGCAAACAATCCCACCAACGTAGTTATATGATCATTTTTTGCATTTCTAAAAATTTTTAAGAAAATTGCACAAACAATTGTATAATATTCCCTAGAATGACTTCTGGCTTGCTCTCCTAAATTTTCAATAGTATGAACTTTTGATGGCCAATCAAAAATTTTTATTTTTGAAGCAGCAGTCAACATTTTTTCATTATCTGTAGAGAAGCTTGGTAAAAAAAAAGGCAAATCTTTCGTTTGAAAAGCAAAATATAAAGTGGGTATTAAAGAAAGAAAAATTATTATGTACAAACTATTCATTTATTATAATTTAACCATTCAGAGTTAGGTTATAGCAACCAACTTATATAAATATATTGCTTTATAGTTAATAAATTATACAAATAAACCTAAAAATAAATTGACCTTTTATTATGGTAAAAACATCAAAAAATAAGGAAATTATAAATACAAATCTTAATCAAAGCATCAAAAATTTAAAAATTCTTCAGGAAATAAAATATCAAAGACTAATTTATAAAATTTTTGAAATTTGCTTAAAAGCGATTAAAAAAAATAAAAAAATTATTTTTTGTGGTAATGGAGGATCCGCTGCAGACAGTCAACATCTCACTGCAGAACTTGTATCAAAATTTTTAAAGGTAAGAAAACCAATTCCAGCAATTTCATTAACCACCAATACCTCATCATTGACATCTATAGGAAATGATTTTGGATATGATTATATTTTTTCAAAACAATTAATTGCTCTAGGCTCGAAAGGTGATGTTATGATAGCAATATCAACAAGTGGGAAAAGTAAAAATATTATAGAGGCATTAAAAATTGCAAAAAAAAAAGGAATATTTACGATTCTATTTACTGGCGAAAAAATAAATAAAATGAAAAACTGCAATATTGTATTTAATGCACCAGCAAAAAGAGTAGATAGAATTCAAGAGTTACATATTTTAGTTGGTCATATAATCTGTGAATTGATCGAAAATGAAATATGATTGATCAAGCTATTATTCTTTGTGGCGGCAAAGGATCTAGGCTTAAAAAACTAACAAAAAAAATACCAAAACCCCTATTGCGTGTCAATAAAAAGCCTTTCATTGAATATCAAATAGAAAATTTAGCAAGACATGGAATTAAAGAAATTTACTTACTATGTTGTTATAAACATTTTTTATTTAAAAAAAAGTACCATAAAAAAAAATTTTTTAATTCAAAAATAATTTGTATTAATGAAAAAAAACCGAGAGGAACAGGGGGAGGATTAAAACTATTGGAGAATAAATTAAATAAATACTTTCTAGTAATGAATGGAGATACAATTTTTGATATTAACTATTTAGATTTATTCCTTAGATTTAATAAAAAAAATTATGCAGGGATAGCTACAACAAATAATACAGGTTCAAGATTTGGAAAAATTGAAAAATCAAAATCAAATATAAATGCTGGAATATATATATTTAACAAAAAAATTTTTAAATTTTTTAATGAAAGGATAATATCATTAGAAACTGATATATTTCCTAAATTATTCAAAATTAATAAAATTCAGTCAATATTTTATAATAAGGATAAATATAATTTTTTAGATATTGGAATTCCCTCAGATTTTAAAAAATCTCATAAAAAAATTATCAAGTCTTATATAAAGCCCGCAGCATTTTTAGACAGAGATGGTGTGATTAATGAGGATTATGGATATGTAAATAAAATAAGCAACTTTAAATGGAAAAATGGAATATTTGAATTAATAAAATTTTTAAATGATAATAATTACTTTGTTTTTGTTGTCTCTAACCAGTCAGGAATCGGAAGAGGTTATTATTCACAAAAAAGTGTAGATACTTTGCATAATTGGGTGCAAAAACAAATTAACAAAAAAGGTTCTCATATTGATAAATTTTATATTGCTCCTTACTACTGGGGAAATAAAAAATTCAAACTTAAAGACAAGAGACTTAGAAAACCAAATACAGGAATGATAGACATTGCACTAAAAGAATGGAAAATTGATAAAAAAAAATCATTCATTGTTGGCGATCAAGAGACGGATAAATTGTTGGCATTAAGGAGTAATCTTAAATTTTATAAAGTAGATAGTCAAAATACTATAAAAAATTTATTAAAAAAAATAAGATCTTATGTTAAAAAAATTTAAAAAAAAATCTAATATAAATTTAATATCATAATGAAAAAAATATTTTTATTAATATTTTCATTTCTACTTTCTATTTATTTCATAGAGTTAATACTTTCAATTAAAACTATAGATCAAATAATTCATTTAAAAAAAAAAAACTTGTATTGTGAAGATATAAATGATTGTGATGAAAGAACCTCATTTGAGTTGTATGAAGAAAGTACTAAAAAAAATGATTTAATTTTACCAAATTTTACTCCTGTATACAGATTTCAAAATAAAGATTTTGATGACTATAAAACAAATGAAGGGAAAAAAATTTTTCCATTATCAAAAATGGCAAATCAAAAAATAGCTATGTGCAACGAAAATGGTAAATGGGTAATTTACAATACCGATTATAAAGGTCTAAATAATTCTCATGAAAATTATGATAATGCAGAGATTTTTATTTTAGGTGACTCTTATGTAGAAGGACATTGTTCTAGACCAGAAAATAATATTGCTGGTCAATTAGAAAGCAAAAAAAATATTAAAGTTGTTAATTTAGGACTTGCAGGTTCAGGACCTTTGATGATGTTGGCATCAGCAAAAGAGTATGCTCTTAAATTCAATCCAAAAATAATAATTTGGTATCATTTTCATAATGACATAATTAATTTACAAAGATATGAAAAAAACAACAAAACATTAATGAAATATTTAGATAATAAAAATTTTAACCAAAATTTAATTAAGAGACAAATTGAAATCAATGAAGTAGCAAAAAAATATATTTACACACAAATTAAAAATTACACAAAACTTAAAAATCATGATGGTATTTTTACAATATATTTCAATAAAATGACTTTTTTAAAGCTGTGGTATACAAGGTCTTTACTAAAAAAATTTGGAATAAATACTATTAGTTTATCAACAAAATATATTCAACCTACAAATAATGATTTGGAATTATTTGAAAAAATTTTATTTGAAGTAAAAAGAATTACAGATGAAAATGATATAAAATTATATTTTGTTTTTTTACCAGATATAACGGGATTATACCCAGAAGAATTTAAGCATTATGAAGAGATTGATTCAAGAGAGAAAGTAATAGAGTCTGCAAAAAATATTTTTGGAGAAAATACTTTGGATCTAACTAATTTGCTTTTAAAAAATTTTAAAGAACCAAAAGAGTTATTTCATGGTGGCATATTGGGAAATCATTACACAGATAAAGGTTATAGCTTTGTAGCTAGTCAAACTATAAAGCTAATAAATAAATAAAAAATTAATAATATTAATTTTTTCCTAAAATTCTTTTATAAATTTGTAAAGATGACTTATTAGAATTATTAATAATAGCTTTTATGATTGTTTTTCTCTGATCGTTAAATCCTCTTGTAATAGTTCCTGGTGCAAATAAATTATTGGTACCAATTAATGAAAAATTTTTATCCGCAATTACATTTTCATCTCCTATATTGAGTTTTAAAATACTTTTATATATAGATAAAAACCTTGATGTTTCGACCAAATTACAAGGACCAGTTACATTTACAACGATATCAAAAGTATATTTTTTTTTTTCTCCATATAGATTTATAAATTCTTTAGATAATTTAATTTTGTTCACTTTTTCTCTAATAATTTTAATCATTTTTTTTTTAATCATATTATCTTTTACTTTTATTGTATCAGGAAAAGTAAATCTTGTTAGGTCTCTAATTTTATGGAAATATTTTTTTTGATAAACAATTAATTCTTCCTCGGGAAGTTTTTTTAAAAAATAATCTAAAATATTACTTGATAAAATTTTTGTCCAAATTAAATATTTAGTATTATTATTTTTAGACTCTAGTCCTAATTCTTTTTCAATTTCAATAAATAACTTTTCTGCAGACAAGATTGACTTATTATTTTTTTTTAAAAATTTAAGTTTAATCTTTTTTTTGAATGATATTTTGGCTGGTTGTAAAGTTTCAAATTTTTTTGAAAAACAAAAAATCTTAAGATTCTTATTATTTTTTCTTAAACTATAGATTTCTTGAAGACTTTCTAAAAAACCAGCCTTAGAACCAATAAAACACAACTTAACACTTTTCTTTGATTTAAGTTTATCATTTATCTTTTTAATCAAATAAGATGTGCCACCTTCTGCATAAAAATCCCATATGTAATTTTTATTGTATATTTCATTTTTAACTAATTTTTTTGGTGGTGTAACACCTAA
This sequence comes from uncultured Pelagibacteraceae bacterium, assembly GCA_902596375.1. Taxonomy (GTDB): domain Bacteria; phylum Pseudomonadota; class Alphaproteobacteria; order Pelagibacterales; family Pelagibacteraceae; genus Pelagibacter. Next base: position 6,785 of record CACJTU010000020.1, read on the forward strand.
ACCAATAGTCATATTTTTACATGAAAGAGTTTTTGCTGTTTTATTTTTAGTCTGAAAAGAAATATGAACCCTATTAGTTTTGTTTATTATTAATTTAAATTTAGAAAACTTTTTGAGTGGAAAAATTTTCAAATTTTTTATTTTATTTTTTTTAAATGATTTTACCTCTCCCTCATAAAAATCTAATTGAATTTTTTTTTTTTGTTTTTCAATTTTATTTAAAATTTTTAAAAGCGAATTTTCTTGTAAAAATGAGAATGCAACTCTTGGCAGGTATAATTCGTTAATTTTTTTTTTATTTTTTGATTTTAAAATATTTAAATTTTTATTAAATTTTTTAATATCATAATTTGAACCATAAATATTTAAATAATCTTTTAATTTTTTAAAATTTTTAACATTTTTAAAATATTTTTGTAATTCTAAATGAGAAAGTCTTAATGGATTATTAAAGTATCCGTGAGTTGATGTTTTTTTTCCATATGCTATGCCCCCGGGTATATTAGATAGATGTTTGTCAACTACACATAGCTTTATTTTTTTTCTTAATTTGCTTTTTAAAAATTTTTTTAATAAATTTATTGTTGTGTTAATTCCTATTACACCTCCACCAATTGATATATGATCATAAACCATGAAAAATATATACAATCATATTAATAAAATAGAAATAGACAAAAAAAACTTCCTCGAGATCTGTAATTTAAAATACAAAATTTATAGTCCGGTCGAAGAATTTATGGATAAAGAAAACTTCTTATCAGTTGTAAATAAAATGAAGCTTAAAAATAAAAAATTTTTTCCATTTCCAATCTATTTGTCAATAATCAAAAAATATAAAAAATTTTGTGAAATAAATAAAGTTGTTAAACTAATTTTTGATAAAATTCATGTATGTGATTTTTCTATAGAAACTAAATATAAATTTTCTAAAAAAGAAAAAAAAACTATTGGAAAAAAAATATTTAAAACCAATAGCAAAAAACATCCTGGTTATCTATACTTTGAAAAAGAAAATGGTGTATTTTTGTCAGGGAAGATATTAAATTTTAACAAAAACGCAATTAAACATATCAATTTTTCAAAACCAATTGAAATAAAAAAAAGAATTAAAAGATTAAAAAAAATTGTAGGTTTTCATACTAGAAACATCCCTCACAAAGGGCATGAATGGATTCATTCTTTGGGTGTAAAAAAATGTAAAAATATTTTAATTCAACCAATTGTTGGTCACTTTAAATTTGGGGAATATTCTGAACAGGCTGTAATTAATGCAAATAAATATTTAGTAAGAAGACAAAATTTATTAAACAAAAAACAAAAATTATCTCATAAATTTTTTTTTTCATTTATAAATATTTTTCCAAAATATGGCGGTCCAAGAGAAGCATTATTTCATGCTCTTATTAGAAAAAATTATGGATGCACACATTTTTTAGTAGGAAGAGATCATGCGGGTTATAAAAACTTTTACAATAAATATGCTTCGCAAAAATTATGTATTAAATATGAAAAAAAACTACAAATTAAAATAATCAAATATAAATCTCCTAAAATTTGCATGTATTGCAAGAAAATAACAAATAAAAAATGTATTTGTAAAAATTCTAAAAATAAAAATTCCTTATTAGATATCAATGGAACTAAAATTAGAAAATTAATTAATAGAAAAAAAAAATTACCTGAATATTTAATTGATAATAAAATATTTGAAAACCTCAAAGTAAAAAACATTTTAAATAAATAAATTATAATATTTCTAAATTATATTTATTTATAAAACCTTTAGAAGGTTTAAGATTTTTTTTTGCATCAATAATAGTTTTTAAAATATTCTCTTCAAAAATCATATTTTGCCATTTCCACTTTTCTGAAAAATTATCAAATTTATTAATTTGACTTTCAAATTTTTTATTTTTTCTCATTTCATTTTTAAAAACAATTTCTCTGCCCATTTGAGTTTGAAAATTATGAGTAGTTAAGAAACTACTTTTTTTCATATTGCTATTGAAATAAACATAATGACCACCTTTCATCACATGAGGTAAAGATATAAATGGCCACTTTTCGTAATTTAGGTTTTGAATATCTTTTAATTTTAATAATTTTCCTACAATCTTTATTTCCGATTCTTCTTTTTTTTTATTTTTCACAATTTGTAAAATACTTTCTATGTCATGTTTATTTTCCAATTTATAGCCTTTATAAACTATGTGATCTATTCCTGCTTTTCTACTTTCTAAAGTAGAGTTAATAGATTTTTCTAATTCTAAGCTTTTAGTGTTTTTAGGCATAGACATAATATGTAAATGTGCTCTATCTAACCCTCCGATACAAGCGCACATACCGTGCTCAAATGTTGCTACTTTTCTGTTGTATTGTAATGAAATATATTCTTTCAAAAGCTTAATTAAAGAAGTTAATTCTTCATAGCTCTCCTGCTTTATCAAACTAAAAGAAGGTATAAATTCCTTAGTAATTAAAATCATATAACCGGGTGTAAAAGCACCATACCCTGAAATTATAAAAAAATTTTTTGTATGACAAATTAATCTATTGAAAGCAGAAACTTTTTTAGGAAATCTTGGTCCTGTAGACGAATACTTGTAAAACATATCCCATGATAATTGATCCAGATTTTCTTCATCAATTTTTGAACTCATAAATATCGTATTTACTAGTTTATTTTAAAATAAATTACTATATTTTTATAAAATTTTATTTTAACAAATAAAAAATTTTATAAATAGATATTAATGTTAAAGAATATACTTTTGAAGGTATAAGTTATTTACAGATGAGATTTAGTTTTTTTCTATATCAGATTTTTGCGATAGTCTTATTGGTTTTATCTCTAGATTTTTTTGTTGGCGATAGCTTTTTAAAGTCAGAAAAAGACGATGCAAGAGAATATCATGATATATTTGGAATGAATTTAAAACCAAATATAACTAAAACTTATCAATTCTCTAATTCGGACCCCCCAGGTGAACCAGTAATGTTTTGTACTGATCAAAATGCTTTTAGATTTTTGTGTAATGGAAAAAACGAAAGTTTTAATGAAACTCTTCATGATATTATTTTTATAGGTGATAGTATAGTAGAAAGTACAGGTGTTAGTTTTGAAGATAGTTTTTCAGGATTATTTCAAAAAAAGTATAATAAAAAAATAATAAATATGGGTGTAAACGGATATGGTTTTGAAAACTCATATACAAAGATTAATTTTTTTTTGAATAATGGTTTACAAACAAAAAAATTATTTTTGTTTGTAACTAGTGTAAATGATTTTAATCAATTTAATAATGAATATAAAATTATTACAGAAAATAAAATACCAAAAACAATTATTCTTGAGAATTATAATTCAAGAAAAAATAACAACAATTTCAAAAAAAAATTAAGAGAACTTTTTCCTCTCACTTATGTAAATTTATGGAAAATTAAATCATTCTTTTTTCCAATTGAAAAAAATATAGTAAATAATAATTTAGAAAATTTAAAAAACATTAATTACGTAAATTTTGAAAAATCAAATGAAGGTTTAATTTTTTTAAATAAATTTAATCAGCTTTCAGAAGAGTTCAATTTCGAAATGTATTTTGTAATTTTTCCTACTCCAGGTCAATATTTTTTAGACAATACAGCTTTCATTAAAACTATGGAAAATTTTTGTGTTTCCAAAAAATGTAAGTTAATAAACCTTTTTGAAGATTTCTTTTCTGTCTCCGACAAAGAAGATGGTCCAAATTCATATAAAAATCTTTTTTTACCAAATGATGACCATTTTAATATAAGGGGTCATAGATTGGTTGCTGAAAGTGTTCATGATAAGCTTTAACTACTTTTTTCGTATAATTTCAATATTTCATAGACGCTTACTTCAAGAGAATTTTTTACATTGTAAAAAAAATTATTTTCAAAATTTATAATTCGCTTTTGGTAAATTTCTTGATTTATTTTAATATCACTTATTTTCTCTTCAATATTTTCATAATCTTCGGTTTTTAAAATTATACCAATTTCACTTCTGCAAATATTTTCAAATGTATTTGAGAGAATTTCACTTTTTTTATTAATATCCTCATTTCTAATTCGCTGGTCGGTATCTAAAAAAATAGACGGTTTTTTAAAAGCTAGACTAAACTCGATTGCAGATCCTGACCAGTCAGTAATTAGGTTTTCACAATTATAAAATACTTCTAGATTATTTTTATCCTTACTCAGATTAAAATTCTCATATTTATTAAATTTTTTTAAAATTTTATTTATTGATTCCTTATCTTTTTCGAATGACATTGGATGAGGTCTAAATATTATATTAAATTCTTTTTCCAATAATTTTTCTATAAGTATAAAAATTTCATATTTATTTACCGCGCTATCAACGCCCCAGGTAGGAGCTATTAAAATTTTATTTTTTTTATCAATAATTTGTGGTTTAAAATTTTTTAATTCATTTATTTTTGGATATCCTACTTTTATTAATTTTTTTTCTTTTTTCTCACCCTCAAAAAAATCTTTTAATTCTTTTAAGTGGATAGTTGTTGGGCAAAAAAAAGTATCATAATTTTTAAATGCATTTCTTTTATATGCTACAGTGGTACTTATTAATGAATGAAATATATAAATATAATTTTTTGTAAATGGTGATTTGTTGATAATTCCATTACCTAAATCAGGAGTTGTCATAATAAAATTTTTACAATTGATATTTGAAAAAAAATATTGGAGTAAAAAAAAATTATCTATAATAAAAACTTTTAAATTTTTATTATTATTTTTTAAAAATATATCATGTTTATCATTTGAAATAATTGTTACATTAATTTGCTTATCTAATAAAGATTCGATTATATTTTTAAAAAAAAAACTGTAGTTATTATTTTCAGTAAAAAAAACTATTTCTCTAAAAACTTTATCAATTTTTTTATATCTTAAAATTTCTTTAATTGAATTTATGAAGCTATTCATTAAGAATGATTTTCTCAAATTTAAAATTGGTTATACCGGTTATTGGATTTAAATACATTTCATATGGTAACGTTGAGTAGAATGATTCATCGTTACAAGAAAAAATAATCTTTAAGATATTTACATGATGTAACTTATTTTTATTAAATTTGCTCAAACAATTTTTTGAATTCTTTATGGAAAAAAGCGATGAATTTTGATCAAGCAGAAGCAAATTTTTTTCATTTATTTTATTATTTAAATACTTGCTAGGTCTTAGTACGGGGCCATTATCTGATAAGATAGCTATAATTGGGTCTTCATTATATTTTTCAATAATATCTATGAGTTTAACTAAATAATTATTTATACAATTAACATTATCTAAATAACCTTGAATCCTTTTATTTTCATCATTTATTAAAAAACCATTTTTAACATTTTCACTTAAAGGTATAGTTTTCCATGTACAATTACTATTCAGAATAAAAGGAACGTGTGGTTTTGAAAAATATATACTAAAAAAGTTTTTTTCATCTTTTTTTATGTTTTTAATTTTGTCCTCTAAATATAATAATAAATCTTCATTTTCATCTCCAGTAAGTGAATCAACCATATTTCTAAAGTAGTTGAAATTATATAACAATAAGATTGCCTTTTTATAAGCTCGGTAAAAAGTGTTATAAAAATATATTCCTTCTATTATTGTTATATCCTTAATTAAGGATATATAAGTATGTCTTTCTTTACAAAATCTTTTTTTAAAAACATATTCAAAGTCACACATGAAGAATTTGTGGTTAAAATTATTTTTAGCCAATGTTTTTGTAAAAAAACTATAATCTAGAATATTTTCTTTTTTTCTTAAACTTAATTTATAGTCATTGATTGAAATTTCATCTGAAAAAATATTTGAATTAAAAATACTTGGAATAGAAAATACTGAACTAGAGTAACTTGAGTAAGAATTATATCTTGTGAAAAAGTTATTTTTATTTAATTTTTCAAATAAAAGATTTTTTTCGTCTGGGTACAGAATTTCAAAATATTTTGGAGAGAGATAAGCATCTGTTAAAATAAAAAAAACATTATTATTTAAAGGTATTTCTTTTATAGCGGCTTCTTTGTGTTCCCAAACATTCTCATTTTTATTTTTTT
>CACJTU010000021.1 GCA_902596375.1 uncultured Pelagibacteraceae bacterium
TGACCAATGAGCACAACTTCAGCTAGATTGCCTAATGCCAAAATTATTAACTGGAGCAGAAATTGTATTTAAATGTCTTGAAGACCAAAAGGTAGAACATATCTTTGGTTATCCAGGTGGTGCAGTGTTACCGATTTATGATGAATTAAAAAATCATCCTTCTATAAAACATATTTTAGTTAGACACGAACAAGGTGCTGGCCACGCAGCTGAAGGCTATGCGAGGTCATCAGGAAAACCAGGTGTAGTTTTAGTCACATCAGGTCCCGGTGCAACTAATGTTGTTACAGCTTTAACAGATGCTTATATGGATTCCGTACCATTAGTTTGTATTTCTGGCCAGGTTCCAACGCATTTAATTGGAACTGATGCTTTTCAAGAATGTGACACTACAGGAATTACAAGACCTTGTACTAAACACAATTGGTTAGTAAAAGATATTAATGATCTTTCTAAAGTTATGCATGAAGCTTTTAGAGTTGCAACAACTGGAAGACCTGGACCAGTTTTAATCGATATTCCAAAAGATATTCAATTTGCAAAAGCGAAATATAAAAAACCAAACAAAGAAAAAAAATTAAATGGAAAATCTCACAATAAATTTTCTCAAGATCAAATTGATGAATTAGTAAAATTATTAAGTAGGGCCAAAAAACCAATCATTTATAGTGGTGGAGGAGTAATTAACTCAGGTCCAAAAGCAAGTCAGGCTTTAAGAGAATTTGTTGAGCTAACCGGTTTTCCTATAACTTCTACACTTCAAGGATTAGGGGCGTACCCTGGAGACGATAATCAATTTTTAGGAATGCTTGGTATGCATGGTACTTATGAAGCAAATAATGCTATGCACGATTGTGATCTTTTAATTAATATTGGTGCAAGATTTGATGATCGTATTACTGGAAAAATTGATGAGTTTTCACCAAATTCAAAAAAGGTTCATATAGATATAGATCCATCATCAATTAATAAAATTATTAAAGTAGATCTTGCAATTGTTGGAGACGTTACGAGTGTCATCAGTAAAATTAATAAGACAATTGCTAAAAGAAAAAATGGTCATAGCAAATCAAATAAATCAAATATAGCTAAATGGTGGGAACAAATTGAAAAATGGAGAGAAAAAGACTCTCTTAATTTTGTAAATAGTAATGAAAGTATAAAGCCTCAACACGCCGTTCAAAGACTTTATGAATTAACTAAGAACAAAGATACTTATGTTACCACCGAGGTTGGACAACATCAAATGTGGGCTGCTCAGCATTATAAATTTAATAAACCAAATAGATGGATGACATCTGGTGGCTTAGGAACTATGGGGTATGGATTGCCAGCAGCAGTCGGTGTTCAAATTGCTCATCCTGAAAAATTAGTGATTGATATTGCTGGAGAAGCTTCGGTTTTAATGACTATGCAAGAAATGTCTACTGCAGTTCAATATAATCTTCCAATAAAAATATTTATTTTAAATAATCAATATATGGGAATGGTAAGACAATGGCAGGAATTACTGCATGAAAAAAATTACTCAGAAAGTTATTCTGAAGCATTACCTGATTTTATGAAAATGGCAGAAGCTTATGGATGCAAAGGAATTAAAGCAGACAATCCATCTGATCTGGATGATAAAATTCAAGAAATGATAGATTATGATGGACCAGTTATATTTGATTGTCATGTGGATCCTAATGAAAATTGTTTTCCAATGATCCCATCTGGAAAACCTCATAACCAAATGATCTTAGGTCCAAATGATCAAGAGGATAATAAAATTAAGGGAAAAGGCAAAGCCTTAGTATAATTATAATGCCGAAATCAAAATCAGCTTACAGCATACCTACGAAGAAACAAAAACCAGATACATATATTTTTGTGGTATGGGTTGATAATGAGGCTGGTGTTTTGGCAAGAGTAGTCGGTTTATTTTCTGGGCGTGGATACAATATCGAGTCATTAGCAGTTGCTGAGGTTGATGCAGTAAAAAATATTTCAAGAATAACAATTGTTACTACTGGAACACCTCAAGTAATTGATCAAATAAGACTCCAATTAACAAAGTTAGTGCCTGTTCATAAAGTTGCTGAGTTTAAAAGAGAGGATAAAGGCGTAATTTTTAAAGAAATGGCTTTGTTCAAAGTTGTAGGAAAAAGAAATAAAATTGAAAAATGCTTAAATGCTTGTAAAAAATTTAATCCCGTAATATTAGATGAAACAAAAACTTCAGCAGTAATTCAAATAACTGCTCTTAGAAGAGAAATTGATAAAATGAATAAAAAATTAAAGCCCTTAGGACTTATTAGTACTTCGAGAACTGGGGCAGTAGCAATGACTAGGGGTGCTAAAATATTTAATTAATTTAAAAGGAGAGATGATATGAAAATGTTTTATGAAAAAGATGCAGATGTAAATCTAATTAAAAGCAAAAAAGTTGCTATTTTCGGTTATGGAAGCCAAGGGCACGCTCATGCTTTGAACTTAAAAGACAGTGGAGTAAAAGAAATTGTGGTAGCTTTAAGAGAAGGTTCCTCGAGCGCAGCAAAAGCAGAGTCAAAAGGTTTGAAAGTAATGAATTTATCAGATGCTGCAGAGTGGGCTGATGTTGTAATGATTCTTACGCCAGATGAATTACAAGCAGAAATTTATAAAAATCATATTGAACAAAGAGTAAGAGAAGGAACAAGTATTGCTTTTGCTCATGGTTTAAATGTGCACTATGATTTAATAAAAGCAAGAAAAGATCTGGATGTTTTTATGGTTGCTCCAAAAGGACCTGGTCACTTAGTTAGAAGTGAATACGAAAAAGGAGGTGGAGTACCTTGTTTATTTGCTGTACATCAAAACGGTTCAGGAAAGGCAAGAGACTTAGCGTTATCATATGCCTCAGCAGTAGGGGGAGGAAGATCTGGAATTATTGAAACTACATTCAAAGATGAAGTTGAAACAGATTTATTTGGTGAACAGACTGTATTGTGTGGGGGACTTGTTGAATTGATTAAAAATGGTTATGAAACTTTAGTTGAAGCAGGTTATGAACCAGAGATGGCATATTTTGAAACAGTTCATGAAGTTAAATTGATTGTTGATTTAATTTATGAAGGTGGAATTGCAAACATGAATTATTCTATATCGAATACAGCCGAATATGGTGAATATCAATCTGGACCAAGAGTAGTTAATAAAGAAGAAACTAAAAAAAGAATGAAAGAAGTTTTGGCTGAAATTCAATCAGGAAAATTCACAAAGGAGTGGATGGATGAGTGTAAAAATGGTCAAAAGAACTTCCTTGCTACAAGAGCTAAATTAGCTGAGCATCCAGTAGAAAAAGTCGGTGCTGAATTAAGAGCTATGATGCCATGGATTAGTAAGAAAAAATTAGTCGATAGTGATAAAAGTTAAATTTTATTAGCAAATTATTGCTACAATAATTCAATTATTTCACTTATACTTTTTTAAATAAATTTAAAAATGAGGGGAATAATGAAGACTAAAAATATAGTAAGAATACTATTGTCATTAGTTCTAGTATTCGGATTTTCTTCAGCATGGGCAAAAACTATTAAATGGTCTATGCAAGGAGACAGTCTAACACTAGATCCACATGCACAAAACGAAGGTCCAACAACACAAGTTTCTAGACAAGTATATGAAGCACTTGTTCAAAGAGGCTTAGATATGAAAATAGGACCAGCTTTAGCTACTGAATGGAGAACTCAAGGACCAAACACTTGGATTTTTACTTTAAGAGAAGATGTAAAGTTTTCAGATGGCACTAAAATGACATCTGAAGATGTTGTGTTTAGTGTATTAAGGGCAAAACAAAGAACATCTGACTTTAAAGAATATATTAGTACAGTCTCTGATGTAAGGGCAGTAGGAGATTATAAAGTAGAAATTATAACAAGCAAACCAAACCCTATCCTTTTAAACCAACTATCAAACATTTTTATAATGTCTAAAGCTTGGTCAGAAAAAAACTTTGCAATGTCACCACAAAACTGGGACGCAGGTCAAGAGACATTCTCTGCTACTAATGCATTAGGAACTGGTCCTTTCAAAATAACATTGAGAGAACCAAATACAAAAACAGTGTTTAAAAGAAACAAACACTGGTGGGGTGAAATGAAAGATAAGAGTGTAACTCAAATTGAATTAATGCCTATTAAAAATGCAGCGACTAGAGTTGCGGCTTTATTATCTGGTGAGATTGATTTAGTTACTGATGCTCCTGTTCAAGACTTAAAAAGAATCGGATCTTCTTCAGGTCACAAAGTTGAAAGTACAGCTCAAATGAGAACAATTTTCTTAGGTATGGATCAAGCAGCTGATAAATTAAGAACTGGTAATACAGGTGATAATCCATTTAAGAAAAAACAGGTAAGACAAGCACTTTATCAAGCAATTGATATTGAAGCGATCAAGAAAAAAGTTATGAGAGGCTTAAGTGAACCAGCAGGAATTATAACTTTCCCTGGTGTAAATGGATACACAGCTGATCTTGATAAAAGATTACCTTACGATGTTAATGCTGCAAAAAAACTTTTAGCTGATGCAGGTTATCCTAATGGTTTTGATGTTGAGCTTAGATGTCCTAATGACAGATACGTAAATGATGAAGCAATATGTACTGCTGTTGTTGGAATGTTAGGTAAAATTGGAGTTAACGTTAACTTGTTTGCTCAAACTAAAAGTAAACACTTCAAAGAGCTTAAAGACGATCAAGGTGATTTCTATATGCTAGGATGGGGTGTTCCAACTTTAGATAGTCACTATGTTTTCCATTACTTGTATGAAACTGGTGCTAGCTGGAACAAAGTTAACTTTAGCAACGCTGATGTCGATGCTTCTATTAGAGTTATGGAAGGTGAAGTTGATTTAGATAAAAGAAATGCTGCAATTGCAAAAGCTTGGAAAATTGTAAAAGATGATATTGCTTATCTCCCTTTACATCACCAAGTAATTTCTTGGGCATCTAAAAGCAATGTTGATGTTCCTATCAGACCTAATAACGAACCATTATTCAGAACTGCTAGTTTTAAATAATTTAAAATTATTACAAGCCCTTTAAAATTTAAAGGGCTTGTAAGTTTAGACCTTCAAAAATTGATAAAATATTTTTTTAAAAGGCTGTTTCAATCTGCTTTGGTGATGTTGGTTGTCGCCTTTGTATCTTTTTCATTATTTAATTTTGTTGGAGATCCAATTAATAACATGGTTGGAGAAGAGACTTCTGATGAGGAAAGAGCAGAATTGAGAGAAACTTTAGGTTTGATGGATCCAATTCATGTTCAATTTTCAAGATTTATAGTCAATGCTTCTAAGGGTGAGTTTGGAATTTCATATCAATTAAGAAGACCTGTTTCAGAACTAATAGTTGAAAGATTGCCTGCAACTATTGAACTTGTTGTTATTTCTGCATTAATTGCTCTAATAACTGGCACATTATTAGGAGTTTATACCGGCATAAATCGAAAAGGTTTTTTAAGCGATTTTGTCTTAGCCATCTCTTTGCTGGGAGTTTCACTCCCCACATTTGTAATTGGTATATTATTTATATACTTGTTTGCAGTAATACTTGGAATATTACCTTCTTTTGGACGAGGAGAAGTTGTTGATTTAGGTTTTTGGACTACAGGGTTTTTAACAGTTTCAGGACTTAAAGCAATTATACTTCCTTCGGTAACATTAAGTCTTTTCCAAATGACTTATATCATCAGACTTGTACGAGCAGAAATGATGGAAATATTACAAACAGATTATATTAAATTTGCACGCGCTCGTGGTATTAGTGAATATAGTATTAAATATAAACATGCTCTAAAAAATGGATTGATACCTGTAATAACTATAGCAGGAATAAATATAGGAACTTTAATTGCGTTTTCAATTATTACTGAAACCGTTTTTCAATGGCCTGGTATGGGTTTCTTATTTATTCAAGCAGTACAATTTGTCGATATACCAATCATGTCAGCTTATTTAGTTTTTATAGCTTTTGTTTTCGTCATGATAAATTTTATAGTTGATATTCTTTATTATTTAATTGATCCAAGAATAAGAGTTAAAGGAGATACTGCAAGTGGATAACAAATCTTTAAGTGCTTGGGAAAGAATAAAAGATAGTGATATTTATTATAGCTTTATTAAATCCCCAACTGCGATTGTATCATCTGCTATTTTATTTATAATTTTTTTCTGTTCTTTCTTTGTTGAACTGATAACACCTTATAATCCTTTTGACCCATCCTCTCTCTCATTGATGGATGCATTCACACCACCCTCATGGACAGAAGATGGTCTTGCTAAATTTATTTTAGGTACTGATGGACAAGGAAGAGATATGTTATCAACTATTTTGTATGGATGTAGGATTTCCTTAATTGTAGGTTTTTCTGCGATAATTTTTAGTTTAATCCTTGGAGTTGGATTGGGATTAACGGCTGGATTTTTTGGGGGAAAATATGAAATGATAGTAATGAGGTTAACCGATGTTCAGTTAACAGTACCAAGTATTTTGATGGCATTATTGGTTGATGGTATAGCAAGAGGATTAATCTCGAGAGAAATGCATGATGAAATGGCAATTTATGTTTTAATATTTGCAATTGGGATTTCAGAGTGGCCACAATTTGCAAGAGTTTCTAGAGCTGCAACTTTGGTTGAAAAAAATAAAGATTATGTTTCTGCATCAACAATAATAGGGGTTTCAAATATAATTATTATGTTTAAACATATTTTACCTAATATTTTAAGACCAGTATTAGTAATTGGAACTATTGGTTTAGCTCTTGCTATTTTAGCCGAGTCTACTTTAAGTTTTTTAGGAGTTGGTGTCCCTCCAACAACTCCTTCTTTAGGGACATTGATAAGACTTGGTAATGACTTTTTATTTTCAGGAGAATGGTGGATTACTTTTTTTCCAGCAATTTTTTTGGTTATTTTAGCATTTTCAATAAATTTATTAGGGGATTGGATGAGAGATACTTTAAATCCGAAAATAAAAAAATGACATTTTTAAAAATAAATAATCTTAGTGTCGATTATCAAATGAGAAAAGAAACAGTTAACGCTGCTAGGAATGTAAATATTGAGGTAAACAAGGGAGAAATTCTAGGATTAGTTGGAGAGTCTGGCTCAGGAAAAAGTACAATAGGAAACGCAATTATAAATTTAATTGATGAACCAGGTGAGGTATCTAGTGGCTCAGTTATTTTGGGTGATCTTAACATTCATGAAAATTCTGAAAGTATTGTAAAATATAGAGGAAATAAAATTGGACTGATATTTCAAGATCCTCAAACTTCACTTAACCCAATTCTTACCGTGGGTGAACAGTTAATTGAAACAATTCAAACTCATCTTAAATTAAGTAAAGAGGAAGCAAAAAATAAATCTATAAATCTATTGAAAGAGGTTGGCATAAAAGATGCAGAAACAAGATTTGATAATTATCCTCATCAATTCTCAGGTGGAATGAGACAGAGAGTAGTAATTTCTTTAGCTCTATGTTGTGAGCCAGAATTGTTAATTGCAGATGAACCAACAACAGCATTAGATGTATCAATACAATCTCAGATTTTAGAACTAATTAAAAAATTAACAAAAGAAAGAAACCTTGCGGTCATCTTAATTACTCACGACATGGGGGTTATAGCTGAAACTGCAGACCGAGTTGCAGTTATGAAAAGTGGCAATTTAGTTGAAATTGGTGAAACCAAAAAAATTTTAACTAATCCACAAGAAAATTATACTAAAAGTTTAGTAAGTTCAGTTCCACCAACTAACAAAAAAATTTCAAGATTTGTAATAATTGAAAAAGAAAATAGTCACAAAAAAGAAAATAATATCAAAATATTAAATAGATGGACAAAAAAAGGAATAATAGATCAAGATTTAGTACAGATAAAAAATTTGAGTAAAAGTTTTGATGATAATTTTTTTACAGAAAATTCTAAAAATTCTGTGTTGGCTGTTAATGATGTTTCTTTTGACATAAAAGAAGGAGAGTCTTTTGGCTTAGTAGGAGAAAGTGGAAGTGGAAAATCTACAATTGCAAAAATGATTGTAAATTTATTTAAACCTACTTCTGGGGATATCTTTTTTGACAACGTTTGTATTACAAAAATAAAACAAAGATCTGAATTAATGAAATTTAGAAAACAAATTCAAATGATATTTCAAGATCCTTATTCTTCACTAAATGGAAGATTAAAAGTAAAAGATATAATTGCAGAACCAATCACTCTTCACAACCCATCAATATCAAATATAGATTTAAATAATTATATTTATGATTTACTTGAATCTGTAGAATTAACTCAAAAATCTGCAGATCGATATCCACATGAATTTTCAGGAGGACAGAGACAGAGAATATCAATTGCAAGAGCGCTTGCTACACAACCAAGACTTTTGGTTTGTGATGAACCTACCTCTGCCTTGGACGTAAGCATCCAAGCCCAAATATTAAACTTACTTAAAGATCTTCAAGAACAATTGAATTTAACAATTTTATTTATTAGTCACGACTTACCCGTTGTTAGACAAATGTGTGATAGAATTGGAGTCTTAAAAGACGGCAAATTATGTGAAGTTTCAAACACTGAGGACTTATTTTTAAAACCAAGGCATGAATATACAAAAGAGCTTTTACAATTAATGCCTAAAATTGAGTCTATTTATAATTAATTTTTCGTAAGCCTAAAATGGTCCATTAAAAATGATAATTTTATTAATTATTTTGCAATCTCTCTCATAGATTGTATTATAGATTTTCTAAAATTTTAGTTATGAGCAATAAAGATAGAGTCTTTATATTTGATACTACTATGCGTGATGGTGAACAATCGCCAGGCGCATCTATGAGTTTAGAGGAAAAAATTCAAATTGCCAGAGTGTTTGATGAATTAGGTATCGATATTATTGAAGCAGGTTTTCCAATAGCTTCACCAGGGGATTTTGAAGCTGTTTCAGAAGTAAGTAAAATTTTAAAAAATTCTATTCCTGCAGGGCTTTCAAGACACTCAGTAAAAGATATTGATAGAGCTTATGAAGCTCTAAAACATGCACCAAGATTTAGAATACATACATTTATTTCTACAAGTCCATTACACATGAAGCATAAATTAAATATGTCTCCAGAAGATGTTTATGAGTCAATAGGAAAACATGTTGCTTATGCAAGAAAATTTACCGATGATGTTGAATGGTCTTGTGAAGATGGAACAAGAACTGATATGGATTACATGTGTAAAACAGTAGAGTTAGCAATTAAAAATGGAGCTACAACAATTAATATTCCTGATACTGTAGGTTACACAATACCATCTGAGTTTACTACAATTATAGAAACTTTATTAAATAAAGTTCCAAATATAGATAAAGCAATTTTATCAACTCATTGTCATAATGATTTAGGTTTAGCAGTAGCTAACTCATTAGCTGGAGTTCAAGCTGGTGCAAGACAAATTGAGTGTACTATTAATGGTTTAGGAGAAAGAGCTGGAAATGCTGCACTTGAAGAAGTTGTAATGGCAATTAAAACAAGACCTGATTTAATGCCTTATGAAACTGGAATAAATACTACTCTTTTAAGTAAAGCTTCTAAAATTGTTTCAAATGCAACAGGGTTTCCTGTTCAATACAATAAGGCGATTGTTGGAAAAAATGCTTTTGCTCATGAAGCAGGAATTCATCAGGATGGAATGTTAAAAAATAGACAAACATATGAGATAATGACACCTGAAAGTGTAGGCGTTAAACAAACATCATTAGTAATGGGAAAACATTCTGGGCGACATGCATTTAAAGATAAATTAAACAGTCTAGGTTATCCAGATTTAACTGACGATGTAGTAGGAAATGCATTTGCAAAATTCAAAGTCTTAGCAGATAAGAAAAAACATGTTTACGATGAAGATATTATTGCCTTAGTAGATGATAGTTTAATTGTAGATAATAAAGTGAATGCAATTACTCTTAAATCTTTAAAAGTTTTTGCTGGAACAGGTGAACCACAAAAAGCAGAAATGACTTTGGATGTTTATGGTGATGTAAAAAATGCAACAGAAACCGGAGATGGACCGGTGGATGCAATATTTAAATGTATTAAAACTTTGTATCCTCATGATGTTAACTTGCAGCTTTATCAAGTTCATGCAGTTACAGAAGGAACAGATGCACAAGCTACAGTAAGTGTAAAAATCGAGGAAAAGGGTAAAACAACTGTAGGCCAAGCAGCTGATACAGATACTTTAGTTGCATCAGCAAATGCTTACATAAATGCATTAAATAAAATGATAATCAAACGAGATAAAACAGCTCCCATGGAGCAAGAAAGTCAGAAAGTAAGAGGGATATAATGGGGTTATTTAGCAGTGTTAAAAAAATATGGAGCCAAGATATGGCGATTGATCTTGGAACAGCCAATACACTTGTAGTTTTAAAGGGTCAAGGAGTAGTTCTTAATGAACCTTCAGTTGTCGCAATAGTTGATCAAGGTGGAAAAAAAAATGTACTAGCAGTTGGAGATGAAGCTAAAACAATGCTTGGAAGAACACCAGGTAATATTAGTGCAATTAGACCTTTAAGAGATGGTGTTATCGCAGATTTTATAGTCACTGAAGAAATGATTAAACATTTTATTAAAAAAGTTCATAAAGGAAGTACATTTGCTAACCCTAGAATTTTAATTTGTGTACCAACTGGTTCAACACCAGTTGAAAGAAAAGCAATTCAAGATAGTGCTCTAGCAGCAGGCGCAAGAAGAGTTCAATTAATTGAG
>CACJTU010000022.1 GCA_902596375.1 uncultured Pelagibacteraceae bacterium
TGCAATACCAAGACCTAAACCAAAAATAAATGAAAGTGGAGCCGCAACAAGTATAAAAGAAAGTGTTTGCATTGAAGGTTTCCATTGACCAAATATAGAAATATAGATCATTGTTAAACCTGCAAACAAAGCTAATCCTTTTCCACTTAATTTATAAGAAAGTATCGCTGCTCCAGCTGCAACAATAGTCCAAGGTAAACCTGGTAACTCTAACCAAGGATAAGCATCAATAAAATCCCAGCTAGTAAATGCAACAATAGTTTCTAAACCTCCAAGTAAAATCTCTCTAATTAATTCAATTAAAAAGGTCATAAATGAAGTTAAATTTCTACTTACCTCTAATAGTAATGGTCGAGTTTTAAATTCTTGAGTATCTTCGTTCCAAAACTCCATCGGCATCCACTCATTCATTAAGAAAAATAAAGAGTCGTTTATCCAAATAGGCAGCCATCCTAGAAGTGGAGGCAATCTCCAAAATACATCAAAGGCATAATACCTAACCTCTTTACCTAGAAAAAAGTAAACACTTTGGTTTGGATCTTTAACAAATTCAGCCTGGCCTCTTATAAATTTATAAGTTTCAGGAACATCAATTGCAAAACATAAAGCAAAAAATACAATTAATAAAAATAACCATTGAAATAATTTTGGATATTTTTTTAAATACTCCATATTTTAACTACCATTTTTTCTTCCTCCAAAAACTGTATCTATTATTTTTGAAGGTTTAATTGATCCTACAATATTATTATTTGAGTCAACTACTCCTACTAATTTTTCTTGAGTAAGTATTTTTTCTGCAACATTTTCTATAATTTCATCTTTTGATACTTTTAAATCTCCTAAATTGTCTTTACTTGAAGTATCCATTACATCCTCAATAATCAAAACCTTCTCTCTCGGTACTTCTTCAGTAAACTTTCTTACATATTCAGTTGCTGGATTTAGCACGATATTGGCCGGTGTATCTAATTGTTCAATTATACCATCTTTCATAATTGCTATTCGATCAGCTAACTTTAATGCCTCATCAAAATCATGAGTGATGAACATGATGGTTTTCTGTAATTTTTCCTGAAGTCTTAAAAACTCATCTTGCATTTCTTTCCTAATCAATGGATCTAATGCAGAAAAAGGTTCATCTAAAAACCATATATCAGGCTCTACTGCTAATGACCTTGCGATTCCTACCCTCTGTTGTTGTCCACCTGAAAGTTCTCTTGGAAAATAATTCTCTCTTCCATCTAGTCCAACTAGTTTTACCATTTCCATTGCTCTACTAATACTCTCTTCAGTATTAGTGCCTTTTATTTGAAGCGGAAAAGCAATATTTTCAACAACTGTTTTATGAGGTAACAAAGCAAAGCTTTGAAAAACCATTCCCATTTTATTTCTTCTAAGCTCAATAAGCTCTTTATTATTTAATTCTAATAAATCTTGACCTTCGATAAAAATTTTTCCACCGGTAGCATCCGTTAATCTTGAAATACATCTAAGAAGTGTTGATTTACCTGAACCAGACAAACCCATTACTACTAACATTTCTCCTTTTGCAACTTCAAAAGAAGCATTATTTACTCCAACAATACATCCTCTTTCCTGAAAGGTTTTTGCATCTACATTGCCATTAGACTCTTCAAGCATCTTTTTGGCATTTTCTCCAAAAATTTTGTAAACCGATTCACATTTGATTACAGTTTCAGACATAAATTTTTTTAAAGTTATCTTAAATTCAATAAAATTAAAATGTTAATAATTGTTACCTTTCTTAATTAAAAATTTTTAATAAAATAAACTCTAGTATCAATTCCGGTACTTAAAAAACTTAAAGCTTCACCACTTATAGTAATACTTTCATCAACACCTACGTTATTTCCGCTAACTGTAAAGCCCGCAAAACATTTACTTTTTTCTTCATCCCATTTAACAAAAGTCTCATCAATTTTATTTCCATTGATTGTATAAAGCTCATGAGCTCTAAAATTTAAAAAATTAGCACCCATTATTGCTCTTTGTGGAATTAGTTTAGTAGCCTTACATACTTGCTCATATACCTCATCAGTCAGTTTATAATGATCTGTGCCATCAAATGAGACCAATATACCAGAAGGTAATTTAGATATTAGTTCGCTAAGTTTTTTTTCTTCAGCAATTCTCTCCTCCTCTAACTTCATTCTTTTTACTAAATCATCACCTTGTCCAAAAATTCCATTTAAAATGCTAAAAGACATAATTACTACAAGAGTAATAATTATGAGACCAATAAATTGCCTTAGAGACTCAGGTAAATCTTTTATTTTATTAATATAATTTTCTTTTGACATTATTCTTGTAACTTACCGTTTTTCCAAATACCTGATTTTTGTTTTCCATCTGCCCAAGTAAATGTTCCTTGGCCATTCATAAAACCTTTAGACCACTCTCCTTCATAGGTAGACCCATCAGGAAAAACTAAAGTTCCCTGTCCGCTCCATTCACTATTTTTAAATTCCCCTTTATAGATATAACCATTAGGCCAAGTTTCGACGCCTTGACCTTGTTTTTTAGTATTAACCCACTCCCCTTCATAAGTAGTTTTGTCGGTGTAAACCCATTTACCAAAACCATTTTCACAGTTACCTTCTTTACAGCCAGTGCTTCTTGCTAAAACTGATGAGCAGATCAAAAAACTAAAAAATATTATAAGAGAATATTTTTTCATTGATACATTTTACACATATTGATTTAAAAAAAAATCCCCCCCAACGAAGTTGGGGGAGATCTTTAATTTTTAACTATAATCCTTATTTAGTAAATGCTTGCCAAACTGACTTGTTATCAGCTAACCATTTTTTAGCTGCATCTTCGTGAGTCATTTTGTCAATGTCAACTAAAGCTGCCATTGCACCAATTTGACTTGTTGAGAATGACATTTTTTTGAATGCTGCTGCTGCATCAGGATGAGTTTTTGGGAAATCCTCATGAACTGCTTTTTTTAAGTATCCATCAGGAGAACCACATTTACCATCTCCACCATCTTCTGGTCTACAACCAGCTGTGTATGGAGGGAAGTCAATAAATGTAAAACCAGCACCATCTGTGAAGTTAGGCGTCCAGTTGAAGATAATTGTTCCTCTTCCTTCTTTTTCAGCTGCAGCTAATTCTGCCCAAAGTGCATCAGCACTTCCTGCAAATTTAACCCACCATAAATCTCCTAAACCTAGTGCATCAACCCTTTGTGGAATTAAGTCACCATGCCAAGTTTGTGGACCTTCCAACATTCTTCCTTTTCCATCTGGTGAATCAGGTGTTGTAAAGTTTTTAGCACAGTCTGGATTTTTTAAAGCTGTCCAATCTGGTAGTCCTGGGCATAATCCTTTTTCAGCAACCCAGTTTGGATATCCCATATCCTCAAGAGTTCTTGCCTCATGATCACCCCAATCTAATAAACCACCTTTATCTAAAGCAGTAGTAAAAGATTTACCAAATGCAGATTCCCATACCTCGTGAGATATAGTTACATCTCCAATTCTAATTGACTCATAAACTGCTTGTGAGTCAGCATTAACGTATTTAACGTTATTGCCCATACTTTCAAAAATCCCACCAATAACATAAGCCATTACAATTTGACTTGACCAGTTATGAGTTGGGATAACGATAGGCTTCTTGCTATCAGCATTAGAAATTCCCGCAAAACTTACAACAGAAATCACTAGAGCAGATAGTAATGATATTATTTTTTTCATGTATACCCCTCTATTAATATTAATATTCAATAGTCTATGACAAAAAGAATAGTTAGGTAAAGAATAATTAGTTCTAAAAAATATATATATATTTAAACAATAAAAATGGTGATAATAATTATAACATTATAAAAATTTTAAAATGTTAGGGACAAGTATAGATATTAAATATCCTGGTTTAAATATATTACCACCTGGAGTTGAAAGACACGTTGTTAATGGTGGTGGTCTAACTGCTTTTCAAATTTTTCCTGATGATGAATTGGAAATTATCAATAATGAGGGTAATCAAATTTGTGAAATAATTTGTTTTAACAAAGATGGTAAATCTGATCTTGGAATTTTAAATTTAAAATCAAATAATGAAAAAAATTACATTAGAAATATTCTTAGTGGGAATGATGAAACAATTTTAGCAACTAACTATCAATTAAAAAAAAGAAATTTAAAAATTTCTAATTCAAAATCATCAATTATATTTGATTTAGACACAGAACCTGGTGAAAAAATTAAATTAAAATCAAAAGATAAATGTTACGCAATATTTTCAGCACCTGGCGAAGATATGGATGTTGCAAAACAAAATCCACCAACTGATTTAACTATATTTGTTAAAAGAGCTAAAATTGTAAATGATAAGGAATTAAATGTAATTCCTGATCCTGTTTTCGAACCTGTTTACGAAGAAAATATAAATAAAGAAACTTCAATATCTTATGAGGTTAAAGAAGGAGATTATATTCAGGTGATAAGTCCAACTGGCAGACAATGTTCTGACTTTGTGGCTTTCGATACAAGAAAATTAGAAAAAGGAATTGAAAAAGGATTAGACTGGCAAACTACGAGAACATTCATGGGTAATACTTTCCCAGGACCAGGTTTGTTCTCTAAATTTTATGACACAGATCATGAGCCACTTGTTGAAGTAATAAGAGATACTGTTGGTAAACACGATACTTTTAATCTTGCATGTACTTCAAAATATTATGAAGATGCGGGGTATTTTGGTCACCCAAACTGCTCGGATAATTTAACTGAAAGTATGTCTAAATATGGTGTTCAGAAACAGAAAGGCTGGCATGCAATTAATTTATTTTTTAACACCTCTGCTGGAGGATTGAATTCTGTTATTTCTGATGAATCTTATTCAAGGCCTGGTGATTATGTAATGTTTAAGGCTTTAAAAGATTTAACAATAGGAACAACTGCATGTCCAAGTGATATAGATCCTTGTAATTCATGGAATCCTACAAATATATTTGTTAGAACTTACGATAAAAATAAAGAATTTAGAAAGTCATTTGGTTTTAGGATGAAAACAGACTCTGAAAATAAACTTACTAGAAATTCTGGCTTTTATGAAAGAACTTCAAAATTAACTAGAAACTTTGTTGATGCTAGAGGGTTTTGGCTTCCAAACGATTACACAAAACATGGTTTGGTTAATGAGTACAATGCTTGCAGAAATGATGCTGTATTAATTGATCTATCATCACTGAGAAAATTTGAAATAATTGGTCCTGATGCTGAAGAGTTAATGAACTACACTCTTACAAGAAATATAAAAAAACTTTCTGTTGGGCAGGTTGTATATTCTGCAATGTGTTACGAAAATGGAATGATGTTCGATGATGGAACTCTTTTAAGATTAAGCGAAACAGGTTTTAGATGGATATGTGGAGATGAGTATGGTGGAGAATGGCTAAAAGAAATTGCAAAGAAAAAGAATTTTAATGCTATTGTTAAAAACTCTACTGACCAAATAAGTAATGTATCTTTGCAAGGTCCAAAAAGTAGAGAAATTTTAAAAAAAATTATCTTTACACCACCAACACAGCCTTCGATAGATGAGTTGGGCTGGTTTAGATTTACAATTTGTAGAATAGAAGAGCTTCAAGGTATTCCATTAATTGTTTCTAGAACAGGTTATACTGGTGAATTAGGTTATGAAGTTTGGTGTCACCCAAAACATGCTCCCGAAGTTTGGGATAAATTAATGGAAGCAGGTAAAGATGATGGATTGATACCTGCAGGGTTTGCTGCCTTAGACAAACTAAGAATTGAGGCAGGTTTAATTTTATTTGGCGCAGAGTTTGATGGAGAGCAAGATCCTTTTGAAGCTGGTATTGGTTTTGCCGTTCCACTGAAAACAAAAGAAGAAGATTTTATTGGTAAAGAGGAATTGATTAAAAGAAAAGCTAACCCACAAAAGAAATTAGTAGGCCTAGAACTTAATGGAAAAGAAATAGCAGGCCACGGCGATTGTGTCCATATTGAAAGATCACAAGTTGGTATAGTTACAAGTGGATGCTTGTCCTCTACTTTGAATAAAAATATTGCTCTTTGCAGAATAGATGCTCAATACTCAGAAATCGGTACTGAAGTTGAAATAGGTAAAATCGATGGTCATCAAAAAAGGATTGCTGCTAAAGTTGTTGGTTTTCCATTCTACGATCCAACCAAATCAAGAGTCAGAGCTTAAAAATAATGCCAAAAGAAAAAAAGACGTTATTAGATTTTTGGGAAGATCAAATGAGACAGTCGCATACAGCTAGTAACTATTTTTTTAGAAAATCTCCTTCTCACTATCATATGATGTTATTAGTAATGTCTGCATATAAAGAAAATAAAAAACTATCTGTTGAGGAACTTAAAACTAAATTGTTTAAAACATCTAGACCTAAATCTGCATTAATTATTACTGAAGCTTGTGAAAAAGGATTCTTTCGTCTTGAAAAAACATCAATAGACCAAAGGGTAAAAAATATAATACCTAGTGATTCATTTGTTAAAGAATTTAATGAATACCTGGATACCTTAAAAAATATAAGTTATTAGCGATAAATTTCACAAAAATCGAAATATCTAAATTATATATATAATTTTTAGTTCTATAAAAAATTATATTAATTACTATTTGCAAAAAATAATGTTTTCACATGACGACATTACCTTCGAAAGCAAAAGTAGTTATCATCGGTGGTGGAATTCACGGTCTTAGTACTGCTTGGAAGCTTTCTGAAACATATAAAAACCCTGGTGACATAATTGTATTAGAGAAAAAAGATACTGCAGCTGGTGCAAGCGGTATTGCTTGTGGTGTTGTAAGAAATAATTATTTCCAACCAGCAATGAGAGAGCTTATGGCTCACTCAGTTTCAGTTTGGGAGAGTGATCCTAAAGCATTTAAATATAACCCTGTTGGCTACTTACAAATTTCACCTGAAGTAATGCATGAAGATGTTGCAAGCATTTATGAGCAACAAAAAGCAATCGGATATGAGTCGGTATTTATTGAGGGTGAAAAAGATTGTTCGAATTATATGAAAGATATTTTTGATGATTGGCAAGCACAAGGCATCACTTCAATACTTCATGAAAAAAAAGGTGGATACGCATTTAACAAAGATTCAATTAAAGCACTTGAAAGTAAATCTACATCAAACGGTGTTCAGGTTATGAAAGGTGTAAAAGTAACAGGTTTTAAAAGAGGAAGTAACAGTCAAGCTGTTACAGGGGTGGAGACAGACAAAGGTACAATTGAGTGCGAACAGGTTGTGATCGGTGCAGGTCCATGGGCGAGAGATTTTTGGAATATGTTAGAGTTACCTAAAACGGCTAACATTAAAGGCAAAGACGGTAAAATGCATGTCACAGACATGTGGACATACTGGATGCTACAAGAAGGTGTTATTGGTGTTGAGCCAGATTTTCTAAAAACAAATGATGGAAAACAACCTCCTGTGGTTCATGTAGACTCGACTGCTCCGTTATATTCAGACAAAACAAAAAAATTATTAACAGATAAAATTTGGGGAATTTATTACAAACCTGACATTGAAGGATTAGGTGTACAAGGGGGAACTTCTCCTTACATAGTTAAAAAACATTTTGATCAAGTTAATGTTGATCCTTATGGAATTGAGTCACCTGAATATCAAACAACAGACGCATTTAGTGAAATGTGGTGTTCAGCTTTAGCGCATTGTCAAAAAAGATTTGAGGGTAAATCTGATTTATATAGAAAAGGACCATCGGGCGGACTTGGATGTATGACACCAGACTCGTTTCCAATCTTTGATAGATTTTTTGAAAACGTTTACATGATTGCAGATGCCAATCATGGTTATAAAATGATTGGGGTTGGAGAACTTGTTGCAAAAGAAATTCTTGGTACTGAAAGTGATTTATTAAAACCATTTAGATTCAACCGTTACGAGAAGGGTGAACTTCACCCTACTTCGAACAGTCCGTTTCCTTGGAGCTAGACTCTAAGCCTAGACACAAATAAATTTTTCAGCTACGTTTGAATAAATTAAATTCATTGAGGGGTGAAAATGACAGATCTAGAGAAACACGTTAACCAGCCAGGTAGAGCAAAATTAGTTAAAAAAGTTAGAGAAAAAATTAATGAATTAGGAATAACTTATATTTATTATCAATTCATTTCTGTAACAGGTAGAGTTGTTGGTAAAGGTATACCTGCAGATCACTGGGAAAGAACAGCTGAAAAAGGATTTCAATTAGTTTACGGTGCTACAGCAAATTTGTTCTTAGATCGTCATAATAATTACATTGGATACGGACCAGAAGCTATGGAGCTTGTTGGAATACCTGATCCTGAAACTTTTGTTCAATTACCATGGGATAAAAGAGTTGGAAGAGTATTTGTAACTTGCTTTAGAAACAGAGAAGAAAGAAAAAATCCAGGCGGTCATTTAACTTCAGATTGCAGAGGAAATTTAAGAATTTTCATGGATGAATTTAAGAAAAAACATGGTCTAGAATTAAGAGTTGGTACTGAGCCTGAAATGATGTGGTTAACAAAAAATGAGGATGGAACACCTACAGGTAAAGGTTTTTCTAAACCATTCTGTTATCACATTGATCAATTTGAGTCATTAAGACCAGTATTTATGAAGGTTATTGAGTACGCAAAAGCAATGGGTCTTGATATGATTCAAGGAGATCACGAAGATGCCCCAGGCCAATTAGAATTAAACTGGACTTACGATAACGTTCTAAGAAATGCAGATAGATTGTCAACCTACAGACAAATTTGTGCACAAGTTGCTAGAGAGCATAATTTAATTGCTTGCTTTATGACAAAACCATTTATGGGTGTTTCTGCTAGTGGTTGTCATACAAATATGTCTTTATGGAAAGGTGGAAAAATAAAAATTAACAAGCTTGGAAACAAAACTCTACCGGGTGTAGAGGAGGTATTTAGTTATGTTGAAGGTGGAACTAATACTTTCATGCCAGATACAAAAGATATGCAATTACCAGGTAAAATTGGTTTGCAATCCATTGCAGGTATCATGAAGCACTTACCAGCATTAACAGCTCTTGGATCTTCAACTGTAAATTCTTATAGAAGATTATGGGATCAAGGTTTTTGGGCTCCTGTTTATGCAGACTGGGGATATCAAAATAGAACTTGTGGTTTAAGAGTTTCTGCTCCAGGAAGATTTGAGTATAGATCAGTAGACTCGATGCACAATCCTTACTTATTGGGTGCTGCTTTATTAAAAGCTTGTGATGAGGGTATAACTAAAAAAATGAAACCAGCAGCTCCAGAATCTAGAAATATTTATGAAGCTCAAAAAGCTGGTAAAGATGTAAAAAAACTTCCATTAAGTTTAGGTGAAGCTTTGGATAGGCTGGCAGAGGATGAAGTAATTAAATCTGCAATGCCAGATGAAATGTATAAAGTTTTCCATTGGTACAAAAACGATGAGTGGGAAAGATTTCTTGGTGCAACAACACAATGGGATCTGGATACTTATCTTGATTGTCTACCGTAGGTCACAGAAATAGATAGAAAGGGTATAAATATATGTGTGGAATAGCAGGTTTAATTCATAGGGGTAAATCTTCAAATGTTGGAAGTGAATTACAAGGTATGCTTCAAGCATTAAAACATAGAGGAGAAGATTCAACAGGTTACGCTTTATATGGCGATACGGATGGAAAAAACTTTATCATGCGTTTTAAAGTTGGAGAAAACGTCGGAGAAGGTAGTTCATCAGTTATGGAGGATGTATCTGTTTACGATGAAAGAAAAAAAATTGTAGATGAAACTCTGACTGAAATGGGAGCTAAAATAGTTAAAGAAGAAAGAACTCTTCCATACTCTTTAAGATATGAAATTGATTATAATGTTAAAGATCTGTTAGAATTTTCACAACGTATAGAAAGTATTCCAGGTGTTGAAATTCTTTCTATGGGTAAATCTTTAGAAGTGATTAAAGATCTTGGAAACGCTAAAATGGTTTGTGATAGATATAGCTTAGATAAAGTTGTTGGAACACATGCTATAGGTCATGCTAGAATGGCTACAGAGTCTGGTGTAGATATCAAATCTGCTCACCCTTTCTGGGGGTATCCATTTAGTGATGTGTCTGTAGTTCATAACGGACAATTAACAAACTATTGGAATAACAGAAGAGTTTTGGAAAACAAAGGTATGAGATTTATGTCTGAGTGTGACTCGGAATTAATTGCAGTTTACCTAGCTGAAAAAATGAGAGATGGAGCAACTTTAGAAGAAGGAATGAAAGCATCTTTAACTGGTTTAGATGGTGTTTTTACTTACTTTGTTGCAACAAAAGACTCTTTAGGAATGGCAAAAGATACCATGGCTGCAAAACCATTGGTCTTATATGAGTCTGATGATTTAGTTGCTATGGGCTCTGAAGAAATCGCAATTAGATCTGTGTTGCCGCAAGAAATTGATACATATGATCCGTTTGATGGGGAGGTGAAAGTATGGCAAATCTAAAAACAGTGTCCAAAAAATCAAAAGCCCAATCAATGGGTATGCACACTGAGGTTTTAACAGGGAGAACTCAGCAAAAATTCTTTAACCCTGATGAGGCAGAAAACTTTTACTACTTTGGTACATACGATGTAGATTTTAATAAAAGAACTGATCTAGATGTT
>CACJTU010000023.1 GCA_902596375.1 uncultured Pelagibacteraceae bacterium
ACAGAAAAATATAAAATTTTAGCAAAATATATTAAAGATATGTCTAGCGAAACACCCAATATAGAGACATATATTTTTGTAAAAGATTATATTTTAAAGTACCATTTAGATATAGATATCAATTCTAAAGCACTAAAAGATAAGATGATAGAAATTAATACTATTTTGAAATTTGAAGATAAACAACAAAATAAAATAAAATCTTATTTTGAAATAAATTATGCAACAATTATAAAAATAAGTGATGGAATTACAAAAAAAGAAGATCTTGAAAAAATCGTATTGTGTGATGTACAGATTGAAATATATCCATTTTTAGAAAAGGCACTTTTAGATCTTTTACACAATTCGGGTTATCCTAATGTTAAATTTGAAAAAAAGGTCAATTTTGAGGAACTTTATAATCAAAGATTAAATTAATAAAAATTTTTCTTCAAATTATATTTTAAATATTTTTCATGAGCTTTTAAATCTTGTGAGCTAATTTCAACAATCTTTTTATAATAGGATAAACTTTTATTACTACGATCAAAATTGTTTTTTTTATCATCTTGAAAGTTTAAGGTTGGTTCTTTTTGATCAATTAAATTTATATAAACCTTAACCAATAATTCACAGTCAATTAAAGCTGTATGATTTACTCTTTTAGAATTATCAATTTTATATCTTTTACACAATGCATCCAAACTAACCTGAGACCCAGGAAACTTTTCTCTTGCTAGAACAAGCGTATCAACTATCTCATTGTCAATTTTGTTTTTACCCAACTTTAAAAGTTCATTATTTAAATGGGCAATATCAAAATCTGCATTATGAATAATGAGCCTTTTATCTTTTATGAAAGTAAGAAATTCCTCTGAAATATCAGAAAATTTATATTTATTTGAGAGAAATTCATCGGTGTATCCATGCACTTTAAATGCATCTTCTGATACTTTTCTTTCTGGATTTAAATAACAATGAAATCTATTTTTAGTTGGTATTAAATTGTCTATCTCTATACAACCTATCTCAACAATTCTATGACCTTCTTTTACTGAAATACCTGTAGTTTCTGTATCTAATACAATTTCTTTCATTTATAAAATTTCATTTAATATTTTCTTTATACTCTTATTTAAAGATTTTTTCTTAAAATTATTTTTAATAATAAAGTTTGATCTTCTCTTTTTGTAAGAAGAAGAAAACTGAATTTTTTTAAACTTATTTATAAGTTTACGATTAAAATTTAATCTTTTTTTTAATCTTTTTTCTATTTCAATTTTTTTAGAGTCAACAAAAACTAGAATATCGTCTTTATTATTAATTTTATTTTCTAACAATAAGGGAATATCAAGAATTATAACTTTTTTATTTCTATTTTTTTTTAAAAATAATTTTAATATTTTTCTAATTTCTAAATGAACAATAGTAATTATTTTTTTTAGATTAACTTTACTGCTTAATATCGCTTTTGTAATTTCGTTCTTATCTATTGGGAATGAAGAGATATATTTTGGTAATTTTTTCTTCAATTTTTTAAATATTTTCTTATCTTTTTTATAAAGTTTTGAAACTTCGTAATCTGCATTAAACACTGGGTATCCAAAGTTTTTGGCAACATAGCTTTTTCCCGAACCTATATTTCCTAAAATTCCAATTCTAATCATTGTTTAAAATTTCTAGTGTATTGCTATTAATCTGTGGTTCTATTCCGTGCCATAATTTGAATGCTTCAAATGCCTGGTAAATAAACATCAATTTACCATTCTCCGTTTTGTTGCCAAGTTTTTTTCCTTCTTTTAAGAAATTGGTTTCCACGGGATTATAAATTACATCATAAAAAAGTTTATTATTGGAAAATTTAGAAAAATCTAAATCAATAGCTTCTTTGTTTAATCCTAAACTGGTGGCATTTATAATTACATCAAAGTCATTTATATCTCCCCAATCCAATACTTCTAAATTATGAAATTGTGATTTTAAATCTTCAGCTTTTTTTTTAGTTCTGTTGCTAATGATTATTTTTGAAACATTCATTTTGTTTAAAGCAAAAATTATTGATGGAACAACACCGCCAGCCCCTAAAATAAAAATTTTTTTCCCTTCAATATTAAAATTTAAATTTTTAATTGCTTTGGTAAAACCAGCTATGTCTGTATTGTGGCCCACCAAATTATCATTAGTTAAAATTATTGTATTTACAGACTGTGTTTGTTCTGCCTCTCGGCTTAATTTATCTAAATAAGGGATTACTAATTTTTTAAATGGAACGGTCACATTAATGCCATTTATTTTTTTTTCTTTAACTTCAGAAATTATATTTTGGAGATTTTTCTCATCAATTTTTTTTTTATCATAAATGGCATCAATGCTGTTTTCTCTAAGCCAGTAATTATGAAGTTTTGGTGATAAAGAATGCTTAATGGGATTGCCAATTACAAAATATTTTTTCATCACAATGAGCTTATGTATTCCTTAATTTTTTTAACAGGTAGACCCATAATTGTATCTTCGTCACCTTCTATGCTTGCAAACAAACTTCTGCCCTCTCCTTCTATTTGGTAAACATTGTATGCATAAAGAGTTTCATCAGATATTTTAGATAAATAGTTTTTCAATTCATCGTCTGTAAAATTTTTCATAGTTAATTTTGCTTTATCAGTATAATTCCAAATCATAGATCCATTTTTAGATATACAAACAGAACTAATTAAAAAATGTGATTTACCGTTAAGTTTTCTTAATATTTCCATTGCCTCTTCTCTGCTTTCTGGTTTAGAAATCAATTCGCCCTTTAAATCTATCACACTATCTGCTCCTAATACTATTTCGTCACTTTTTTTCATGCTAACTTTGTTTGCTTTTAATTCAGCTAAATTTTTTGAAATTATTTCTGAAGTTGCGTGTTCTTTTAATAAACTTTCTTTAACAGGCTCTTCATCTACGTTTGAGGGCTCAACAACACATTTAATATTATTTTTATCTAAGATTTCTTTTCTAACCTCGCTTTTTGAAGCGAGAATAATTTTATTTAACATTGTTTAAATATATTTCGTGAATTTTAATTATAGAAGCCGCCGTCTCTTCAACTGACTTTCTCGTTACATCTATAAGGGGCCATTTATATTTTTGAAATGTTTTTTTTGCCTCTAGAACCTCTCTTTTAATATTTTCTAAATTAGTATATTCAATATTTTCTGTCTCTTTTAAAGAATTCATCCTATTTTTTCTCAAATCAGCGAGTCTTTCTGGCTCTGTACTTAGTCCTACAACGCATGTCATTTGGGGATTTTTTTTAAGGGACTCTGGCAAAGAGTTTTCATTTACTAGCGGAATGTTTGATGTTTTAAACCCTTTATTGGCCAAATAAATAGATGTTGGTGTTTTGCTCGTTCTACTTACGCCTACAAGAATAATATCTGATTTGTATACTTCGTTTATTAAATTTCCATCATCATGATTCATTGTAAATTGGATTGCTTCAATTCTATCATAATACTCTTCATTCAATATATGTTGACCACTTGGCTCATGAGTTGCTTTTTGATTTAATATTTTTGAAAAATTTAAAATTAAATTTCCTAAAACACCAAAACAAGGAATATTTTTCTCCCCACTTACATTCGCAAGATATTTGGCTAAGCTGTTGTCCACGATTGTATATAAGATTATAGAATTTTCATTTTTTTTTGCATCCTCTAAAATTTTTAGAATTTGATTTTCTGTTCTCGTAAAAGAATAAGAATGAACTTTGTATTCTATATTTAAAAATTGCGCCTTAAGCGCTAAAAATATTCTATCTAAAGTTTCACCAGTTGAATCGGAAATTAAATATATTTGATATGTATTGCTCATGAATAAATTGTTAATAAATTTGTATTATTTTAATTAAATTACACAATTTAAAATTTAATAAATTTACCTTGTAAAAACTGTTATTTATTAACATTAATAATAAATAGGACAAAACAATCCACAAAAATTGATATTATAAAAAAGCTTCATTTTAAACAATTTTAACCACATAAGATGTTGGTAAACTGTGAATATAATGTTTATAAAAAGTAATCACCTTTATTCACAAGATATATTACAACTACAATAATTAATAATATTTATTTATGAAACCTTTAAACAAAATAATTACTAACAAAGATACTTCCTTTAATCCTATATGGGTTATGAGACAAGCAGGAAGATATTTACCAGAATTTAGAGAAATTAGAAAAAACAACCCCAACTTTATTAATCTTTGTTTAAATGATGATTTATCTTCAGAAATAACCCTACAACCCTTAAGAAGATTTGATCTAGATGCTGCAATTATATTTTCTGACATATTAATACTTCCTTATGGATTAGGTCAAAAAGTTGAATTTGAAAAAAATTTTGGACCAAAGTTAGGTGAACTAGATCTAAAAGAAATCGCTAAGATTGATGAAATCGACTTTGTCGAAAAAATACATCGTGTATATAGGGCAATAAAAAAAGTTAGCTTAGACACTAGTTTAAATAACAGAAATACTATCGGCTTTGTTGGTGCTCCTTGGACATTATTAGTTTATATGATTAATCAACAATCTCCTAAAAGAAAATTGAAAGAAGATTTTTTCAAAGATGAATTTTTGATAAATAGAATTCTATTGATTATAGAAAAATTTTTAAAAGTTCACATTAAGAACCAAATTGATAACGGTGCAAACATAATTCAAATATTTGATAGTTGGGCAGGCCTATTAGAAGAAAAAGATTTACCAAATTATGTTTATTCGCCAACTCTAAATTTGGTTAATTATGTAAAATCCTTAAATGTACCAGTGATATGTTTTCCTAGAGAAATAAAAAATTACAAGGAATTTTGTGATATTGTTAAACCTGATGCAATTAGTATCGATTATAATGTTGACCCAAAGAAAATACTTAGAGATATAAAAATACCTATTCAAGGTGGTTTAGACCCAAAAATTTTATTAACAGATAAAGAAAAATTAAAAAAAGAGGCCTCTAAATATTTAGAAATTTTCCGAGATCATCCATATATATTTAATCTTGGTCATGGTATTCTGCCCGAAACAAATCCAGAAATGGTTGAAAACTTAATTAAAATTGTAAAAGATTTTAAATGATTGAAAAAAACCACCCGCAAATAAAATATGGCAAAACAGGTGTGCTCATAATCAATCTTGGTACACCTGATTCCACTAATTGGTTTGATATAAGAAAATACTTAAAAGAGTTTCTCTCTGATAGAAGAGTTATCGAGGTAAATCCAATAGTTTGGCAAATAATTTTAAATTTATTTATTTTAAATTTTAGACCCTCTAAAACTGCTAAAGCTTATAAGGAAATTTGGATGAAAGAAGAAAATATTTCCCCACTTCTTTATTATACAAAAAAGCAAAGTGAGAAAATTTCAAATTTATTATCAAAAGAAAATATTATTATAGACTTTGCAATGAGGTATGGAAATCCCAGCATTAAGAGCAAGATTTATAAATTGCATCAAATGGGCTGTGAAAATCTAGTAATACTTCCTCTTTATCCACAATATGCAGCAGCCACAACTGCTACAGTTTGTGACGAGGTATACAGAACTTTAATGAAAATGAGATGGCAACCGTCTTTAAAAATAATTCCTCATTATGAATCTGATTCACTTTACATTGATGCACTTGTTAAATCGATCAATAAAAAAATAAATGATATAAGCTGGAAACCAGATTTAATTATAGCCTCCTATCACGGGATACCAAAAAAATATTTTGATAAAGGTGATCCTTATCATTGTTATTGTCATAAAACGACAAGACTGATTTCAGAAAAATTTAGTTCAATTAAAATTAAAACCACATTCCAATCAAGATTTGGCCCACAACAATGGCTGCAACCATATACGGATAAAACTTTAGAAAGCCTTCCCAAAGAGGGCGTTAAAAATGTTCTTACAATCTGTCCAGGGTTTGCATCTGATTGTGTAGAGACTTTAGAGGAAATACAAATACAAGCTAAAGAAAGTTTTTTAAATTCAGGAGGAGAAAATTTCGATATGGTCCCATGTCTAAATGATAACAATGATCATATCATTTTATTAAAGTCTTTAATTGAAAGAAATATCTGACACATGAATTCGTATTTATTATTCAAATCCTTACATTTAATTGCTGTTGTTTCCTGGATGGCTGGTCTTTTATATTTGCCCAGAATTTTTGTTTACCATGTAGAAAACAAAGAGAAAAAAGAAGCAACCGATATATTTGAAGTGATGGAAAAAAGATTGTTTTTTTACATTATGCGACCCGCAATGATTTTTACTTGGGTCTTTGGATTAGTATTAATTTATCTCAATGGAATACATATTTTCTCTCAATTTTGGTTTCAAATAAAGATTGTCTTGGTGATATTGTTATCGGCATACAATGACTATTTAGGAAAATGTCTTGTTGCTCTAAAAAATTCTACAAACACAAGATCTGCAAAATTTTTTAGAATCATTAATGAAATACCGACGGTTATACTAATTATTGTTGTATTTTTAGCTATTTTTAAGCCAAACTAGGGTTGAAATAATAACAGCAGTATATATATTACTCATATCTGATAAGTCCTTATCACAAAATTAATCATGAACATTCAAGAACTAAAACTAAAATCATCTGAACAGCTCATTACTCAAGCAGAAGAGCTTGGTATAGAAAATGCTAGCACGCTAAGAAAACAAGAAATACTTTTTGCTATTCTTAAGAAAGTTGCCGAACAAGAGGAAATTACAGGCGTGGGTGTCTTGCAATTGTTGCAAGATGGTTTTGGTTTTCTTAGAGCCATGGAGTCAAATTATCTTCCAGGACCAGATGATATTTATGTAAGTCCAAGTCAAATTAGAAAATTTGGACTTAGAACCGGAGATACTGTTGAGGGACCAGTTAGAGCACCTAAAGAGGGAGAAAGATATTTTGCATTATTGCAGGTAAGTAAAATAAATTTTGAAGAACCTGAAAAGGCTAGACATAAAATTGCATTTGATAACTTGACGCCACTATATCCTAATAAACAATTAGTTATGGAGGTTGAAACAACAAAAGTTGAAAAAAAAACAGACCTTACCCCAAGGTTAATTGACCTTGTTAGCCCAATTGGAAAAGGTCAAAGATCAATAATAATTTCTCCACCTAAAGCTGGAAAGACAATGATTTTGCAAAGTATTGCAAACTCAATAGCCAAAAATTACCCAGAGTGTTATCTTATGGTACTACTGATTGACGAACGTCCAGAAGAAGTAACAGACATGCAAAGAACGGTAAAAGGTGAAGTAATTAGCTCTACTTTCGATGAACCAGCTCAAAGGCACGTAGCAGTGGCTGAAATGGTTATAGAAAAAGCTAAAAGATTAACTGAACATAAAAAAGATGTAATCATTTTATTAGATTCTATAACTAGATTAGGAAGAGCCTATAATGCAGTGATACCTAGTTCGGGGAAAGTTTTAACTGGTGGTGTTGATGCAAATGCACTCCAGAGACCCAAAAGATTTTTTGGTGCAGCAAGAAATATTGAAGAAGGTGGTTCATTAACAATTATTTCTACAGCTTTAATTGATACAGGAAGCAGAATGGACGAGGTGATTTTTGAGGAATTCAAAGGAACAGGTAATAGCGAAACAATACTAGACAGAAAAATCGCAGATAAAAGAATATATCCAGCTATTGATATAACAAAGTCAGGTACGAGACGAGAAGAGCTTTTATTTGACAAAAATGATCTTCAAAAAATGAATGTTTTAAGAAGAATAATTGCTCCAATGGGAACAATGGATGCTATTGAATTTATTAATTCGAAATTAAAAGATACTAAAAATAATGCTGAGTTTTTTAATTCAATGAATAGACCTACTTAGTCTTTTTATTTATTAAATTAATAAAAATATCCTCTAAATCTCTAGTAAATTTTTTGCTGTTAAATAATTTGTCAGTATTTAAAGAATTAGATAAATGACTTTTTAACTTTTTGAATTTATTTTCGTCCTTAGAAATCTTTAAAGCAAGCTCAATATACTCTTTGCTATTTTTTGTAATTAATTCGTTAAGTCCAACAGTTGACAGTATGCTACCTGCAACTCTAGATGCAAATGATCTTCCTGATATAGTAATAATTGGAACACCCATTCTAATAGCAATGCTTGCAGTTGTGTGGGCGCTATACGGATATGTATCAAGAAACAAATCTATAAATTTAAATCTTGAATGGTAAATTTCAACTGAAGCTCTTTCACAAAAAATAATTCTGTTTGGGTTTATTTTTTTTTTAATAGCTTCTTTAATTAAGTTTTTAGAGCAATCATCGGTGTTCAAAAGCCAAAGTACACTATTTTTATTTTTTTTTAAAATTTTCATCCAGATATCAAAAATTTCAGGATTAATTTTATATGAGTTATTAAAACAACCGAATACAAAAAAACCCTCAGGCAATCCAAAATCTTTTTTTGACAAGGTGGAATCGGCAATAGGTATTTTGGATCGATTTGCCTGATAGCAATTGGGAAGGTATAAAATTTTTTCGGTATAATTTGACGCCTCTTCTTTTGGTAATACAAACTTGTCAGCTATTATATAATCATGACATTCATCTCCCATAGTTCCTGGATATCCAAGGTAGTTAACTTGAATTGATGATACGCGACAATTAAAAGCTTCATTTTGATTATATCCTGTGTGCCCAGAACAGTTTATTGCTATGTCTATTTGATTTTTACGACTTAAATTTGCAATTTCTTCACCGTTTAGATTTGAAACATTAAAAAATTTATCAAAATATCCCTTTGCTTTCTCTGTCCATTTGTCTTCTTTTAATCCAGAATAAAAAGCATAAACCTCAAATTTGGATTTATCATGATACTTAAATATATCGAGGGTTAAATGCAAAATAGCATGGTCGCAAAGATCTCCTGAAAAATATCCTATCTTAATTTTATTTAATTGACTGAAGTTTTTAATTGATGATGGTAATTCTGTTTGTTTATTGAAAGAAAGTTCAGACGTAATCCTATGTTTTTTTGGATCATCTATTAATGATAAAATACAAAAAGGGTCTATCATTTTCTTATTAATTTTGACTCCATTTACAACTTTTTTTATTAATGATTCATAATTACTCCAATCACAAATCCTCATTTTTGTATGAATTAAATGACCATATAAAAAATCAAAATCATCTTTAATCTTTATCGTGTTTTCAAAATCTTTTATTGCAAGCTTAGGGTGTTTATTTAAAGAAAATAGCTTACCTCTTCCAAAATAAGCTTCTGCATATTCTTTATTTAAATGAATGGCTTTATTAAAAGATTTTAAAGCCTTATCGTAATTGCCAAGTTCTACAAATACATTTGCTAAATTATTATATATTTTTGCATCATGACTTTTAAGTTTTATACAATTTTGATAACTTTGAATTGCTTCATCATATTTTTTTAAATTTCTTAACGATATTCCCTTATTTAAATGAGCATCAAAGTAATTATCTTTTAATTCTATTGCTCTATTAAAATCTTCAATAGACTCGTGATACATTTTCAATTTGTATAACGCTATTCCTCTATTATTGTAAGCATCTGCAAAGTTAGATTTAATATCAATTGACTTATTAAAAAAATTTATAGCTTTTTCATAGTCTTCTGTTTGCAAATATGTTGTTGCAAGTAAAAAAAATAAATTGTGCTTTTTTTCTGTTTTTTTTACTAATTTTAAATAAATTTTTTGAGCTTCTTTTATTTTACCTTCCAAATGAATTTTAAAAGCTTTTTCAAACATTTCATTTTCATTTAGCATCAGTTTTTAAAATTAAAGATAATT
>CACJTU010000024.1 GCA_902596375.1 uncultured Pelagibacteraceae bacterium
AATTTTTTAATTTTAATTATTTGCTTAGTCAAAAGAGCTAAAAGCATAATTTTAAAAATCTCGGCTAATAGAAACGGTTTTGCACCTAAAGCAAAAATTGGCTTATCCCATCCAATCAATGTCCCAAGCCAAATTAGGCCCAAAATATAAATTGTTGAAGTTGCGATAATTAAT
Organism: uncultured Pelagibacteraceae bacterium; assembly: GCA_902596375.1. GTDB lineage: Bacteria > Pseudomonadota > Alphaproteobacteria > Pelagibacterales > Pelagibacteraceae > Pelagibacter. Next base: position 175 of record CACJTU010000024.1, read on the forward strand.
TTAAATAAAACAACGAAAAAATTATCATCAATCTTAATTTTAGAAGCTAAGTAACAAGCTGTTAAAAAACCAATTAAGTAACCCATAGTTGGACCTGTAAAGTAAACTAATCCAACACCTTTTTCAGGAGAATTTGAAAATACGGGAAGCCCTGCAATTCCTTCAATTAAATACAGACCAATTGTAGCTAGTGCAATTTTATGTCCTAAACTTATTCCTAAAAATAATACAACAAATGTTTGCATAGTCATAGGAACCGGATAGAAAGGAATTTTGATCTTTGCAGATATAGTTAGTGCTAATGAACCAAGAACAATAACAACCAGAGATTTAAATAGTTTAGCTTGTGAGAGATTTTTTGTTAATTCCATTGTTAAATAATACTCAAAATATAAAAAATAATCTACTTATAATTGTTATAATAATTGAAAGTAAATTTTTTTATATACAGATTATATTATCATTATAATATTTAATATTACTTCATGAATAAAATTCAAAAAACAGATCATTTTTATTTGATTGATGGCTCTGGTTATATTTTTAGAGCTTATTATGCTTTGCCTCCATTGAGTAGAAAAAGTGATGGTCTTCCAACAGGTGCTGTAAGTGGTTTTTGCAGTATGTTATTTAAATTATTAGAAGATTCAAAATCCAATCAAAACTTGCAAAAACCAACACATTTTGCTGTAATATTCGACTCAGCAAGAAAAACTTTCAGAAATGAAATTTATAGTGATTATAAAGCTAATAGATCTGAGGCGCCTGACGATTTAGCTCCACAATTTGAATATATAAGAAAATCAGTCCTGGCATTTAATTTGCCATCTGTGGATCTTCCTAATTACGAAGCAGATGATTTAATAGCTACATATGTTGATCAAATTCTTAAAAAGGGTGCAAAGGTTACAATTGTTTCGTCAGATAAAGATTTAATGCAGCTTTACAAAAAAGGGGTTCGAATTTTTGACCCTATGAAAAATAAATTTATAACTGATGATGATGTTGTAAAAAAGTTTGGAGTAGATGCTTCAAAAGTTATTGATGTACAATCTTTAGCAGGAGATAGTAGTGATAATGTTCCTGGTGTTCCGGGGATAGGTGTTAAGACAGCCGCAGAGCTAATTAACAAATATGGCACTTTAGAAAACTTACTAAAATCTGCTCATGAGATTAAGCAAAATAAAAGAAGAGAAACATTAATTGAGAACAAGGATAAAGCATTAATAAGTAAAAAACTTGTAACACTAGATCACAACTCTCCTGTTGATAGGGAGTTAAGTGAATTTAAATTGCAAAATATAGATAAAGATAAATTATATAAATTTTTAAGAGAAATGGAATTTAATAGGCTGTTAAGCTCTGCAATTTCTGCTTATGGAGAACCTGAACTAGAAAGTAATAAGATTGAAACTCAAAATCTAGAAAAACAACAATCAATAAATAATAAAAAATATTATTTAATTAATAGCTTGGATGAAATTGATAAATGGATAGAGGAGGCAGAAGAAGTTGGTGAAGTCGCTGTAGATACTGAAACCACTTCATTAGATCCTCACCAAGCAGATTTAGTAGGTATTTCTCTTTGCTCTAAAATTGGAAAAGCATGTTACATACCAGTTGGTCATAAGTCACCCAAGTGTCTTAAAAAAGAAACAGTAATTAAAAAATTAAAAAAAATATTAGAAGATCCTAGTATTAAAAAAATAGGTCAAAATATAAAATTTGATTTTATCGTATTTTATAAGAATGGGATAACCCTTTCATCAATGGAAGATACAATGCTGATGTCTTATGTCTTAGATGCTGGAAAAAATAGACATAATATGGATACTTTATCAGAAATTCATTTAGGACATAAAACTATTTCTTTTAAAGAGATGGTAGGCACAGGTAAGAAAGAAATTAATTTTAGTGAAGTAGCATTAGATAAAGCAAAAGATTACGCGGCTGAAGATGCCGATGTTACTTTTAGATTATACAAGAAATTTGTCAAAAATTTAAAATCAGAGAAAATGATTAATATTTATGAAATTTTTGAAAAGCCATTAATTAAAATTCTTGCATTTATGGAAATTGAAGGAGTTGAAATTGATAGTAAGTTTTTAAAATCTCTTTCATCTAAATTTGAAAAAAAAATCCAAAAACTTGAAAAAGAAGTATTTAAAATTTCTAAAAAAGAGTTCAATATCGCATCTCCAAAGCAATTAGGTGAAATAATTTATAATGACTTGAAAATAGCTGGTTTAAAGAAAACTAAAAAAGGAAGTTTTGCAACAAGTGCAAGTGTTTTAGAGGATTTAGCTTTTAAAGGTCATGAATTTCCAAAATTAATTTTAGAATGGAGACAAGTTTCAAAATTAAAAAATACTTATTCAGATGCTTTACCTGAACATTTAAACCCAAATACAAAAAGAGTTCACACTTCGTTTTTGTTGGCTGCTACAACGACTGGAAGACTAGCGTCTAGTGATCCCAACTTACAAAACATACCAATTAAATCAGAAGACGGAAAAGATATAAGAAAAGCTTTCACTGCAAAAAAAGGGCACCTATTAATTTCTGCGGATTATAATCAAATTGAGATGAGAATTTTAGCAGACCTGGCAGATGTAAAAGAACTTAAAAAAGCTTTTAAAAATAAAGAAGATATTCATTCTTTAACAGCTAGCCAAATATTTAATATTGATATTAAAAAAGTTAATCAAGATCACAGACGAAAGGCTAAGGCTATTAATTTTGGAATTATTTATGGAATATCACAATATGGATTAGCTAAGCAAATAAACGTTTCTAATTATGAAGCAGAAGAATTTTTGAATTCATATTTTGCTAAATTTCCAGAAATAAAAGTTTATATGGATAATACAATTAAATTTTGTAGGAAAAGTGGATATGTTAATAATATTTTTGGAAGAAGATCTCATTTTAATGGAATAAATGACAAAAACTTTAATGTAAGAAATTTTCAAGAGCGTGCCGCAATTAATGCTCCTATCCAAGGTTCTGCTTCTGAAGTAATGAGATTAGCCATGATAAGATTAGATAAGAAATTATCAGAAGAAAAAAATTCTAATTCGAAAATGCTCTTACAAATTCATGACGAATTAATTTTTGAAATTCCAAAAAAAGATGAAAAAGTGATGATTAAATTAATTGAGAAAGAAATGACTAGTGTGGCTCAGAGTGATTATCATTCTTTTTCAACTCCTTTAACAGTTGACATTAATGTTGGAGATAATTGGGGCATGTTACATTAATTTTATAACATTGCCCAAATTAGGACAATTTAGTATTTTTAAACTACTTTATGCAAAAACAAACAATAGCTTTGATAGATGACGATAGAAATATTTTAACAAGTTTAAGTATTGCATTAGAAAAAGAGGGTTTTAAAGTTCAAACATACATTGACGGTGAAAGTGCATTAATCGGTTTAACTAGAATGCCACCTGACTTAGCTGTTATAGATATAAAGATGCCTAAGATGGATGGAGAAGAATTACTAAAAAAACTTCGAAAAAAAACTTCCTTACCAGTAATTTTTTTAACATCTAAAGATGATGAAATTGATGAGTTGTTAGGTCTAAAGCTGGGTGCGGATGATTTTGTAAAAAAATCAGGAGGTTTTTCTATAAAAGTTTTGATTGAAAGGATTAGAGTGCAGTTAAGAAAAAAAGATTCAAATAATATTCTAGAGGAAAATAAAAGCCTGATATCTCATGGAAGATTAAAATTAGATCCATCACAACTCGAGTGCGAATGGAACGGAAAACAGCTGCCTGATAAATTGACAACAACTGAGTTTTTGATCGTTAAAGAATTAGCAAAGAGGCCTGGTATAATTAAAGAAAGAGCACAATTGATGGATATAGCTTACAGAGAAGATACAGATATTGAAGATAGAACTATTGATAGTCACGTAAAACGAATTAGAAAAAAATTTAAAAAAGTAGATCCTGATTTTTCAGCTATTGAAACTAGGTATGGTAGTGGATATAGATGGAACGTTAGCTAATGTTTAGTAAATACTTAAAAACTCTCTCCATATTAAAGAAATTTTTATTTATAAATTTTGTAATTTTTACAATTATTGGATTATTCACATTTGTATATCTGAATAATATTGAACCAAGTTTAATAAAAAAAAAATCTCAAAATCACACAAATATTATCAACAACACTATTGATAATATTTTGAGGTTAGATGTAAAATTCCAATCTGATGATATTAGAAGATTTTTATTTTCCACAAGATTTATTTTTCAAAATCTGGATAGAGTAATATTCTTTGACGATCAACTTAACCTTATTGGAGACACTGATACTTTAGATCTTGATCCAAGGTCATTCTCTACAAGACTTGATAAAATTGAATTTGAAAGTTTAGATAATGAGGAAATAGAAAAAACTATTGAGGAAAAAAATATAAAAATTGATGACAAAAAACCTATTTCATTTAAAGATATATTAAAAAATTATTCTGGTTCTGAAAATTTAGGAGCTCCTTACACATTTACCCAAGAAGATTTCAATAAATTTAATGTAACAACAATTAAGAATGTTACAAAGAATGAAATTAATCTTGGATATGTAGCTATCACAGAAAACGCTAATGAAATAAAAACAGCGATAGATGAGAGAAAAGCATTTGTAATAAGAACAGCAATATCTGTAGGATTTGTAATATTAATTTTTTCTTTTGTGTTAAGTAGATATTTTATTAAACCAATACAAAATCTTGTTGGATATACGATACGTATAAAGGAAAAAAGTCAAGTCAAACCAGGCATTGAAAATCTTAAAAAAAGAAATGATGAATTAGGACTTTTATCTAATTCTTTAGAAGATATGACAAATGAGCTTCAAAATAGAGTTACACACGCTGAAAATTTCTCGACAGATTTAGTTCATGAGATAAGAAATCCATTAGCATCTTTAAAGAGTGCATCAGAAATTTTACAAGATACAAATGATAACGAACAAAGAAATAGATTATTAAATATACTTAGTCACGACGTACAAAGAATAGAAAGATTAATTACTGATTATTCACAAATGTTAAAGGATGAAGTTGCTTTAAGTAAAGAAAAAATGAAAAAAATCAATGTTGAGCCTATTATTCAATCTGTTGTTGATGATTATAATAATATTCATCAAGTGAAAAAAGGAATTAAAATTGAATATAAAAATGATGGAAAAGATAAATATTTAATAAATGGTATAGAGAACAGAATTGAACAAATCATTGCAAATTTATTAGATAATTCAATTTCATTTAGTAAAGACGGCACCAATGTTTTTGTTGATGTTTCTGTTAATGAAAAAAATCAAATATCAATCAAAATTATTGATGAGGGACAAGGATTTAAAGAAAAAGACACATCAAGAATATTTAAAAGATTTTATAGTAATAGACCTGAAAAATTTGGAGAACATTCAGGCTTAGGCTTAAATATAGTAAAAAACTTGGTTGAACTTCACGATGGTGAAATTGTAGCATCTAATCGTATTGATAAAGAAGGAGCAATGATAGAGATAAGATTTCCCAATGTTTAATCATCTCTTGATAAATAAAATCCTATATGTATAAAACTTCCCATGGAAGATTATAAAGTAAAAGACATTGCCCAAGCTGAATTTGGTAGAAAAGAAATATCAATAGCTGAAAGCGAAATGCCTGGTTTAATGGCTTTACGAGAAGAGTATTCTAAAGAAAAACCATTAAAGGGTGCAAGAATAATTGGATGTCTACATATGACAATTCAAACAGCTGTATTAATTGAGACTTTAGTTGCATTAGGAGCTGAAGTGAGATGGTCTTCTTGTAATATCTTTTCAACTCAAGATCATGCGGCTGCAGCAATCGCTAAAGCTGGGATTCCTGTTTACGCTTGGAAAGGTGAAACAGAAGAGGAATATTTATGGTGTATTAAACAAACTATAATTGGAAAACCAGATTGGACGCCAAACATGTTATTAGATGATGGCGGAGATTTAACAGCTATCATGCACAATGAATATCAGGATTTAATGAAAGATATAAAGGGTGTTTCAGAAGAGACTACCACTGGAATTAAAGCACTTAATAAAATGGAAAAAGATAAATCACTTTTAGTTCCAGCAATAAACGTGAATGACTCTGTCACAAAATCAAAATTTGATAATTTATATGGATGCAGAGAAAGCTTAGTTGACGGAATAAGAAGAGCTACTGATGTAATGATGTCTGGAAAAATTGCAATTGTTGCTGGTTTTGGAGACGTTGGAAAAGGAAGTGCTGCATCGTTAAGACAAAGTGGTGCTAGAGTTTTGGTCACAGAAGCAGATCCAATTTGTGCTCTCCAAGCTGCAATGGAAGGTTATGAAGTGGTATTAATGGAGGAGGCTATAAGTAGAGCTGATATAGTTGTAACAGCCACAGGTAACAAAGATATTGTTACAGCAGATCATATGAGAGATATGAAGGATAGAGCCATCTTATGTAATATTGGTCACTTTGATAATGAAATACAAGTCGAGGCTCTTAAGAATTATAAGTGGACTGAAGTAAAACCTCAAGTGCACGAAATAGAGTTGCCTAGTGGTAAAAGAATTATTCTTTTAGCTGAAGGAAGATTAGTTAATCTTGGTTGTGCAACTGGACATCCAAGTTTTGTAATGAGTGCATCATTTACTAATCAAGTTATTGCTCAAATAGAACTTTGGCATAATCACAAAAATTATGAAAATAAAGTTTATGTACTTCCAAAACATTTAGACGAAAAAGTAGCAACTTTACATTTAAAAAAAGTTGGGGCAAAACTAACAAAATTATCAAAAGAGCAAGCAGATTATATAAGCGTTGGAACAGAAGGTCCTTTCAAACCAGATGCCTATCGCTATTAAAGATAGCACAATCGATATCACTTCAGAGAAGTTAACTAAAGAATTAGCTAAAAAATTCACAAAATATCTTAAAGGTGGCGAGTTTATTTTTTTATATGGAGAGATGGGCGTTGGCAAAACAACCTTTGTTAAATATTTTATAAATGAGTATCAAAAAATAAATAATTTAATACAAACAGAAATTACAAGCCCCACTTTTAGTTTATTAAATGAGTATCAGGTGAAAGATATAAGAATAAAACATTATGATTTATTCAGAATTAATAGGAAAGAAGACATTAATAATTTAGATATTTTTGAAAAAGATAATAAATTAATAACATTTATAGAATGGCCACAATTAATAGCTGATAAACAAGATATAAAATTTATAACTTTAACATTTAATTATTTAAATCAATTAAATGATAGAACTGTAGATATAAAAGTTTAAATTAAAACCTATTTTGATGAAAAGCTTAGCAAAATTGAAAAAAATAAAAGGTGACGCTTCTTTTAGAGAATTTTACAGAAACAGAGATAATAAATCTATTATTGTAATATCTAAGAAAGAAAAGTTAAAAAATCTTTTAATTTACGATGCGATAAATAAAATTTTAATTAAAAATAAAATTTTAGCACCAAATCTAATAAGTGAAAATTACATTAATAGTTATATAGAAATAAATGACTTTGGAGATCAAACTTTGTTTCAAATTTTAAAAAACAAAAAGAATAATAAATATGTTGTTTTTAAAAAGATAATAAAAATTTTAAATAAAATACAATTAATAAAAGATAAAAAAGTAAAAAATTTTAAAAAAAAATTATATAAAGTTCAAGAATATAAAAACAATATTTTGTTTGATGAAACTAAACTTTTTTGTGACTGGTATGCACCAAAGATATTGTCTAAATCTAAAAGTATTCAATTTAGAAAAAAATTTAGATTAGAGATAAAAAAATTACTATCAAAATTAAATTATAAAAATGTTACATTTGTTCATAGAGATTTTCATGTTTCAAATTTGATGTATCACAATAAAAAAATTGCAGTAATAGATAGTCAAGATGCACTAATTGGCAATAGAGCTTACGATTTAGCATCTTTAATTGACGACGTAAGATTAAAAACATCTAATGAACTGAAAGAGAAAGTATTTAAGTTTTACATCAAAACAAACAAAAAAATTGATTTGGAAAAATTTAAAAAAGATTTTGAAATATTATCTGTTTTAAGGAATTTAAAAATAATTGGTATATTTATGCGTTTAGCTGAAAGAGATAATAAAAAAAAATATCTTAAATTAATTCCCTACGCTTGGGAATTGATTAATCATAGAATTAAAGAGCAAAATGAATTCAATAATTTAATTTTGCTATTAAAAAATAATTTTCCAAAATTTATAAGGTAGAGTAGTGAGAATAAATACAGCTTTAATTTTATGTGCAGGTTTTGGTAAAAGATTAAATCCAATTACTTTAAATACCCCTAAGCCTTTATTAGAGATTAAAGATGTAAGTATGCTGGAGAGATGTATTAATTTAATCGAAAAAATTGGTATTCAAAAAGTCTTAATAAATACTTTTTATTTAAAGGATCAATTTTCAGTTTTTTTAAACAGTAAAAATTTCAATATTGATATCAAAATAATTGAGGATGGTGAGCATATTTTAAATACAGGGGGAGGTATTCAAAATATGATTAAAGACTCTAATGAAAAGGATTTTATAATTTTTAATCCAGATACAATCTGGAGTAATGACTATAAAGATGAGATATTAA
>CACJTU010000025.1 GCA_902596375.1 uncultured Pelagibacteraceae bacterium
TTTTTTTAATGATCATTACTAATAATGATATTTATAATATTACTAAAGAGAATACTAAAATAAATTATGAAAAATTAACTTTAATTATTAATGATTTTTTAAATTCTCATCAATTAAAGTTAAAAGATATAAATACAATTTACTTAAATAGGGGTCCAGGGAGCTTTGCAGGGATTAGAAATTCGTTATCTATAGTGAAAGCATTTAATTTAACTAATAATATTGATTATTATTGTTACAGCATTCAAGATTTTAAAGGTGAAAAAGACATTAAATACGAAAATATCCCTGATTTGTGTGATAAATTTAATATTAAAAAAAATTTGATAAACCCTATTTATTTAAGTTAAAATTATTTTATGTCAGAAACAATAGAGCAAAAATGTTTAGCAAAAGGTGTTAAATTAACAGATCAAAGAAGAGTAATTGCACAAGTAATGTCAGAGTCTACTGATCATCCAGATGTAGATGAGCTCTACAATAGAGTATCTAAAATTGATCCAAAAATTAGTATTGCAACTGTTTATAGAACAGTAAAATTATTTGAAGAGACAGGAATATTAACAAAGCATGAGTTTAAAGGCGGAAAAGCAAGATATGAAGAGCTTAACGAGGGTCATCACGATCATTTAATTGATGTCAAAACTGGTGAAATTATAGAATTTGTAGACGAAGAAATTGAAAAGCTTCAAAAAAAAGTTGCAGAAAAATATGGATATACATTAGTGGACCATAAATTGGAATTATATGGGGTTAAGAAAAAATCTCAATAATATGAACCAGAAAATATTTATCAAAACTTTCGGTTGTCAAATGAATGAGTATGATTCAAACAGAATTTATGACACAGTTAAAAAAATTGGTTATGAAAAAACAGAAAAATATGAAGAAGCAAATTGTTATCTCTTAAATACATGTCACATTAGAGACAAAGCAAAAGAAAAAGTTTACTCTGAAATAGGAAGAGTAAAAAAAATTTTTAGATCTAAAAAAAAACCATTGGTAATTATTGCTGGTTGTGTTGCTCAAGCAGAAAATCAAGAGATGCTTAAAAGAGAACCATACATAGATTTAGTTATTGGTCCTCAAGCTTATCATAAAATTAATGATACAATTTTAAATTATTCTCAGAAAAAGAAAAAGATAGAAGAGACTGATTTTGATGCAGTTTCTAAGTTTAAATATTTAAGCAAAACAAAAAATGAGGCTGGAAAAGTCTCATCCTTTTTAACTATTCAAGAAGGATGTGATAAGTTTTGTCATTTTTGTGTAGTACCATATACAAGAGGACCAGAATATTCTCGACCGTTTAAACAAATTTTGGATGAAGCAAAATATTTAGCTGATAATGGTGCAAGAGAAATAATTTTACTCGGTCAAAATGTGAATGCTTATGATAATCAAGGGTATAGATTATCAGATTTGATTTTAAATATTGAAAAATTATCTGAAATTAAGAGAGTTAGATATACAACATCTCACCCAAAAGATATGACAGAGGATTTGATTGAAGTATATAAAACCTCTAAAAAGTTAATGCCACTAGTGCATTTACCTGTCCAAAGTGGATCTAATAAAATTTTAAAATCAATGAACAGAAAACATACTATTCAGGAATATTTAAATACTTTTGATAAATTAAAAGAAATTAACCCAAAGATAGAATTTTCAAGTGATTTTATAATAGGTTATCCTGGTGAAGAGGATCAGGATTTTAAAGAAACCTTTAATTTAATTGAAAGGGTTAAATTTATTAACTCTTACTCTTTCATCTTTAGCCCAAGACCCGGAACAGTAGCTGAAAATCTAGACTTAATTGAAAAAAAAATTTCTTTTGAAAGATTAGAAAAAATTCAAACTATTTTATTCGAAAATCAAATCCAAATGAACAACTCATTGAAGGGAAAAGTTATAGATGTTTTGGTTGAAAATTTAACCGACGATAAAAGCAAAGCTTTTGGTAGATCTGAGTATATGACATCTGTAATTTTTAATGGTAAAAAGAATGATATTGGAAAAATAGTGCAAGTGAGAATTAAAGATAGTAATAGAAATACTTTATTCGGTGAAGTTATAATTAATTCAGATCAGAAGGTTGCATAGAATTTGAGTGAAATAAGTAAAAAAAATATCGATCAGTCTTTAAAATTTGTTTATTCAGATAACAATTCTTTAAGCGTTATATTTCACGACAATAACTTGTTAATGGGTGTTGTTGGGGAATTTAATAAAAATTTACAAGAATTAGAAAAAATCACAAATTGCAGCTTATATTCAAGGGGAAATTCAATTTTAATTAAATCAACACCTGAAAAAAATGAAAAAATTAAAAATGCTATTCAATTTTTGGCTAATCAGTTTATTAATAATGGAAGTATAGAGAATAAAGATATACTTTCATCAGTTGATAACTTTATGATTAATGAGAAAGTTAAAAATAATAATGTTACAGATATTATTAAAACTCCCAAAAAATCTATAATTCCTAGATCTGAAAAACAAAAAAGCTATGTGAGAGCTTTACGGGAGAGTGATATTGTAATTTCAGCCGGACCAGCAGGAACCGGAAAAACTTTTTTGGCAGTAGCTGTAGGTTTGACTATGCTTTTAGAAAAAAAGATTGAGAGAATTATTCTTTCAAGACCAGCTGTGGAAGCAGGTGAGAGATTGGGATTTTTACCTGGTGATATGAAGGAAAAAGTAGATCCTTATCTTAGACCTTTATATGACTCTTTATACGATCTCTTCGACTTTGAAAAAATACAGAGAATGATTGAGATTGGAGATATAGAGATTGCACCTTTAGCTTTTATGAGGGGTAGAACTCTTAAAAATTCTTTTGCAATTTTAGACGAAGCACAAAATGCAACAGATACTCAGATTAAAATGTTTTTAACACGTATTGGAGAAAATTCAAAAATAGTAGTTAATGGAGATCCTTCTCAAATTGATTTACCCAACAAAAGTATGTCAGGATTAGTACGATCAAAAGAGTTGCTTGGACATTTAAAGGAAATTTCCATAGTTGATTTTGATCACTCAGATGTAGTCAGACATCCTCTTGTTTCTAAAATAGTTAAAGCATACTCAAATAATGATTAGTATTAATGTCTTCTCTGATGAGAAGGCTTGGTCAAAAAGGCTTAAAAATAAAAATATTTTTTTTAAAAAAATATGTAAAGCTTTTCCAAAAAAATATAAATTTTTAAATAAAAAAGTAACTTTTACACTATTACTTTCAAATAATAAGAATATTCAAAAATTGAATAAAGTTTTTAGAAAAAAAAATAAATCTACAGATATTTTATCTTTTCCATTAGATAAAAAAATAAAAATTTCAAAAAATACTTATCTTGGAGATATTATCATCAACTATAATTATTTGGACAAACCAAGATCACAAGATTTAAAATCTTTTAAGGAAAAAGTTACTAAAATATTCATACATGGTTTTCTTCATCTTTTAGGTTTTGATCATAAAAAAAATAAAGATTATTCCAAAATGTTAAAAGAGGAAAATTTAATATTTAAATCCGTACAATCAAAAATAAATTAAATTGAAAAATAAATTTTATATTGAATTAATTTATTTAATTTTATTAGGAGCGCTTACTTCCTTAAGTTTGCCTCCATTTAATTATGTTGTAATAAATTTCTTAACTTTTAGTTTATTCTATATATTTTTAATAAAAAAAATTGAGTTTTATAAAAATAAAAAAATATTTTTTCTTTATGGTTGGTTATTTGGCTTTGGTTATTTTGTAAGTAATTTATATTGGATCTCAATATCATTAACTTTTGATCAAAATTTTAAGTTTTTAATACCTTTTACAATAATATTAATACCTGGTTTCTTAGCCTTATTTTATGGTTTAGTTCCTTATTTATTTTTGGTTTTAAAAACAAATAATAATTTGAGCTCTTTTTTTCTTTTTTCTTTACTATTTGGACTAGTGGAATTTCTACGAGGATCAATACTAACTGGTTTTCCTTGGAATTTAATTGCTTATAGTTTCTCTAATCAAATTGAAATTTTAAACATCACATCAGTCATAGGTACTTATAGCTTTAATCTTTTCTGTATTTCATTATTTATAAGTCCATCAATATTTATTTTAAGAGAAAACAAAAAGGATATAAGTGTATGTGTTGCATTTCTTATTACAACAATGTCATTTTATGTACTTGGTTCACAAAATTTAGAAAAATTTAACAATCGAGAAGCAAAAAATCTTGACTATAAACTAAGAATTTTGAGTTCAAATATTAATATAGATAGATTTTATAATAATGTTGATCCAATATCTGCAATAGAAGAGTTAATTGAGATTAGCTCTCCTAAAAAAAATGAAAAAATAATTTTTATTTGGCCAGAAGGTATAATTCCGGGCATTTCACAAGATCAACTAAAAGAATACAAATGGTTATTTGAAAATAAATTCAACGAAAATCATTTATTAGCAATTGGAATTAATAGTAAAGAAGATGAAAATAAAAATATTAAATATTTTAATTCATTATCTATTTTTGATAACAATCTAAATATAATAAATTCATATAAAAAAATTAATCTTGTCCCTTTTGGAGAATTTTTACCTTTTGAAAAACTATTAAAAAGTATTGGTTTAAAAACAATTACTAATAACTACCAGTCATATTCAAAAGGTGAAAAAAGAAATATAATTGATCTTAAATATAATAATTTATCAGTACAAATATTGCCCCTTATTTGTTATGAGATAATTTATTCAGGTAAAATTTTCACAAACAATAACTTTGATTATATTGTTAATATTTCTGAAGATGGTTGGTTTGGTAAATCAATTGGCCCTGAGCAACATTTCACTCATAGTATTTTTAGAGCTATAGAGAGTGGAAAATATGTTTTAAGGTCTGCAAATAATGGGACAACAGCAATAATTAATCCAATGGGAGTTATTGAACAAAAAGTGGATATAAATAAATCTGGTTACATCGATTTAAGTGAGTCAAGGAAGAAAGAGATAACTCTATTTGCAAAATTTGGGAATAAAATTTTTGGATTTTTAATTTTGTTGTATATTTTTTTAATATTTTCATTTAAGAAACGTAAAAATGAGTAATTTAAAAAATTATCTTTTCACAAGTGAGTCTGTCTCCGAGGGACACCCGGATAAAGTGTCTGATAGGATTTCAGATATGGTTGTTGATAGTTTTATTTCTGGAGATCCATATTCTAGAGTTGCTTGCGAAACACTTACTACGACAAATAAAGTTGTTCTAGCTGGTGAGGTGAGAGGACCAGAAATTAAAAAAGATGAATTAATTCAAAAAGTAAGGAATTGTATAAAAGATATTGGTTATGACCAAGAAGGATTTACTTGGAAAGAAGCCACAAAAATTGAAAGTCATTTACATTCCCAATCAGCTGATATTGCTATGGGAGTGGACTCATCAGGAAATAAAGATGAAGGAGCTGGAGATCAAGGTATCATGTTTGGATACGCATGTAATGAAACAGATGTTTTAATGCCAGCACCAATTCATTATTCTCATAAAATTTTAAGATTGATGGCTGAAGACAGAAAGTCAGGAAAGTTAAAAAATATTGAACCAGACTCAAAAAGCCAAGTAACATTTGAATATGTTGATGGAAAACCTTCAAAAGTCAAATCAGTGGTAATATCTTCACAACATTCAGCTGACGTTAATCAAGCACAAGTAAGAGATTTATTAAGACCTTATATGTTAAAATCTATTCCTGAGAATTTTCTTAATGGTTTTAATGAAGATGAGTTTTATGTAAATCCAACAGGTAATTTCGTGATTGGTGGTCCCGATGGAGATTGTGGTTTGACAGGTAGAAAAATTATTGTCGATACGTATGGTGGTGCTGCACCTCATGGTGGTGGCGCTTTTTCAGGAAAAGATCCAACTAAAGTTGACAGATCGGCAGCTTACGCGGCAAGGTATATTGCTAAAAATGTTGTGGGTTCAAAAATTGCTGAAAAATGTTTAATTCAATTAGCTTATGCTATTGGTGTATCAAAACCACTTTCTATTTACGTTGATTTATTTGATAACGACATAGATAAAAATAAATTTGTTGTCGAAAAGATTAAAGAAAATTTTGATTTGAGCCCTAGAGGTATCAGAGAAATGTTAAACTTAAATAAACCAATATATGAAAAAACAGCCGCCTATGGTCATTTTGGTAGAGCGCCTGAAGAAAATGGTTCATTTTCATGGGAAAAAACTGATAAAACTAACGTTTTTTCTAAATAGTTTCTGTTGAATTAAAAAAAAACTTTACTATATTGCACTTACATTATTGAACTTTACAAAATGGGCTTTAGCCCATTTTTTTTTGGAGCAAACAAAATTATGTTGAATAAAAGAGCAGACAAACTTGAATTATTAAGAATTGCTGAAGCCGTAGCTTTAGAAAAATCAATTGATAAAGAACTAATTATAAGTTCTATGGAGACGGGTATTGCTAAAGCTGCAAAATCAAAATTTGGACAGGAAAATGAAATTAAAGTTTCTATCAATAGAGACAATGGAGATATTGAGCTTTTTAGAAAATTGATAATTGCTGAAAATCCTGAAAATGCAAATACAGAGATAAAATTGGAAGATGCAATCAATTTAAATGAATTAAACAAAGACAAGTCTATTGGTGACGAGGTGTTACAGCCACTTCCTTCATTTGATTTTGGAAGAATTGCCGCACAAACTGCAAAGCAGGTGATTAGTTTTAATGTAAGAGAAGCTGAAAGAGAAAGACAATTTAATGATTTTATTGACAAGAAAGACTCTATTTTAAGTGGAATTGTAAAGAGATTAGAATTTGGAAATGTAATTGTTGATTTAGGAAGAACTGAAGCAATAATTCAAAAAAATGAATTAATACCTCGTGAAAATATTAAAGCAGGTGATCGTATAAAAGCTTATTGTTATGATGTTAGAAGAGAACCTAGAGGGCAACAGATATTTCTATCGAGAGCCCATCCTAAATTTATGGAAAAGCTTTTTGTTCAAGAAGTTCCCGAAATTTATGATGGACTAATAGAAATTAAATCTTCTTCAAGAGATCCTGGAAGTAGAGCTAAAATATGTGTTAAAGCAGTTGATACATCTCTAGATCCAGTAGGTGCTTGTGTAGGTATGAGAGGTTCAAGAGTTCAAGCTGTTGTTAATGAACTTCAAGGAGAGAAAATTGATATAGTTAATTGGTCAGAGGACCCTGCCATTTTAGTTTCAAATGCGCTATCCCCTGCTGAAGTACAAAGAGTTAATGTTGATAGTGAAAGAAAAAAACTTGATGTAATTCTTACCGAAGAAAATTTAAGCAAAGCAATTGGAAGAAGAGGTCAAAACGTAAGACTTGCAACAAAACTCTTAAATTATGAAATCAATATAATGACAGATGCAGAAGACTCTGAACGAAGACAATTAGAATTTAAAGAAAAAACAGAGAACTTTGTAAAAAATTTAGAGTTAGATGAAACGTTGGGTCAGTTACTTGTTGCTGAAGGTTTTTCAACTATTGATGACATCAAAGATAGTTCGGCTGAAAATTTAATGAAGATTGAAGGTATAGAAGAAGATACTGCTAAAGCATTGATAGAAAGAGCTAAAGAGTTTCATGAAAAGGATCAAGAGGATATTTCTCAGAGAATTAAAGAATTAGGTCTGGAAGATGCCTTGATTAATTTAAAGGGATTAACACCAGGAATGTTGGTCACACTTGGTGAACAAAAAATTTTAAGTTTAGAAGATTTTGCAGACTTAGCATCTGATGAATTAACTGGTGGTTATGACGTGGTCAAAGGTGAGAGAGTGAAAATCCAAGGTTATCTGGAAGATTTTGCTTTATCTAAAGAAGAAGCTGATGAACTAATTATGTCTGCTAGAAACATTGTTTATAAAGATTGAGTGATGAGTTATGGAGAAAAAAACAAAATTAACAATTTCAGGCTCAGCCAAAAAATCAATAAAGAATATTGAGATTGCTAAATCTCAAGGAAAAAATTCTGTAGTAATTGAAAAACAAACTGGAAAATTCTCGAGTAGAGGAGGATCATTTAGATCCAGTGCGAATAAGCCAAGAACAACCTCAAATTACAACAGAGGAGCACCATTAAAACCCTCATTTAATCCTAAATCACCCCCTATAACAAACGATTTTGAAAAGAGAAAACTAGCAGAGCAAAGAGCTA
>CACJTU010000026.1 GCA_902596375.1 uncultured Pelagibacteraceae bacterium
ACCTAGGTGGAATGGCAATTATGAATGGTTTTAAGTCTAAGGAAGCTAACAGAGCTGAGAAAGAGCAAGTTGAAAGTGAGGGTAGGGAGATAAGCGAGACTTCTGATGAACAAAGCAGCAATTTAAGTGATGAACTTACTAAATTGAATGATTTAAAAGAAAAAGGAATTATTTCTCAAGAGGAATTTGAAAAAGCCAAAAACAAACTATTAAATAATTAAATAGTTTAATCATGTTCAAGGAATTTAAAAAAGAAAACGGAAATACACCTCCTGAAGTTGTTATTAAAACAAAACCAGAGTGGGTTAAAAGTAGCTTAGCAAACAAAAGTAAATACCAGCAAAAATATTCTCAATCTATAAAGAGTAATGATGAATTCTGGAGAAAAGAAGGAAAAAGAATTACTTGGATAAAACCTTATAAAAAAATTAAAGACGTAAAATACAGTACAAAAGAAGTAAAAATTAAATGGTTTGAAGATGGAACTTTAAATGCTTCAGCAAATTGTATTGATAGACATTTAAAAGATAAAAAAGATAAGACTGCTATCATTTGGGTAGGAGATGATCCGAAAGATAGTCAAAAAATTTCTTATAAACAACTTCATCAAAAAGTATCAAAAGCTGCAAATGGTTTAAAAAAATTAGGAATTAAAAAAGGCGATCGTGTAACAATTTATTTAACGATGATACCAGAGTTAGCAATTTTGATGTTAGCCTGTGTAAGAATTGGTGCAGTCCATTCAATTATTTTTGGAGGTTTTTCAGCAGAATCTATTTCGGGAAGAGTGAATGATTGCGAGTCTGAATACATCATTACTGCAGATGAAGGTGTAAGAGGTGGAAAAACTATACCACTCAAATATACAGTCGATGAAGCTCTAATGAGTTGCCCAAATGTCAAGAAATGTATTGTTGTAAAGCGAACAGGTAATTACATCAACTGGGATCAAAATAGAGATGTTTGGTATCATGATTTAATTAAAGACGTTCCAAATCATTGTGAACCTGAGGAAATGAATGCAGAGGATCCTTTGTTTATTTTATATACTTCTGGTTCAACAGGTAAGCCTAAAGGTGTTCTTCATACTACTGGTGGTTATATGGTTTATGCATCAATGACACATCAATATATTTTTAATTACAAACCAAAGGATATTTATTGGTGTACAGCTGATATTGGTTGGGTGACTGGGCACAGTTATATTATTTATGGACCACTTTCAAATGGTGCAACCACCATAATGTTTGAAGGAATTCCGAACTATCCTGATAGTTCAAGATGGTGGCAAATAGTTGATAAATATAAGGTAAATACTTTTTATACAGCCCCAACAGCAATTAGAGCTTTAATGCGCGAAGGAGATAAACCAGTTAAAAAAACTTCTAGAAAATCCCTCAAACTTTTAGGAACCGTAGGAGAACCAATAAATCCAGAGGCCTGGATGTGGTATTATAAAACTGTGGGTAATTCTAAATGCCCAATTGTAGATACATGGTGGCAAACAGAAACTGGAGGTATAATGATTGCTCCTCAAACAGGTGCTATTCCTCTTAAACCTGGATCTGCAACAAAACCTTTCTATGGAATTAAGCCAGTCCTTGTTGATAAAAATGGCAAAGAAATTAAAGGCGCTGGTGAAGGAAGATTATGCATAGCTCAATCATGGCCTGGACAAATGAGAACTGTTTATGGTGATCATCAAAGATTTATTGATACGTATTTTTCTCAATTTAACGGAAAATATTTTACTGGTGATGGATGTCGAAGAGATAAAGATGGATATTACTGGATCACTGGTCGAGTAGATGATGTAATTATTGTATCAGGTCACAACTTAGGAACTGCTGAAATTGAAAGTGCATTTGTTGCTCATCCAAAAGTAGCAGAAGCTGCTGTAGTTGGTTACCCTCATGATATTAAAGGTAATGGATTATATTGTTATGTAACCCTTAATGCAGGAGAAAACGAAACTGGTGAGTTAGAAAGAGATTTAAAACTTTGGGTTAGAAAACAAATTGGACCTCTTGCAACCCCGGATCTAATTCATTTTACTCCAGGTCTTCCTAAAACGAGATCAGGAAAAATAATGAGAAGAATTCTAAGAAAGATTGCCGCTAATGAACATGGTCAATTAGGGGACACTACTACTCTGGCAGATCCAAGTGTTGTTGATAGTTTGGTTGAAAATAGAAAAAATATTTAAAACTGAATTAAATCTTTAAACTCTTGTTTAACAACATCCCATTTTAAAATCATCGAATTTAAAACAATCTTTCGATCTAAAGTTTTTAATTCATCTGCAATTGGAGCCCATTTATATAAAGAGAGTGCACTAGGATTAAAAGGTAAGTCTTGATAATAAACATCCCAATTTATTTTCTCTAATCGTTCATCAAAACTTTTCCTAGCTTCATCAATAATATCTAACGGCATCTTATTAGAAATTTCGTCATCTAAAATTTTATTGAAAATTTCGTTTGCTTTATGAATATCCTGATAATTAGAATTAACTTTTAAATATGAAAAAGTAAAAAAAGTTAAATCTTGTAATGCAATTGAATAAATATTCCATTTAGCAAGATTTACTGATGACATAAATTCATCATTATCAAAATGAAGAACATATCTTGTTCCCATTCTAGTTTTTAGATAATTATATAAAGTAACTTGAGTAGCCCAGGCAGATTTAGTTTGAATAAATTGTTCTAATTCATCTAAAGTTTTTATTTTTTTCTTTGGAATAAACGCCTTAAACATGGCGAATAAATATGTTTTGAAATCTTCAAGTTTTATGTCTCTCCAAGTTAATTTGTATTTTCCCATGTAAATTTGTATGTGCGCCAATTATATCTTAAAAAAGTAAGTAAATAAGTACCTAAAATGGTGAATTTTAGGTCTTTTCAAAACCCTCATAATGGTTATGGTTTTACCCAGTTATAACTAAATAAGAGAGGTATAAATGTCAAATCAACAAAAACACTGGGAAAAAACCAGGGGATTGTTATTTATAACACTGGCAATCTGGTTTGTTTTCTCAATTGGCATCTTTCTCTTTGGAGCTGAAATGAACGAGGTCACAGGACCTTTCGGTTATCCATGGACATATTGGTTTACGTGTCAGGGATCTCTTGGTGCTTTCGTAATCTTAATTTTCTGGTTTGCGAATAGACAAGAAAAAATCGATGAAGAGTTTGGCTTTAGCGAAAGAGAGGACGAATAATGAAAGGTAATTTCATAGATAATTTGCCAAAGGTTTATGGAATCTATACAGGAGGATTTATAGGTTTCATAATCATTATGGCAATTGCTGAACAGATGGGTATGACAGCTAAAGCGATCGGTATCGCTTTCGTTGCATTTACAGTATTCATCTATGCATTAATCGGTTGGCTATCAAGAACAGCCCAAGCGGATGCATATTACGTAGCTGGTAGGCAAGTACCTACAGTCTTCAACGGAATGGCGACTGCAGCAGACTGGATGTCTGGTGCTTCATTCGTTGCAATGGCGGGTGGTATTTACTTTAAAGGTTACGGCTATATGGCTCTACTTGTAGGTTGGACTGGTGGTTACGTGCTTGTTGCATCTTTGTTAGCACCATACTTAAGAAAATTTGGCTGTTATACAGTTCCAGATTTTATAGGTACTAGATACGGTGGTAACTTAGCTAGATTTAGCGCAGTGGTAGTTTTAACTGTTGCTTCATTTACTTATGTGACTGCACAAATTAACGCTACGGGTACTATTGCATCAGTTGCACTTGATATCCCATTCCAATACGCAGTTTATGTTGGACTAGTAAGTATTTTATTATGTTCAATGTTAGGTGGTATGAGAGGGGTAACTTGGACACAGGTTGCACAATACATTGTACTAATTATAGCTTATCTACTTCCAGTATTCTGGATAAGTAACAAAATGGGTGCGGGTTTCTTCCCTCACTTTATGTTAGCTGACGAGGTAGCTAGAATTGGTGAATTAGAACAACAGTTCGGTTTTGTTAAAAACGCAGCTGCTGATCTAAAATCAGTACCTAAAGGCTTAGCAGGAATAACTAAAGCTCACTCTGCAGTGAACGCTACACCTTGGGCATTTATTTCATTAGCATTAGCGATGATGATGGGAACAGCTTCATTACCGCACGTGATGATGAGATACTTTACTACTCCAAGTGTAAAAGCAGCTAGAAAATCAGTAGGTTGGTCATTATTCTTTATCTTCCTACTTTATTCTTCTGCTCCAATGTTAGCTACATTATCTAAGTTATCATTGATCGACCCGAATTTACCAACAGGTATTATCGGTAAGACATTTGCAGAAGTGGAAGCGATAGATTGGTACCAAAACTGGAACCAAGCAAACCTAATGTTTATCAGCGACTTTAACGGAAATGGAACTCTTGAATTAAATGAGTTCTTCATGGGTGGTAAAGCCGTTGTATTAGCAACACCAGAGATAGCTGGATTACCTTATGTAATTTCAGGTCTAGTTGCTGCGGGAGGTATGGCAGCTGCCATGTCTACTGCTGATGGTTTGATTCTAGCAATTGCAAACGCTATATCACATGATGTTTACTATAAGATCATTGATCCAAAAGCGGAAACTGCAAAACGACTACTTGTTGCAAGGGTATTGCTTGTAATAATTGGTTTTGCTGGAGCAACTATTGCAGCAATGGAGATTCAAGGAATCTTAGGTTCGGTTATTTGGGCTTTTGATTTTGCGATGTCTGGATTGTTCTTCCCACTTGTACTTGGTGTATGGTGGAAGAGAGCTAATAGACAAGGTGCGATTGCGGGTATGCTAGGTGGTCTAATCGCCGGTGCGTGGTACTTAGTTTGGGTACGAACTGGTGGAAGTGGATTCCTAGGAATTACACAGTTAACATTTGGTATCTTCGGATCAGCTGTAAGTTTAGTTTTAATGGTAATAGTCAGTTTAATGACTGCAGAACCAGACAAGGCTACTCAAAAAATGGTTGATGATGTACGTGTACCAAGTGGTAAATCAATTCTTGGTAAATCACACTAAATAATCTTTTAAAGGGGCGATTAATTTCGCCCCTTTTATTTCAATACGTTTTCCAATATAAATTTTGAATGTCAGCAAATTTTCATCCTTTAATATATTTTATAGATTATTTGCTTGGGATCATCATGTGGACTCTAATTGGAAGAGTGGCCATGAACATTTTTCAAAGGGAAGACTCTCAATTCTTTTTCATGAGAGTATTTGTGAAATACACCAATCCTTTAATAAAATTATTTAAACCAATAACACCCTCATTTATCATTGGGCCATTGGTGCCATTGTACGTTGCTTGGTTTTTCTACATGATTAGATTTTATTTAATGCCTTGGATCTTAGGCTATTCAGTCATGGGAATGTTGTCATTTCCGTTGGAGAGTGAAATTTCTAGACAAATTTATCAATTTTTTAATTCATTTTAATTTTTAAAATTGATACTAGTTAATCTAGTAATCAATGAAAAATATACAAATCTCACCATCAATACTATCGGCTGATTTTAGTCAGTTAGGGTCAGAAATAAAAAGACTTGAAGCAGGTGGGGCTGATATGATTCATGTAGATGTAATGGATGGTCATTTTGTTCCTAATTTAACAATAGGACCACCAGTAATTAAAGCTCTTAGAAAGCATTGTTCATTAAAATTTGATGTACATTTGATGATATCACCAGTGCATAAATATATAGATGCTTATGCTGATGCAGGAGCAGATATTATTACTATTCATCCTGAGGCAACCGATAATTTAGAAAATTCAATTAAAAAAATAAAAGAAAAAAATAAAAAAGTTGGAGTTTCGCTTAATCCTGAATCTAAAATTGATTTAATATTAGATTTATTAAATCAAATAGATTTAGTCCTAATTATGAGTGTAAATCCTGGATTTGGAGGGCAAAAATTTATGCCAGAAGTTTTAGATAAAATTAAAGAATTAAAAAAAATAAGAGAGCAAAAGAAGTTAGATTTTGACATAGAAATTGATGGTGGAATCAATTTTGATAACTGCAAAAGTGCAATTGATGCCGGCGCTAACATTCTTGTATCTGGTACTACGGTATTCAAAAGTAATGATGGAGATATAAAAAAAAATATTAATTTATTAAAATTAAAATAAGTTAATGATTAACACAAATTCCTTAGGCATTTTAGGTCAATTTTATTTTAATGTAAGAGATAGCTTTAAATCAATTTATCAAAATTCAAATTTTTACGAAAAAAAAATATCAAAAACTTTTGAAAATAGTTTTGAATACAAACCTAGTCCTCACTTACTTTCATCTATAATTAAATATCAAAATAAAAAATATAAAATTGAAGATTTTGCTATTGAGTCAATTTGGCAAAATAATTTAAATCCTAAAGATTACGAAAAATTAAATAATTTTTTTTGGTTTTTCAGCTTAGATTTAAAATCTTCAAAAAAAACTACACAAACTGTCATTAAAAATTGGATTTCAAATAACAATAAATTTCAAAAAAAAAGCTGGGAGTTTGATTTGACAGCAAAAAGAATTATTTCATGGTTATCAAATCATCAACTTACTTACGAGGACAGCGACCAAGCATACAGATCTACTTTTGATCATATGATTCAAAAACAAACTAATCATTTATTAAATGAAATCAAAAACTCAAAAGAAGTAGAAAATAAGTTGATTGGGTGCGCTGCAATAATTTTAACTGGATTAGCTTACAAAAATGAAAAACAATATCTTTTAAATGGATTGAATTTATTAAAAAATATTATTAAATCCTCAATTGATAATCAAGGCTTTCCAAAATCAAGAAATATTCGGCAACTTATATTTTATTTAAAATATTTTATAATTATTAGGGAGTGGTTTAAAGAATCTCAAAGTTTAATTCCTGAATATATTGATGAGACCATTTATTATTTAGGATCAAGTTATGCTTTTGTTTGGCAAAATATAAAGCAAGATATTTTTTTTAATGGTAATTTTTCCTCTGAAAATAAAGAATTTGATCAATATTTAAAAAGGTTTGGTTATACTTTCAAAAACCAAATTAATGAACTTGGTGGATATGCAATTCTTAAAAATAAAAAAATAATTCTCGCTGCTGATATAGGTTCTAGTCCTAACAAACCTTTTTCTAACGACTATCAAGCAGGAGCTTTATCATTTGAAATTTTTTCAAATGATAAAAAATTAATTTCAAATGCTGGTTATTACTCAGATAGAAATAATAAATTTAATAAATTATCAAGAAGCACATCTCTTCATTGTGCTTTAACAATTGAGGATTATTCTTCTTGTAATTTTGTTAAGCATCAACAAAATTTCATTACTGATAAAGGACTAAAAATATCAAAAAAAAATGTAGTTTTTGAAAATAATTATTGGAAAATATCAGGTACACATGATGGATATTTAATTAAATTTGGAACTATTTATGAGAGAGAAATTGAGTTCTACCCAGAACAAATGAAATTTATTGGCTATGATAAGTTATTTAGAAAAAATTCAAATAAAGAAATTAAATTTGATATTAGATTTCATCTAGATCCAAACTCAAAAGTGATG
>CACJTU010000027.1 GCA_902596375.1 uncultured Pelagibacteraceae bacterium
TTCTTCTAATATACCAAAATAAGCAATTTCGGTTTCATTTTTTTCTGAGTGGAAAATTAATTCAAAAAAACCTACTAGATTATCGTTAAATTTAAACACATATGATTTAACGCTTTTATTCGATACGTAATTAATCCATTTTTCTTCTGACCAAGTTAGTCTATCAATCCATTTATGGTTTTTACCAATATTTTTGTAAAAAAATTTATTTAATTGAAAATTTATTGGATCAATTAAACTTAAAGAATAATCTTCTGAGGGCATATTTCCTTCCTTAAGATCCTTAAGTGAGTTAATTTCTAGATAATTTCTTTTAACTTCTTCGGTCACTCAACCATTTTTCCTACTCGTTCACCTCCAAATAAATGAAAGTGTAAATGAGGTACTTCTTGTCCACCATGATCACTGATATTTGCTAAAGCTCTATAACCCTTACCTACTTCTGTTGAAATACCTAGCTTTTTAGCAACTATATTAATACCTTTTAATAATCCAACCATCTCATCCGGAGATGCGTTTAAACTAAAATCATCTAAATCAATATATTTACCTTTAGGGATAACTAAAGCATGAATTTTTTTTTGTGGATTAATATCGTGAAATGACAAAATAAAATCATCCTCATAAATTTTATTACAAGGGATCTCTCCACGTAAAATTTTTGCAAAAATATTATTATCGTCGTAACTCATTTTTTTCTTTTTTCTAATTCTGACATTACGTCTTCAATTTTTATATCATTAGCCTCGAGATACATTAGTAGATGATATAAAACATCTGCTGCTTCATGAATTTTATTAGAATTTTTCTCTACAGCTTCAATTAATTCATCAACTTCCTCTAAAACTTTTGCTTTGCTTAGTGATTTGTCTAAAAGCAACTTATTAGTATACGAACCTTCAACTGGGAAAGATTTTCTTTCTCTTGCAAGTTTTATTAGGTTTTCTAATGTATTAAGCATATTAAATTCTAACAGGAATTCCTTTTGAATCCAAATACTCCTTAGCTTCTTTTACGGAATATTTGCTATAGTGAAATATTGATGCTGCTAAAACTGCACTAGCATTTCCTAATTTAATTCCATCAACTAAATGATCTAGATTTCCTACTCCGCCTGAAGCAATAACTGGAATATTTATCATAGAAGATATCTTGGCCATAAGCTCTATATCATAACCAACTTGGGTACCATCCCGATCCATAGAAGTAACTAGAAGCTCGCCTGCTCCACTAGCTTCCATTTTTTTTGCAAATTCTATTGCATCAATTCCAGTATTGTTTCTTCCACCATGAGTAAATATTTCCCATTTGTCCCCATTTTTTTTTGCATCAATTGCAACAACAATACATTGTGAGCCAAATTTTTTAGAGCTTTCTTCTACCACTTCTGGATTTTGAACTGCAGCAGTATTGATTGATACTTTGTCTGCACCACAGTTAAGTAGTTTGTTGATGTCCTCAATGCTTCTAACACCACCTCCAACTGTCAGAGGAACAAAACATTTCTTCGAGGTCTTCTCTACTACATCATAAATAGTATCTCTATTTTCATTTGATGCAGTAATATCTAAAAAGCAAATCTCATCTGCTCCACCGTCTGAATAAATTTTAGCTTGTTCGACAGGATCTCCTGCGTCCTGTAGATCAACAAAGTTAATTCCTTTTACAACACGTCCATTTTTAACGTCTAAACATGGTATAATTCTATTCTTAAGCATCTAGTTCCTTAACTAATTCGTCTAATTTAATATCTCCATCATAGATAGCTTTTCCAACTATTATACCCTCGATATTGCTATTATTTAACTCCTTAGCTTTTTTAATATCATCAATTGATGAAACCCCACCTGATATAATTACTGGACAATTGGATGTATTAGCAACCTTTGCTGTTTCGTCAAAATTGGGACTTTGCTTCGTCCCATCTCTATTGATATCTGTATAAATCAATCTGCTTGCACCAAAATCATTCACTTCATTTAAGTAATCTAATGTTAGTTGATTAGAATTTTCTTTCCAGCCTGAGACAGATAAATATCCATTTTTAGCATCCAAACCTAAAGCAATTTTATTTGGAAATTTTTCGCATGCCTCCTTTAAAAAGTTTTTATCTTTTATGGCAGCACTTCCTAAAATAACTTTTTCAACTCCAACATCTGTATATTTCTGAATGCTCTCAAAATTTCTTACGCCACCGCCAATTTCAATTTCAAGATCAAATTTACTTACTATTGCCTCAATAATATCTAAATTAACAGTTTCACCAGTTAAGGCCCCATCTAAGTCTACTATGTGTAAGTTTTTAAAACCATGATCTTTATATTTTTCAGCTTGTTCAACTGGAGACAGTTCATATTCAGTTTTGTTATCAAAATCTCCTTTGACTAACCTCACACACCTTTTATCCTTAATATCAATCGCTGGAAAAATTTTCATTTATAAATTTATAAAATTATCAATTATTTTAAGCCCAATTTTATCACTCTTCTCAGGGTGAAATTGAGTTCCGAAAATATTTTCTTTTTCAACAGAACAAACAATATTAGATGAATAATCTGTTGTTGCTGAAACTACATTTTTATCTTCAGGCACAAATTCATAACTGTGAACAAAATACATGTGAGAATTATTTTCTATATCTTTAAAAATTTTGCTTTCTTGGATAATATTTATTTGATTCCAACCAATATGAGGAAGTTTATACTTTCCATTTTTATTATCTATTTTTGATACTTTTCCTGAAATCCACCCAAGACCCTTGGTTTCTGTTTCTTCGAAACCAACATCTGCAAACATTTGTAATCCAACACAAATTCCTAGAAGTGGCTTTTTATTATTTATGGCAAACTCGTTTAAAGTGTCTACTAGACCACTGATATTACTTAAAGCATCAACACAACTCTTAAACGAACCCTGTCCTGGTAAAACAACTTTATCTGAAGATTTAATCTTATTTAAATCTGAAGTTACTTCGATATTTACTTTGTCTTTAGCAACTTCCTTAAAGGAGTTTATTACCGAGCTAATATTGCCCGAATTATAATCAACAATTGTAACGTTCATTAAACTTATAATGAGCCTTTAGTGGATGGAATGCTCTTCTTGTTTCTTGGATCCATCTCTAATGCAGCTCTTAATGATCTTGCTAATGCTTTATAGCAAGACTCAATTATGTGGTGACTATTATCACCATAAATATTTTCAACGTGCATTGTAATTCCAGCTGATTGAGAAAATGCTTGGAACCATTCTTTAAATAATTCAGTGTCCATTTCTCCAAGTTTCTCAACTTTTAATTTTACTTTCCAAATTAAATAAGGTCTGTTTGAGACATCAATTGCAACCCTAGTTAATGTTTCATCCATTGGAATAACTGTATGAGCATATCTTTTTATGCCTACAAATTTTTTTGCTGCTTTTTTTAAAGCCTCTCCAATTGCAATACCTGTGTCTTCAGTTGTGTGGTGAAGATCGATATGAGTGTCTCCTTTTGCTTTAACTTTTAAATCTATTAAAGAATGCTTTGATAATTGCTCAAGCATATGATCTAGGAAACCTATACCAGTGTCAATTTGGTACTTACCTTTACCATCAATATTAACTTCAACATTAATGCTTGTTTCTTTTGTTTTTCGAGATACTTTTCCTTTTCTAGCCATATATTTTTAATGGTATACATACATAATCCAGCTATATCAATATCAGTCTGAACACTTGAAGTATCAAAAATAGTTACCATTTATTAAGTATGACAACAATTGTACTAGTTAGAAAAAATAATGAAGTAGTCGTTGCTGGTGATGGGCAAGTTAGTATGGGAAATACTGTTGTTAAAAGTACTGCTTCAAAAGTTAGAAAAATTGAAAAAAGAGATGTGGTAGCAGGATTTGCAGGATCAACTGCAGATGCATTAACTCTATTTGAAAGATTAGAAGGAAAGTTAGAAAAACACGCTGGAAATTTATCAAGAGCAGCTGTTGAATTAGCAAAAGACTGGAGAACAGATAAATACTTAAGAAGATTAGAGGCACTCATGGCTGTTGGTGATAAAAATAACAGCTATATTATTTCTGGAACTGGTGATGTGCTTGAGCCAGAGGGAGACGTGATAGGAATTGGTTCTGGAGGAAATTATGCGCTAGCTGCTGGAAAAGTTCTGATGGAAGGCAACATGTCAGCTGAGGAAGTTGCAAAAAAAGCAATCAAAGTAGCAGCAGATATATGTGTTTTTACAAATGATAACGTTAAAATTGAAAAAATATAATGGATAAATCAAACGTAACACAACTACACCCAAAAGATAAAAATCAAAAAGAAGAAGCTTCTTTGGTCAGTTCTTTATCACCAAGAGAAATAGTTTCAGAATTAGATAGATTTGTTGTTGGACAAAACAAAGCAAAACGAGCTGTAGCTGTTGCTTTAAGAAATAGATGGAGAAGACAAGCACTAAAAGGCGAAATGAAGAACGAGGTTTTGCCGAAAAATATTTTAATGATTGGACCAACCGGAGTAGGAAAAACTGAAATCTCTAGGAGATTATCAAAACTAGCAGAAGCACCTTTCGTTAAAGTTGAAGCTACTAGATTTACTGAGGTTGGATACGTTGGAAGAGACGTGGAGCAAATTGTTAGAGATTTAGTTGAGATAGCAATTTCAATGGAAAAGGTAAAGAAAAGAAAAGAAGTTTTTGCAAAAGCTCAGAAAGCTGCAGAGGAAAAAGTTTTAGATGCTTTGGTTGGGAAAAAAGCAAGTTTAGCTACTAGAGAAAGTTTTAGAAAAAGACTTAGAAACGGAGATTTAGATGATAACGAAATAGAGATTGCAGTGAGTGATACTGGTTCAGGTGGGACATCTTTTGAAATTCCTGGGATGCCTGGAGCTAATGTTGGAATGATCAACATTGGTGAAATGATTGGAAAATCAATGGGAACCAAAGAAAAAAAGAAAAAAATGACCGTCAAAGAGTCTCATGAAATTTTAATTAATGATGAGTCAGACAAACTAATCGAACAAGATAAAATTATTAAAGCTGCAAAACTCTCAACAGAAAATAATGGAATAGTATTTCTCGACGAAATAGATAAAATTTCAGCAAGAACTGATAGAGTTGGTGGCGATGTTTCAAGAGAAGGTGTTCAAAGAGATTTATTACCATTAATTGAAGGAACAACTGTTAACACAAAGCACGGTCCAATAAAAACAGATCATATTTTGTTTATTGCCTCTGGTGCATTTCAATTAGCAAAACCTTCTGATTTGCTTCCAGAATTACAAGGGAGATTACCTATAAGAGTTGAGTTAGAAGCTTTAACTAGTGACGATTTTAAAAGAATTTTAAGAGAACCTGATTTTAGTTTAATCAAACAATATGTGGCTCTTTTAAAAACAGAAAATGTTGATCTTGAATTTTCGGATGATGGAATAGATGCTATTGCCAATATAGCATCAGAGGTAAATGCAACAGTTGAGAATATTGGGGCTAGGAGATTGCACACTATAATTGAGAAAATCTTAGATGAAATAAGTTTTACAGCTACAGACCGAGCAGGAGAAAAGATTGTTATTGATAAAGAATATATTAATAAAAATCTTGATAACTTAGTGAAAGATACTGACCTATCTAAATTTATTCTTTAGATCTATTTTTTTTTAAAAATACGTAAAAAGCGCCGCTGCCACCATCATCAATGGTAGCGTCTTGAATGTCATTTATCAATCTCATTAAATTTTGATTATTATTAATAAATTCGGGTACAGAATATTTTAAAATACTTAGATCTTTTGAAACATAAGGATTTTTTTCAACATCTGAATGAATGCCTTTTCCAGTAACAACAATTAATTTGTTTACCCTTTCTTCAAATGCTTTCAATATAAATTGTTCAATGGCATTGTTTGCTTGTTCAAGAGTATATCCATGTAGATCTATAGATCTAACTTTTAATAGATTTTTTTTTTGGCTTTTAAAATCTTTATCTATAACTTTTTCCTTACTTGAAATAAAAGTTTGCCAATCCTTTTTATCTTTATCTGAAATATTATTGTTCAATTAGGTTAAAATATTAACTAGCTGCCAATTAGGATTTGTAGAAGTGGTATCTCTTGAAAAAACCCAAGTATCATAAATTTTTTTTATTTTTTCAGGATCACCAGATACAATCTTTTTTTCTTTATCTCTAATACAAGTGATTACTTCAGCTATAAAATCAACTGTTACATTTAGAATATTTCCAATTTTTTTATGCTCTTTTATTTCCGCTTTATTTACTCCAATAAATGTGATTTCAGCAAAGTGTCCTCTTTTTGCCCTTTCTTTTAATGCATCATCAAATTGATTAAAAATATTTTTGTTCAATAAAGGTTTGGCATTTGTAATTTTATTATCGTTATCGCTAAAATCAGTAATAATAGTTTCGTAAGCAATTTTAGCACCTTTTAAAAACTCTTTTTTAGCTTCTTCATCAAATTTATCACTTGGTTTTTTATTTTGATCAACCTTAACTTTTTTTAACACTTCTTGAAACTGTGGTGGAGATTTTCCTTCATATCCTGTTCTTTTTCCAAGAATGCCTCTCAGCCTTAGAAAAATAAACCCTGCAATCATTGCAAGTAAAATAATATCGATGTATTCAAAACTGTAATTCATAACTTGATAGTAATTACTCTATTGATTAATTTCAACCAGCAATTTAGATTAAGGACAAATGAGCCCAATTTTTTTTTCAATAATTTTTATACCTGTAGTAGAGATTTACCTTTTTATCAAAATAGGAGCTCAAATTGGAGCATTAACTACCATTTTATTAATCTTTATAACCGCTATTCTGGGTGTGTATTATGCTAGATATGAGGGATTAAATACATTGAAAGCTGGTTTCGCTCAATTAAGCAAACAAGAAACACCAGCTTATGAAGT
>CACJTU010000028.1 GCA_902596375.1 uncultured Pelagibacteraceae bacterium
AAGGATTTGATCCAAAGTATAAAAACCTTACTGATTATATTCTTAAAATAACTAAACAAATTTGGGAAAACAAAGATGTTGAGTCTATTGCTCAATTTTACGCTGATAATATTCCTGTTAGATCTCCTTTTGGAGTTACTTATGGAAACAAACCTGTAATTGATGCAACTTATGTAACCTTAAAAGAATTTCCTAACAGACAGTTGCTTGGTGAAGATGTGATCTGGAATGGAAATGATGATGTGGGTTATCATTCATCTCATAGAATTTTAAGCAAAGGAACACATCTTGGAGATGGTTCATATGGTAAACCAACTAAGAAAGATATTTATTATAGAGTAATTGCTGATTGTGCATGCAAAAATAATCAAGTCTATGATGAATGGATTGTCCGTGATCAAGGTGCAATGGTAAGACAAATAGGATTTAAACCAAAAGAATTTGCACAAATGATTATTGATAAAGAAGGTGGTGCTGACAAAGCACAACAATTATTCAATTCAAGCTCTGACATGAAATCAGATTATAAACAAAGCGTTGTGCCTGATGACTCAGCTGGGGGTAAATACTCAAAAATATTGAAAAATATCTTTAAAAATAATTATGATTTTTCTGATTATGCAAGAGCTGCAACTATCTATTGGCCTGGAAATAAAATTGGACATGGAAGAGAGGATATTGTCAAATTTTGGAATAATTTAAAAAATACATTTAGTGATATAAAGTTTTCAATAGAACATGTTGGTTATTTAGAAGAACCAGATAAAAATCCCAAAGCATCAATAAGATGGTTTTTAGAAGGTAGTCATTCTAAAGATACTGAAGAATTTGGTGAAAAATCAAATAAAAATATTTTCATAATGGGGATAAACCATTCAGAAATAGTTGATGGTAATGTTATAAGAGAATGGGTTTTATTTGATGAGGTTGCAATTTGGAAACAAATTTTAATGAAATAAATTATGAGCAAAATTAAAACAACACATGTAGGAAGTTTACCTAGATCAAATGAATTATCTGAACTCTTATTTAAAAAAGATCAAAAAGAACAAATAGATTTTAATCAATTTGATAAGATTGTTCAAAAAGATGTTAACAACATTGTTAAAAAACAAATCGAGGTTGGAATTGATTATATTAGCGATGGTGAAATGTCTAAGATTAGTTATGCTACTTATGTTAAGGATAGAATTGATGGATTTTCTGGTGAGAGTGAGAGAAAAGCACCAAAAGATTTAGATGACTTTCCTTCTTTCAAAGAAAGAATTGCAAGAACAGGCGGTACTCCTACTTATACAAGACCATGTTGTACAAGCGAATTAAAAATCAAAGACAAAACTTCACTAACAAAAGATATTAATAATTTTAAACAAGCATTAGAAAAAAATAATCATAAAGATGGTTTTATGAACGCTGCTTCTCCTGGGGTTATTTCTGCTTTCTTACCAAATAAATTTTATAAAAATGATGATGAATATTTAGAAAATTTATCCAACCTTATGAAGGATGAGTATGAAGAAATCACCTCAAATGGATTAAAACTCCAGTTAGATTGTCCAGATTTGGCTCTTGCTAGACATATGACTTTTAAAGATTTATCAGAAACTGAATTTTTAATTAGAGCTGAAAAACAAATAGAATGTCTAAATAATGCTATTAAAAATATCGACAGCTCTAGTATAAGACTACATATCTGTTGGGGAAATTATGAAGGACCTCATCTACATGATATTCCGTTAGAAAAGATAATGCCAATTGCGTTGAAAGCTAATGTACAGACTTATCTAATTGAGTCTTCTAATCCAAGACATTCTCATGAGTGGCAAATTTTTCAAAATTTAAAAATTCCAAAAGACAAAATAATTGCCCCAGGTGTAATAGATTCTACAACAAACTTTGTAGAACATCCCGAAGTTGTAAAGAATAGAATTTTAACCTTTTCTAAGGTCATTAATGCTGAACAATTACTAGCTGGGACTGACTGTGGGTTTAGTACCTTTGCTGGCTTTGGTAATGTAGACGAAAATATAGTTTATAAAAAACTTGAGGCTCTTGTAAGAGGTGCGGAACTTGCGTCAAAAGTGATTTAATTATCACTTTTATTCTATTTCGGGAGTAGATATAGTTTTCAAACGTAAATTATAATTTAATAACAAAAAAATAGAGAGAAAACATATGAGAAAAATACTAGTTACTTTATTGTTTCTACTTTTTGGAACTTCTGCATTTGCAGATTGTAACATTAAAAGTGGTTCAATAAATATTTTGGCAAATGATTTTCCTGCATTAAGAACTTTCGTTGAAACTTCTAAACAATGTAAAGGAAGTGCTGATTTTAAAGTGACTCACTCATCTGAGCATAATAAAATCGCAGTGCCAGCTTTAACTGCAAATCCATCTGAGTTTTCAGCAAGAATTGCAGCAAATAGTTCAATTGTTCCTTTGATGAACCAAGATCTAATTAGACCATTAGATGATCTTGTTAAAAAATATGGAAAAGGAATTCAAGACTCTCAATTAATTACAATTGATGGGAAAGTAATGGCTGTAGCATTTATGGCTAATACTCAACATTTGTATTACAGAGAAGATGTTTTGAAAGATCTTGGTATAGCTATTCCAAAAACTTATGAGGAAGTAGTTGCAGCATCTGAAAAAATTAGAGCTTCAGGTAAAATGCAATATCCTTACGCAGCTGCGTATAAAGCAGGTTGGAATTTAGCAGAAGAATTTGTGAACATGTTTATTGGTCACGGTGGTGAATTCTTTAAATCTGGAAGTGCACAACCAAACATAAATAATGCTAAAGGTGTTGCTACTTTAAATATGTTAAAAAAATTATCTGAATTGAGTAACCCTGATTACTTAACTCATGATAGCGAAGCAATTAAAGTAGAATGGGAATCTGGAAATGTTGCATTAATGACTTTATGGGCATCTAGATCAGGAACTCTTCTAGATGATGAAGGTGATCCTAACATTACAAAAGCAACTAAATTAACTGGACCTGCTACAGTAGGTGGAGGAAATATTCCAGCTGCTACATTATGGTGGGATGGTTTTACACTTGCAAAAAATAGACCTGATGCAGATGCTGAGGCAACATTTAGAGCTTTAGCGCATGCAGCATCAAATAAAAAAATGGTTGCAGACGCTGCTGATCAAGCTGTTTGGTTAGTAGAAGGTTTTGTACCAGGACCAAAATCTATTGGTGTTATCGAAGCTGTAAAAATGGGAGCAAAACCATATCCAATGTTACCACAAATGGGTTTAATGCATGGTGCGTTAGGAAGTGAGATTGTTGAGTTTTTACAAGGTAAAGAGTCGGCTGAACAAGCATTGAAAGATGTTGAGGCTGCTTACATTAGTAAAGCTAAAGAACAAGGCTTTCTATAAAATCTAAAACTTATAAGTGGGGATTTACTCCCCACTTAATCAATATTTAAATGCCTAATAAAACTTTTTTTTGGTTTTTCTTACCAACAGGCTTAGCAATGATCCTGTTTATTGGGTTACCAATTATATCTACCGGCATTCAATCTTTTTATGCACAACATGATCAAGTAGTAAAAGAGGTTAAAAAATGTGATCCTTTTGGATGTACTGTTTCAATTGTAGTTGATAACGAAGAAACCTCAAAAATTAGGGAAGCAAAGCCTCTTGGAAAATTTAATGGTTTTGGCACTTATACTGATCGAAATCATTTAGCAGTTGATGAAATAAAAAAATTTTGGAATGAAACTGAAAATTTTGGCGCTTTTGTAGACCAAGTAACTAATCTTCCCTTTTATAAAGCTCTAATATTTACTTTAACTTATTGTTTGTTTGTTACACCAAATGTACTCGTCTTAGGATTTATTATTGCATTAAGCTTAAATGCAGTTGCTAGAAAAATTAGGGGACCTTTAATCTTTGGTACAATTTTACCGATGATTGTTACACCGTTGGTTGGATCATTAGTATTATTTTGGATGATAGATTCTCAGGGTATAATTGGAGCAAATATTCAAAATTTAATGAATGATCCTTATTTATCACTCAAATCATCAAAAACATTAACATGGATAACAATAATTATTTACGGAATATGGCATCACTCCCCTTTTGCCTTTGTGGTTTTTTATGCGGCACTTCAAACAGTTCCTCAAGAACCAATTGAAGCAGCTATTATAGATGGTGCCTCAAGATTTCAAAGAATTAAACATATAGTTTTACCGCATATTTATCCTGTCGTTACATTTGTAGCTTTGATCTCTTTAATGGACAACTTTAGAGTATTTGAACCCATTATAGGGTTTAGTGCTGAGGGAAGTGCGCAATCTTTATCTTGGTTAATCTATGACAATTTAGTTAATGAGGAAGTGATATTGTTTGGTTCTGCTGCAGCTACTTCAATGATGACTATTATTGGTATAGCTATTCTACTGGCACCAGTATTAATTAGAACTTGGAAAGAATTTAAAACGGCGAGATAATTATGGATTATGGACTAGATACAAAATCAACTCGTTTAAAAACTTTTAACACTATTTTTATAATCACCTGGTTGTTGATTGCTTGTTTTCCTTTTATTTGGACTTTTTGGGGATCATTTAAAGTAAGAGCTGATTTCTTTTCAAGATCTGATTGGTGGTATGCGATATCAGCATTTAATACCTTAATTGAAACAGGCGGACAATTTACAACCAATGCTTATACACAAGCTTGGACTGAAGGTGAATTTTGGAAAGCATCAAAAAATACAATTATAGTTACAGTATTTGTTGTAAGTATTTCTTTGTTTTTAGGAACTTTAGGAGCATATGCTCTTTCAAGATCAACTGAGAAATATGCTTTTTGGATTTTAATGGCAGCTTTAATTTTTAGAGCTATGCCACATATAACTTTAGTATCAGGATATCTTTTTCCTTTCTTTGAATTACAAATTTGGGGAATTCTTCCAACTACAATTGTTGTTTTGGTTGCTATAAATCAACCTTTTACTTTGTGGCTGCTTTATTCATTTTTCAAAACTGTTCCTAAAGAACTTGATGAAAGTGCTTTAATAGATGGTTGTTCTTATTTTCAAGCTTTTAGGCATATTATTATGCCTGTGATGTGGCCTGGAGTAATTACAGCAGGTTTATTTAGTTTAATGTTAGCCTATAATGATTTTACCGTAACAGCATTACTTCTCAATCAAGAAAATCATACCATGGTTCCAAAAATACAAAGTTATTTAGGTACAAATCAACATGAAGGAAATTTAATGTGGGCAGTTTCTGCGGTTGTGTCTGCTACTGCACCTTTATTTATGCTTGTTATGTTTTTCCAAAGACAGGTTATTAGTGGTTTAACTGCTGGAGCTGTGAAAGGTTGAAATATTATAAAGCATTACTTTTTGGTTCTATTGGATCTATTGTTGAAACTTCAGAAATTCAGAGAAAGTCATTCAATAAAGCATTCAAACAATATGGACTTGATTGGAATTGGACCAAACGTGAGTATCAAAATTTATTAAGCAAATCAGGTGGCAAAGATAGAATATCAAGATATGCCAAAAAGAAAAAAATTGGAGTTAATTCAGTATATTTAAGAAATTTAAAGACTAAATTCTTTAATAATTATCTTAAAAAAAATCATCTTAAATTAAGGTCAGGTGTTAAAAATTTAATTTCTTTATGCAAAAAAGAAAATATAAAAATTGCATTTGTTTCATCTACTTCTACAAATAATATAAATGCAATCTTATATTGTTTAAGAAATTCAATTAATAAAAAGGATTTTAACTTTATAGGAAATGCAAAATTAGTAAAAAAATTAAAACCCAATCCAGATATATACTTATTAGCACTTAAAAAACTTAAGCTTAAAGCTAATGATTGTGTAGCAATTGAGGATTCTCAAGAAAGTTTAAATTCAGCTAGGCGAGCTAAAATAAAATGTATAATTTTTCCTGGAAAATTTCATTCTTCAAAAAAATTTATTGGAGCTTATAAAAAAGTTTATCAGCTTAATAAAAATATTATTTTGAGATAAATTCTTTTACTAAATTATTAAATCGATCAGGCTGTTCTAAGTGAACATTATGAGCACAATCTTTAAATATTTCTAAACGGCTATTTTTAATATTTTTATTTAGTGTATCAACTTGATCAAAATTATATGAAGTATCTTTATCACCCCATATTATAAGAGTTTCATTTTTTATATTTTTTAAATTTTCTTTACCTCTCCAATTTTTCATTGCTAGTAATGCATTATCAGCAGCTTCTAATGAAACATTTTTAACAGCATTTTCACAAAGGAAATAATTTTTGTCCTTATCACCTTTTACAAACCACTTAAGAGGCACTCTAGAAAAAGAGAGTTCTGTACCTTCTTTTTTAAGTTTTTCCCTTGTTTCCTCCATAGTCTCAAATCTTCCCGGGATATCTCCAATGGATCCTGTTGCAAAACAAATTAATTTATTAACTCTATCCCCAATCAATTTTGTAATTTCTTGAACAATCATTCCTCCCATTGAATGACCAATTAAATTGAATTTATCGATCTTTTTTTGATCTAATACATTTATAATTTTTTTAGCCATTTTATTAATAGAATCTAAAGATTTTACATTATGACTTTCTCCAAATCCTGGGAGAGCTGGGGTAATCACACGATAATCTTTTGAAAAAAATTCTTTTTGAAAAGTCCACATTTCAGATGAGCCTAGATAGCCATGAACTAAAACAAAAGGAAAACCTTCGCCTAAATCATCTACGTAAATATTGCTCATAATATTTCCTTAATAATGAATAAAGTTAAAATAGACATAAAACATATAATAAAAATATTAATTACTTTCCAAATTTTTTTACTATTAGCATACTTCGATAAATAATTAGATAAATATCCTA
>CACJTU010000029.1 GCA_902596375.1 uncultured Pelagibacteraceae bacterium
AAAAAAACTGAACGCTCCTTTAGAAATTTCTCCACAAATAGTTGAAATTTTTAAAGATGGTCAAAAAAAATATGGTTCCAGAGCTTGGTCATCAATGATTGTGAAAAGGATGGAGGATTTAAATAATATTAATTTTAGAGCTAATGGTTTTCCTGATGAGTTGGTTGATAATGAACCTGAGGAAAAAGGATATGAAATTTAATTAATGTGTTAAGATAAAAAATGTTAGATAAAAGAAAATTTTACATAAATGGTAAGTGGGTTGATCCAATTAAAAAAAATGATTTTAACGTAATTAATCCATGCAATGAAGACCCGTTTGCTGTTATTTCTCTAGGTTCAAAAGAGGATACAGATTTAGCTGTTAAATCAGCAAAAAATGCCTTTGATACTTGGAAAGAAACTAGCAAGGAAGAAAGACTCGGATTACTTGAAAAGTTATCATCAGTTTATAAAAAAAGATTTAATGAAATGGCTGAGGCTATTTCTCTTGAAATGGGTGCACCAATGGATTGGGCAACAGATGTTCAAACAGCTTCAGGGAAAGATCATTTAGATGATTTTATTTTAAGATTAAAAAATTTTAAATTTGATGAACACTTTGATAATAAATCAAATAATCATATCTATTATGAGCCAATTGGAGTTTGTGGATTAATCACACCGTGGAATTGGCCAATTAATCAAATTGCTTTGAAGGTTGTCCCCGCATTCGCAACTGGATGTACAATGATTTTAAAACCGTCAGAAATTGCTCCTATTTCTGGAATGCTATTTGCAGAAATGATTGATGAAGCAGGTTTTCCAAAAGGTGTATTTAATTTGGTAAATGGAGACGGCGCAGGAGTGGGAACCCACATTTCAAGCCACCCTGATATTGATATGGTTTCTTTCACAGGTTCAACACGAGCAGGAAGATTAATTTCAAAAAACGCTGCAGAAACAATTAAAAGAGTTTGTCTTGAATTAGGTGGTAAAGGTGGAAATATTGTTTTTGCTGACAGTTATAAAGATGCAGTAAGAGATGGCATTCGAAATGTAATGAGCAATTCGGGTCAATCTTGTGATGCACCAACAAGGATGCTTGTTGAAAAATCAATTTACGAAAGAGCTGTTAAAGAAGCAGTAGATGAAGCAAACAAAATTAAAGTAGATCAAGCTTCAAAAAAAGGAGACCATATAGGACCAGTAATTTCTAAAATTCAATATGATAAAATTATAAATCTTATTGAAAGTGGAATTTCTGAAGGCGCAACTCTTGCAGCAGGTGGACCTGAGCTACCAAATGGTTTGAACAAAGGATACTTTATCAAACCAACTATCTTTACAGATGTAACTAATGAAATGAGAATTGCTAAGGAAGAAATTTTTGGACCTGTATTATCTATAATTCCCTTTGAAACTGAAGATGAGGCAGTCAATATTGTAAACGATACTTCTTATGGTCTTGGAAATTATTTGCAAACTGAAGATAAAGAAAAAGCACATCGTGTTGCTAAAAAATTAAGATCTGGATGTGTTTACATTAATGGAAATGGAGCAGATGCCGGAACTCCATTTGGTGGTTACAGACAATCAGGTAATGGGAGAGAAGGAGGTGTTTGGGGCCTTGAGGAATATCTTGAAGTAAAGAATGTTACTGGTTGGAGTTAACAGAATTTTTTAAATATCTTAGTCTCCCAATAATTTCATCTCGATCCATGTAATAACCTTGTAAATGTCTATGTCCTGAGTTTGGATCATATTCAGTTCTACCGTGTAATAATCGTCTATTGTTAAAAGAAAAAATATCACCTGGTCCTAATCTAAATTTAATCTGAAATTGATCGTCATGAAGTAAATTTCCAAATCGGTGGTGAGCTTTATAAACTTTATCCATCAAATCAGGATGACAGTCTAAAGCATCCATAGTTGCTACGCTAAACCGAATATCATGGTAATCATTATCTTTGGTTAGAGATATCGCGGGTGCGTAATAACTTCTAACAGACTCTTGTGTATAATCCATGTCTCTAAATTTTAAATGAACGTTTACTAGTGTATCAAATATTTCTTTCTCATTTTTTCTCAAATAATCTGCAACTGCAAAGCCATCTACAGCGGACGAGTCTCCTCCTGTTGCAGAATTAACTAAACAATGAAGAAATTGATAACCAGGTGGTGTTTCAAACCATGGTAAATCCATATGATTTCTTAGGGCATGTGCTGTGTAAGCAGAATTATTTGGTTTAGGAATATTAATTACTTCAAAAGGTGTTTTAAAAAAAGTTTCTCTAGTATGGCTAATTCTGTTTAAAATTTTAAAGCCAGAATTATTTTCGGTTGGAGCATTTTTTACTATAGCAATTCCAGTGTGGTGTAAGAGCTCTAACCATCTGACAAGTCCCTCATCTGAACTCATAATTTCATCATGTTCAATCTCAATTGACTTCAGATCATTTTGTAAAGAGTTGTCCCAAAGTTGATATGGAGATTTATATTCTAAATTATTTTTTATAGTATAGCAGTTTTCTCTTAACCAATTTTGGTCATAATAACTTATGTGGTCACCTTCACTCCATTCAATTTCAAGCTTACCTTCATTATTTACTGCAAATTTTTTTGGATTAATATTATTTGATACTTTTAAAATATTAAACATTCTATGACGGGAGTCTTTATCATGTGCAGTTGGACAATTGTCTCTTAGCCATAAATAATTAAATTTACTTTTTTTTCCATCGCTCCAGTCAACTTCTAAATTTGTAGAATTTTTAGTTATATTTTTAATTGTAAAATTTTGTTCCATTAATTTTTATAATTTGAATGTTCTCTCTCTAGTTTTCTTAATAAAGCAGCCCACTCTGTTTTTCCATCATAATTATAATCATCAGAGTCACTCATGTTTTCCCAGAAATATGCAGCTTTCTGTTTATCTATTTCATGTTTGTTTAAACCCATAGCAAGATTTTTTACCTGAACTGAACATGCTTGCTCCAGATAATAAGCTCTGAAAAATGCTTCTGCTGCGGTTTTTCCTACTGTGTAATATCCATGATTTCTAGTAATCAAAATGTCGTGTTTGCTAATTAGGTTTTCAAATTTGCTTCCAAATTCTTTGTCCTCAACAAATTCATAATCAATATATCCAACAAGATGATTTAAATAAACTGCAGCCTGTGAGAGATACATTAAACCCTCTTTAGTGCCACCAACAGCCATCACATCGTTGGCATGTCCATGAACATAAAAATTTACATCGTCTCTTTTATTAAAAATCCATTGAGCAAGATTAATGCATCCATCATTTAACCAAGGTCCATCTGAATCTAATTTTTTTCCGTTTTGATCAATTTTAACTAAAGATGAAGCGGTAATTTCTTCATAAAACATTCCATATGGATGAACAAAAGAACAATTCTTATCTTCAGCAGATCTTGCCCCTGCACATTGGTTAGCAAGGTCGGTCATGCCGTACATATGTAAAATTCTATATAGAGCAGACAACTCTAATCGCACATCTTTATCTGTTTGCGCCATATATAAAATTCTTATTTAAAAAATGATTAAAAGCAAATAAATACAACTGTTATTTATTAAAACAATTATAAGTTGTATAATATTTGTTTTACATATGATGATTGTAACTGTTAGAACATTACATCATGTCAAAAATTGAGATCAACAACGTTTACAAAATTTTTGGTAATAACCCTTCTTCTGTACTACCAATGGTAAAAGATGGTGCAACAAAAGATGAAATTTTAGAGCAAACAGGTCATACCGTTGGATTAGATAATGTTTCGCTTAAAATTGAAGAAGGAGAAACCTTTGTTTGTATGGGTTTATCAGGATCAGGGAAATCAACACTAATAAGACATCTAAATAGACTAATCGATCCAACTGATGGCGAAATTTTAGTTGAGGGCACGAATGTAATGTCACTTGATAAAGATAAGCTCATTGAATTTAGAAGACATAAAATGAGCATGGTATTTCAAAGATTTGGTTTGTTCCCGCATAAAACAGTAATTCAAAATGTTGGTTACGGATTAGAAATGCAAGGAAAAGGTGAAGATGAAAGAAATAAAATCTCAATGGAAAAAATTGATGCAGTTGGTCTAACTGGTTTTGAAAATCAATACCCTGCTCAATTATCAGGAGGAATGCAGCAACGTGTTGGTCTAGCAAGAGCGTTAGCTACTGATACAGATATTATGTTAATGGATGAAGCTTTCAGCGCTCTAGATCCTCTGATTAGAAGTGATATGCAGAAACAATTAATTGATCTTCAAGCAGAACTAAAAAAAACAATTGTATTTATTACTCACGATCTAGATGAATCATTAAGATTAGGTGATCATATCGGGATACTAAACTCTGGAAAATTAGTTCAAGTAGGAACTCCCGAGGAAATTATTATGAACCCTGCTGATGATTATGTAAAAGCTTTTGTAAAAGATGTGAATAGAGCAAAAGTTATCAAGGCAAAAATTATTATGAAAACTGCTGATCAGGCTAATGACATAGATAAATCAAACTTAATAAAAGTAAATGAAGATGAATTTATTGAAGATTTTTTACCAAAAATCGTTTGTTCTGATTCAAATTGTGAAGTGGTTGATAAAAGTGGAAATGTAAAGGGGTACATTTCAAATCAAGAATTACAGTCTTCATTAACAAGATCATAAAGTGTTATTAAAAACTTTCGAAGTAAAACAAGAATGGGTTGATTACAACAATCATATGAACATGGCTTATTATGTTCTTGTTTTTGATCAAGCATGGGAAGTTGCACTTGAAAAGTTTAAAATGGGAGGAACTGCAGCAAAAGATCTTAATAGAAGTACCATGGTTGTTGAGACAAATACTAAATACTTAAACGAAGTTAAAGAAGGTGAAAAAGTAAATGTTAATCTAACATATTTTGACCATGACAAAAAAAGACTTCATTTAAAGATGGAAATGATTTCTCAAAAAACTAATAAAATTTCAGCTTCTATGGAATGGATATCGCTCTATATAGATTTAAGTAAAAGGAAAGTCACAGAATTTGAGGAAGAAAAAGTAAAATTAATGAGAGGCTTTATTGAACAAAATAAGTCAAAATTTTCAAACGAAGGTCTTCTATTCTCCTCTAAATTGAAGAAATAATTAAATTTTCGAGAGATTTTTTTTTTGATATAGGTGCATAATGAGCACTGATAATAACTCAAAAGGAATTCTTTTAATAATTGCAGCAATGACTTTGTTTGCAATGCAAGACTCTTTAATTAAATTTATTTTTGAAAAAGCAGCACTTTATGAAATCTTCTTTGGAAGATATTTGGTTGCTGCAATTTTACTGTTTTGTTACATCAAATTTAGAGGTCAAAAAGTTTCTTTAAAAACCTATTATCCTTTTTTAACGTTTGTTAGAGTAATTCTTCATTTTTTAGCCTTTTCTGCATTCTTTATTTCTTTAACCTATATGCCTTTAGCTACAGCAAATGCTTTATTTTTCTCATGTCCATTTTTCGTCTCAATTTTTGCAAAATTTTTTTTGAAAG
This sequence comes from uncultured Pelagibacteraceae bacterium, assembly GCA_902596375.1. GTDB lineage: Bacteria > Pseudomonadota > Alphaproteobacteria > Pelagibacterales > Pelagibacteraceae > Pelagibacter. Next base: position 5,529 of record CACJTU010000029.1, read on the forward strand.
AATTTATTGGTATCAGAAGATGGTCTGCAATTGTGTTTGGTTTTATAGGTGTGTTTATTGTTCTAAATCCAAACTTTGATGATTTTGAATATAAAAGTCTACTACCAGTTTTGTGCGCATTTTTTTATGCAGCTTCAATGACAATAACAAAATATACCTCTGATAAAGATGACGTTAATACTCAACTTTTTTATTTCTACCTGATAGCGCTAATACTATGTGGGATTATCTTCATATTTATGGGCAATGGTCAACTTAATAATCCTAATTTTGACCCCACTACTCAATTTATATTTAGAGAATGGTTTTCAAACTTTGATTATACTTGGAAGTTTATTTTATTTTTTGGTTTTGCTGCATCAATTGCTTTTGTATGTATTTTTTCAGCGTATATAGTTGCTTCACCATCTGTTGTTTCATTGTTCGAATATTCTTTAATTATAATGTCGATGATCCCTGGTTATTTTCTATTTAACGAAATACCTTCGGCTAGAACATTCATTGGAGTTGCGTGCATAATAGCGGCTGGAATTTATATTTATATGAGAGAGCGAGTTAGAGATCAATATATTGCAACTGAAACTCCAGTAAGAAGATGAGTAAAAGGTATATACCTACAATCAATATATCATCACTAATTAAAAATAATTTTGAAACTCAGAATGCATTTAAAACAATTAAAGAAATTGAAAAAGCTTGTGTCAATGTAGGTTTTTTTCAAATTACTGGTCATGGAATTAATCTTAAAGAAATTAAAAAAACTTGTGAAGTTGGAAATAAATTTTTTAATTTACCAGACATTAATAAAAGAAAATTATCACCTAAAAAATGGAATAAAAAAAATAAAAATTTATACAGAGGATATTTCCCTAATGATGTGAATGGAAAAGAAGGATTAGATATAGGTGATTTAAAGGTAACTAAAAAATATTCTTCAAATATAAATAATCAGTACATAGAGCATCTTAATCTGAGTTTATGTTTTAATAAAAACTCAATTAATATTTTAAATAAATATTTTGACAATATTTATAGATTAAGTGAAACTTTATTTAAAAGTGTAATAAAACTTAATAAAAAAAACCCTGATATTTCTAGTGCAGCTTTTTCAAGATTAAAAACATTAAGTACATTAAGATTTAATTATTATCCTAATCAAACAAAACCGGTAGAAGTATCTAAACAAGATGGGGTTGCTCTTGGATGCGAAACACATGTTGATAGTGGTGTATTCACAGTCCTTTATCAAGATAGAAAAGGTG
>CACJTU010000030.1 GCA_902596375.1 uncultured Pelagibacteraceae bacterium
TAATTATGACGGTAAAACTATTGGAATTATAGATGCCTCAACTGACTATATGTCAAGGGAACAACACACCCTAGCTTTAGTTAAACTTGCTACTAGAAGTATCGAAACAAAATTATTTTTAAAAAAGTTCGAGCATGAATTAATTTTGTCCTTTCATCCTCGTCAAGAATATTTATCAACAACAAGTGTTGGTTTATTGGCTGTCAATGGAGATGGTCTAATAGTGGGTGCAAACGGTAATGCTAAAATTATGCTTAATGGATTAGTAGATCTAAAAAATGAAAATTTTAATAAAATTTTTACTAATTCATTTTCATCTATTGCATCAGATTTATTAAATAATAAAACATTAAAAATTACTGATCATTTAGGTTCATCCGTTTTTGTAGTTAAAAGTCAAATTTTTAAGGAAAACAAATTTATTGAAACAAAAAAAGAAAAGAAAAGAAGTACTTGTAAAAATTGTGAAGATACAAAAATTAAAAGAGAAAAATGTACTTTAATTAGATCAACTTTTGATGAAACAAATAATATTTCTGCGACTTCTAGAAAATTAGGTGTTTCTAGAACAACAATTTATAAACATTTACAATAAATTTATTCAGTCAATTGGATAGTCCCAAGCATTACCACCTATAACTTTAGAAATCGCTGAAAAGTCTTTAGTATCGTTTCCATCTTTGCAAAATTGGTCATAAATTTCTAAAGCCATTTTTCCTAATGGTGTCTCAGCATTTACGCTTTTCGCACAATCATTTGCAAGTTTAAGATCTTTATTCATCATTCCTGCAGAGAAACCTGGACGATAATTATTATTAGAGGGTGTACCATCAATTAAACCTGGTAAAGGTGGATATACTGAAATTGGCCAACTATTACCTGATGCATTTTTCATAATTTCATGAACTTTTTTGATATCTATATTTAATCTTTTTGCTAACATTAATGACTCTGAAGCAGCAATCATTGCAATGCCTAGAGCCATATTGTTACAAATTTTAGCACCATTCCCACTACCTAAATCACCTGCATGAAATATATTTTTTCCCATAATTTTTAATAAAGGAAGAGCTTTTTTAAATGCTTCTTTTGATCCACCAACCATTATATTTAAAGTTGCTTTTTGAGCTCCCATTACTCCACCACTAACTGGCGCATCAATCATTTCTATACCTATTTCTGAAGCTTTTTTTCCAATTTCAATAGAAGTTTTAATATCAATTGTAGAACAATCAATTAGCAAACAGTTTTTTGAAACTTTATTTATTATTCCATTATCTCCTAAATAAACTTCCTTTGAATGCTTGCCCTCTGGAAGCATAGTAACAACTGTTTCCACATCATCTGTAATTAGGTCATCTAAATTTTCGATTGTCTCAAGATTTTTATCTTTTGCAATCTCAAGCATTTTTTTTGAAACATCAAAAACTTTTACAGATTTCCCTGCCTTCATTAAATTTTCAGCCATCGGACAACCCATGTTACCAACACCAATGAAAGCTATAGATTGAGACATTTTAATTTACTTTATTGATACAGTTTCCAGTTCTAAAAAACTCATCTAGATTATCAACTGCTAAATTTCCCATTGCAATTCTTGTATCTTTTGTTGCGCTCCCCAGATGAGGTAAAACGAAAGCACTCGGAATTTTTAAATAACCAGGATTTAAATTTGGTTCATTTTTATAAACATCTAATCCTGCTGCATAAATTTTTCTTCTATTCAATGCATCAATTAAAGCTTCATCATCAACTATATCACCTCTTGCAACATTTGTTATAACAGCACCTTTGGGGAAATACTCAACAGTCTCTTTGTTAATTAAGTTCTCAGTTTCTTTTGTGGCTGGACAACAAATTGATAAAACATCTGAGACTGAAAAAAGACTTTTTATACTGTCATGATATGTTGCACCTTGCTCTTTATCTTCACTTAATTTTGAACGATTATGATAATGAATAACCATACCCAAAGATTTTGCGATTTTTGCAATTTTTTGGCCAATACGACCCATACCTAAAATTCCTAATCTTGTTCCTGTTAATTGTTTTCCAATTAAATAATCAGCAGACCACTTCCATCCACCTTCTTTTGCAGACTCAATTCCTTCGGAAGCTCTTCTACATGCTCCTAAAATTAATAAAATTCCAATTTCTGCTGTAGCATCTGATAAAACTTCTGGTGTATTTGTTACTGCTATACCTCTATTTTTTGCTGCCTCTAAATCAATGTTTCCAAATCCAACTGCAAAATTAGAAATAATTTTCACTGAGTTTGGTAATTGATTAATGGTTTCTGCATCTAATTTTTCAGTTAATGACGATAAAATTCCATCACATCCTTCACTCATTTCTATTATTTTTTTTTGAGAATAAAGTTCATCATTAGTATTAAACTTTGCATTAAATAATTTAGAAGCTTTATCTTCACTTTCTCTTATTAAACGTCTTGTAATTAAAACTTTATTCATAAATCCTATTTTAAAATTTCAGGTTTTGGTCCACCTGTGTACCAGTCTAAAACTTCAATTGTATGTAATATAGGAACTTTAGTACCATGAGAAATTTGGGTAATACAACCAATATTTCCTGTAGAAATAAAATCAGGATTTAAACTCTCTATATTGTTCACTTTTTTCTCTAATAATTGTTTTGCAATTTTTGATTGTAAGATGTTGTAAGTTCCTGCTGATCCACAACATATATGTCCCTCTGGTATTTCCATTATCTCATTATTAGTTTTTTCAAGTAAAGATATTGGTTGAGTATGAACTTTTTGTCCATGCTGCATTGAGCATGCAGAATGATAAGCAACCTTATATTTTTTTCCTTTTGATTTTATATCTAATTTTAAACTTTCAAAAATATATTCAGATATATCCCTAGTTAAGTCAGATATGACTTTAGCTTTTTTACTAAGCTCTTTATCATCTCTAAAAATAAATCCATAATCTTTCATAGTAGTTCCACAGCCAGATGTGTTTGATAAAATTGCATCTAAATTACCTTTTTGATGCTCCTCATACCAAGTATTAATATTATTTTTAAAATCTTGATGAGCATCCTCCTCTTTTCCTAAATGATGATTTAATGATCCGCAGCAACGAATTTTTTTTGGAACAACTACCTCAACACCATGCCTATTTAATAATCTTATAGTTGCTTCATTTATTTGAGGAGATATTTCTTTTTGTACACAACCAGTTAATAATGCTACCCTTGCAACTTTCTTTTTACCTGAAGCTTTATAAACTTCCTTATTAGGCAAATTTTTTTTTGGAAAACTACTTGGCATCAAATCGATCATATCTTTAATCCTTGAAGGCATTAAAAATTTAAAAGGTTTACTTAATTTAACTAAAAAACTTGATAGTCTGAACACTTTAGTATTTGGAAGGGTAATAGATAAAAAATATCTGATTAATTTATCAAAAGCAGATCTTTCATAATTTTTTTCGATATATTTTTTTCCATGATCAATTAAATGCATATAATTAACACCTGCCGGACATGTCGTCATGCAGCTGTAGCATGAAAGACATCTGTCTATATGTTTAACAACTTTTTCAGTTGGCTTTTTTTTATTTTCCAACATATCTTTAATTAAATAAATCCTACCTCTAGGACCGTCTAATTCGTCTCCTAAAATTCCATACGTAGGACACGTTGCGTTACACATTCCACAATGAACACATTTTTTAAATATTTTTTCAGAAGACTGATTATCTTTATCTTTAAGTTGAGTTTCTGTGAAATTTGTTTGCATTAAAAGTCCTTATACATTTTTCCAGGATTAAATAATCCTCTAGGGTCAAAACTTTCTTTGATTTTTTTTGATATCATTAATTTTGTATCATCAATCGTAAATAATTTTTCTGTAAATTCAAAATCCTCAGATTTTTTAATTATTGTTACATATCCGTCATTTTGAATTATTGTATTTTTTACTTCTTTTATATTTTGATCACCAGGTACCTCAATCCAAAATAATGCCCCAGACCAATCAATAAAATATCTGTATTTATTTTTGAGAAAACTCATCATTTTTTCAGACTTTGAAGGAGGCACAACCGCTCTTAAAAGATTATTTTTGGTTTCAGAAAATAATTGTAAACTATTTATACTTTTCCAAAAAAGATCGGATTGATAAATATCTAAATTTGATGTTTTGTATTTTTTTAAATCCATTTCGTTTGAAATATCCTTAATTCTTTCTTTAATAGAGTTTTGATCCCCTTCAATTCTGAATGCAAAAAAAGCACCCTTTTGATCTAAATCATTTAATTTAAATGCTTTACTTTTATTTGGTGTGAATTTTTTAGATTTAGGTTCATCTGGCACAAACACTGCACCTGATATTTCATTGCTAGAACTCAAAACTAGATTAAATAAATCTGAAATTATTTTTGGATCTTTTTCATAAATTATAATTGTATTCTGAGATGGCTTTTTTGCTGAGATTTTTAAAGTTACTTCTGTAAGAGCAACCAATGTTCCAAAAGAACCACTAACTAATTTAGATAAATCATATCCAGTCACATTTTTAACAACTGTGCCTCCTGATTTAATTATGTCGCCCTTTCCATTGACCCCTCTAAAACCTAAAATAAAATCTCGTACACTACCTACTTTAAATCTTCTTGAGCCTGCAAAATTGCAAGAAACACATCCACCAACTGTTCCTTTATTTGATTTTCCTTCTTTAAGGTAACCAAAATCAGTTGGCTCAAATGAAAGTTCTTGATTATTTTTTTCTAAAATATTTTCTATATCTTTTATCAGTGTTCCTGGTTTTACCTTTATATACAGCTCCTCAGGAAGATATTCGATTACTCCAGATAAACTTGAAAAATCCAAACTCTTTGCCGCTTGAACATTGTATCCAATAAATTTTTTACTATTACTTCCATGGATATCAATTGGAAATTTTTTTTTATAAGCTTCTTTAATTAGTTCTGAAACCTCCAACTCACTTATAGGTGACAGATGATTAGAATCTTGGAAGATCTGGGAATTTTTCTTCTCCTCTGTGAACATGAACTCTTCCTTCCTCCGCACATTTTCTTAATATTGGGTAAACTTTTCCAGGATTTAAAAGATTTTTTTCATCTAATGACATTTTAATATTTATTTGTTGCTGAATATCGTTGTCATTAAATGCTTCACACATAAGTTCTCTTTTTTCAATTCCTATTCCATGTTCACCTGACAATGCTCCTCCCATTCTGACACACGCTTTAAGAATTTCGGCACCAAATTCCTCTGTCCTTCTAAGTTCCTCTTTATTACTTCCATCAAATAGAATTAATGGATGTAAATTACCGTCTCCAGCATGAAAACCATTTGCTACTCCCAAATTATACTTCTTCGATAATCTACTTATCTCTTTAAGAATTTCTGAAAGTTTTCCTCTCGGAATTGTTCCATCCATACAATAATAATCAGGTGCCATTGCTCCACATGCGGGAAAAGCTGCTTTTCTTCCTGACCAAAATCCTAATCTTTCTTTTTCATTTTTACTTAACTTAAAGCTATTTGATTTATTTTTTTCTGCTATTTGTTTTATTTGTTTAAACAATTCTTCTACTTCAGATTTTGTTCCATCTAGTTCAACAATCATTAAAACTTCAGCATCCATAGGATAACCAGCGTGAACAAATTTTTCTGTTGCATCAATTAAAGCTTTATCCATTATTTCCATACCTGCTGGTGTAATTCCATTTGAAATAATATCTGTTACACAATTTCCTCCATCTTCAATTGTTGGAAAACCAATCAAGGCAGCTTTTACTGTTTGGGGATTTTTTAAAATTTTAACTGTTACTTCTGTAATCA
>CACJTU010000031.1 GCA_902596375.1 uncultured Pelagibacteraceae bacterium
CCGAAGCCAAAAACTAATGATCCACCAATAACAATTGTTACATTTTCCATATTAAAAAAACTACTTAATTTTTCCAAATTATTGTTATGATAATTTAATCTAAAACCAATCTCATCTGTATTTACTGTTTTTGATTTGTAATTCGAGCAATTAAAAAACATAACAAATGGTTTGTACTCATAAGATATTTGATCATAATTTTCCATTTGCGGAACAATACTATATCTATCTTTAATATTTAAAAATTTTACCATAAAGGGTAATTATCTTCTCTGGATGATTTTTTTTTTCTTTTAACAATTAAATATAAAATTAAGACAAAAGCTATTAGACCTAAAAATAAATAAAGAAAATCCATTTTTTAAAAATGATACCAGTAAAATTAAATTTAATAGAGTAATTTTTTTTGGCGGTCCCTAGGGGAATCGAACCCCTCTTTCGAGGATGAAAACCACGTGTCCTAACCGATAGACGAAGGGACCGAAATGCGTTTTTTATTGTAAAATCAACAATTAATCAAGTATATCATTACAAATTTTGTTTTAGTTTTATTACTTTTTTAAGGCCAGATGATTTATGTGTCACTAATGTCTCTGAAACAAAATCATTGCCTTGGAATTGAATACCTGCAACTAAATCACCAGAGGTAATCCCTGTAGCACAAAAAATAGAATCACCTGTAACTATTTCATTTAATTCATATTTTTTTTTTAAATCATTTATTCCCATTTTTTTTGCCCTAGCTTTATCTTCTTCTGTTTCAAACAAAAATCTACCTTGAAAATTACAATTAAACGCATCTAAAGCAGCTGCTGCAAGAACACCCTCAGGACCACCTCCAATACCCAAAAAAATATCAACATTATATTTTTCTTCAGTAACTAGTAAGGCTCCTGATACATCACCATCGGTAATTAATTTTAAATTAACATTTAATTTTTTTAGCTCTTCTATAATTTTTTTATGTCTTGGTCTATCAAGAATACATGCAGTTAAATTTTCTGGATTTTTATTTAAATAATCACTTAGGTTAGAAATATTTTTTTTTACTGTAAAATCTAAATCAATAACATTTTTTTCAGTAACTTTAGTAGAAATTTTTTCCATATATGTTTCAGGAGCTTTGAATAAATTATTTTTTTCAGCAATAGCTATTACTGATAATGCTCCTGGCAAATTATTTGCAGCAAAATTGGTACCTTCTAAAGGGTCAACTGCTATATCAAATTCAGGACCTTTGTTAGTTCCTAATTTTTCTCCGATATAAAGCATTGGCGCCTCATCTAGTTCACCCTCACCTATTACTATTTCTCCTTGAAAATTAATTTTATTTAAACCACCCCTCATCGAGTCAACAGCAGCCTTATCAGCTAAAATTTTGTCTTTTTTTCCAACTAAATATGATGATGCTAAAGCTGCTTTATTAGTAACATTAATAAATTGATCAATATATTTTTTATCAATTGCCATTAAGCTTTTTCATCAATTAAATCTTCTTGATTTATTTTGGATTCAAATTCTCTTAGACGTTTATATACACTTGCGAGTTCTATAATTGTAGGCCAGGCTTTCAATATGTATTGCATTGACCCCTCTACTCTACCAAAAGCTCTTATTATTTGCTGCATAACACCAAGAGTAACTGCACCAGCGACTATAGCAGGTGCCAAAAAGACATAAGCAGATAAAACGTTAGCCTGTAAATAGGCTATTCTACCAATATTAAAATACAGATATCTAATATAGCTTAAAAAATGAATATTTCTAACACCATCAAATAATTCTTCAATAGTTTTAGGCCTTATAGTTCCATCATCTTCAGCAATCACAAGTATTTTTCTATAAGCCGCTTCCTTCTTTTGAAGATCATACTCAACACCAACTAATCTTAAAATTAAACCAAGTAGAATTAAAAAAATTGTACCTCCAACTGACCAAATTAAAGCACCAACAATTAAACCGTAATCCCAATCACCAAAAAAGAATATTGGTATTCCAATACTTAATCCAAATAAGATAGGCATAAACTCAACCAGTATCATTAAAGCTTCAATTAAGCTGGTACCAAGAGATTCCATTATTCTAGAAAACTTAATAGTATCTTCTTGAACTCTTTGCGCTGCACCTTCAATTTTTCGAGCCTTATCGTAAACACTGTGATACCACTCAACCATAGCTGTTCTCCATCTAAATAAATAATGCGAAGTAAAAAAACTTACTACTACAGCAACACCAACATACATAGCAGCCAAAGTTATAAATGATATTAAGCTTGCCCAGTACTCTTCTATAGTGATTGAGTTTGGAGCTCCAAGGGCTTTTTGAATCATATCATAAAATTCACCAAACCATTCATTTATTTTTACATCAATTTTAACTTGAATCCAAAGTGAAGATAAGATTATAACTGAACCTATCCATGACCATAGAAACCAACTTTTTTGAGTAAAAAATCTAAACATTAATTATTTTAAAAAATTATCTGCGTATGATTTCTTTACAGTTTTTCTTTTTCTTGGTTCAATTAACTCAAAATCAATTTTTTTCTTTTTTGCATAATTGATTGCTAGTTCCTTTGATGAAAATTCTAATTTTAGTTCTGTATAAGTATCAGATGAACTTTCCCAACCCATCAAAGGGTTTTTTGTTGGATCTTTTGTTTTAAATTCTAAAATCCATTTATCACTTTTTGCTAATCCTGATTGCATAGGATTTTTATTTGGAATATAAATAATAGCTTTTTTCATAAATGATGGTCGGAGTGGCAGGATTCGAACCTGCGACCCTCTGGTCCCAAACCAGATGCGCTACCAGGCTGCGCTACACTCCGATCCGAGTACTAATACAGCAGTTATTGATAATTTCAATGCATAAAGATACCAAAATTAAAAGAAATTTGAACAAAATCTGGTATATAACGAAGCATGATTATTACTTGCCCTTGCGAAAAGAAACAATTCAAAATTGACAGTTCATTAATACCTCTAGAAGGGCGTGAACTACAATGTGGTTCATGTGAAAGAGTTTGGTTTTACAAACCAAAAAATGAAAACGATACACCATTAACATTAAATGAAAATATTTCTGAAAACAAAATAGAACCAACTATTGAAACAAATGAAAAAAATCTTGAATTTAGCAAAAACTTACAGAAAGAAAAAATAATAGAACCTGAAATTAAAAATAAAAAACCAAAAGAAATTCCAAACAAGGTTAAAAAATTGGAAAATGAAAATAAAGGATCTAAATTTTTTTCTTATTTGATGGTATTTATTATATCATTTATTGCTTTAATTATATTGCTCGATACTCTAAAAACTCCATTAATCAATGTTTTTCCTGAATTAGAAATTTTATTATTTAACCTTTTTGAAACATTGCAAGATATAAAACTATTTATTATAGACCTAATTTAATTTTTTTATGATTAATTACATATCTAAACCTTTTAGATGGTTCTTTAAATTAGAGGCAGCAAGTGGACTTGTGCTATTATTTGCAGCAATAATTGCATTATTTATAAGTAATTCAGGTCTAGCAGCGTTATATTTTGCCACCCTAAATAAATATTTATTCATAGGTATTAATAATTTTGGATTAAAATTATCAGTATTGCATTGGATCAATGATGCCTTGATGGCAATCTTCTTTTTTTTCGTCACCTTAGAGATAAAAAGAGAATTTTTACAAGGCGAGCTTTCAAATATTAAACAAGCATTATTGCCTATAATTGCTGCTGTGGGAGGAATGTTAGTACCTGCATTGTTTTATGTTTTTATAAATTTTGGTGATAGTGAAACATTAAATGGGTGGGCAATTCCATCAGCTACTGATATTGCTTTTTCTTTAGGAGTTTTATCTTTGTTAGGTAAAAGAGTTCCTTTATCTTTAAAAGTGTTCTTAACTGCTTTAGCTATAATTGATGATTTAGGAGCAATAGTAATTATTGCCCTATTCTACTCTGGAGATTTGAGTATTAAGTATTTAACCTTAATGTTGTTGGCTTTTATTGTTTTGTTGTTAATTAACAAATTTAATATTAAAAAGTTTCTACCTTACTTAGTTATAGGTCTTTTCCTTTGGGATTTTACACATAATTCAGGAATACATGCTACTATTGCTGGTGTTTTATTAGCTATGACAATTCCTCATAGAAAAAAAGAAAAAGATTTTTCTTTATTAATAAAAATTGAACATGCAATTAGTCCATATGTTGCTTTCGGGATAATGCCTTTATTTGCATTTGCAAATGCAGGAGTATCTTTAGAAGGTTTATCATTTGCGTCATTGCTAGATAAGGTTCCCCTGGGTATTGTGCTTGGATTGTTTCTTGGTAAACAACTTGGTGTATTTATATTTTCTTATGTATCTATAAAATTAAAAGTAGCTCAAATGCCTAACGACACAAGTTGGTACAATTTTTATGGAGTAGGAGTTCTTACTGGAATTGGTTTCACAATGAGTTTATTTGTTGGAAATTTAGCTTTTGTTGAAAACATGCAATATATGGATGGTGTAAAAATTGGTGTATTAACTGGATCGTTGTTATCAACTTTATTTGGTTATTTTTTAATATTACTTACTCCAAATAAACCGAATAAATGAGAAAAGTAATATTTCTATTATTTATAGTTATGATTTTTTTTAAAACTTCAGCTACTGCAAATTATGAAAAAAAAATTTATGATTTCAGTATAGAGAGTATAACTGGTGAGACAATTAATTTTAAAGATTACAAAAACAAAGTTATTTTAGTTGTAAATACAGCAAGTTATTGTGGATTTACAAAACAATATGATGAATTACAAGAATTGTGGGAGTTATATAAAGAAAAAGGTTTGGTCGTTCTGGGCGTTCCATCTAATTCGTTTAATCAAGAAAAAAATAACAATGCAGATATAAAAGAATTTTGTGAAGTAAATTTTAATATTAACTTTCCTCTAACAACATTAACTGATGTAAAAGGTAAAAATGCTCATGAACTTTTTAAATGGGCAAAAGAAAATTATGGTAAATCAGCAGAACCAAAGTGGAACTTTCATAAAATCTTGATTAATAAAGATGGTAAAGTTCATGATACATTCGCATCATTTACAAAACCAACTTCAAAAAAATTAATTAAAGCTATAGAAAATATCTTATAACCTTATTGTTAATCCATCATGTGCTGGAATAACATTTTTTGGTATTATTTTTTTAAGGGCTTTATAATCTAGTACTGGTGATAAGTTTGTAAGAATAGCTTTTTTGGGTTTAAATTTTTTAATTATAGCTAGTGAAGTCTCTAAATTAAAGTGTGATGGATGAAAATTGTACCACAAACAATCGACGATTAAATATTGAAGATTTTTAAAATATTTGTGATCTTTGTTATAAATTTTACTTACATCACTTAAATAAGCTAATTTTTTATCAATAAT
>CACJTU010000032.1 GCA_902596375.1 uncultured Pelagibacteraceae bacterium
CTTAAAAAAAGGTTAAAATTACACAATAATTCAAAGGGAGCGAAATTCACAAAAGGAAGTAAATGGACATTAGCTTACTCTAAATTATATGGTTCAAAAGTAATTGCAATGAAAGAGGAATATTTATTAAAACATGATATTAAGAAGAGAAAAAAAATAAAAAATAAGTTTTTAAAAAATGAAGATATCAATATTACTCCCTTATAAAGAAAATTTTTCATCAATCTATCCAGGTGCTGTATCAATTTTCATTTCATCAATAATTAAAAAGAGTTTTTTTAAAAAAAACATCACTGTATTTGGTTCAACAACTTATAAAAATATTCTTTCTAAGAACTACGTAAATATTAAACTAGATAAAAATATTTTTTCTAGTCAAACAAAAACTTATTTACAAAATTTTAAAAAACTTTTAAAAAACAGAGAGACCGATTTAATTGAGATACATAATCGTCCTAATTATGTGGATTTTTTAATAGATTTAAACAAAAAAATTGTATTATATTTTCACAATGATCCAACAACCATGCTTGGTTCTAGCAATGTTGCAGATAGAATAAAATTAGTAAAACTATGCTCGAGAATTGTTTTCAATAGTAATTGGTCAAAAAAAAAATTTCTTACAAATTTACCAACTAATTTACATAATTCTAAAAAGCTTTTAGTAATTTATCAGTCAACTGATCGTAAGAAAATAAATTTAAAAAAAAAAGAAAAAATTATTACATTTGTTGGTAAATTAAATTCATCAAAAGGTTATGATCTTTTTGGCAAAGCAGTAATTAAAATTTTAAATAATTATCCAGATTGGAAAGCTTTAGCTATTGGTGATGAGATTCGTGAAAAATACAATTTTAATCATCCAAATTTAAAAATATTAGGTTTTGTAAATCATAGAAAAGTTCTAAAATATTTTGAAAAAACTAATATTGCTGTAGTCTGTTCACGATGGGAGGAGCCTTTTGGGAGAACTAGTTTAGAGGCTAGTAGTAGAGGTTGTGCCGTAATTATCTCTAATAGAGGTGGTTTACCAGAAACCATAAAAGATCCTATTATATTAAAAAATTTATCGGTTGATGAACTGTATAAAGAAATTAAAAAACTAATAATTAATAAAAAAAAACTAATTAACTATCAAAAAAAATCGCTTAAAAACTTTTATTTAGAAGACAAATTCATATCTGATCAAATTGACGATTATAGAAGAAATCTTTATCAAGATTCTAAGACAAAATATCAAAAAAATAGATTAAAAATATTACATGTCACAAATTTTAATGAACGTCATAATGGACGTTTATTTTATAACACTGGTAGAAGAATAAATAACGGATTAATTAGATTAAATCATAGTGTTTTAGAACTAAGTGATAGAGATATAGTTAGTTATTCACGTAAAATAAATGATTTTAATGGTTCAAAAAATCTTAATAAAAAATTTATTGATATAGTAAATAATTACAAACCGGATCTAATAATTTTTGGTCATGCAGACCTAATAAATATTGAAAGTCTTAAATATGTAAAAGAAAAATTTCCTAATATAAAAATGTCTCAATGGTTTTTAGATAGAATGGATAGCGAATGGAAGATAAATTTAAAAAGATTTAAAGATAAAATAAATTATTTAGATAGTAGTTTCTGCACTACAGATCCCAAAGAGCTTAATATTAAAAATATTTCTAAAGTAAAATTTATGCCCAATCCAGTTGATCTATCTTTAGATCGATTTGATAATTCAACTAAAAATGATTTAACTCATGATGTTTTTTTTGCAATGAGTCATGGAGTTCACAGGGGTGTCTTAAAAAAAGGAAAAATTGATAAAAGAGAGATTGTAATAAAACAATTATTAAAACAATTACCTGAAATTAAATTTGATATATATGGCATGAATGGAATTGAACCAATCTGGTCAGATGAATATCTAGAAGCATTATCAAAATGCAAAATAGGATTAAACTTAAGTCAAGGATCTGCAGGAAAGTACTATAGTAGTGACAGATTTTCGCAATTAATAGGGAATGGTCTTTTGGTAATAGTTGATAAAAAGACAAAAATCGGAAATTTCTTTAATAAAAATGAAATTGTACTTTACAAAAATATGAAAGATCTTCAAAAAAAAATTCTCTTTTATTCAAAAAATGAAAAATTAAGAAAAAAAATAGCCAAAAATGGTAGAGAGAAATATTTTAAATATTTTAATTCTAAAATTATAGCTGAGTTTATTATAAATAAGACTTTTGATTATAATAAAAAATATTATTGGGAAAAGTTTTTGTAATTAATGATTTATCCTAAAATACCAGTTTTACTATATCATTCTATAGAAAAAGATTATTTTCAAAATCGTATTGATGTTTTAGATTTTGAAAAGCAGATGTCTTATTTAAAAAATAAGAAATATATTTCTATTTTTACAAATGAGATTGATGTAAAAATAAAAAATCAAATAATTTTAACTTTTGATGATGGCTATAAAGACATTGTTACAAATGTATTGCCTATACTTAAAAAATATAATTTTAAAGCAGTATGTTTTATAGTTTCAAATCAAATAGGCAAAAACAATATATGGGATCAAAATCAAAAAAATTATCAAAAAAAAGAGTTGATGAATAAGAGTGACATTAATGAATGGTTAAATAATGGGATGTTAATAGGATCTCATACTCAAAATCATGTAGATTTAACTAAATTAGAGGGAATCAAGCTGAAAAATGAAATTGAAAATTCAAAAAAATTTCTGGAGGAGACTTTTGCGACACATGTTAAAGACTTTTGTTATCCATTTGGAAAAGTTAATAGCAATAGTTATAAGGAGGTTAAAAAAGTTTATGATAACGCATACACAACAAATAGGTCTAGGTATTTGTTAAATAAACATGATCCTTTTCTTATTCCTAGAGTTGATATGGGAAAAAAATTGAATAATTTCAAAATTTTTTTAAAACTTAAAACCTTCTATGAAGATATAAAATTTTTAAAAAATGAAATTTAATTGTAAATGCCTAAAGCCCTCATTCTCAAATAAAAAATATTCCTATTGGGAAAACAGAAGAACGACTTCAGATGAAAAAGATATAATCAATAAAATTTCTAATGATAAAAATTTGATTGATAAAAATATCCTTCATATTGGTATAGGTAATTCCGAACTTGCTCAAAAACTTGATTCTTCAAATAATATTTATGGAATTACTATTTCTAATAATGAAATAGAAAATGCAAATTCTCTAAAATTAAAAAATTATAAAATTTTTTTTTGTGATAAGTACTCACTAAATTTTGAAAAAACTTTTAAAAATCATAAGTTTGATTTAATAATAGATACAAATTTAAAATCATATACTTGTTGTCAGAATGCTTTTGATTATATGATGGAAAAACTTTTTAATTTTCTTAACCATGAGGGTCAAATTATTACTTCAACTAATGGCATGAAATGGTTCAAATCATTAAAGCCAAAATTATCATTTAATTTTAAAAGTTTTTTTTACTACAAAATGAAGGAGATTTCCGGTAATCCAAATAATATTCTTAATGAAGCAGAATTAAAAAAATTATGTTCTATATATGGAATTAAAATTTTATTTGATGAAAATTTGTGTTACTTAATTAAATGAAAAAAAAAGCGTTAATATTTGGTATTACAGGTCAAGATGGATCATATCTAGCTGAATTTTTGATAAAAAAAAAATATCAAGTGCACGGTATAAAAAGACGAACCTCAACACCAAATACCAGTAGGATTGATCATATTTTTGATAGTGTAAATTTCAATAATAAAGATTTAATAATGCATCATGGTGATCTTTCTGACTCAGGTTCTCTTTACAGAATTATAAATCAAATTAACCCAGATGAAATTTATAACTTGGCTGCTCAGAGTCATGTTAAAATTTCTTTTCAAATTCCAGAATATACATCAGATGTAAATGCTCTGGGACCTTTAAGATTATTGGAAATAATAAGACACTATAAAAAGAAAAAAATAAAATTTTATCAAGCTTCAAGTTCTGAAATGTTTGGTAAATCAAAACCACCACAAAATGAAAAAACACTTTTCCTACCAAGATCTGTTTATGCAATTTCTAAAGTTTTTGCTTATCATTGTGTTGTACACTATAGAGAGGCATACAATTTGCATGCTTGCAATGGTATATTGTTTAATCATGAGTCTCCAAGAAGGGGCGTTAATTTTGTTACAAAGAAAATTGTTCAGGGGTTAACTAGAATAAAAAAAGGACAACAAAAAACTCTAACACTAGGTAATTTGTATGCAAGAAGAGATTGGGGTCATGCTAAAGATTATGTCGATTCAATGTGGAAAATATTACAGTATAAAAAAGCTGATGATTATGTGGTTTCTACCAATACATCACATTCTGTTAAAGATTTTGTTAATATTTGTTCAAAAAAATTAAATATGAATATTATTTGGAAAAATAAAGGGTTGAAAGAAATAGGTATAGAAAAAAATACTAATCGAATAATAATTAAGATTGATAAAAAATATTTTAGAGAAACTGAAGTTGATAATTTAATAGGTGATTATTCTAAAGCAAAAACTAAACTAAAATGGAAACCAAAATATTCTTT
>CACJTU010000033.1 GCA_902596375.1 uncultured Pelagibacteraceae bacterium
GAAAAGTCTGCAAGTGTTTTTCAAACAAAAAATTTTGATCCTTTTAAAATCATGGTCATAGTTTTTGTAATAGTATTTATTTTCGTATTTTCAAAAGGAATTGAGGTTTTGACAAGTCCAAACCCGAACTCTTATTCAATTCCTTATGATGGTCCCTTAAAATCTGCGATTGAAAAATGGTTACCTTTTAGTAAAGATAAATAATGGATAAGATAGCAAAAAACTTACAGTTAGCATTAATGGTTATTATTTTAATCAGCACTGTTATTGCTGTTGGGATTGAAATGAAAAACATGTTCTTAAATCAATCTGTTACATTAGCAGATTTGCTTTTAATGTTTCTTTATTTAGAGGTACTAGCAATGGTTAGGGTATTTTGGAACCAACAATCTATTAGTATTACCCTACCACTTCTTATTGCAATTACCGCCCTTGCACGATTTATTATTTTACAAGGTAAAGAAATGGATCCTACTGCACTTGTATATGAAGCAGTAGCTATTTTGTTAATTGCTGGAGCAATTGTTGTTTTAAGATTAAGGCATAGTGACAAATTAGGTCTTAAGAAAAAAAAATCAAAATAATTTTAAATGATATTTGAAGCTTCAAGGGCTAAGGCCTTAAATCAGTTAAATAATTTTGTTGATAATAATCTTGGAGAGTATTCAAAATTAAGAAATTTTGATTTTGGGCCTGAAAAAAGATCTAATATATCTTGCTTATCACCATTCATAACTCATGGAATAATCAATGAACAAGAAGTCATTCAGAAAGCGCTAAGTAAATTTTCTTTTTCAAAAAATGAAAAGTTTATTCAAGAAGTTCTATGGCGAATTTATTGGAAGGGTTGGTTAGAACTAAGACCAAATGTTTGGGCAGATTACCTTGTTGAATTAAATCAAATTAGAAATGAATTTCAAAATAATCAAAATTATCTTAATGCAATTGAGGGAAAAACAAACATAGATTGCTTTAATGAGTGGGTGAAAGAGCTTAAAGAAAACAATTATTTGCATAATCACACAAGAATGTGGTTTGCTAGTATTTGGATTTTTACTCTAGAATTACCTTGGCAATTAGGAGCAGAATTTTTCATGCAAAATCTTTATGATGGAGATGCTGCATCAAATACTCTTGGCTGGAGATGGGTTGCGGGTGTTCAAACTCAAGGGAAACACTACCTTGCAACTGAATGGAATATCAAAAAATTTACTAACAATAGATTTCAAAATATAAAATTAAATGAAAATGCTCCTCCAAAAGTATCTGAAAAATCTTACCAAATAATTAAACAGGATTTCAATAACCCACAAAATATTGAGAATAAGAATCTTTTAATTTTTGAAAATAATCTCTCGTTTGAAATCACTGACTTTAAAGAAAACGAGTTTAAAAAAATTTACTTAGTTTCTAATAAAAATGAAAATAGAACAATAAAACTAAGTGATAAATTAGTTAAATTTAAATCTCATTTAATAGAAGACCAAGAAAAAAGATTAAAAAATAAATCTATTGATTGTCAAATTATAGATATAAGTGAATTAACAAATATTGAAAATTATTACGGTTTGTATCCAACTGTAGGTGAAAATTTAGATTTTTTAAATTCTAGTAATTTAAAGATAGATTTTTTATATAGAAAACTTGATCAATTAGCTTGGCAATACTGTAATAAAGGTTTTTTTAATTTTAAAAATTATATTCCCAAAATAATTTCAAGCTTTAATTAAAACCAACGAACCATCCCAATAATTCCAGCGGTTGCATAAAAAAATTGCAAAAATAAAATTCCTTTATGACCACCTCTATAGGCCCAAATTCCAATTAAAATGGCTGACAGTAACAGTAGACAAAAACCAAAAAATTCTATCCCTATATTTAAAGCGACAAACAAAGAATACAATATTGCAGTTATAACCCCTGCCCATTCAAAGATTTTATTATTCATAAAAGTTTTTTAAAATTATTATAAAGGATTGTAGAATAGTTATTCATATCTTTCATGTTATCTTTTGCAGATTGATCAAACTCTTCTAATGCACCAATACCAAGCTGGTCTTCCAAAGCTTTTTTATACTCCGGAACACACCCCCATTCATTGACAGTGGTATCTTTTATTTCTATATGAAATTGAATTCCATAAGCATGATTTTGATATTTAAAAATTTGATACTTTGTGATTGGGGAAGAGGCTAATAAAGTTATATCTTTATTGTTTTCAATACCCTGAACCTCATAAGAATGCCATTGTAAACTTTTAATTTTATCAGGAAATTTTGAAAATAATTTATCTACATTTTTTTCATTAGAGAAATTTATATCCATGATACCAATTTCTGCTGGTTTAGATTTAACCACTTTTCCTCCCACTACCTCTCCTAAAAGTTGACAACCTAAACAAAAACCTAAATATGGTTTTTGTAGATTAACAACAAATTCTTTTATTGCTTTCTTTTCTTCTATTAACCAAGGATATTCTTGTTCCATATAAGTATCCATTGGACCTCCCATACAAAACATGCCATCAAATTTACTTAAATCGTCTGGTATTTTTTCACCTTCATCTAACTCAATGGTAGTTAAGTGAAATCCATCAGCTAACATTAAATCTTTAATATAACCTGGGTCTTCTATTTTAATATGCTGTAGTACTATTATATTCACTAAGCTTAGCTTAGCTTAGAACACCTCTTGGAACAATATTTTACTCTATCCCAATTCAACTTCCATTTTTTTCGCCAGGTAAATGGTCTTTTGCAAACTGGACAAATTTTTGTTGGTAAATTTTCTTTTTTCATCAAATTGTATTTAGTTTAATAAATTTATCAGCTTCAGATAAAATTAATTTTTTTCTATCAGATTTCATTTTATCAAATATTCTTACCATCATCGATAGACGAGGATTTTTTAAAAAGAATTTTCTATTTCGATCTATAAATCTCCAGTAAAGACCATCCATGGTGTTACACCAATCACCTTTTTTAAAATCCATCATTTTCATAAAATAACTAGAACCACAAATATAAGGTTTGGTCGCAAAAATTCCTCCATCACTAAATAGTCCCATTCCATAAACATTAGGAACCATCACCCAATCTGAAGAATCTACGAACATTTCCATGAACCATTTGTAAACAATTGTTGGCTTAATTTCACAAAGGTTCATAATATTTGATAAGATCATTAACCTTTCAATGTGATGTGACCAACCATAATTTATAGCATTTTTAATTGCATAATCTAAAGGTGGAAGACCAGTTGTGCCATCATACCAAGAACTTTTCATTTTTCTATTTTGTTTAAAAAAATTTCCAGTTTCCATTTCTTGCGAATAGGACTGATAAATTCCACGCATAAATTCTCGCCAACCAATCACCTGGCGGATGTAGCCCTCTAAAGAATTCATTCTTATTTTATTTTTTTTATGAAAGTCTAAAACTTTTTGAATAACAAATTCAGGAGTAATTAAACCTAAATTTATATAAGGACTTAATGCGCTATGAAACAGGATATTATCTTTTTGATCGACTGCATCCTCATAAT
This sequence comes from uncultured Pelagibacteraceae bacterium, assembly GCA_902596375.1. Classification (GTDB taxonomy): domain Bacteria; phylum Pseudomonadota; class Alphaproteobacteria; order Pelagibacterales; family Pelagibacteraceae; genus Pelagibacter. The sequence continues at coordinate 3,544 of CACJTU010000033.1, forward strand.
CACCAAATAAGTTTGATTTTTCTTTTATAAAGAAATTTAGAAGTTGAACTACCTCTTCGTATTCTGTTGCAAACCAAAAATTGTTTGTACTCCCTGGGTGATTTTTAAATTCCTTTTCAATAATAGGCTTTAATTTTTTTGTATGACTGGTTTCATTTATTTTTGGAAATTTAGGAATTGAGGTATTTTTAGGTAATTTATTTCTGTTATCTTCATCAAAGCTCCATTTGCTCCCGATTGGATTACCATCTGCACTCATTAATATTCCAGATTTTTTTCTAACATCTTTGTAGAAAGTTGCCATAAAAGGTTTTTTTGATTTTGATAAATAATTTTTAAATTCAGCTCTTGAATTTAAAAACATGGGTGTTTGAATAATATTCCAGTTTATTTTTTCTTTTTTTAGAAATTGTGAAATTTTTTTTTCAAAAAATTTATCCTCTATTTCAAAACTTGAAATTTCTTTTACTTTTTTTTGTGTAATTATTTTTTTTAATTTTTTTAAATAATCTTCATTAAATTCTTTATCTTCGATTTTAAAGTAATCTAATTTAAATTTATTTTTTCTTAATCCGTCTGCATAAGAACGCATAGAAGATAAAAATAATAAAATTTTTTGTTTATGATGCTTTTCATAAGTACATAAACCCTTATCTTCAGCCATAAAAAATAGGTGGTCTTTTTTGAAGCGGTCCAAGTATTTTGTTGGAAATAATTGATTCCCAAGTATAAAAAATAACTTCATAATTAAATATAACTAATAAAATTTTTTATGTCAGAAAAATATGTAATTTTTGGTGC
>CACJTU010000034.1 GCA_902596375.1 uncultured Pelagibacteraceae bacterium
TTATATTGATACCAAGTGTTTTTTCTTCATCAAATTTAAGCTTAAGAACCAATATATTATTAGTAACTTTAACAACTGCTATAATTATTTTTCTAACTTTTAACTATGAAGATTTGCCAATTAATTTAAATAGTGATTTTCATAATAATCATTATTTTTACTATTCTATACCTATATCCTTAATTGTTGCCTTGGTCTTCTTAAATTATTTTGCAATGACATTTGGAACACAATCCAGATTAAGAAAAGAGGCATTGGGAAAAATGGAAGAGGTAATGGCTAAAGAACATGAGCTTTTATCTTTAGGTGGGCAAGCTGCAGCAGCAGCACATTCTCTAGGAACACCACTTTCCACAATAACAATAATTGCACATGATTTAATGAAACAATTTAAGGGACAAAAAGATTTAGAAAAAGATATAGAGTTATTGAATAGTCAAGTTGAGCGATGTAATGAAATTCTAAAGAGATTAACTTTAAATCCTGTAGAAGAAGATGAATTTATTGATAAAGACATTAATATTCGTGATTATTTACATGAAATTATCTCTTCGTTTAAGGAAATTAGTAAAAAGGAATTTGTCTTCAATTTTGATCAAGACTCAAACCCAAAAAAAATAAGTAAATCTATTGAAATAGTTTATGGGTTAAGAAATTTCATAGGAAATGCGAATAAATTTGCCAAAAATTCTATTTTTATTAATTTAAAAAGCGATAGTGAGTTTACAGAAATTACATTAGAAGATGATGGCAATGGTTATCCTCGAGATATTATATCGAAAATTGGAGAACCATATTTAAAATCAAATTATTCAAAAGATAAGTCTAAAGAGGGTTTGGGACTTGGGTTGTTTATTGGAAAAACTTTATTAGAAAAAAATTTTGCAACAGTGAATTGTAGAAATTCGAAAACACGTGATGGTGCTGAAGTTCTTATTAGATGGAAGAATAAAGAATTATTTAATATTTAGTGATATTTGTTCTTTGTTTCAAATAAAGAGCTTAATTGAGATATCATAACATCTCCTAATTCATTTACGTCGGTAATTTTGATAGCTTTTTTGTAGTATCTTGAAACATCATGACCAATTCCAATAGCCAAAACTTCAATATCTGATTTATTTTCAATAAACTTTACAATTTTTTTTAAATGTTTTTCCAAAAAGTCACCTGAGTTTACAGAAAGAGTTGAGTCATCTACTGGGGCTCCATCAGAAATAACCATTAATATTTTTCTTTCTTCTTTTCTCTTTTTAATTCTATTATAGGCCCACGATATAGCTTCACCATCAATGTTCTCTTTAAGCAATCCTTCTTTAAGCATTAGTCCTAAATTATTTTTCGCTTGTCTCCAATGGGTATCTGCACCTTTATATATAATATGCCTTAAATCATTAAGTCTACCTGGTGTTTTAGGTTTTGAATTTTTAGTCCAAAGCTCTCTACTTTGCCCACCTTTCCAATTTTTAGTTGTGAAACCTAAGATCTCAACTTTAACTGAGCATCTTTCTAGAGTTCTAGATAAGATATCTGCACATATAGCCGCAATAGTAATTGGTCTTCCTCTCATAGATCCAGAATTATCAATTAATAAAGTTACTACTGTATCTTTAAAATCTAAGTCCTTTTCTTTTTTAAAAGATAAAGAATTATAAGGGTCCATTATAATTCTCGGAAGTTTAGAGCTATCTAACAAGCCTTCTTCTAAATCAAATTCCCAAGCCCTATTTTGTTTTGCAAGTAATTGTCTTTGAAGTTTATTTGCTAGTTTTGTTATAACATCTTGAAAACCAATTAGCTGCTGATCTAAACTTTTTCTTAGTTTAGTTGCTTCATCAGCATTTTCTAAATTCTCAGCTTTTACTATTTCATCATACTTTGTAGTAAAAATTTTATAATCAAGATTAATATTATCTATATTTTTTTTTACTATTTGTTCTGAACTTTGTTCATCTGATTCAACTTCGTTGAGTTGTTCATCTAAGTTAAATTCATCAATGCTATAATCAGCATCTAGAGATGCTTGGGTTTCCTGATCATTGTTTTCATCTTTATTATCCTCTTTATCACTATTTTGCTCATCATTTGAAGGATTGTCTTCCCCTTGATCCTGATTTTCTTCTTCTTTTTCATTATCTTCATCGCTTTGAAAAATGTCCATTTCTTCCAATATTTGAGAAAACTTTGAAGAGTAAGTATTTTGATTTTCTAGATTATTCATCAAAAACTCCCTATGTTTTTCAATAGAATTTTCAAAATCTTTCTCCCAAAAATTTAACATTCTAGATGTTAGAGCATTTAACTTTATTTTATGAAAATTTTTGAGCATATATAATTCAAAAGCCTCTGCCACAGGTACATCCTCTTTTGTTTTTAATTGATCTTTTCTTTTACGATTAATTATTTGCGAATAGTTTTCATGCAAGTTTTTTTTTATACCTTTAAGCATTTGACCACCTAAAGCCTCATATCTAATTTTTTCAGCAATATTATAAAGTGATCTTGAGGAAGTATTGCTAGGTAAGTTTTTTTTATAAATTAACTCACTAGAAAATTTTTTTTTAAGGGCACTTGAGTCAGTCTCAGCACGTAGTCTTATAAAGTCGCCTGGATTAGTAAGATTATCAATTTCTAATGAAATAATATCTTTAGCTTTTTTTTCTTCTAAGTTTTTTTTATTTAAATCAAAATCATCTGAAATTACTTTTGCTGTTGAATTTAAAGCAATTCTGAATTTTTCTTTTAAGTTTGATTCTTTAGAGCTCATTTAAATTTGAATATTAACCAAAGACTCTGGCAATTCTTCACCAAAACATCTCTGATAATATTCTGCGATAGTATTTTTCTCAATATCATCACATTTATTTAGAAAAGTTACTCTAAATGCGTAACCAGTGTCTTTAAAAATCTCAGAATTTTCAGCCCAATGTAACACAGTTCTAGGGCTCATTACTGTTGAGATGTCTCCTGCTATAAATCCTTTACGTGTTAAGGATGCTACTTTTATCATGTTAGCAACCTTCTCTTTTCCTTTTGTGTTATTTAAGTTTTTATTTTTAGACAAAACAATGTCCATTTCTCTATCGAGGCTTAGATAGTTTAATGTTGTAACAATATTCCATCTATCCATCTGACCTTGGTTAATTTGCTGCGTACCATGATAAAGACCTGTCGTATCACCAAGTCCAACGGTATTTGAAGTAGCAAATAATCTAAAAAATTTATTTTGTTTAATTACTTTGTTTTTATCTAGTAAGGTAAAATTTCCCTCAGCTTCTAAAACTCTTTGAATAACAAACATTACATCTGGTCTACCAGCATCATATTCATCAAAAACAAGTGCAACTGGATTTTGAATAGACCATGGTAAAATTCCCTCATTAAATTGAGTTACTTGTTTACCGTCTTTAAGAACGATTGCATCTTTTCCAATTAAATCAATTCTACTTACATGACTGTCTAAATTTACACGGATACAAGGCCAATTTAATCTTGCTGCAATTTGTTCAATATGAGTAGATTTACCAGTGCCGTGATATCCTTGAACTAAAACTCTCTTATTAAACGCAAATCCTGAAATAATAGCTAAAGTAGTGTCTCTATCAAACTTGTAGTTTTTATCAATTTCAGGAACATATTCATTCTTTTTTGAAAATGCGTCTACTTCCATTTCTGAATCAATTCCAAAAGTTTGTTTTAATGAAACTTTAATATCCGGTTCTGTGTTAAGATTTGGTGTCAATTTTTTCTCTATATGTATTTTTTAATTGAGTATAAGCCAATGTTATAAGTTTAAGTTTTTCCTCGTATTTTTTATTTCCAGAATTCATATCAGGGTGAAATTTTTTCACAAGTAATTTGAATTTATCTTGTATTTTCTTCCACTTTAAACCCACAGAAACACCCAATATTCCAAAAGCTTTTATATCTTTATGATCGAATTTAAATTGACGCATATGATCATAATCTCCATTTATTTTTTCTTTATCGAACTCATCTCTCAAAGTTGTATTCCATAAAACTTTGAAAAAATTATCTGAAGAGCTAAAACTTTGCGTAGGTTTGTGCCAAGTCATGTCAGATTTTAAAAAATCCATTACTTGGTCATCATTCATTCCTGAAAAATAGTTCCAATTTTTATTAAATTCTTTTACATGCTCAAGGCAAAGCATTCTAAATTTTCTGCTATTATCTTTTTCAACTGGTGCCTTATATTCACCTATTTCATTACAATTATTCCAGTCACAAAT
>CACJTU010000035.1 GCA_902596375.1 uncultured Pelagibacteraceae bacterium
AAATTAATTTTTGAAAAAGATGAACATCCTAGAGAAAATTTAAGTATAGACGATCTAAGAAAATTAAAAACAGTATTTAAAGAAAATGGGACTGTAACACCTGGAAATTCCTCAGGTATAAATGATGGTGCTGCGGCCTTAGTTTTAATGTCTAGAGAGCAAGCAGAAAAAAAATCATTAGAGTCATTGGTTAAAATTGTATCTTGGGCAACTTGTGGGGTTGAGCCTTCATTAATGGGACTAGGACCCATACCTTCAATTCAAGAAGCATTATCTAAAGCAAATTGGAAAATAGATGAAGTGGATTTATTTGAAATTAATGAGGCTTTTGCAGCACAAAGTATTGCGGTAATTAAAGAATTAAAAATCCCTGAACAAAAAGTTAATTTTAATGGAGGAGCAATTGCTTTAGGTCATCCGATTGGAGCTTCTGGGGCAAGAATTTTGGTTACACTTATCCATGAAATGATCAAGCAAGATAAAAAAAAAGGTTGTGCGGCACTCTGTATTGGTGGTGGTATGGGGATAGCTATGTGTATTGAGAGAAGCTAAAAAGCGTAAAATTCATTTATTTTTTTATTTTTTGTACAATAAAAACACAAGATTAACGAAAAAACCTTATTAATGTGTTAAAATAAAATCCAATAATGTTTTTTTGGGTATATATAACATTATAAAAAATGAGCGAAAAATTACTTGTTCCTGACATTGGTGACTTTGAAAATGTTGAGGTTATAGAGATACTTGTAAAACCTGGTGATCAAATTAAAGAAAATGATCCAATAGTTACAATTGAAAGTGACAAATCAAGTGTTGAAATCCCTTCTACAATTGCTGGAAAAGTAGATAGTTTAGCAGTTAAAGTTGGTGATAAAGTTTCTAAAGGTGATTTATTGCTTAATCTTATGTCATCACCAAAAACATCATCAGAAAGTACTCTTCCAAAAGATACAGAAAATATAATTAAACAAGCTGAAGAAGCAATGGCTGAAAAAAAAGAGAAAGAAAAAATTATATCCGAACCAATAATTGAGAAAAAACAATCTACAATACAAGTAGTTAATGGGACTGATATTGATCCACTTGAAACCCAAGATTGGTTAGAGTCTTTATCTGCAGTTATTTCGAAAGATGGAAATCAAAGAGCTCATTTTTTAATTAAAGAACTAATTAACAAAGCTTATCGAGAAGGAGCGAATATTCCTTATACTCAAAATACACCCTACATTAATACAATACCCCCAGAGGCCGAAGTAAAGTCTAGTGGTGATCAAAATATTGAAAGAAGAATTAGATCGTTAATTAGATGGAATGCAGCAGCGATGGTAGTTCGAGCAAATAAAAAACACCCTGAACTTGGTGGACACATTGGTACATTTGCATCTGCTGCAACATTATACGATGTTGGGATGAATCATTTTTGGAGAGCAAAAAATAATAAATTTGGTGGAGATTTAATATATTTCCAAGGACATAGTGCTCCAGGAATGTATGCAAGAGCTTTCTTAGAAGGTAGATTAAATGAAAAACAATTAGATAGTTTCAGACAGGAGGTAAAGCCCGGAGGTCTATCGTCATATCCACACCCATGGTTAATGCCAAAATTTTGGCAGTTCCCCACAGTATCTATGGGGTTAGGCCCCATGCTTGCTATATATCAAGCCAGATACATGAAATATTTAATCAATAGAGGTTTGATTAAAGATGAAGGAAGAAAAGTGTGGGCCTTTTTAGGTGATGGAGAAATGGATGAGCCAGAGTCGATGGGAGCAATTGGGCTGGCTGCAAGAGAGAATTTAGATAATTTAATTTTTGTAGTTAATTGCAATCTTCAAAGATTGGACGGTCCAGTTAGAGGTAATGGAAAAATTATTCAAGAACTTGAAGGAAGTTTTAGAGGATCTGGGTGGAATGTAATAAAGGTAATTTGGGGATCGTATTGGGACTCATTGATAGCCAACGATAAAACTGGTCAATTAGTAAAAATTATGAATGAGACAGTAGATGGTGAGTATCAAGCAATGAAAGCAAGAGACGGCGCTTATGTAAGAGAAAAGTTTTTTGGAAAATCCCCTGAAACATTAGAATTAGTTTCAAGCATGTCTGATAAAGATATATGGCGACTCAATAGAGGTGGACATGATCCTCATAAAGTTTTTGCTGCATATGATAAGGCAACTAAAAATAAAGGGAGCCCAACAGTAATTATTGCTAAAACTATTAAAGGTTATGGAATGGGAAAATCTGGTGAAAGTGTAAATACTACTCACCAAACTAAAAAATTAGATGTTGATGACTTGATGTATTATAGAGATCGATTTGATGTTCCTTTAACAGATGAACAGGTAAGAAATATTGAATATTTTAAGCCTGATGAAAAATCACCCGAAATAAAATATCTTAAAGAAAGAAGAATTAAATTAGGTGGATTTTTACCTGAACGATCTACTTTTGCAAAACCAATAAAAGCACCAACCAAAGATATTTTTGATTTTATGAAAGTATCTACTGGTGAAAAAGAAATGTCTACCACAATGGCACTTGTGAGAATGCTAACTAATTTATTAAGAGATAAAAATATATCTCCAAGATTAGTTCCAATTATTCCTGATGAAGCCAGAACGTTTGGCATGGAAGGTTTTTTCCAAAAAATTGGAATTTATGCACATGAGGGGCAAAAATATGAACCCGAGGATGCTGCTCAATTAAGTTCTTATAGAGAAGATAAAAGTGGTCAAGTTTTAGAGGAAGGTATCAATGAGGCAGGTGCTATGTCTTCATGGATTGCTGCTGCCACTGCATATACTAATCATGATATCGAAATGATCCCAATTTATATTTTTTATTCAATGTTTGGTTTCCAAAGAATAGGAGATCTAGCTTGGGCAGCCGGGGATAGTCAGGCAAGAGGATTTTTGGTAGGTGCAACAGCTGGAAGAACAACATTAGCTGGAGAAGGCTTACAACACCAGGATGGACATAGTCATTTAATTGCATCAACTATTCCAAATTGTGTAACTTATGATCCTACATTTCACTATGAATTAGCTGTAATTTTTCGAGAAGGTCTAAGAAGAATGCATGAGAAAAATGAGAATGTTTTTTATTATATTACAACAATGAATGAAAATTACACACATCCAGAAATGCCGAAAGATAAAAATTGTGAGGAAGGTATTTTAAAGGGCATGTATAAAATAAAAGAATTTAATAAATACAAAAAAACTAAAATCCAACTTTTAGGATCAGGAACAATCTTAAGGGAAATGATGTCTGCTGCAGAGATTTTGCAAAATGATTATCAAATTGACAGCGAGATATGGAGTGTAACAAGTTTTAATGAATTAAGAAAAGATGGGATGGAGGTAGAAAGATATAATCTTTTAAATCCTGATAAAGAACCCAAAAAATCCTATGTTGAGCAATGCCTAGGCCAAACAGAGGGCCCAATTATGGCTGCATCTGATTATATGAGAATGAATTCAGATCAAATCAGATCTTATACTAATAAAAGTTTTTATTCATTAGGAGCAGATGGTTTTGGAAGAAGTGATACAAGAAAAAATTTAAGAAAATTTTTTGAGGTAGATAAAGAACATTTAGTTGCTTACGGTTTAAGTATTTTGGCAAAAGAACAGCTTATTACTTCCAAACATGCAAAAGATGCAATTAAGAAGTATAATATTGATA
>CACJTU010000036.1 GCA_902596375.1 uncultured Pelagibacteraceae bacterium
TTTTTCCTGTGGAAAAGAAAATATTTATTAAAGCAAGAAATAAAAAAAAATTATATAAAAGCTTTAAATTACTAAGTAGAGAAATAAATTTCATAAAACATATTAATGAATAAAAAAAAATTTACCTATAAAAAAAGTGGGGTTAATATTAAAGCCGCAGACAAGTTTGTTGATTTCATTTCTACAGTTTCAGCAAAAAAAAGAGGCAAAAAAAAGTTTTCTAATATAGGAGGTTTTGGTTCAATCACAAATATACCAGGTAATATTAAACAGCCTAGAATCGTAGCTTGTACTGATGGTGTGGGAACTAAAATTGAAATTGCAAATAAATTAAATAAATTTGATACTATTGGTATTGATCTGGTTGCTATGAGCGTAAATGATTTAATTGTTCAAGGAGCTAAACCTTTAATTTTTTTAGATTATATTTCAATAAATAAAATTGATCTTAAAAAACTTAAAGCAATAATAAAAGGGATTAAAAAAGGCTGCAATCAATCAGAATGTGAACTCGTGGGTGGAGAAACTGCTGAAATGCCAGGTACTTATGAAAAAGGTAAATTTGATATTGCAGGTTTTGCCGTAGGAATTGTAGGGAAGAATAAAATTTTAAATAAAAATAAAATAAAAAAAAATAATCTTATAGTTGCAATTCCTTCCAGTGGTTTACATTCTAATGGATATTCTCTTATAAGATATTTATTAAAACAAAAAAAAATAAATATTAAAAAAAATAAATTTTTAAAATCTGAGCTTTTAAAACCAACTAAAATATATGTAAGGGAAATAATGAATTTAATAAATAACAACTTAATTAATGGTTGTGCAAATATAACTGGGGGAGGTTTGTCTGACAATATTAAAAGAATTATACCGGATAAACTCTCTGCACATATAAGTTTAGATAAAATTAAAACTTCTAAAATATTTAATTGGCTTAAAAATAATGAAATTTCTGATACAGAAATGCTTAAAACATTTAATTGTGGAGTTGGTTTCTGTCTTATTACTGAAAGTAAAAATTTAAAAAAAATAAGTAAATTTTTTTCAAATAAATATAAACCATATGTTATTGGAAAAATTTATGAAGGTAAAAACAAAGTTAAGTTAAATGGTTCTATCAACTGGCATCAATAGAATTAGAACAGCTGTATTTATTTCAGGAACAGGCAGTAATTTAAAATCTTTAGTTAAATTTTCTAAAACTAAAATATCTCCTATATCAATTAATTTAATTGTTTCAAATAACTCTAAGGCAAAAGGTTTAAATTATGCGACAAAATTTAAAATTAAAAAAAAAGTTTTGAATTTTAAAAACAAAAAATTAAGTGAAAATAAGCTACTTTCTATCTTAAAAAAAAATAATATTGAAATGATTTGTCTAGCTGGATTTATGAAAATTTTGTCGAAAAATTTTATAAAAAAATGTAAAGGAAAAATTTTAAATATACACCCCTCTTTACTGCCTAAATACAAAGGATTAAATACACATCGAAGAGCAATAGATAACAAAGAAAAATATTCAGGATGCACCGTTCATTTTGTGAACTCTAGATTAGATTCTGGTAAGATTATTCTACAAAAAAAAGTGAAAATTTCAAAACATGAAACTGAGGATTCTCTTGCAAAAAAAATTTTAGCCCAGGAACATAAAATATACCCAAAAGCTATATTAAAAGTTTTTAATCTTTAAAGAAAAAATCTATTTCAATTTTAGCATTTTCAACACTATCTGATCCATGAACAGAATTTTTATCTATAGAAATTCCATATTTTTTTCTGATAGTGCCCTCTTCTGCATCTTTTGGATTTGTTGCACCCATTAACTCTCTATTTCCCAATATTGCATTAGCCTTTTGAAGAACCATAACAACAATTGGACCTGAAGAAAGATAATCACACAAGTCGTTATAAAATGGCTTAGTTTCATGAACTTTATAAAATTTCTCTGCTTCTGATTTTTCAATTTGAATTTTTTTTTCTTTTAAAATTGAAAAGCCTTTACTTTTAAACATTTCCTTAATCTCATTTTCAAGATTTCTTTCAACTGCATCTGGTTTAATAATAGATAAAGTTTGTTCTAAATTACTCATAATTATCCTCTATTAGTTTATTTAATAATCTTACTCCATAGCCTGTAGCACCACCTGAATTTAAAGCTCCTCCATATTTTGAAAAAGCCATCCCAGCAATATCTAAATGCGCCCAGGGTGTTTTGTTTAAAATAAATCTCTGTAAAAATTGAGCAGCAGTAGTAGATCCAGCTCCTCCCACATAGTTTATATTTTGCATGTCTGCATTTTTAGAGTCAATTAGTTTGTCAAAATTTTTACTTAATGGCATTCTCCAAACTTTTTCCTCTACTTCATCACCAGCATTAATTAATTGTTTTGATAATTTATCATCATTTGAAAATAAACCTGCATATTCTGATCCAAGCGAAACAATAATTGCTCCTGTTAAAGTTGCTAAATCTACTATGAATTTAGGTTTAAATTTTTCTTCTGTATATGTTAAAGCATCTGCCAATACTAATCTTCCTTCTGCATCTGTATTCAAAATTTCAACTGTCTTTCCGCTATATGACTTTACAATATCTCCTGGTCGTTGTGCATTCCCACCTGGCATATTCTCAACAAGACCTACGACACCTACAGCATTAACTTTTGCTTTTCGTAAGGCTAAACTTTTCATTAGTCCAACTACAACTGCTGATCCAGCCATATCATAAGTCATGTCCTCCATAAATTTTGCAGGTTTTAGTGAAATACCACCTGTATCAAAACAAACTCCTTTACCAACAAATGCTAAAGGTTTAGATTTATCTCTCAACCCATTCCACTCCATGGTTACAAGATATGATCCTCTAATACTTCCTTGTCCAACTCCTAACAAAGTATTCATACCTAATTTTTTTAATTTCTTTTCGTCATAAATATTTACTTTAAGTCCAAATTTTTTTAATAGATTTAATCTTTTTGCATATTCATCAGGGTGCAAAACATTACCTGGCTCGGATACTAAATCTCTTGTAAAAAAAGTTCCTTCTTCTATTGCTTTAAATTTAATCTGATCT
>CACJTU010000037.1 GCA_902596375.1 uncultured Pelagibacteraceae bacterium
TTTCTGGTGGGGCAGCTTTTTTTGAAGGATCTGCCAATAATGCTTTCTCTACATCTTCTGCATCAGCAGGTTTGGCTAAATAATCTATAGCACCTTCTTTGATTGCAGCTACTGCCGTTGGAATATTTCCATAACCAGTTAGCATGATAATCCTACTATCACTATTTGAAGACTGAATTTCTTTTACAACTTCTAGTCCATTACCGTCGGCAAGCCTTAAGTCTACAACCGCAAAACCAGGTTTTTTAGTTTTTACAGATTCAACTCCCTTTTGCACACTCTCAGCTTGAAAAACTTCAAATCCTTTTTTTTCCATTGCTCTTGCTAAGCGTTCACGGAAAGGATTATCATCATCCACGATTAATAATGATTTATTCTCAAAATCGCTAAGATTCTGTAGTTTTGCTTCTTCTTTCATAACCCTTATATGGGGTCTCTGCAGAATATTACAATATATGAATTTTACGCATTTCTGGCTTGAATTATTTACTTTACATTGGTGTTGTTTACTTTATATGCCAAAAAATATTAAAGTTTTTTTAAAAAAGACTTTTTTTTATTAAATTTTTTTTGGAGGCATTTAAAATGCAAAAATTTAAATCAGTTGAAGAATTAGTTAATCAGCTGAAACCTGAAAAACCAGTTTACTGTATAAGAAAGAATTCCATAAAATCTGCTGTTAAATTTTTCCTAAACAAATTTCCTGGAAAAATTTTATATGCGGTTAAAACTAATCCACACCCTGAAGTAATCAAAACAATCATAGAAAGTGGAGTTGAACAATTTGATGTAGCATCAATCGAGGAAATTAAAAATATTAGAACTTTTAGCAAAACTGCTAAATGCTCTTATATGCATACTGTAAAAAGTAGAGAAAGTATAAAAGAAGCATATTTTAATTATGGTGTAAAAACTTTTTCATTAGATACTAAAGATGAACTGATTAAAATAATTGAAAGTACAAATAATGCTGAAGATTTAGAATTATTTGTAAGAGTTGCTGTTTCCAATGAACATGCAGAAATTGATTTATCTAAAAAATTTGGTGCTTTAACATCAGAAGCAGTAGGTTTGTTAAGACTTGTAAAACAACACGCTAAAAAGGTTGGCTTAAGTTTTCATGTTGGTTCACAATGTATGCATCCAATTTCTTATGCGAAAGGAATTAGTGAAATTGGAAATATAATTAAAAAAACCAAGATAATTCCAGATTATATTAATGTAGGTGGAGGTTTCCCCACAATCTATCCTGACTTAATTCCACAATCTTTAATTAGTTATTTTAATGAAATAAATAAGAGTTTAGAAAATTTAAAACTTGAAAAACTTCCTGAAATTATTTGTGAGCCTGGTAGAGCTATAGTTGCAGAAAGTGGCTCAACAGTTGTAAGAGTTAATTTAAGAAAAAAACAAAAGCTTTATATTAATGATGGTACATATGGTACTCTTTTTGATGCAGGTACACCTAACATTGTATTCCCATCTAGAATGATTAAAGAAAATTCTAACAAAATAATTTCAAAAAAATTAACTGCTTTTGACTTCTTCGGACCAACATGTGATAGCATGGATTATATGAAAGGTCCTTTTTTGCTTCCAAATAATATTAAAGAAAATGATTATATTGAACTTGGTCAACTTGGGGCATACGGATTGACATTTAGAACTCAGTTTAATGGTTATTACTCAAATGAAATTTATGAAGTTGAAGATAACCCAATAATGACAATGTATGATAAAGGCATTAACAAAGCTAACATGGTAGCTTAATGTCAAGTCAAAAAAATCCAGGTCATAACAGTAAAAGAGATTTCTTAAAAAATCCTGTTGAGCACATCGATATAACTTCTTTCGACTCTAGAAAAATTATATCCTCAATGGAAAAAATGTCATTTGTTTCTAGAGAAACAGCAAATGCTGCTAATATTTATAACGAGATGCTTAAAGATAAAGATTGTACAATTTTCCTTACCTTAGCAGGCTCTACTTCGGCAGCTGGATGTATGAATATTTATAAAGATTTAGTTAAATATAATATGGTCGATGCAATTGTTGCAACAGGAGCCTCTATAGTAGATATGGATTTTTTTGAAGCTCTTGGTTTTAAACATTATCAAGGTTCACAATTTCAAGATGATACTGAGCTGAGAGACAACTATATAGATAGAATTTACGATACCTACATAGATGAAGAAGAGCTTCAAATGTGTGATAAAATTATATGTGAAATCGCTAATAACCTAGAGGCGAGAAGCTATACTTCAAGAGAGTTCATTTATGAAATGGGAAAGTATTTAAAAAATAACTCAAAGAAAAAAGACTCTTTAATTGAAACCGCTTTTGACAATAATGTTCCTATTTTCTGCCCTGCTTTTACTGACTCGAGTGCAGGATTCGGATTAGTTATGCATCAAGAACAAAATCCAAAAAAACATATAACAATTGACTCGGTTAGAGAATTTAGAGAACTAACAGAAATTAAAATCAAATCTAAAGGTTCTGGATTATTTATGATTGGTGGTGGTGTGCCTAAAAACTTTATTCAAGATACTGTTATTTGTGCTGAACTATTAGGAAAAGATGTAGACATGCATAAATATGCTGTTCAAATTACTGTTGCTGATAGTAGAGACGGAGCATGTAGCAGCTCCACATTAAAAGAAGCAAGTTCATGGGGAAAAGTAGATATTACAAAAGAACAGATGGTGTTTGCAGAGGCAACTAGTGTTTTACCGTTGATAGCAAGTGATGCTTATCATAAGGGTGAGTGGAAAAACAGAGAAAGAAAAAACTTTACAAAAATTTTTGAATAAAATTGAAATATCTATCAAATAAAAACGGGTTTTTAGGAATTGATAATAAATTTAGCTTTAAAGAAAGAGCTGTAATTGTTCCATTTGGTCTAGAAAAAACAGTCAGTTATGGGGGAGGAACAAAAAATGGGCCTAGAG
>CACJTU010000038.1 GCA_902596375.1 uncultured Pelagibacteraceae bacterium
ACTTTTTTTTCATAAAACCTTTGTTTACCATCTAAAGAAAAAAGTTCAGCCTCCGCTATAATCTTATCTCCATCAACCACTGAATGAGCACCAATTGCTGTTTCACAATCTCCATCTAAAACTTTTAAAATATTTCTCTCAAGGTGAGCTCTTTTATATGTTTCCTCATGATTAATTTTATTTAAAATAGAAATTGTCTCATCATCATTCTCCCTGCACTGAAGAGCAATTACGCCTTGTCCTGCGCTAGGAATTATTTCTTCAGCTGAAAAAATTTCTGAGATTTCATTTTCAAATTTTAAAAATTTGATACCAGCATAAGACAAAATAATTGCATCATACATCCCTGCATTCAATTTTCTAATTCTAGTATCCACATTTCCTCTAATTAGTTTACAGTTTAAATCTTGTCTAATTTTTTTAATTTGAAATTCTCTTCTGTATGATGAGGTACCAACAATTGACTTTTGATCTAAATCTTTAAGTTTTTTTTTGTTCTTTGTAATTAAAATCTCTCTCGGGTCGTTTCTTTTAAGAAAAGAATCTGTCCTTAATCCTTCTGTCTCATTAGCAGGCATATCTTTCAGTGCATGGACTGCAATATCAATATTTTTTAACTGAAGTTCTTTTTCAATATTACTTGAAAACAAACCTTTGCCACCAAGCTCAGATAATCTTATATCGTGTACTTCGTCACCTTTAGTTGTAATTGATTTAATTAAAATATCTTCATTATCAAGGTTGGTATTTTCAATAATCTTCTCTTTAGCTTGATGGGCATAAAGTAAGGCAAGCTTGCTACCTCTAGATCCAATTATTATTTTTTTTTTCATAAAAAATTATTTCTTACTTGTATAAAGATTGTACAATTATTAAAAACTATTTGAATGAGCAAAAAACCCTTAATTCTTGGAATAGAGACTAGTTGTGATGAAACATCAGCTTCTTTAATAACTGAAAATGAAGAAGGATTCCCAGTAGTTTTATCCAACATTGTTTCTAGCCAAGTGGAGGTTCATAGGGAGTTTGGTGGTGTAGTTCCTGAACTAGCAGCTCGTTCACATATTGAAAAAATTGATTGGATTGTCAAAAAAGCTATTGATGATAGTGGAAGAAAAATTGAAGAAATAGATGCGGTTGCTTCTACCGCTGGTCCTGGATTAATTGTTTGTTTATCAGTTGGGTTAAGTTTTGGTAAAGCTTTCGCAACAGCAATGAATAAACCTTTTATTGCTGTTAATCATTTAGAGGGACATGCCTTAAGTCCAAAAATAAATACAAATCTAAATTATCCATATTTACTTCTTTTAATTTCAGGTGGGCACTCACAATATTTAAGCGTTCAGAATCTTGGTAAATATAAAAGATTAGGAACGACTATTGACGATGCATTAGGTGAGGCGTTTGACAAAACAGCAAAGCTTTTAGGAATAGAATTCCCAGGAGGACCTCAAATTGAAATTTTAGCTAAAAAAGGTGATCCAGAAAAATATGATTTACCAAAACCAATTTTCAGCAAAGGAGGATGCAATCTTTCTTTTGCAGGTCTAAAAACTGCCGTGTTGAAGATAAGCAAAACAATTAAATCAGAACAAGATAAATATGACCTTGCAGCATCTTTTCAAAAAACAATTGAGGAAATTTTATATAAAAAAACAAAGATTGCTTTTACTGAATTTGAAAAAATAAATGAATTAAATGAAAAAATTTTCGTTGTAGCTGGAGGAGTTGCAGCAAATAAGAAAATTAGGTCTATGTTAATTAATCTATGTGAAGAAAATAATTATAAAAGTATTTTTCCACCTATAGAGTTTTGTGGAGATAATGCAGCAATGATTGCAATGGTAGGTTTGGAAAAATTTAAAATAAACCAATTTAATGATTTAAATTATCCAGCAAAACCTAGATGGCCTTTAGATGAAGATGCAGCTTTTCTCAAAGGTGCTGGCGTAAAATTATAATTTAGGTTATCTAAATTTTGGCCCAGACATCCATAGGGCTAGCGTATTTCTTGAACCAGAAGTAACTTTATTGACTTTATGATTTGTGAATGATGGAAAAATAATTGCACTTCCTGGTTCATTAAATTCTTTACAAGCTATTACTAAAGTTTTAAACAGTTGCAACTCTCCTCCCTCATAAGGCTCTTCGGATAAATTGAGCAAAGCTGTAAGTTTAATATCCCTTACTGGATGTTTTGAAACTGCGTCTATATGCCAATTATATTCTGTTCCTATACTGTAAATGTTATAATTTAATCTTTTTTGTGAAGTGATTGGATGTAGATCAAATCCAAAATAATTTATATTTGAAGTATAACAAAAATCCAAAAAAGGACCCATTAGTCTTTGAATTTGCCCAAATCTTACAAACTTAACATCTGAAGTTTTTTCTGCACCTCTTGCATAGTTATCTTCACCCTCAATAAAATTTTCCTTTATCACATTGTTAATTTCCTTAACTTGCTCAAAATTATAAATTTTTCCAAATATATATGGTGCTTCTCTCATATTTTAAGATTATCAATTTATAATTATGTTACAATAGGTTATCTAATTAAAATGAAATATTGGTTACTTAAATCTGAACCAAATGTTTGGTCAATTGACCAGCAAAAAAAAGCTGGAATTAAAGGTGCACCTTGGGATGGTGTCAGAAATTATCAAGCTGCAAAAAATTTAAAAAGTATGAGGAAAGGGGATCTATGTTTTTTTTATCATTCAAACATAGGAAAAGAGATAGTTGGAATAGTAAAAGTTATTAAAGAATCTTATATAGATAAAACAGACAAGACGGGGAGATTTGTTGCCGTTACTGTTCAATTTAAGTCTAAATTTTCGAAGCCTGTAACGCTTGAAA
>CACJTU010000039.1 GCA_902596375.1 uncultured Pelagibacteraceae bacterium
ACACCTACAGCCCAACCCCAAACAATGTAAGGAGCTTGGTTGTATTGGTTTTCCCAGCTATTTGTAACTCTGTTCCAAACTCTATCAGCACCTGGAAGTGGAGCTGCACCAACTTTATTTTTAATTGGGCTATCATCTTGCATTGCTGCAATAAATGCATCGTCCCAAGAGAAACTAAATAAAGTTTGTCCACCACCAAATGATCCGATTTCATCACCTAGACCAAAGTTAGTTCCTCCTGGAGGAACATATTTAGTAGCTTCAACCCAATCAGTTAATGCTTCAACAAAACCTGGGTTATTGATGTTTGGTTTCATAGTTTCTAAATCAAAAAAGAAACCACCTGGAGTTCTAGGGTTTTTAGCATAAGCAACTGATCTGCTGAAAAAAGCTGCAAACATTAAGTCATCTTTTTTCATAACTTCAGCTGATCCATACTCTTTTTCACCATCTCCATCCCAATCCCAATCATTGAAATATTTGGCCATTTGAGCGTATTCTTTCCAAGTTCTTGGAACTCTTAACTCATTACCTGTGTCAGCTTTATATTTCTTCTGCATTTCTGGATTATCAATGACATCTTTTCTGTATTTTAGATAATGTCTGTCACCATCAACTGGGTATTGGTACATAGTTCCATCCCAAGATGATACACCCATGTGAGATTTTGTTACGTCTTTCATCTCAGGTGAGTTCATATACTTCTTAGGAACTGGTGCTAAATATCTTTTCCAGTCATTAATGAAGTTAGAAAATCCAAACACAACATCGTAAGGAGCTTGTCCAGCTTGGAAAGGAACCATTGCTTTTGAGTACAAATCACCTGCTGGTGTATGTGTAACTTCAACTTTTGCACCAGTTAATTTCTCAAACTGTTCAGCGTGTAGAGCTGTTGGCTCACCCATTACCGGTATTGCGTGAGTATTTATTTTAAGAGTTTTTCCTTTGTAATTTTTCTTAGACATCTTCTCATAAGAACAGTCACCAGGAATATCTCCTGTAGCTTTGATATGTGGAAACTGATCGCTCCACTTATCAGCATATGCCATAGGACTAAATATCATCAAACTTGATATTAAAGCCGTCAAGCAAGTTTTCATTATTTTCATTATTACCTCTCTCTTCCTTTACTTAATTACGGAACTAAAACAGCTCTTCCCTTAACCTTACCGTCGTTAAGATCATGGAGCGCTTTATTAGCATCGTCTAATTTATATTCTTGCATGGATAGCTTTACTTTTCCTCGATCAGCTAACTCCATCAATTCATACAACTCAGACCACGTTCCCACTAAATTACCTACGATTGTTTTTTCAGAAATAATTAAATCAACTGCTAATGATTTAATTTCTTCTCCGTAACCAACAATGTAGTAAAAACCACCATTAGAAGTCATTTGAATTCCCATGGCAGTAGATCCTTTTTCACCTACGAAATCGATAACAGCTTCTGAACCTTTTCCTTTAGTTAGTTCTTGAACTTTTTCAATTTCGTTTCCATCAATTAAAACTCCGTGATCACCACCGAGTTCCATTGCATGTTTTAAGGCTGTTTCAGATTTCTCAACAATAATAATGTCAGCTGCACACATCGCTTTCAAACATTGAATAGCAATATGTCCTAAACCTCCAGCACCAATTATCGTACAGCTTTGACCTGGCAATAAATGTCTAGTTGCCTTTTTAACAACTCTATAAGCTGTAAGACCTGCATCTGAAAAAGGTGCAACATCTTTAGGTGCTAAAACTTTTGGAAGTTTAATTAAATTTCTAACACTTGTTTTTAATAGTTCAGAGTATCCACCTTCTTTAATACTTAATCCAGGAAATGCTCCAGCAGCAGCATGCATATCATTACCTCTTCTGCAGTCCAAACAAGTACCACCTGTTCCTGAAATTAATGGATGTAAAATAACTGGATCACCTTTTTTAAAATCAGTTACGTCTTTACCAACATCCTCTACCCATCCAGCATTTTCATGCCCCATTACACATGGTAATAAAGTTCCATCTGGATCTTGAATATGTTTCCATACTCCTTCAATAATATGTAAATCTGTTCTGCAAACTCCTGCAGCACCAATTTTAACAATTACATCTGATGCCTTCTCAATTTTTGGATCTGGCATTTCTTCGCCTGTAACCCAAACTTTTTCTTTCATTTCTGGGTCATACTTGTGCAAAACCTGTGCTTTCATCGTTTTCTCTCCCTTTAAATTTTCAAAACCTTATTAAAAAATCGAAGTCCGATGGAGTCAATGCCGCTTTTAAGTGTCCAAATAGTTTACAAATACAACCTCTGGTTAGTTGTTGAACACTTTATTTTTATTTATCTTTCAAAAATGGGAAATTTATCTTCAA
>CACJTU010000040.1 GCA_902596375.1 uncultured Pelagibacteraceae bacterium
TTTTAACTCAAAAAGCACTTTATTCTCCATGGGGAAGAATGATGAGGGCAATTAGAGATAATGAGGAAGCTGCAAATGCAATGGGTAAAAATGTTGTAAAGCAACATTTATTAATTTTTATTTTAGGTTCAGCTATAGTTGGAATTGCTGGTGCAATGTTGGTTACACAAGATGGTCTATTTACTCCAGGAAGTTATAGACCCATGAGATATACGTTCTTAATTTGGGTGATGGTAATTGTTGGAGGAAGTGGAAATAATTTTGGGGCAATTTTAGGAGGATTTGTTGTTTGGTTCTTATGGATTGAAGCAGCACCAATATCATTATTTTTAATAAACTTTTTCACAGCGGGAATTCCTGAAACAAATGCGCTTAAAGCTCATTTAATTGAAAGCGTTCCTTATTTCAGATTTTTACTGATGGGATTAGGATTGTTGTTTATCATGAGGTATCGACCTAAAGGTATACTTCCTGAAAAAATAGAAATAAAGTAAACATAATGAAATATATTATATTAGGTGCTGCTGCTGCTTGGGCTTTGTATATGGCTGATAAGTATTTATTCTTTTAATGAATAAAAATCTTTCGTTACTCATTTTAAGCCAGATTTTCGCTTTTACAGCTGCACCGGTCACCGTTTTTTTAAGTGGCATAATTGGTTCAAAATTTAGTCCAATAAAATCTTTAGCTACTCTTCCAATGGCTTTGTCAGTTGTTGGAATTGCGTTATTCGCTTTTTTTGCTGCAAAGCTAATGAGTATAATTGGACGAAAATTAGGTTTTATTTTTGCATCAATCGGCACATGTTTTGCATCTCTTTTAACTGCATACTCTATAATTATAGAAAGTTTTGTCTTATATAATTTAGGATGTTTTTTAATTGGTGGAGGAATAGCTTTTAGCCATCAATATCGTTTTGCAGCAGTGGAGGTTGTGGATAAGGATTATGCGCCAAAAGCAATTTCTATCATTTTGTTAGCAGGAATAGGTTCGGCGTTTATTGGTCCAAACATTGCAAACATTTCGAAAGGATTTATTTCAGATCATATGTATGCAGGTTCTTATCTTGCACTTGCTATTTTATCTATCTCATCCACAATATTTTTAATTTTTTATCAGGAACCAAAAACGATATCTAATAATCAATATAAAACTGGAAGAAGTTTTTTTGAGCTTATCTCTCAACCTAGATTTCTACAGGCGCTAGTAGCTTCAGCTTTTGCCTATGCTGTAATGACTTTTTTAATGACAGCAACTCCTATAAGTATGCATCTGATGGAGAAAATAAGTTTAAGCAAGACTGGATTTGTTATTCAGCTTCATATAGCAGCCATGTTTTTACCTTCACTGGTTACAGGAAATTTAATTAAAAGATTTGGTCATAGTAAAATAATGTATATGGGAGTTTTATTGTTTTTAGTCACAATTATTACCAGTTTATTTGAACAGAATTATATTAACTATATGGTTGCACTTATTTTCCTGGGGCTAGGGTGGAATTTTTTATTTATATCAGGAACGAGCTTACTTGTTTTGTGTTACAGAGAAGAGGAAAAATTTAGAGCTCAAGGGTATAATGATTTAATTGTTTATTCTATACAAGCATTAGCCAGTTTGTCTGCAGGAGTATTTCTTAGTTTAACTAGCTGGAAAACTATGAATTTAATATGTTTGGTTTTTCTAATTATAATAGCTCTATCTACCATAAGAGCTGATTTAAAAAAAAACCCCAGTAATTAAATTACTGGGGTCTTTTGAATTAAGATAAAAAATTATCTTTGTTTTTTAGTTTTGAATTTTCCGCCTTTAACTTCTTGTTCTAAGAAAGAACCTTCAGCTTCACCAACACTAGTAAAAGTTACTCCAGTAGCACCTTCGTAATTAATCTTTTTACCTTTTGCTAGTAAGTCTAAACCTTTCTTAAGTTCACCTGGGTAAATTTTAGTTCCAGGAGCATTAGCAACATCCATTACATTTTTTGCAATTGATGCTCTGTCAGCAGAGTTACCTGCTTGCATTGCAAGAACGATTAAAGCAGCTGCATCGTAAGATTCACCTGTGTAAGGACCAGAAGCTTCTACACCCCCAGCTTTTGCAACTTCAGCAAATATACCTGCACCTTTACCAGTAGAACCTGGTAATGATCCAAATGATTTACTTAAATCTTTTCCGAATGCATCAACTAAAGATTGACCAATCATACCATCTGATAAAATAAATCTATCAAACGCACCAGAGTCTAAAGAAGCTTGAATAATTCCTTTTCCTCCTTGGTCAAGATAACCAATAACTGCTACAGCATCACCACCAGCAGAAG
>CACJTU010000041.1 GCA_902596375.1 uncultured Pelagibacteraceae bacterium
GTAAATTATAATGAAGAAAAAAATCAAAACAGCTCTCATTTCTGTATCTGATAAAAATAACTTAAAACCATTACTAAATATTTTAAAAAAAAACAAAATTAAAATAATTAGCTCGGGTGGTACTTATAAAGAAATTAAAAGATTAAAATTTAATTGTTTACAAGTGTCTGATTTTACCAATTCACCTGAGATTTTGGAGGGTAGAGTAAAAACTCTTCATCCAAAAATCCATGCGGGAATTTTAAATAAGAGAGAGAAAAAATCTCACTTAAAAGATCTAAAAGATAATGGTTTTGAGAATATTGATTTAGTGATAGTTAATTTTTATCCATTTGAAAACACTCTTAAAAAAACAAAAGACCATAAAAAAATTATAGAAAATATTGATGTAGGTGGTCCTACAATGGTTAGGTCTGCAGCTAAAAACTATAATGATGTGACTGTAATTACTTCTTCAGACCAGTATGAGGAATTAATTGAAGAATTAAAAAAGTTCAAAGGATCTACTTCCTTAAGTTTTAGGGAAAAGCTATCAAGGACAGCTTTTACTGAAACAGCTTATTATGACTCTGTTATTTCAGACTATTTCAATAAAAAAACAAATACTATTTTCCCTAAGAAAAAAATTTTGCATGGAAATCTTAGAGAACAACTTAGATATGGAGAAAATCCTCATCAACAAAGTGCAATATATTCAAGTAGTTCGAATACAAATTTAAAACAAATTCATGGAAAACAACTAAGTTATAACAATTATAATGACATATTTAGTGCTTTAACTATTTCAAGATCTTTACCAAGGGGTAAAGGAACAGTCATAGTTAAACATGCAAATCCATGTGGAGTTTCTACTAAAAATGATCATTTAGAGAGTTATAAATCTGCTCTTTCTTGTGATCCCGTAAGTGCTTTTGGTGGAATAGTTTCTTGTAATTTTAAAATTACAAAAAATTTAGCTTTAGAACTAAATAAATTATTTTTAGAAGTGATCATCGCAAATGGATTTGAAAGAAGTGCTATAAAAATATTAAAAGCTAAAAAAAACTTAAGATTAATTGACGGAACAAATTATAAATCAGAAGAACTTCTTAAATTTTTATCATTCAACCAAAATATAATGATACAATCAGAAGATTTAAATTTATTTTCAACCAAAAATTTTAAAATCGTTTCAAAACGAAAACCAACATCAAAACAACTTAAAGATCTTATTTTTGCTTTCAATGTATGTAGGTATGTCAAATCAAACGCAATAGTCTTAGCATCAAACGAAACCACTGTCGGTATTGGCTCTGGTCAACCAAGCAGATTAGATAGTTGTCAAATAGCAATAAATAAAATGAAAAAATTTAATCTCCAGAATGATAATTTGGTTGCCGCGTCAGATGCATTCTTTCCTTTTGTGGATGGTATTGAAAAATTAGTACAATCCGGTGTTAAAGCAGTAGTTCAACCATCTGGATCAATAAGAGATAAGGAAATAATTAAGTTTGCAAATGAAACTGGTACAGTCCTACTTTTTTCAAAGACGAGACACTTTAGACATTAGATATTTTATCTATTTTTGCTGCAAGAATAAAATCACTCTCTGCCAAACCTTTAATTGCATGTGTGAATATTTTAATTCTTGCATAACCCCAACCAAACCATAAATCAGGGTGATGACCTTCCGATTCAGCAATTTCTCCAACTTTATTTACAAATTGCTGACTTTTTAAAAAATTATCAAATTTAAAACTTTTGATTAAATGAAATCCATCAATTTTATCCTCTAAAACTTCCCATCCATCAACTTTTTTTAGATATTTGTGTATTTCCTCAGCATTAAAAGGAGGAATGTTTCCTTCACATGGTACACACTTTTTATTTGCTAAATCACTCATAATTTTTTTCTCATAATTTTTTTGGAGCGGGCAAAGGGGGTCGAACCCTCGACCTTCTCGTTGGCAACGAGACGCTCTACCACTGAGCTATGCCCGCTTATTATTAGCATATTCAAACTAGTGGTTTTTTAAAAATATAGCAAGTGACAAAATGATATAATTTATCTGTAATTATCTTAGACTCATTTTTGGATCAAAATTAAGAATTTTTACAAATCTAAGTTATATTAGTTTTATGGAATTAACTACAAAACAAATAGAAGCAATAAAATATTATAAATTAGGTAAAATTATAAAAGCAATAAATTGTTTTGAGTCATCAGCTGAAGAA